>DASRHI010000014.1:0-11256 GCA_035650615.1 Gaiellaceae bacterium | reverse complement strand
GCCGACGACGAGCGCGCCGCCGCCCTTGACGAAGCTCTTGCGCGAGAGCTCGCGCTCGTGCAGAAGCCCGGTCATCACTTGCCTCCCTTCGCCATCACCGCGGCCGCCTGCTTGATCGCGGTCAGGATCCGCGGATAGGTGCCGCAACGGCACAGATGGCCGTTCATCGCCGTCCGGATCTGCTCCTCCGTCGGGTTCTTCGTCGTCGAGAGCAGGTCCGCCGCCTGGATCATCATGCCGTTCTGGCAGTAGCCGCAGTGCGGCACCTGCACGTCGATCCACGCCTGCTGCAACGGATGCAGCGCCGGGCTCGAAGCCGTCGTGCCGCGCTCCTTCGCCCACAACGCCGGCAACCCCTCCAGCGTCGTGATCGCCTTCCCCGAGACCGCCGCCACCGGCGTCACGCAGCTCCGGATCTCCTTCCCGTCCAGCAGCACCGAGCACGCGCCGCACTGCGCCAGCCCGCAGCCGAAGCGCGGCCCGTGCAGGTGCAGCTCGTTGTGCAGGACGTACAGAAGCGGCGTGTCCAGGCTGGCGGTCACCGAATGAACAAGGCCGTTGACCTTGAGCCTCAGCTTGCTCGCCATGTCTCCCTCCGAGGTCGGAATGCGGAAACGGCCGCACCCGCGGCCGCAGGCCCGACGCTACGGCCTGGCGAAAAGGTCGCCCTGAGACCAAAGGAATCTTGAGCAAAGCGGCTTCGTCCGCCGGGGGAACCCGCCGGCGGCCCGGCGTCGCGTCGCACGCAACAACGCGGGGTCAGACCCCGGATTGTTGCGTCAGCCGCGCGAGCGCGCCGAGTGCGGCCGGGATTCCCGGGCGATCAGCTCGCCGTAGGGCACCGGCTCGGCGTCGAGCAGCGCGAGCACCGTCGCCCCGAAGCCGCGCGGGTTGCCGCGATGCCGCGCGCACCAGCTCGTCTCCGCGAGGTACGCGAGCAGGTACTTCTCGCCGGGGCGGTGGTAGGCGGTCGGCCGGACCGCCTCGCTCTCGTGCGGCCGCTCGCCCGCCTGGACGATCGCGGCGCGGATCCGGTGCTCGACGAACCAGGCCGTCTTGTAGCTCCCTCCGAGGAGCCGGACGAGCTGGTTGGCCGGCATGCCCGACTCGGCGTCGAGCATCAGCTCGATCGCGAGGAACCACTTCCAGATCGGCAGGTGCGAGTTGTGGAAGACCGTGCCGGAGGTGACGCTGAAGTGGTAGCGGCAGCCGCGGCAGTAGTAGCGGCGGCGCGCCGGGATCTCGCCGATCGAGTGCGAGCCGCACCGGGGGCACGCCACGCCCTCGGGCCAGCGCAGGTCTTCGAGGTACCGGCGGCACCGCTCTTCGGTACGCTCGAGGTTCGTGAGCCAGCTGTCGTCCTCGAGCGGAGAGCGCGCGGGCGCGACGATGACTGACGACTGAGACATGTGAGAGGAGGTCGTGCTCCGCTTCAGGTTCCTGCTCAAACGTAGGGCAGAAAACCGGGAGGCCGACGATTCCGAAAGAAATCTTGAGACCTCCGGAGGGTGGCCAGACGCGCAGCATGCTCTCCGCAAGAAACCTTGAGCAACCTGCTCAAGAAACCCTGAGCCGCCACAATTGGGCGGTGCGACGCGCGAGGCGGCTCCTGGGCATGCGCTGGTGGCTCGGCCTCGCCTTCGCCGGGGTCGCAGCGCTCACCGCGATCGCGGTCGTCGGCGTGCTCAACTCGCGCTCCGAGCGAGCCTTCCACCGCTACGCCGAGGCGTTCGCGGTCGGCCGCAGCGTCGTCGCCGCCGAGGCGTTGCAGCACGACGCCACCATGGCCGACCTGCGCCGCGACGTCGCCGTCCTGACCCAGCAGCGAAGCGTCCGGCTCTACGTCTTCGACGCCGGCGGGAAGCTGATCAGTCCCTCCGTCTCCCGCGGCGTCGAGTGGTCGGAGGTGCCGGACGGGCCGGCGGCCAGGGCGGATGCGCTCTCCGGGACGCGGTACATCCACGGGACGAGCACCGGGTCGGACTTCGTGATCGGCATTCCGCTCCACCACGGCGTCGGCGGCGCGGTCGTGACGTACTCGCGCCAGCAGGGGATGCAGGCCGCGCTCGGCATCATCCGCGACGAGTTCGTCCAGGCGGCGCTGATCGCGTTCGCGGTCGGCGCGGCGCTCGGCCTCGTGATCGCGACGCTGACCGCCCGCCGCCTGCGGCGGATCGCCGCGGCCGCGAAGGCGATCGGCGCCGGCGACTTCGGCGCGCACGTGGGCAGCCGCTTCCCGGACGAGGTCGGCAGCCTCTCGCTCTCGATCGAGCGAATGCGCGGGCAGCTGCAGGAGCTCTTCCTCACGCTCGAGCAGGATCGCGACCGCCTCGAGCACCTGCTCGACCGGCTCGACGACGGCGTGCTCGTGGTGAGCCGCGACCTCGAGATCGAGTTCGCGAACGACCGCGGGCGCGAGCTCCACGACGCCGCCGACCGCCTCGGCGAGGGGAGCGTCCGCCGCCTCGCCGCCGACCTGTTCCGGTCGGGGATGCCGGGCCACCTGCTCCTCCGCGACGAGGAGCGGACGCTCGAGCTGTCGGGCATTCCGCCCGTCGCCGGCAGCGACAGCGTGATCGTCGTCATCCACGACCAGACGCAGAAGGAGCAGAACGAGCGCGTCCAGCGCGAGTTCGCGACCAACGCCGCGCACGAGCTGCGGACGCCGCTCGCGTCGATCGTCACGGCCGTCGAGATGCTCCAGACCGGGGCGAAGGACGACCCCGAGGCACGCGACGAGTTCCTCGAGGTGATCGCCCGCGAGGCGGGGAGGCTGACGCGGCTCACGCGCGCCCTGCTCGTCCTCGCCCGCGCCGACGCCGGCGAGGAGGTGCCGCGGCGCCTGCACGTCGAGGTGGCTCCCCTCCTCGCGCAGGTCGCGGCCGCGCTGCCCGTGGGTCCGGGGGTCCACGTGGAGGTCGACTGCCCGCCCGCGCTCGCGATCGACGGCGACCCGGACCTCCTCGAGCAGGCGGTCTCGAGCGTCGCGGCGAACGCGGTGCAGCACACCGTGCGCGGCAGCGTCACGCTGCGCGGACGGTCGGACGACGGCGCGGTCGTGATCGAGGTCGCAGACACCGGCCACGGCATCCCGGCCGGCGAGCGGCGGCGGATCTTCGACCGCTTCTACCGCGCCGGCGAGCGCGACCGCGGCTTCGGGCTCGGGCTCTCGATCGCGCGCGAGGCCGTCGGCGCCCTCGGCGGCGAGATCGCGCTAGAGTCGGAGATCGACGTCGGCACGACGGTTCGGATCACTCTCGAGCGCGCACGGGCCGAGCAGACAGGGGAAGAACGGGTCTCGGAGGTCACTGCATGAGTCCAAGGCTGCTGGTCGTCGACGACGAGCCGTCGCTCGTTCGCGGGCTGACGTACGCGCTCGAGCGCGAGCACTACGAGGTCGAGGTTGCGACGGACGGGGTGGGCGCGATCGACGCCGCGCTCTCGCAGGCGTTCGACCTGATCGTCCTCGACATCATGTTGCCGAAGCTCTCGGGCACGGACGCGTGCCGCCAGATCAGGGCGCAGAGCGACGTGCCGATCATCATGCTCACGGCGCGCGACTCCGAGCGCGAGATCGTCGAGGGGCTCGGGGCGGGCGCCGACGACTACGTGACGAAGCCGTTCTCGGCGGCCGAGCTGCTCGGCCGGATCTCGTCGCTCCTCCGCCGCCGCGAGATCGACCGGAACGCCAACGACCGCGTCGTCCGCAAGGTCGGCGGGCTCACGATCGACCTCGTCGACGACGAGGTCACGGTGGACGGGAAGGTCGTCTCGCTGACGCCGTCCGAGTTCAAGATCCTCGGGCTGCTCGCGTCGAGCCCGGGAGCGACGCTCTCGCGGCGCCAGATCATGGAGCACCTCTGGGGGAGCACCCACATCGGCGACGAGCACACCTGCGAGGTGCACGTCTCCACGCTGCGGCGCAAGATCGAGCGCGACCCCTCCGCGCCGGAGCGCCTGGTCACCGTGCGCGGCGTCGGCTACACCCTGCTCCCCGCCTAGGGGCCGGGCTCCGAGGAGCCCGGCCCCGGGCGCGGCGCCTACCTGTGGAGGTTCACCCTCAGCGAGATCAGCCGCCGCGTCGAGATGCCCGAGAGGAGCGGGTCGCCCGACTTGCGGGCGCGCACGAACAGCACCATCAGCTGCTGGTTGCGGCTCGTCGGGAAGCCCGAGAGCCGGTTGAAGGTCAGCGTGACCCAGCCGCCGGCGTCGGTCGCGGCCTCGGCGGGCGTCGCCACCTGCTTGTACGGCACCGCCGTCACGTACACGAGCGCGCCGCTCACGGCCTGCCCGCACGTGTCGGTCACGTGGAAGCGGACGGAGAACGAGGTCATCCCGCGCGTGATCGGGGTGGAGCTCGGGACGAACTGGTCGACCTGCAGGCGCGCCGGCGCGGCGACGTCGTTGACGGAAACCGCCTGCGCCCCGGCCGCGAGCTTCGGGCAGCCGGTCTGCGGCGCCGTGACGGACACCTTCGCGGTGGCCGCGCTCACGCTCGAGCTCGAGCCGCTCGAGTTCGAGGCGGTCACGCTGACGCGGAGGGTGTTGCCGGAGTCGCCGCTCGCGACCTTGTAGGTCTGCGAGGTCGCGCCCCCGATGTTGTGGCACGCGTTCCCGGTGCCGTCGCAGACGAGCCACTGGTACTTGAAGGAGATCGGGCTCGCGCCCGTCCACGTGCCGGGGTTCGCAGTCAGGGTGCTGCCGACGGTCGCGTCGCCGCTGACGGTGGGCGGCGAGCTGTTCGCCGGAGCGCTCGGGTTGCTCGCAGCGCCCCCGACCTTCGGCGTCGCCGCGCTCGTGGCGGTGCTCGAGCCGTCGGCGTTGCTCGCGATCACGTGCACGCGCAGCGTGTTGCCCGCGTCGCCCGAGGCGATCTTGTAGGTCTGGGCGGTCGCGCCGGCGATGTTGTGGCAGGCGTTCCCGTTGCCGTCGCAGACCATCCACTGGTACTGGAACGTGATCGGGGCCGAGCCCGTCCACGTCCCCGGGTTGGCGGTGACTGTCGCGCCGACGTCGGCGCTGCCGCTGACCGTCGGCGGCGAGCTGTTCGCCGGCGCGACCTGCGACCGCGACACCACCGCGCCCGCGACACCCGCGACGACGAGGCCCGCGACCGCGACGGCACCGAGGATGCGGGCGCGCCGGCGGATCGAGAAGTGGCCTGATGGAGAGGACCAGTTCATCACGCATATCTCCCTTCGTTGCTGCCGGTCGGCTCTGGAGTCGCCCCTAGCTTGGCGATCGCCGCCGCGATTACTGCCCCGGCGGGCGCAAGTCTTACGGATTCCTAATCGCCGCCTCTCGAAAGGTTGACAGTGCGACCGGCGACTATCGTCCGGCCGTGGCGCTGCCCGTCTACGTCCGCTGCCCGGCGTGCCTCGGCGCGCTCGACGAGGCGCTCACGTGCACGGCGTGCGAGCGCGCCTACGCCGTCGTCGACGGCATCCCGCGCCTGCTCGACCCGACCGCGCCCGGACTCGACGCGAAGCTCCGCGAGCTCGCCGCGTGGCCCGAGCTCGCTCGCGAGCAGGGCTGGTACGAGGCCGACGACCGGGTCGACGCGGCGCTCCCGTTCCTGAACAGCGAGCTCGGCTGGGAGGACCGCGCGTGGGGCGCGACCGAGCACGGCTTCCGCCTGCTCCTCGAGCGCTTCGTCCGGGACGGGGACCGCGTCCTCGAGGTCGGCGCCGCGAAGAGCTGGGCGGCCCAGCACCTGCTCCCGAGGAGCTGCGAGTACGTCGCGTGCGACCTCCTCGTCGACCCGGTGATCGGGCTCGGCCGGGGGGCGTTCTTCGAGGAGCGCGCGGGGCCGTACCTGCGCCTGCAGGCCGACGGCGAGCGGCTGCCGTTCGCGGCCGGCGCCTTCGACGTCGCGTTCTGCGTCGCCACGCTCCACCACGCCCTCGACCTCGGCGCGATGGTCCGCGAGCTCGCCCGGGTGACGAGGCGCGGCGGGGTCGTCGCGGCGCTCAACGAGGGGACGCGCGCCCCGTACGCCGGCTCCGCGAACCCGGAGCAGGCGCGCGAGCAGGAGCTCGGGATCAACGAGCACGTGCACACGCTCTGGGCCTACCTCTGGGCCTTCGCGCGCGCCGGCCTGCAGCCGCGTCGCGTCGAGTACGCCGAGGGCCCGGCGGAGCTGGCGCGCCGGCGGATCGCCGGCCGCCTGCTCCGGCTCGGGCCGCTCGCGGCGACCCTCTGGGCGCTCAACGCCTATCCGTACGCCGGCGTGAGCCTCTACGCGCGCCGCCGGGGCGGCCCCCGCGGCGGCTACCTGACGCGCAGGACGCCCTTCATGCCCGCCGCCGCGTGACCGGAGACGGTGCAGAGGTACGGGTAGCGCCCCGCCTTCTTGAACACGACGCGCAGCGTGGCGCTCTTCCCGGGCGAGAGGAGCTTCGTCTTCTTGCCGTGGACCTTGAAGTCGTGCGGCAGCGCGCCGCGGTTCCGGATGCTGAAGACGACCGTCCCGCGCCGGACGACGCGCTTCGAGAGCTTGAACCGGAACTCGGAGGGGGTCGCGGCGACCACGCTCACGCGGGTGACCGCCGCGCGGTGCGGCGCGGCCGGTGCGTGGCGCGCAGACGCGGCGGGCCCCAGGGCGAGCACGGACGCGCACAGCGCCGGGGCCGCCGCGGCGGCGAGACGAGGGCTCGGCATGGGATCGACTCCTTTCCTCGAGGAACGGTCGCGAGGCGGGCGCGGCCCGCGCTCGGCGGAGGGGCCTCTCTCCGACCGTAGCCCCGGCGTGTAAGCCCGGCGCAAGCGTTTTCCGAAGACGGCGCAAAGGCGCCCGCCGCACGGGCCCGGGGGCTCAAGACTGCTGGAGCAGGCGGCCCCGGGCGGCCGGTAGCCTCCTCCTCCGTGGCCATCGTCGTCCAGAAGTACGGCGGCACCTCGGTCGCCAGCCCCGACGAGATCCGGCGCGTCGCGCGGCGGATCGTGGAGACCGCCGACGCCGGCAACCAGGTCTGCGTCGTCGTGTCCGCCATGGGCGACACGACCGACCGGCTGATCGAGCTCGGGCGCCGGGTCTCGCGCGACCCCCACCCCCGGGAGCAGGACATGCTCCTGACGGCCGGCGAGCGCATCTCGGTCGCGCTCGTCTCGATGGCGATCATCGACCTGGGCCGCGACGCGGTCTCGTTCACCGGCTCCCAGGCGGGGATCGTCACCGACACGAGCCACGGCCGGGCGCGGATCGTCGAGATGCGGCGCGGGCGCGTCCACGAGGCGCTCGAGGAGGGGAAGATCGCGATCGTCGCGGGCTTCCAGGGGGTCTCGACCGCCCGTGACGTCACCACGCTCGGGCGCGGCGGGTCCGACACCACGGCGGTGGCCCTCGCCGGCGCGCTCGACGCCGACGTCTGCGAGATCTTCACCGACGTCGACGGCGTCTACACGGCCGACCCGAGGATCGCCCCGAACGCGCGCAAGCTGCGCGAGATCTCCTACGAGGAGATGCTCGAGCTCGCCGCGAGCGGGGCCCGCGTGCTCGCCCTGCGCTCGGTCGAGTACGCTCGCAACCACGGCGTCAAGCTCCACGTGCGCTCGTCGTTCAAGCCCGACGAGGGCACGCGGGTCGTCAGGGAGGAGGACATGCTCGAGCAGGCGATCATCTCCGGGATCGCGCACGACACCAGCGAGGCGAAGGTGACGATCCGCAAGGTCCCGGACCGCCCGGGAGTCGCGGGCCGGACCTTCCGCCCGCTCGCGGACGCCGGCATCAACATCGGCGAGATCGTCCAGAACACGTCGGTCGCCGGGCTCGCCGACATCTCGTTCACGCTCCCCGAGAACGAGCTCGGCCGCGCCGAGCCGATCCTCGAGGAGCTCTCCCGCGACATCGGCGCGGAGGGGTACACCTGCGAGCGCGAGATCGCGAAGATCACCGTGGTCGGCGCCGGGATGAAGAGCCACCCGGGCGTGGCGGCCGCGATCTTCGAGGCGCTCGCGGACGCCGGGATCAACATCGAGATCATCTCGACCTCGTCGATCCGCGTCTCGTGCGTCGTGCCGTCGAGCGAGGCGGAACGCGCCGTCAACGTCATCCACGAGCGGCTGCGGCTCGCGGACGACGTCCTCTACGACCCGGCGTAGAGCCGCCAGTCTGCGAGGTTCGCCGCGATGTCGTAGTCGTACACGTAGACCGAGTAGTGCTCGAAGGAGACGACCTCGGCCGTGCCTCCGAGCGTCCGGCCCGGGTCGGGCGGGCCGTAGCGGTGGTCCGCGACGAGGAACGTTCGCACGCCGCGCCGCGGCCGGTACCAGCTGCTGATCACGTGCACCGGGTAGGTGCACAGGCCGTGCGGCGCCCGTCTGCAGGTGAGCACCGGGTACACCTGCACCCGGAAGCGCGACCGCCACGTGAGCGGCACCGCGTCCCAGTAGGAGGCGTAGCCCACCGTGAGGCCCTCGCCCTCGAGGAACGAGAGCAGCTCCCGGGCCATCCTGTCGCCCGGGGCGGGATCGAAGCTCCGCGCGAGGGCGACGACGCTCCCGAGCGCGACGACGGCCGCCCCGAACGTGACCGCGGCGCGGCGCCCGGCGCCCGCCGGGGCCGCCGCGACCGCGACGACGACCGCGAGCCCGTAGGCGGTGGAGACGAGGTAGCGCCCGGCCCACACGTGCGCGAGGCTGGAGCAGACGAACGCGGCGACGGGCAGCGCGGCGGCGAGCAGCCAGAAGGCGAGGTGGGCCGTGCGGAGGAGCGGCTCGGCGCTCTCGCCGGCGCCGCCGCGGAGGCGCCCCGCCAGCTCTCTCGACCAGCGGACTCCGAAGCGGATCGCGGCGACGAGCGCCGCCGCGACCGTCACGCCGCACGCGAACGCGAGCGCGGACCAGACGCCGAGGGCCTGGTCGTCGAAGCCGCCGTTGAAGAGCGACGCGAGCGACTGCACGGCGTCGAGGGCGTTCTCGACCAGCCGGTCCCAGCGCGTGAACCCGAGGGCGAGGTGCGCGGGCCCGGCGCCGCTCGCGCGCATCGCGGCCGCGGCCGCCTGCCCGCCGGCGACCGCGCCGGCCGTGACCCCCGCCGTCGTCAGCGCGACCCGCCGCGCGAGCGGGCCCGGCGCCAGCCGCGCGACGGCGAGGCCGGCCGCCGCGAAGGGCACCAGGGCCGCGGGGTAGACGAGCAGGTCGGACGCGGCCCCGGCGGCCGCGACGGCCGCGACCGCCGCCGCGAGCACGACGTGGGCGCCGAGGGGGCCGATCCTCCCTCCGCGCGCGACGAGGAGCACGAGGAAGGCGTCGAGGACGCAGGCGTAGGCGACCGCGGTGCCGTGCAGCGCCGGGGCGAACTGGATGAAGAGGAGCTCGTGGCCGGCGCAGACGAGGAGGAGCGCGACCACGCCGGCCGCCCACCGCCCGGCCGCGCGCGCCGTCGCCCAGCAGACGAGCCCGACCGCCGCGAGCGAGCCGACCCACGGCCCGACCTCCCACACCTGGCGGTGGAACGGGAGGTGGCGCGTCGCGAGCTCGAACCAGAGGGTTGCGTACCACGGGAAGTTCGCGAGCGTCACGTGCGCGTCCCCGGGAACGGACGGGAAGAGCTCCCCGATCGTGAGCGCGGAGGCGGCGTCCGCGTTCCAGTAGATCGTCGCGACGACCGCGCCGAAGCGCGCGAGCAGGAGCGCCGTCCAGGCCGCGGCCGCGAGCGCCGCGAGCCGGACCGCGACGGCGCCCGCGCTCCACGCGGCCGGCCGGAGCCGGAACCCCGTGCGCCGGGCCGGCCGGAGGAGGAGATCCACCGGCGCTGATCGTAGGCGATGCGCCGGCCGCGCCGGCCCGCCCCTCGGCGCGCGGTCAGCGCGCGACCGGCTCCGACTCGGGCGCGCGGGTGCCGTCGCCGCCGAGCGCGACGCTCGCGGTGGCGGTGAAGAGGTGGTACAGGATCAGGAGCTGGATCAGCGCGAGCGACTCGGACCGGTGCAGGTCGGTGCCGATCGTGAACTCGCCGAGCCGGTCGGAGCGCAGGTGGCTCGCGAAGTGGAGCCGCTGCCAGATCATCTCCTCGATCGCGCGCGCGCGCTCGGGATCGAGCCGGCCCGGGATGCGGAGGTGCGTCTCCGCCTCCACCTCGGAGATCAGGATCCCGCCGGGCTCCGCGGCGCCGCCGTCGAGCACCGAGCGGAAGTCGGGATGGTGCAGCGTCGGGCGCAGCACGAGCTCGGCGTCGAGGTGCTCCTGGTCCGCGCCCTCGCCCGGGAGGAACGAGACGACGATGTCGGCGTGGCGCTGCTGCGGGCGGATGAACGCCTCCGAGTCCGGCTCGCGCCGGTCGAGCTCCGCGAGCACCTGGTCGGTCGTGTAGCCGCGCCGCGAGCAGTCCCTCTGCACCTTCCACCTGCGGCGCAGCTCCTCGGGCGGCGCGAGGAACACGCGCACGTCGAACAGCCTCCGCAGGTCCTCGGTGTAGTAGCCGAGCAGCCCGTCGACGATCGCGAACTGCTTCGGGTCGACGCGCACGAGCGGCCCGAAGGTGCCGTCCTCGTGGCGGTAGACCGGCTTCAGGAACGGCTCGCCCGCGCGCAGGTGCGCGAGGTGCTGGGCCATGATGTCCATGTGGTTGCAGTCCGGGTGGAGCGGCGTGATGTTCCGCTCCGCCCGCTGCTTGCGGTCGTAGCGGTGGTAGTCGTCGACGCAGACGTGCGTGACCCGGTCCTCGCCGAGCACGCGGACGAGCCCGCGCGTGAGGGTGGTCTTGCCCGCCGCCGAGTCGCCGACGACGCCGAGGACGATCGGGCGGGGGATTAGACGACCCCCCGGACCGGCGCGCCGGCGTCCGGCTCGCCCTCGCCGGCGAAGACGCTGCTCGCGAGGATGTCGTCCGGCGTGATCGTCATCAGCTCGTCGCGGCCGATCGTGCGCCGGCCCTCGCCGAGCAGGCGGTTCGCCTGGCGCAGGCGCGCGCGGTCGAGCGCGTTCCGGACGCTGCGGCCGTGCGCGAAGCGCGGCCTCGCGAGGCGGCGCTCGAGGTACGCGCGGAAGGCGGCCTCGGCCCCGTCGCCGAAGCGGTAGGCCTGCCGCTCGAGCATCAGCCGCGCGATCGCCATCAGCTCGTCGACGTCGTAGTCGGGGAAGTCCACGTGGTGCGCCACGCGCGACGAGAGCCCGGGGTTCGAGCGGAAGAACTCGTCCATCCGGTCCTTGTAGCCGGCGAAGACCACGACGAGCTTGTCTCGTTCGGCCTCCATCACCTGGAGCAGGATCTCGATCGCCTCCTGCCCGTAGTCTCGCTCGTTCTCGGGCCGGTAG
>DASRHI010000013.1:0-69155 GCA_035650615.1 Gaiellaceae bacterium | reverse complement strand
TTCCTGCTCATGCACCGATGATCCCAGACAGGCCGGACGGATAACTACTGACCACACAATCCAGCCAAGGAAAGGCCGCGACCCAAGCAACAAAGCCAGATCGCGGCCTCTCGACCCGCCGTTATCGCGGGGAACTTCGGCCTAGCCGGACGCCGTTCGGGGGCGGGCGGCGGCGACCTCGACCGCGCCCGCGCGGCGCGCGACCACGCGCGGGACGACCCCGAGCACGCTCTCGCGCGCGCAGAACGGGATGTCGGCGCCGAGGCCGGCGCGGCGGATGTTGGCGGCGCTGACACCAGAGCCGAGCGCCTCCGCGGCGTCCGCGAACGCAGCGGCGAGCCGGGCCGCCGCGACGGCGGCGTCGTCGGGCTCGCCCCCGAGCGCGGCCGCGAGGCGGCCGGCGACGTACGCGTCGTCGAGCGCGAACGCCCCCTCGACGCCGGCGCAGAGGAGCGCGACCTCGCCCGCGCCGCTCGCGCGGACGGCGGCCGCGACGGCGTCGAGGTTGAGGAGCGACGCGACGAGCACCTCCTCGCACCGCCCCGCCGCCGCCACGAGCAGCCGCGTCCCGTTCGTCGTCGTCAGGACGAGCCGTGGCTTTCCGACGTCGTCCCCGACTGCGCCGGCCCCTCGCCCTTGCGCCTCGGCGCCGGCCGGGGAGAACTCGCGGGGCGAGTTGCCGAAGTCGAAGCCCTCGATCCGGACGTTGCCGCGCTCGCCGGCGAGGGCGACGCCGGGGCCGGCGAGCGCCCGCGCCTCCTCGACCTCGCCCACGCACACGATGCGCTCGAAGCCGGCCTCGAGCGCCTGGCAGATCGTCGAGGTCGCCCGCAGGACGTCGATCACGACGCCGAGCGGCGCCGCGACGGCCTCGGCGGGGGTGAAGCCGACCCTGACCCGCACGGCGAGGCCGGGGGTCAGACCCCGGCGAGCTCGGGCAGGAGGGCCATGACCCGCTCGGCCACGGCCTCGGGAGCGATGCCGAAGTGGGCGAGCACCTCCCCGCCCGGGCCGGAGGCGCCGAAGCGGTCGATCCCGATCGACCGGTCGACCCACCGCGACCAGCCGAACGTGGAGCCCGCCTCGAGCGAGATCTTCGGCAGCGCCGGCGGCAGCACCTCGTCGCGGTAGCTCGCCGACTGCGCGGCGAAGAGCTCCCAGCTCGGCATCGAGACGACGCGCACCCGCACGCCGCGCGCCGCGAGGAGCCCGGCCGCCTCGAGCGCGACCCAGACCTCCGAGCCGGTCGCGACGAGCACCGCGTCGGCGCCGTCGGCGTCGGCGAGCACGTAGGCGCCGCGCGCCAGCCCCTCGGCGCCGGCGAAGCGCGTCCGGTCGAGCACGGGCAGGTCCTGCCGCGTGAGCACGAGGAGCGCCGGGCCGCTCACCTCCTCGAGCGCCACCCGCCACGCCTCGACGGTCTCGTTCGCGTCCGCGGGCCGGATCACCGTCAGCCCCGGGATCGCGCGCAGCGACGCGAGGTGCTCGATCGGCTGGTGCGTCGGCCCGTCCTCGCCGACCGCGACCGAGTCGTGCGTCAGCACCCAGACCACGTCGAGCTCCATCAGGGCCGAGAGCCGGATCGCGGGACGCATGTAGTCCGTGAAGACGAAGAACGTCGACCCGTAGGGCTTCACGATGCCGCCGTGCAGCGCGAGGCCGTTGACCGCCGCCCCCATGGCGTGCTCGCGGATGCCCCAGTGCACGTTGCGGCCGGCGCGCGCACGCGAGTAGCTCGGCTCGCCGGCGAACACCGTCTTCGTCGACCCCGCGAGGTCGGCCGCGCCCCCGATCATGGTCGGCGCGAGCTGCCCGACCGCCTGCATGACCGTCCCGGAGGCCGAGCGCGTCGCGAGCTTCGGCGTCTCGGCCGGGTCGAACGACGGCAGCGCCGCCGCGAGCCCGCCCCCGACCTTGCCGGCCTGCGCCTCGCGCCACTCCTGCGCGGGCCCCGGCTCGGCCGCCGCCCACGCGTCGAACCGCCGCTGCCACTCGCCCCGCGCCTCCGCGCCGCGCGCGCGGCAGGCGTCGCGGAAGTGCTCCTTCACGCCCGCGGGGACGAGGAAGTGCGCGTCGGGGTCCCAGCCGAGCTCGCGCTTCGTCGCAGCCACCTCTTCCACCCCGAGCGCCTCGCCGTGCGCCTTCGAGGTCCCGCGCTTGCCCGGCGAGTGGTGCGCGATCACCGTGCGCAGCCGCACGAGCGTCGGCCGCTCCTCCTCGGCGATGCCGGCCCGCACCGCCGCCTCGATCGCCTCGAGGTCCTCGCCGTCCTCGACGGCGAGCGTGTGCCAGCCCTGCGCCCGGAAGCGCGCCTCGACGTCCTCCGAGAAGGCGATGTCGGTGCTGCCGTCGATGGTGATCCGGTTGTCGTCGTAGAGGTAGACGATCCGCCCGAGCCCGAGGTGACCGGCGAGCGACGCCGCCTCCGACGAGATCCCCTCCATCACGTCGCCGTCGGAGCAGATCGCGAACACGCGGTGGTCGACGACGCCGGCGCCGTAGCGCTCGCGCAGGAAGCGCTCGGCCATCGCCATCCCGACGCCGTTCGCGAAGCCCTGCCCGAGCGGCCCGGTCGTCGTCTCGACGCCCACCGTGTGCCGGAACTCGGGGTGCCCCGGCGTCAGCGAGCCGAGCTGCCGGAAGCGCCGGAGCTCCTCGAGCGGGAGGTCGTAGCCGGAGAGGTGGAGGCTCGCGTAGAGCAGCATCGAGGCGTGCCCCGCCGAGAGCACGAAGCGGTCCCGGTCGGGCCACGCCGGGTCGGCGGGGTCGTGGCGCATGATCCGCCGGAAGAGGACGTACGCCGCCGGCGCGAGCGAGAGCGGCGCACCCGGGTGCCCCGAGTTCGCCGCCTGCACCGCGTCGATCGCGAGCGTCCGGATCGTGTCGACGCAGAGCCGGTCGAGCTCGGTGTACGGCTCGACCCGCTCAGGCACCGACCGGCGTCCCCGCGTAGCGCCTCGCCATCTCCTCGAGCGGGAGCACCTCGTAGTCGCCCGCGTGCCCGGCGGCGCCGAACTGCGTCAGCCGCTCGACGACGACCTGCTTCTGCGCCTCGCGGGCGGGCTTGAAGAACGCGCGCGGGTCGAACTCGGACGGGCTCGCCTGCAGCGTCTCGCGCAGCGCAGCCGTGATCGCGAGCCTCCCGTCGGTGTCGACGTTCACCTTGCGCACGCCGTGCCGGATCCCCTGCTGGATCTCCTCGACCGGGACGCCGAAGGTGGACTCGAGCTTGCCGCCGGCCGCGTTGATGCGGTCGACGAGCTCCTGCGGGACGCTCGAGGAGCCGTGCATCACCATGTGGGTGCCGGGAAGCTTGCGGTGGATCTCCTCGATCAGGTGCATCGCCAGCACCTCGCCCGTGGGCTTGCGGGTGAACTTGTACGCGCCGTGACTCGTCCCGATCGCGACCGCGAGCGCGTCGACCCCCGTCCGCTCGACGAAGTCGACCGCCTGGTCCGGGTCGGTCAGGTGCACCTCCCCGGAGCCGTGACCGTCCTCGATCCCGCCGAGCGTGCCGAGCTCGCCCTCGACGCTGACGCCCTTCGCGTGCGCCGCCTCGACGACCCGGCGCGTGACGTCGACGTTGTACTCGTAGTCCGACGGCGTCTTGCCGTCGGCGAGCAGCGAGCCGTCCATCATCACGCTCGTGAACCCGAGCTCGATCGCGTCGAGACAGGTCTCCGGCCTGTCGCCGTGGTCGAGGTGGAGCACGATCGGGATCTCGGGCGCGCTCTCCGCGGCCGCGAGGACGAGGTGGCGCAGGTAGCTCCTGCCCGCGTAGGCGAGCGCGCCGCGCGAGACCTGGAGGATCACGGGCGAGCGCACCTCCTGCGCCGCGGCCACGATGCCCTGGACCTGCTCCATGTTGTTGACGTTGAAGGCGCCGACCCCGTAGCCGCCCGCGGCGGCCTCGTCGAGCACCTGGCGCAACGTGGCGAGTGGCATCGCTCCTCCTTCGGGTCGGTCGAACGGCCGGCGCGTGCTCGCGCGGAGGCGCCGCCCGCGACGCCCGAACGCTACCCCGCGAAGACCATCGTTGACAATCGAAAAGTTCGCATGCTTTCATAGGGATCCGCCTATGGCCATCACGCTCAACCAGCTCACGAGCTTCCTCGCCGTCGCGCGCGAGGGCTCGGTCTCGGCCGCCGCGGAGAAGCTCTACGTCACGCAGCCGTCGATCTCGGCGGCGGTCTCGGCGCTCTCGCGCGAGCTCGGCGTCGACCTGACCGAGCGGGTCGGCCGCGGGATCGGGCTGACGGCGGCGGGCGACGCCTTCCGGCCGTACGCCGCCGACGTCCTCGGGCTGATCGAGCAGGGCAGGCAGGCGGCGCGCGAGGCGGCCGACGTCTCGATGCGGAGCCTGCGCATCGTCGCGGTCGCGACCGCCGCGGAGTACGTCGTCCCCTCGCTCCTCCGCGCCTTCCACCGGCTGAGCCCCGAGGTGAACCTGACGCTCGAGGTCGCAAACCGGGCGACCGTCTTCGAGCGCGTGCTCGAGCACGAGGTCGACGTCGCGATCGCGGGCCGGCCGCCCGAGGACGAGCGCATCGCCGGGGTCGCCTTCCTGCGCAACGAGCTCGCGCTGATCGTCGCCCCGGACGACGAGCTCGCCGGCGCCCGCGCGGTGCGAGCCGAGCGGCTCGCCGACCGCGTCTGGCTCCTGCGCGAGCCGGGCTCGGGGACGCGGCAGCTCGTGGCGGAGTTCCTCGCCGAGCGCGACCTGCGGCCGCAGACGCTCACGCTCGGCTCGAACGGCGCGATCAAGGAGGCGGTGCGCCTCGGGCTCGGCGTCTCGATCCAGTCGCGGGTCGCCGTCGAGCACGAGCTGCGCACCGGCGCCCTCGCCGAGGTCGCGGTGCGCGGCGGGCTGCCGCGGCGGCAGTGGTACGCGCTCCACTCGGCGACGGTGCCGCCGCGCCCGGCCGTCGAGCGGTTCCTCCAGTTCGCGAACGGGCCCGGCGCGCGGCACGCCCTCCAGGAGCGCGATGGCTGAGATCCCGGTGCCCGCGATCGCGCCGTCGATCCTCTCGGCCGACTTCGCGCGCCTCGGCGAGCAGGTCGAGGCGGTGCTGGACGCGGGCGCGCGCGTGCTCCACGTCGACGTGATGGACGGCCACTTCGTCCCGCCGATCACGATCGGCCCGCTGGTCGTCGAGGCGCTCCGCGACCTCGTGCACCGGCGGGGCGGGTTGCTCGACGTCCACCTCATGATCGAGCGGCCCGAGCGGCAGGTCGAGGCGTTCGCGAAGGCGGGCGCGGACGTGATCACGATCCACCCGGAGTCGACCCCGAACGTCCACTACGGCCTCAAGCTGATCCGCGAGCTCGGCGTCCGGGCCGGGGTGGTGATCAACCCCGGGACGCAGGTGGAGGCGGTCGAGCCGGTCGCCGGCGTCGTCGACTTGTGCCTGCTCATGAGCGTGAACCCGGGCTGGGGCGGCCAGCGCTACATCGAGAGCTCGACGGCGCGCCTGGCGCGGCTGCGCGACCTCCTCCCGGACGACGTCGTGCTCGAGGTCGACGGCGGCATCTCGCTCGAGACGATCGGCGAGGCTCGGGCCGCGGGCGCGCAGCTCTTCGTCGCCGGCTCGAGCGTCTTCGGCGCCCCGGACCCGGCCGCGGCCTACGCCGCCCTCGCGGCGAGGCTCGGGTAGGACGGTCCTGCGGCCGACGTCGTCGGGGACGGTGCGGAGTCGCGCGCGCCCGCCGGCCTCGCTTAGCCTTTCGGCTATGCCAAATGGCGAAAGAAGTATTTGATCTCTACGGAAGTGCGCGGCTAGATTGCCAGGATGGGAGGCCGCGACTGATGCCCCGCCCGGTGATGCTCGGCATCGTCGGCGACTCGGGCTCGGGCAAGACGACGATCACGCGCGGGCTCGTGCGCGTGCTCGGCGAGGACCAGGTCACCCGCTTCTCGACGGACGACTACCACCGCTACGACCGGCGCCAGCGGGCCGAGCGGGGCGTGACCCCGCTCCACCCCGACTCGAACCACCTCGACGTGCTCGCCCAGCACCTCCGGCACCTGCGGGCGAAGGAGCCGATCATGAAGCCCGTCTACCACCACGGCGACGGGACGTTCGGCGCGCCCGAGTACCTCGTGCCGGGGCGGTTCCTCGTCGCCGAGGGACTGCTCGCGTTCGCGAACCGGGAGCTCTGCGACATGTTCGACGTGCGGGTCTTCCTCGACCCGCCCGAGGTCCTGCGCCGCCACTGGAAGGTGCAGCGGGACTGCTCGCGGCGCGGCTACACCACCGACGAGGTGCTGGCGGAGCTCGACCGGCGCGAGGCCGACTCGGAGGCGTACGTCCGGCCCCAGCGCCACCACGCGGACATCGTCGTCTCGTTCCAGCCGGCGGCCGGCGCCGACCAGGAGCACCTCGACTGCCGGCTCACCCTGCGCGACTCGCTCCCCCATCCCGACCTCGCGGACGTCGTCGGCGAGGACGGCGAGGACGGCGTCGTCCTGACCGAGAAGCCGGCCGGCGTGCAGGAGCTGTACGTGCCGGGCCGGATCCCGTACGAGCGCGCCCACCGGATCGAGGAGGCGATCTGGACGCGGATGCACTTCGCGCGCCACCTGCGGGAGCAGCGGCTCGGCGAGTTCACGATCGGCACCGAGCTCCACCGCTCCGACTCGCTCGCGGTCGTCCAGCTGCTGATCCTCTACCACGTGGTGTTCGCGCGCGCCGCCGTCGCCGGCGGCCGCGCCTCCGCGCGCGAGCTCGGCCTGGACGAGCTCGACGAGCTCGTCTCGAACGCCGAGACCGTGCAGCTCTGAGTACGCTCGGGCGGTGAACGCCCAGGCGTGGGTGCTGCTCGCCTCGGCGATCGTGCCGGTGGTCCTCGCCGCCGCCGTCTACGTCGTCGGCTTCCGCCTCGCCCGGCGCCACGACGAGCGCGAGCGCGAGCTACGCGAGCCCCGCTGACCGCTCCGCGAGCTCGCGGTCGCGGTCGGTGACCCCGCCGGCCGTGTGCGTCCACCAGCGGAGCACGACCTTGCTGTAGCGGAGGTCGATGTCGGGATGGTGGTTCTCGCTCTCCGCGAGCTCGGCGACGCGGTTCACGAACGCGACGGCCTCGCGGAAGCCGCCGAACGCGAACTCGCGCTCGAGCTTGCCGCCGACCTCGCTCCAGCCCTCCGGCGCGCTCAGCATCCGGTGCATCGTGACATGGCTGTGGATCTCCGTGTCGAGCCCGTGCTTCGCCACGAGCCGGCGGAAGCCGGCGAGGCGCGCGGGCGCGTCGACGGCGGCCGAGACGTTGCCGCCGTGGACGGCGTAGCAGACGCCGAGCCCCGGCAGCTTGCGGGGCACGAGCCCCGCGTCGCACATGCGCAGGACGAAGTCCCAGTCGCCGTAGCTCCCGAGCTCGCGGTCGAGCGGCCCGAGCCGGTCGTGGAGCTCGCGCCGGTAGGCGAGGCTGCTCGTGAGGATCGTGTTGTTCACCCGCAGCGACGCGGGCGTCGCGTCGTGGTCGAACACCTCGCGGCGCCCGTCGGGCTCGTGCACGATCCAGCCGCCGCGGTGGAAGAAGGAGCGGGCGTCCTCCGCCGCGGCGGCCGCGAGCAGCGAGAGGTGGTGCGGGTCGTCCCACCAGTCGTCGTCGTCGAGCCAGCAGAGGAGCTCGCCGCGGGCCCGCCCGATCGCCGTCGAGCGGGCGTCGACCTGCCCCCGGCCCTCGTTGGCGACCGCCCCGATCCGCGGGTCGCCGAGCCCGCGCGCCGCCTCGATCCCCTCGCCGCCGCCGTCGTCCACGACGATCGCCTCCCAGTCGGCGAGCTCCTGGGCGAGGAGGCCCCGGAGCGCCCGCAGGAGCGCCTGGGGACGGCGGCAGGTGGGAATGACGACCGAGACGGTCACGTTGGGCGGTCTGTAGTGTTAATCCAGATTGCCTTTTCTCGAGGAAGGAGCGAGCGTGGCGGTCGAGCGGGACAACGTGGTCGAGCTGGAGGCGCACCCGCGCGGGGCCTGGGCCGAGCTGCCCGAGCGCGAGATCGCGCCGGAGGACTGGGCACGGTACCGGGCGACGATCGGGGAGATCTTCGAGGCGTTCGGCATGGACCTCGACACGCCGGGGACGCGCGACACGCCGGAGCGCTTCCTGCGCGCGCTCTTCGACGCGACCGCCGGCTACGAGGGCGACCCGAAGCTCCTGACCGCGTTCCCGGCCGAGGGCGCGGGCGGGCACGTCGTGGAGGGCCCGATCGCGTTCTGCGCGCTCTGCGAGCACCACGCCCTGCCGTTCGTCGGCGTCGCCCACGTCGGCTACCTGGCGGGCGACCAGATCATCGGGATCTCGAAGCTGACCCGCCTGGTGCGGCTCTACGCGCGGCGCTTCACCGTCCAGGAGCGGCTCGGCGAGCAGATCGCCGGCACGCTCGCCGCCCTGATCGAGCCGGAGGGCGTCGCGGTGCACCTCGAGGCGTCGCACCTCTGCACGCAGATGCGCGGCGTGGAGGAGCGCTCCCGCACCGTGACGACGTTCTGGCGCGGCGCGTTCGAGACCGACGCCGGGCTGCGGCGCGAGTTCCTGCAGCTCGTCGCCGCCCACAGGCCCTGAGATGGCCGACGTCGCCCTCGTCTGCGGGGGCCGGGGCGCGCTCGGCGCCGCGATCGCCGAGGCGCTCGCCGCCCGCGGCGACGAGGTCGTCGTCGCCGACCGGGAGACGGTCGACCTGACCGACGCGGACGCCGTCGAGGCGTTCTGGGACGAGCTCGCCGCCGGCGGGCGGACGCCGCGCTGGGTCGCGAACGCCGCCGGCGGCTTCCGCCCGGGCCCGGTGTCGGCGTCCGACCCCGAGTCGCTCCGCCTCGCGACCGACCTCAACCTCGGCACCGCCTGGTGGACCTGCCGCGCCGCCGCGCGGCGGCTGCCGGAGGGCGGCGCGATCGTCAACGTGGCCGCGCGCGCGGCGCTGGCGGGCGGCTCCGGAGCGGCGGCGTACGCCGTCGCGAAGGCCGCCGTCGTGCGGCTGACGGAGGTGCTCGCGCTCGAGCTCGCGGAGCGGCGCGTGCGCGTGAACGCGATCCTGCCGTCGCTGCTCGACACGCCGGCGAACCGGGCGCAGGGCCTCGCCGGCGGCGTCCCGCCGGGCGAGCTCGCGTCCGTGGTCGCGTTCCTGCTCTCGGACGCGGCGGCGGCGGTCTCGGGCGCGATCGTCCCGGTCTACGGATGGAGCTAGAGCTCCTCTACGAGCCGCCCGGGCTGCCCGCGTTCGACCTCCCGCCGGAGCTCGCCGCCGCCTACCCCGGCACGCTCGGCTTCGAGGAGACGCGCGTCTTCGCAAACTTCGTCGCGACCGTCGACGGGGTCGTCGCGATTCCCGCGGTGGCGCAGTCCAACCGGCTGATCGCCGCCGGGAGCGCCGCCGACCGCTTCGTGATGGGGCTGCTGCGCGCCTGCGCCGACGCCGTCCTGCTCGGCTCGGGCACGCTCGCCGCCTCGCCCGGCGGGGTGTGGACGCCGGAGCAGGCGTTCCCCGGCGCGGCGGGCGGGTTCGCCGAGCTCCGCCGCCGGCTCGGGCTCGCCCCCGTGCCGGAGGTCGTCGTGCTGACGGCGAGCGGGCGCGTCGACCCCTCGCACCCGGCCTTCGAGGCCGGCGCGCTCGTGCTCACGACCGACGGCGGCCGCGACGCGCTCGCGGACCGGCTGCCGGGCGCGGCCGCCCTCGTCTCGACCGGCCCCGGCCCCGAGCTCGAGCCGCACGCGGCTCTCGCGGCCCTGCGGGAGCGCGGGCGCCGGCGCCTCCTCCACGAGGGCGGGCCCCACGCGATCGGCTCCTTCCTCGCCGCCGGCGCCGTCGACGAGCTCTTCCTCACGGTCTCGCCGCTCCTCGCCGGCCGCGGGCCGGACGCCCGCCTCGCGCTCGTCGAGCGCGCCGACCTGCTGCCGGGTCTGCCGGCACGACTCGCGGGCGTTCGCAGAGAATCCGACCACCTATTCCTGCGCTACGTGACAGCCGCGCGGTAACCCCCGCCCGGGCGCAGGCGGCGGTCAACGCCGCGCTCGCGGGCTCGCTGGCCTCGGCGCTCGCGTGGCTCGGGCCGCCGGGGAACGACCTCGCCGCGCACGTCTACCAGCTCGACGTGTTCGTGCGGCACGGCTTCGAGCTCTGGACGAACTACTGGTACGCGGGCCGCTACACGTTCGTCGGCTACAGCCTCATCTACTACCCGCTCGCGGCCCTCGTCGGGATCAAGCTGCTCGCGGTGCTGAGCGCGGCGACCGCGACCGCGGCGTTCACGCTGATCGTGCGCGAGACGTGGGGGGAGCAGACGGCGTGGGCGACGCGCCTGTTCGCGCTCGTGACCGCGGCGTCGGTGGTGACGGCCGCGTTCCCGTACGGGCTCGGGCTCGCGTTCACCCTGGGGGCGCTGTACGCCCTCGGCCGCGGCCGCCTCGCCTGGTTCGCGGTGCTGGTGGCGCTGACGCTGGCGGCGAGCCCGCTCGCGTTCCTGTTCCTGCTCGTCGTCCTGTGCGCCGTCGGCGCGTCGCGGATCGAGCGCTCGGTGGCGAAGCCCGCGCTCGTCGTGGGCGCGACGTGCGCCGCCGCGGTGCTCCTCTGGCGCCTGTTCCCCGACACGGGGCGGTTCCCGTTCGCGGCGGGCGAGCTGCTCGCCGCGCTCGCCTTCTGCGGGATCGGCCTCGGCCTCACGTGGCGGGTCGAGCGCGCCCGGATCCTGCGCGCGCTCTTCGCCGCGTACGCCGCCGTCTGCCTGATCGCGTACGCGGTCCCCTCGGACGTCGGCGAGAACGCGGCGCGGCTCCGGTACGCGGCGCTCCCGATCGCGGCGCTCACGCTCTCGCTGCGCCGCTGGCGCCCGTGGCCGGTCGCGGTCGTCGCCGTCGGCCTCGCCTGCTCCTGGAACCTCTCGCCGCTCGCGTGGAGCCTCGCGCGCTCGAGCGCCGACCCGTCGTCGGCCGCCGCGTACTGGCAGCCCGCGATCTCCTTCCTCCACCGCTCGCTCGCCCCCGGGTACCGCGTCGAGGCGGTCGACACGGCCGGCCACTGGGAGGCGGTCTACCTCACGCGCGCCGGGATCCCGATCGTCCGCGGCTGGTTCCGCCAGGACGACTTCCCGCAGAACGAGGTGCTCTACGACGGCCCCGGCCCGCGCTCCTACCTGCGCTGGCTGCACCGGCTCGGCGTGCGCTACGTCGTCCTCACCGACGCGCCGGTCGACTACAGCGCCCGCGTCGAGGCCAGGCTGCTCCGCAGCGGCCGGGCCGGCCTCCCCGTCGTCTTCCGGAGCGCGAACACGACCGTGTACGCCGTGCCGGCCCCCGTCCCGATCGTGACGGGACCGGGGCGGCCGCGAGTCGTCGAGCTGACGCAGACCGAGATCGCGCTCGCGCTCGCCCGGGCCGGAAGCTACAAGGTCGCCGTCCGCTACTCGCCCTACTTCGCCGCGCCCGGCGCGTGCATCACGAAGGCCCGCGACGGCATGACGCGGCTCGAGGTGCGACGGGCCGGGCGGGTCCGGCTCGCCTTCGCCGTCACGCCGAAGCGGGCGCTCGCGGCGCTCGCCGGCAGCGAGGGCTCCTGCTCGGAGCGGTAGGCGGGGAACCGCCCGCGGCGCTCCGCCGTTCCCCCTCCGTCGCTTCGAGATCGAAGGAGGATGGGATGCCCACATGGGGATGGGTCCTGATCGCGGCGGGGATCGCCGCGGTCGCCGGCGCCGCCGCGCTCGCCGCGGCGGCCACGGCGCGGACGAGGAGGCTGCGGGCGCGCTTCGGGCCCGAGTACGACCGCGCCGTCCGGCGGTCCGGAGGCCGCCGCGGCGCGGAGGCCGAGCTGCGCGCGCGCGCGGAGCGCCGCGGCGACCTCGACATCCGGCCGCTCCCGCGCGCGGCCCGCGAGCGGTACCTGGAGAGCTGGCGGCTGGTCCAGGCGCGCTTCGTCGACGACCCGGCGGCCGCGGTCGCCGACGCCGACGCGCTGATCCGGTCGGCGATTGCGGAGCGCGGCTACCCGGTCGACGACTTCGAGCAGCGGGCGGCCGACGTGTCGGTCGACCACCCGGACGTCGTCGAGCACTACCGCGAGGGCCACCGCCTCGCCCGCGCGAGCGCCGGCGGCGACGGCTCGACCGAGAGGCTGCGCCGGGCGATGCGCCACTACCGCATCCTGTTCGAGGAGCTCGTCTCGCCCACGGAGGACGAGCCGACGGCGGGGGAGCGCCGGGTGGAGCGGGCCGGGAGGTGGTGGGCTGATGGACGAGCGCGAGAGCCTCGGCACCGCCGGCCTCGCCGGGACGGAGCGCTTCACGAGCCGCTGGACGGAGATCCAGTCGAGCTTCGTCGACCGGCCGCGCGAGTCGGTCGAGCAGGCGGACGCGCTCGTCGCCGACCTGATGCGGCAGCTCGCGGCCGGGCTCGCGGGCGAGCGGCGGCGGCTCGAGTCGCGGTGGGAGGGCGGGGACGACGTCTCGACCGAGGACCTGCGCGTCGCCCTGACGCGCTACCGCTCCTTCTTCGACCGCCTGCTCGCGGCCTGACCCGCGCCGAGGCCGGGGCGCGCCCGCCCGGGCACGCCCCGGGCTCACCCGCAGTCGCCGTCGCCTGCGAAGCGGGCGACGGCCAGGCGCCAGTAGGAGCCGAGCGGCCGCACGGTCCAGCCGCCCGAGGCGAACTGCCGCGCCGCCCAGCCGTTCACGCCGCGCGTGAGCACGACGTAGGAGAGGTGGTGCTCGTAGGCGCCGGCGAGCGCGCGGTCGACGGGGAGGTACTCGACGCGGTGCCCGAGGCGCGGGCCGGAGAGCACGAACGCGGGCTCGTTCGGGTCGAGCACGGCGCCGACGCACGCGTGCGGCGGCACGAGTCGCGCGTAGGCTGCGGCCGCGTCCCCGACCTCGGGCAGGTCGCTGAGGCGGAGCGCCTCCACCTGCGTCAGCGACCACGGCCGCCCCGACGACCCGTCGAGCGGGCGCTGCGGGTCGCGCGTGACGACGAGCGCGGCGACGGTCGCGCCGGCGACGAGGTAGGCGGCGATCGCGGCGCGCGTGCGCATGAGCAGGGGGAAGAGCGGCGCCGTCAGCACCGCGGGCGAGAGGAGGAAGCGCGTCAGGAACCAGTTGTAGGTCGCCTGGGCGAGCAGGAGCAGGAAGAGCGGCAGCGCGAGCGCGAGCGCGAGCCGCCGGGCGTCGGCGCGGCGCGCGAGCCAGAGCCCGGCGACGAGCAGCGGCACCCCGAGGAGCACCACCCCGCCGACCGGCCCGAACGCGCCGCCCGTGACCGTCCGGTTGAGGGTGCCGACGTTGCCGCCCGGGCCGCGCACGGGGAAGCCGCCCCGGCGCGCGAGCCACGCGACGACGCCGCTCGCGCCGATCACGATCACCGGCGCGAGCAGCGGCAGCGCGACCGACCCGCCCTCGAGGACCGAGCGCAGGAGCCGCCGGCGGCGGAGCGCGTACGCGGCGCTCACGGCGAGGCCCGCGGCGATCCCGCCGAGCTCGAGCCAAGAGACGACGCGGTCCGAGAGCACCGAGAGGTCGAGCACCTGGTAGACGACGTCGACGAAGGTCGAGAGCGGGCCGGGCTCGAGCGACTGCTGGCTCGAGGCGCCGATCGTCGTCCACCCCCCCTCGCCGAAGAGGCTCCCGGCGTGGACGAGGTTGAGCACGTAGACCCAGACCCCGGCGGCCGCGAAGCCGGCGAGGCCGCCGCCGAGCGCGAGGCCGAACGCGCGGCGGCCGCGCAGGAGCGCGAGCAGCGCGAGCACCGGGAGCACGAACGCCGTCGTCGGCTTGGCGCCGAGGCCCGCGCCCGCGGCCGCCCCGCCGAGCGCGAGCTCGAGCGGCGCGCCTCCCAGCAGCAGGCACGCCGACGCCGCCGGGAACGACGCGGCGAAGAGGTCGTTCTGCGCGGTCGTCGCCTGGAGCGCCACGAACGAGAACGTCGCGAGCAGGAAGGCGGCGCAGGCCGAGGGGCGCGGGCCGTGGCCGAGCCGGCGCGCGGCGCCGTAGACGGCGACGAGGATCGCGAGCTCGGCGAGGTACTGCGGCAGCGCGAGCAGGGCGCCGCTCCGGGTCGCGACGAAGCCGTAGAGGATCTGCTGCTCGGCGAGCGGCGGGAACTCGTTGAAGTTCGCCGACGGCGGGTTCGGGATCTCGTACACGCCGCCGTGGTGCATCCAGGCGGCGGCGCGCGCCAGGTGGTAGGTGAGCGAGTCCCAGTTGTTCGCGGGCGCGCCGAGCGCGAGCGCGAGCTCGTAGCCGAGGAGCGCGGCGACGACGGCGAGGAAGAGGCCGGAGACGGGGTCGAGCGCCACCTCGCGCAGCGCCGCCCGCGCGGGCCCGAGCGAGGGCAGCGGCCGACCGCGCAGCCACCACCCGGCCGCGGCGGCCGCGAGCAGCAGCGCCTCGGTCGCGGCCAGCCCTCCCTGCGTGACCAGGCGGAGAGGCGAGAGCGCCCACGTGACCGCGCCGAGGTTCACGACGAGCGCGAGGTAGGCGGCGAGGAGCGTCGAGACGAGGCTGCGGAGCCGGGCGGCGGCCGCGACGAGGAACGCGGTCACGACCGGCAGACCGAGCAGCACGACCGCCATCCCGCCACTAGTCTCTCACCGGGCTACCTCGGAGGACGGCGTGCATCGAGAGCTCCCGTGGCGGCGTCCGCGCTTCGAGCGGACGCTGCTGGCGCTCGTCGCGGCGGCGGCTCTGCTGCCGGTCTACACGGTCAACGCGCAGGACGTCTCGCGTCTCTGCCTCACGCGCGCGCTCGCGCACGGGAACGTCGCGAACGACGAGTGCCTCATGCACGCGTTCGACCGCGCGGCCTACGGGGGCCACTTCTACTCCGACAAGGCGCCGGGGATGTCGCTGCTCGAGCTCCCGTCGGCCGAGGCCCTCCGGCTGCGGCGGATCGAGGAGGTCGAGGGGCTCGACCCGCGCCTCTGGGGCGTCCGGCTGCTCTCGAGCGGGATCGCCTTCCTCGCCTGCGCGTTCCTCGTCGGACGGCTGGCCGAGGGGCTCGCCCCCGGCGCCGGCGGCGCGGCGCTCGTCTCGTTCGCGCTCGGCACGCTCGCGATGCCGTTCGCGGCCGCGAACTTCGGCCACGTCCCCGCGGCGGCGCTCGGCTTCGCCGCCTTCCTGCTCGCGTGGAGGCGACGACCCGGCGCGGCCGGCCTCGCGGCCGGCTGCGCCACGCTCGTCGAGTACCAGGCGGCGGCGATCCTCGTCGCCGTCGGGGCGTACGTCGCCGCGCGCGGCCTCCGGGGCGTCGCCCGCTACGCGGCCGGCGCGGCGCCGGGGCTCGCCCTCCTGCTCGCGTACGACACCGCGGCGTTCGGCGCGCCGTGGCGGCTTCCGTACGACTACATCGCGAACGGCTACGCCGCCGAGCAGGCGCGGGGCCTCTTCGGCATCGGGGTGCCGCGACTCTTCCCGAGCTACGAGGTGTTCGCGGGCGGAGGCGGCCTCCTCGTCGTCTCCCCCGTGCTCGCCGCCGCCGGCGCCGGGCTCGTCCTGCTCGGCCGCAGGCACCGCGCCGAGGCGCTCCTGTGCGCGGCGGTGACCGCCTTCTTCGTCCTGCTCAACTGCGGCTACTTCCTGCCCTACGGCGGGATCTCGCCGGGGCCGCGCTTCCTGATCCCGGCGCTGCCGTTCCTCGCCGCCGGCCTCGGCCCGGCCTTCGCCCGGCGGCCGGCGCCGACGGCGCTCCTCGCCGCGCTCTCGGTGACGGCGACGACGGCGGTCACGCTCGCGTGGGGGATCAACCCGCCCTTCCACCGGACGATCTGGGGCGAGCTCGTCCGCCTGCCGTCGGACGACGGCGCGCCGCGCTTCACGCGGAACCTCGTCGGGACCGCCCTCGGCTGGCTCGGCGCCGGCCGCAACGCCGGCGCCGCCGCCGTCGCCCTCGCCGCCCTGGCCGCGTTCGCGCTCGCGGCGGCGCGCCTGCCGGCGCCGCGGCGCGCGACCCGCCGCCCGCGCGGGCTCGCCGGCGTCGCGGCCGTCGCCGCGCTCGTCGCGGCCGCCGGCGCGTCGGCCGTCGCCCGCTACCCGTACGGCGACCGCGTGGTGACGACGCCGTCGTCGCTGCAGACGACGCTCTCGGCCAGCACGACCACCGCGCTCCCGGGCGGCGAGGTCGACTTCCTCGCGCAGCTCGAGAACCCCGACCCCACCTCGGCGATGCGCGTCGTGCTCACGATCGACCTCCCGCCGGGCCTCGAGCTCCTGGGCCCGCCGTGGCACGAGCGCGGCCCCGGCTGCACCGGCACCGGGCGGATCTCCTGCGACCTCGACTACCTCGAGCCCGGCATGACGACGCTCGTCCGCTTCGGCACGCGCGTGGAGCCGAACGCCGACCCGGAGCTGGAGGTGCAGGCGTGGGGCTCGACGAACGGCGTCGCGGCGCGCCGCGCCTCGCTCGAGATCACGACGGGGTCGAGCTGACGAGACGCGTGCCCGTCGCCTTGAACGAGGCGACGGCGCGACCGCCGACGGCGAGGCCGAGCTTGTCGACCGACGCCTGCGTCACCTCCGCGATCACCGGCCCGACCTGCACCCGGACCCGGTGCGCGACGTGCACGAGCGAGCGCACCTCGGCCTCGATCACGTTCAGCGCCGAGTCGGCCTGGCGCTCGAGCCCCACCGAGATCTCCCACGGGTAGACGACGACGCTCACGTGGCCCTCGGCGTCGTCGGTCGAGTACACGACGTCTCCCGTCTCGAGCCGCACGCGCGTCAGCTCGGGGCCCGCCCGGCTCGCCGTGCCGTGCAGCAGGTTCGCGCCCGTGAACGACGCCACGAAGGCGTCGGCCGGCCGAGCCACGAGCTCCTGCGGCGAGGCGAGCTGGCGCAGCCGCCCGTCCACGATCACGCCGACGAGGTCCGCGAGCGAGGCCGCGTCCTCGTAGTCGTGCGTGACGAGGAGCGTCGGGAGCGCCAGCTCGCGCAGGAGCTCCTGCAGCTCGCCGCGCACGGTCGCCTTCGTGTGCGCGTCGAGCGCCGACAGGGGCTCGTCGAGGAGGAGCACGCCGGGGTCGCGCGCGAGCGCGCGCGCGAGCGCGACCCGCTGGCGCTCGCCCCCGGAGAGCTGCGCCGGCCGCGCGGAGGCGAGGTGCGAGATCCGGAAGCGCTCCAGGAGCTCGTCCGCGCGGCGCTTGCCGGCGTAGGCCACGTTCTGCCGGACGGTCATGTGCGGAAAGAGCGCGTACTCCTGGAAGACGAGCCCGACGCGGCGCTCGTCGGGCCGGCGGAAGATGCGCCGCGACGCGTCGAACCAGGTCTCGCCGTCGAGCGCGATCCGGCCGCGCGCGGGGCGGGCGAGACCCGCGACCGACCGCAGCACGGAGGTCTTTCCGGCACCCGAGGGCCCGACGAGGGCGACCGTGCGGTCGACCTCGAGGGCTAGCTCGAGCGCGAAAGCGCGTAGAGGGAGCGCGAAGTCTGCCGAGAGGGCTGCCACAGGGCGCTGAGCTTGAGGGCGAGGAGGATGGCGAGGCTGACGAGCACGAGCAGGGCGCTGATCGCGAGCGCGACGTCGAAGTCGGAGTCGAATTCCTGGTAGACGGCGAGCGTGAGGGTCTGGGTGCGGCCCTGGAGGCTGCCCGCGAACATGATCGTCGCGCCGAACTCGCCGATCGAGCGCGCGAGGCAGAGGGCGCCGCCGGCGGCGAGGCCGCCGCTCGCGAGCGGGAGCGCGACCCGGAAGAACGTCCGCACCGGCCCGGCGCCGAGCGTGCGCGACGCGGCGAGGCACTGCTGGTCGACCGCCTCGAACGCGGCGATCGCCTGGCGCACGTAGAGGGGGCTCGCGACGAGCGTGATCGCGAGCACCACGGCCACCCACGTGAACGCGATGTCGACGTGCAGGAGCTCGAACGTCGAGCCGAGCAGGCCGACCCGCCCGAACGCGACGAGCAGGCCGATGCCGGCGACCGCGGGGGGCAGCACGAACGGCAGCTCGACGAGGGTCACGAGCACCGAGCGGCCGGGGAAGCGGCGGGTCGCGAGGAACCACGCCGTCGGCGTCCCGAACGCGAGGATCGCCGCCTGCGCGACGAGCGTGGTCTTCAGCGTCACGATCAGCGCGTCGTGGACGACGGAGCTCGAGAGCTGGTCGACGAGCGTGCCCGGCGCGACGTGCGTGAAGATCGCGACGACCGGCAGCACGAGGAACGCGAACGCGACGAGGATCGCGAGGAAGAGGAGCACCCCGAGCGCGACGCGCCGCACCCGACTCACTCGTCCTAGGCCGCGCGTGGAGGCAGGAAGCCGTAGCGGCCGAGCACCGCCTGGCCGCGCTTCCCGAGCACGCGCGCGACGAAGGCGCGCGCCGCGGCCTCGTGGGGGCTGCCGGCGACGACGCCGAGGGCGTAGGCGACGTCCGGCTGCGCCCGCCCGGGAATCCGGATCACGCGCACCTCGCCGTGCACGGCGCGGGCGTCCGTCGAGTAGACGACGCCCGCGTCCGCCTGGCCGAGCACGACCTTGCCGAGCACGGCGCGCACGTCGGTCTCGTGGCTGACGACGTTCGCGTTCACCTTCGCGGAGAGGCGCAGCCGGCGCAGCGCCCTCTGCGTGTAGCGCCCGACCGGGACGGAGGCGCTCGCGACGTCGACGGCCACGCCGGGGCGTGCGAGGTCGCGCACGCCGTGGATCCGCGCCGGATTCGACCTCGGCACGACGACCACGAGCGCGTTCCGGGCGAAGACGACGGGCCGCCGGAGCAGCCCCTCGCGGTGCAGCCGCGCGGGCAGCTTCGTGTCGGCCGAGAGGAAGACGTCGGCGGGCGCGCCGTGCTCGATCTGCGTCGCGAGCTCGTCCGAGCCCGCGAACGCGTACGCGTTCCCCGGCGCGAGCTCCGGCAGCGCGTCGGTGAGTGACGCCGCCGCGAACACGACGAGCTCGCCGGAGCCGCGCGCCGACGCGGCGGGGACGGCGAGGAGCGCGGCGGCCGCGGCCGCCGCGAGCAGGCGGGCGACCCGCATCAGCTCTGCACCATCACCGACGTCGACTTCACGACCGCGGTCGCCGGCATGCCCGGCTTGAGGCCGAGGTCCTCGACCGCGTCGCGCGTGACGACGGCGACGAGCCGCACCGGGTCGCTCACGACCATCTCGACCTGCGCGACCAGCCCCTCGACCTTCACGTCGGTGATCGTCGCGTTGAAGCGGTTGCGCGCCGAGAGGTGCGCCGAGCCGGGCTCGCCGCGCAGGCGGTCGATCTCGCTCGCCGGGATGACGCGCCGGTTCGCCCGGTCGCGCTCGGCCCTGATCCGGCCCTGCCGGTCCCACCGGCGGACGGTGTCGACGCTGATCCCGAGGGTCTTCGCGGCCTCGCTGACGCTGTAGTACTCGCGTGGCACGACTCCAAGGTACCTACGCAAGTCCTAGGCCGCCACTCCCGCCGCTCCGCCTTCGCCTCGGCCGGCGACCGGGGAAGGGCCGCCCCGGCCGCCGGCCCGTGCGGCGCGCGTGGAAAGCGGTCGCGCGCTTGGAGGAGGTTGGCGAGGCGCCAGTATAGTCGCCGCCTGACTATTCAGTCAAGGCCGGAGCTGCGAGTACGCTCCCCGCGTGACGGTCGAGCGCGAGCTCGCCCCGGGCGAGTGGTCCGTCCTCGCGCTGCTCTCCGAGCAGCCCGGACACGGGTGGGCGCTCGCGCGCCAGATGGCGCGGGAAGGCGAGATCGGCCGCGTCTGGGCGCTCGGCCGGCCGCTCGTCTACCGCGCGCTCGAGCTGCTCGAGGAGCGCGGCCTCGTCGAGCCGGCCGGCTCGGAGCGCGGCGTGCGGGGGCCGAACCGCACCGTCTTCCGGGCGACGCCCGAGGGGCGGGCGGCGCTCGCGCGCTGGCTCTCCGACCCGGTCGAGCACGTCCGCGACGTCCGCTCGCTGCTCCTCCTCAAGCTCGTCCTGATCGACCGGGCGGGGCTCGACCGGACGCCCCTCCTCGAGGCGCAGCGGAAGCTCGTGCTGCCGGCGGTGCGCACGCTCGAGCAGCGGCTCGCCGAGAGCACGGGGAGCGAGGCGATCATGGTGCGGTTCCGGCTCGAGTCGACGCGGGCGGTGCTCGACTTCATCGACGGGCTGCTGGCGGAGCGCCCGGGCCTCGCGGCCGCGAACGGCTGACTACGCCGTGCCGCGCAGCATCGCCGTCGCCGTGGGCGCCGGCTTCGGGAGCGGCAGGAAGCCGTAGCGCCTGAGCGCGGCCTGCCCGGCCTTGCTCAGCACCTTCCTAACGAACGCCTGGGCGGCGGCGCGGTTCGGGCTCTTCGACACGACGGCCATCGCGTAGGTCACCTTCGGCTGCGCCCACGCCGGCACCTTGATCACGGTCACCTGCCCCGGCACGGTGCGGGCGTCCGTCGCGTAGACGAAGCCGGCGTCCGCCTGCCCGAGCGCGACCTTCGAGAGGACGGTGCGCACGTCCACCTCCTGGCTGACGACGTTCGGCTCGATCTTCTGGGTCAGCCCCATCTGCTTGAGCACCTGGAGCGTGTACGCGCCGACCGGCACGGCGGGCGCGGCCACGTCGACGGCGACGCCCTCGCGCGCGAGGTCGTAGACGCTGTGGATCCCCGCCGGGTTCGACTTCGGCACGACGACGACGAGCGTGTTGCGGGTGAACGCGACCGGCTTCTCGACGACGCCGGCCGCGTAGAGCTGGTTCGGCAGGGCGGTGTTCGCCGAGGCGAACACGTCGGCGGGAGCCCCCTGCGCGATCTGCGTCGCGAGCGCGTTCGAGCCGCCGAACGAGTAGGCGTTCTCCGGCGCGAGCGCCGGGAAGACGTCGGTCAGCGACGCGGCCGCGAAGACGGTGACGCCCCCGGCCGCCGGCCGCGCCGACGCACCGCCCGAGCCGATCGGGGCGCCGAGGAGGAGGACGGCTACGAGCGCGGTGAGGCGTGTGCGCACGAGACCCCTCTCGGCTCAGGCGGTGTACGCATCCAGCGCGTTCGACACCTGCTGGATGGTCATCGGGTTGGGGAAGGCCTGGAACGACGCCAGGCCCCTGATCGTCGCGAGGTACGCGACGTGCTGCGCCTCCGAGGCGCCGATCCGCGCCACGACCGGCTTGAGGGCGTTCGTCTGGATGCCCTCGACCGCGCCGAGGTAGGCGCCGAGCATGATCGTCTCGAGCTCGAGCGCGAACCCCGCGAGCGAGCCCTCGGAGGCAAACGTGCCGCGCGGGTAGCCGAAGTCGATGTCCTCGGGGGCGGCCGGGACGAGCCCGGCGCCGCTCAGGATCTGGCCCACCGACTGGTAGTGCTCGAGCTCGTTCGCGCGGGCGAGCCTCAGCCGCTTCGCGAGGCGGGGGCCGGCCTTGCCCGAGGCGAGCGCCCGGGCGTAGAAGTCCGCCCCGAGGAGCTCCGTCGCGACGAGCAGGCGGGCGTAGGCGAGGTCGCCGTCGGGCAGCGGGTCCGCCGCGGCCGTGCCTACGAACTGCCCAAGCGCCGAGCCGGCGACGAGCGCCGCCGCCCCGCCTCTGGCGGTGCGGGAGAGGAGTTGCGCCCTGGTCAAGGAAGGGGACGTCGCGGGCAAGAAGGACCGTCGCGTGCTGGTGCAACACATAGGTATCATGCCGCTCGATGCCCGTCAAGGCGCCCGCCGGCGGGCGGCGGCCGGCAAACCGCTTGCGGGCGCTCGCGCGTACTCCCTGCGATGGCGGTCCGGAACCTCGCCCCCGGGGAGTGGGCGGTGCTCGCGCTCCTCGCCGAGCGCCCGGCGCACGGGTGGGCGCTCGCGGCGGAGCTCGGGCCGGGCGGCGAGCTCGGGTCGGTCTGGTCGCTCGGCCGGCCGCTCGTGTACCGCTCGATCGAGATCCTCGCCGACCGCGGCCTGATCGAGCCCGCCGGGCACGAGCCGGGCGAGCGCGGGCCGAACCGCACGATCTTCCGGGCCACCGACGCCGGCCGCGCCGCGCTCGCGCAGTGGCTCTCCGAGCCGGTCGAGCACGTCCGCGAGGTCCGCTCGCTCCTCCTGCTCAAGCTGATCGTCGCCGAGCGGGCGGGCTTCGACCCCGCTCCGATGCTCGCGGCCCAGCACGAGACCGTGGCGGCGGCGCTCCGCTCGCTCGAGGCGCGCGCCTCCGCGAGCGCCGGGAGCGAGGCGATCCTGCTGCGCTTCCGCCTCGAGTCGACGCGCGCGGTGCTGCGGTTCGTCGAGGGCCTCCTCGCGCGGCCGGGGTCGGGACTGCAGGCCGCCGTGTGAGGCCTCCCGCCGCGCGCGGGCGACGAGGCGCGTTGCGAGGCGGGCTCCCACGCAGAAGGGATGGGAATGCGTGGGAGCCCGCCCGGGCTGCCTGTCCCGAGGCGTTGCCCGTAGCGCCGACGACTCTATTGTTCAGCCGGTGACTAGTCAAGTGGCCTCGGCGTGATCTCCCACCTCGGCGCCTTCGTCGCCCTCTCGGCGCTGCTCGCGGTCGCGCCCGGGCCCGACACCGCGATCACGACGCGGAACGCGCTCGTCGGCGGCCGGCGGGCCGGGCTCGCGACGATCGGCGGGATCGCGCTCGGCCTCGCGGTCTGGACGGTCGCGACGGGCGCCGGGGTGGCGGCGCTCCTGCGCGCCTCCGAGCCCGCGTTCGTCGCGCTCAAGCTCGCGGGCGCCGCCTACCTCGCGTTCCTCGGCCTCCAGGCGCTCCGCTCGGCCGCCCGCCGCCGGGAGCCCGGCGAGGCGGCGCGCGGGGCTCCGCGGCCGATCCCGGCCCGCCTCGCCCTGAGGCAGGGCGCGCTCACGAACCTCGGCAACCCGAAGATCGCCGTCTTCTTCACGAGCTTCCTGCCGCAGTTCACGCCCGCGCACGAGGCGAGCTTCGGCGCGCTCGTCCTGCTCGGCCTCCTCTTCTGCGCCATCGGCCTGGGCTGGCTCGTCGTCTACACGCTCGCGCTCGCGCGGCTCGGCGAGCTCCTCCGCCGGCCCGGCCCGCGGCGCGTCCTCGACGGCGTCACCGGCGCCGTCCTGCTCGGCTTCGGCGCCCGGCTCGCGGCCGAGCACCGCTGAGCCGCGGGGCGCGGGCAGGACGCGCGTCAGCCCGGGAGCAAGGAAGGGCGCGAAGGGCGGCAGGTCGGTCGCCGCGGGCGTCGGCAGCAGGTCTCCCTTCACCTCGCCGAATGCGAAGGTTCTCTCTACGCGCTCGGCCCCGCGCAGGGGCGCCGCACGATGCGGCGCCGCCTCCGCGCGCTCGTCGACCGCCTGACGCAGACCGCGAGAGCGTCGCGAGCGCCGAGGCCGCGCCTCGACCCGCCGAGCCACGGCGCGCTCCGCGCCGACTCGGCGAGCCGGGAGCTCCGGGCGGGCCGGAAGCCCCGGGAGAAGAGAGAGGCCGTCGCGCCCCCCTCGTTGCGCGACGGCCTGGCGTGCGTCGATCATAACGTGATGAAAGTGGCTTTTCCAGGGGCTCCGTGGTAGCGTGAGCCGAGGCTCGCAACGAGATCCGGCATGTCGACTCACAGGCTTCTTCCGAACGCTCGCGGGAGGCGGTCGCACGCCGGCCGCCGGCTTCTGCTCCTCACCGGCACGCCCGGGACGGGCAAGCGGCAGCTCGGCAGCTACCTCGAGCTCCAGCGCGGCTTCGCGCACCTCGACCTCGACAACCGCGAGGCGCGCACGCGCTACCTGCGCTCCGGCGTCGAGGAGCTCCGGAGCGAGCTCGCCGCGCTCGCGGCGGCGAACAGGAAGGTGGTCGTCACCTGGACCGTCGCCTCCGAGACGCAGCTCCCCTACATCGAGGCGCTGCGCTCGCTCGGGTTCGAGTGGGTCTGGATGGACAGCGACCGCGGCGCCGCCTACGACGCCGTGATCGCCCGCGACGCGCCGGTGAAGCCGCCGCTCTTCGTGGACGCCTTCGAGGTCGACGGACGGTTCCGCGCCCTCGAGGCGATCACCGGCGAGCTGCGCCGGCGCCGGGCCCCGCTGCCCCGGGCCCCGCTGCCGCTTCCGCGCCGGCCCGCCGCCCGCCTCCGGATCGCGCCGCCGCCGTTCCGCCGCCCGGCCTGGGCGGGCGTCGCCGCGTTCGCGGCCGCGGCCGCGGCCGCCGGCGGCGCGTACCTCGCGGGCGCCTTCGCCCCGTCGCAGCCGGCCCGGGTCTCGCTCGCGCACCGGGCGCTGCCGGCGCAGCTGCCGGTCTCCGCCGTCTTCGTGCCCGGCAAGAGCCTCGGCGGCATCGCCCTCGGCGCGACCGAGGCCGAGGTCCGCGCGGCCTGGGGCCACCGCTTCACCGTCTGCCAGGGCTGCACGCCGACGACGTGGTTCTACATGTCGCCGACGGGCGACCCGTTCGGCGCGGGCGTCTCCTTCCGCCACGGCCGCGTCACCGCGGTGTTCACGCTCGGCAGCCCGCGCGGCTGGCACATGCCGGACGGCGTGCGCGTCGGCCAGCTGCTCTCGCGCTTCAACGACCCCGACCCGTCGAGCACCGCGACCGCGTGCTCGGGCTACGGCGCGATCTCGACGCGCTCGGCCGACGCGGTGAGCTCGATCCTCACGATCGGCCAGGCGGTCTACGGCTTCGCGCTCACCCGCCCCTCCGAGCCCGTCTGCCACTGACGACGGCGGCGTCGCCTGCGACGACGCCGGCCGCTCCACCCCCGCCCGCGACGAGCCCCGGCCGCGGCACCGCTCCCCGGGAGGCGCTCGGGGGACGCTACGGCACGAGGACGAGCGCGCCGCGGACGTCGCCGGCGCGAAGCTTCGCGAGCGCGTCGTTCGCACGCTCGAGGGGGAAGGTCTCGACCCGCGTGCGCACCGGGACGCGCGGCGCGAGGGCGAGCAGCTCCTCGCCGTCGCGGCGCGTCAGGTTCGCGACCGAGCGGAGCGTCCGTTCCCCCCACAGGAGCTCGTACGGGAAGGAGGGGATGTCCGACATGTGGATCCCCGCGCAGACGACGGTCCCGCCCTTCGCGACCGCCCGGAGCGCGGCCGGCACGAGCTCCCCGACCGGCGCGAACACGATCGCGGCGTCGAGCTCCTCGGGCGGCGGCTCGCCGCCGGCCCACGCCGCGCCGAGCGAGCGCGCGAACGCCTGCGCCTCGGTGTCGCCGGGACGCGTGACGGCGAAGACGCGCCACCCCTGCGCGAGCGCGACCTGCGCGACGATGTGCGCCGCCGCGCCGAACCCGTACAGCCCGAGCCGCTCGCCCTCGCCCGCGAGCCGCAGCGCGCGGTAGCCGATCAGGCCGGCGCAGAGGAGCGGCGCGGCCTCGAGGTCGCCGTAGCCGTCCGGCACGGGAAAGCAGAAGCGCTCGTCCGCGACCGCCCACTCGGCGTAGCCGCCGTCGAGGTCGTAGCCCGTGAAGCGCGCCCGGTCGCAGAGGTTCTCCGCGCCCCGGCGGCAGTAGCGGCACTCGCCGCACGTCCACCCGAGCCACGGGACGCCGAGCCGGCGCCCGTCCCCGGCCTCGCCGACGATCTGGTGGCCCGGGACGAGCGGCAGCTTCGGGCGCGGGAGCTCGCCGTCGACGACGTGCAGGTCGGTGCGGCAGACGCCGCAGGCGAGGACGCGGAGCAGGACCTGCCCCGGCGCGGGGGCGGGCCGCTCGAGCTCCCGGGCCGCGAGCGGCGAGCCCGGCGCGTCGAGCACCATCGCGCGCACCGTCAGAGGGTGACGACGACCTTCGCGCCCGGGCTCCCGGACGCCTGCCGCTCCCACGCCGCCGCGACCTCGTCGAGCCCGAACCGCGCGACGTCGAGGCGGATCCGCCCGTCGCGCACGTGCTCGCAGAGCTCGCGGTAGCCCTGCGCGATCACGTCGTGCGCCGTCGAGAAGAGCGAGTGGCCGTAGAGCTCGAGGACCTTGCCGCGCACCCACGCCGACTGCAGCGTCGCCGCCGGGCCGGCCGACTGGCCGAGGTGGACGACGCGCGCGCCGCGCGCCGCCGCCGCGACCGCGCGCTCGACGGGCTCGCCCCAGAGGCAGTCGACGACGAGGGTCGCCTCGGGCAGCTCGTAGTCGCCCGCGAGCTCGACCACGTCGTCGGCGGCGGCGGGGACGGCGTCCGTCCGCCGGGCCGCACCGACCACCCGCCGCGCGCCGAGGAGCCTCGCCCCCTGGAGCGCAGCCGCGCCGACGGTGCCGCTCGCGCCCAGGACGAGCACGGTGTCCTCGGGCCGCACCGGCGCGCGCCACGCCACGGCGAGCCAGCCCGTGACGCCGGCGATGCCGCACGCGAGCGCGGCGGCGTCGTCGACGCCCTCCGGCACGTCGTAGGCGTGCTCGGGCGGCGCGGCGGCCCGCTCGGCCAGAGTCCCGTTCCCCCGGAACCAGATCCGGCGGCCGTCGGCCGCCGTGCCCACGGCCTCCAGGCCGATCACGTAGGGCGGGTCCGGCGAGCCGCCGTAGAAGCGGCCGGTGCCGATCGCGACGTCGACCGGGTTCAGCGCGGCGGCCGAGACGGCCACGACGTCGGCGCCGCCGGGCGGCTCGACCTCGTCCACCACCGGCGTCCCGCCGAGCTCGTGGAGCCGGGCGGCGCGCATCAGGGTGCCGCGGCCTCCTCGAGCAGCCCGGCGACGTCGAGCGGGCGCGAGTACATCGCGACGGAGCCGTCGCCGTCCGCGCGCGGCCACTCCTCGCGCGGACGGTCGCGGTAGAGCTCGATGCCGTTGTCGTCGGGGTCGCGGAGGTAGACCGCCTCGCTGACGCCGTGGTCGCTCGCGCCCCCGAGGGGGACGCCTGCCGCGACGACTCGGCTGACCGCGTCCGCGAGCGTCCGGCGGTCCGGGTACCGGATCGCGACGTGGTAGAGCCCGGTCGAGCGCCGCGGGGGCGGACCCGCGCCGCGCGACTCCCACGTGTTGAGCGCGATGTGGTGGTGGTACCCTCCGGCGGAGACGAACGCGGCCTCGTCGCCGAGCCGCTGCTGCAGCTCGAACCCGAGCACGCCGCAGTAGAACTCGAGCGCGCGGTCGAGGTCGGACACCTTCAGGTGGACGTGCCCGATGTCGACGCGGGGATCGATCGCCACGGCGGGAAGCCTGCCACGTCACCCGTAGTCGTGCTTCAGCTGCGACTCGCGACGTTGCGCCTCGGCGAGCGAGAGCGTGCCGGCGCAGACGGCGGCGTTGAGCTCGTTCTCGATCCGGTCCACCTCCGACGCGCGCGGGTACGGCTCGGGCCACAGGTTGCGCGGGTCGGTCGGGTGGCCGCCGAGCTCGAGGCTGATCAGGTGGTCCTCCTGGTAGGCCGACGGCGGTCCCGTCTCGCCGTAGGCGGCCATCTGCCGGAGCTTGAGCGCGTTCGTGTAGGTCGTGGGCGGACGGATCGTCTGCGTCCAGCCGCGCCGGCACACCGTGGCCGCGAGCGTGGCCTGGGTGACCGCCGGGTTGAGCACGCCCGGCGTGAGCGCCGGGCTCGCGACCACACCCGTCGCGCCGCGCCGGCCGCAGCCGGCGAGGGCGTAGGCGAGGAGGGCGGAGGCGGCGGCGAGCAGGAGGACGTCGGGAGCGCGCACGAGGTCCACGGTACGGAGCGGCGCGCGGCGCGCAAGGGCGTCCGGCCGGACCGGTGCAGGATCGTTACGAAGGACCTGTCCGGGCGGGCGGGGGGAGGGCGCGCGTGACGGCGGTGCCCGCGAGGGCGAAGACCACGTACGCGAGCCAGGGCACGCCGACCACGTCCGTCTGCAAGCCGAGCGCGAGCACGGCTGCGAGCGCGGCGCCGACCCAGGCGACGCGCGGAAGGACGACCCGGAGGAGCACGAGCGACCAGCCGGCGAAGAGGAGCGCGCCGGCAAGCCCGGCGTCGACGCCGAGCTCGGTGTAGGTCGACTCGCCGGCCTCGACCTCGACGCCCGTGCGGGCGGCGGTCGAGCCCGCGTTCCCGACGCCGAACCCCTGCGGATGGCGGAGCACCGTCCGGATGCCCGCGCGGAGGCTGCGCCAGTGGCTCGAGATGCTCGCGTCGGAGAGGCCGCTCGTCGCCGCCCGGCCGGTCTCGTGCGCGTGGCGGCGCTGCTCGGCGAGCTCCGAGGGCGTGAACCGCGCCGAGGGCGCGACGTGCGGGTACGCGCGGACGAAGACCGCGCTCGTGACGAGCACGACCGCGGCGGCGGCGACGAGCGGGAGCCAGGCCTCGCGCCGTGCCAGCGCGAGCGCCGTGAGGCCGAGCGCGAGCGCGAGGAACGAGGAGCGCGCGTGCGTCCAGAGGAGGCCCGCGAGGAGGAGCGCGGCGACGGGGACCCAGAGCGCGAGCGGCGGCCTCCTCCGCAGCAGCCAGGCGGCCGCGAGGAGGAGCGCGACGACGAGCATGTACGAGCTCGCGAGCGGCGACAGGAACGTCGACACGAGCCGGCGGAGCGGCCGCTCGTCGCCGGTGTTGTAGACGAAGTTCTCGGGGAGGCCCGAGAGCCCGAAGTAGTGGAAGCCGAGCTGGTCGCGGAACCAGCCCGGGGCGCCCGAGCCGCGCCACCACGAGAGCGGGATCGCGTAGACGTCGACGAGCCCGAAGGCGGCGACGCCGGCCGCCGCCGCCACGACGGTGGCGCCGAGGCGGCGGAGCTCGCCGTCCGCGAGGGCGAGGCCGCGGCCGAGGAAGTACGCGGCGACCGGCACGAGGTCGTGGCGCGCTCCGAGGACGGCGCCGCGTGCCGTCGCATGGCCGCCGAGCCAGCCCTGCGGCAGCAGCGCCCACACGACGACCACGGCGGCGTACGCGAGGGCGAGCGCGTCGCACCCGCGCCACCGGAACGCCCGCAGGCCGCGCGCGAAGAGCGCGACGAGGCAGAGCGCGGCGAGCGCCTCCTTCCACGCCGAGAGGACGTCGAGCGCAGCGCCGCGGACGCCCGCGTCCCACAGCTCGGCCATCGCGAGGTTGTGCAGGGCGAGGCCGACCGCGAGCGCGTGGAGCGCCCAGACGGGCCGTCTCACAGCGGGCCCAGGGCGACGAGCGTCAGCCCCCGGTTGAGCACCCGCACGGGGTACGGGAAGAGCGACGCGAGCTCGCGCGGCCCGAGCGGGTCGAGCACGTCGTCGAAGCCGCGGAGGCGGAAGAGGCGCTCCCGGGCCGGGCCCGGCGGGAGCCAGTGGACGAGCGGGAGGAGCGTGTGCGGGTCGAGCGGGAACCAGCGGTTCGGCGTCGTCACGAAGACACGGCGGGCGACGCGGCAGAGCTCGGAGACGAACCGGCGCTGGCCGTCGCGGCCGCCGCCGACGTGCTCGACGACGGCGTTCGAGAACCCGAGCTCGAACTCGCCGTCGGCGAACGGGAGCTCCCGCCCGTCGGCGCGGACCGCGCGCACGCGCGGGAACGCCGCGACGAAGCGCTCGAGCCCGGTGGGCCCGACCGCCGTGATGCGCTCCGGCCACGGGTAGAGCGCCTCGAAGAAGTTGTCCGTCGACCCGCCGCCGAACGGGGCGTCGGTGACGCCGACGTCGACGACGGTCGTCTCCGGGCCCGGCCGGTAGGCCTCCAGGAAGAGGCGCAGCTTGCGCTCGCGGCTCCGCAGCGAGACGCGGGACGCGAGCGTTCCGGGCACCGCCGGAGCGTAACGGCCCGGGCGGAGGAGCAAGGCCCTCCGCCCGGGCCGTTCGCGGGACTGACGGCACTCCGGGGCTTACGGGCCCCAGGGGCTACCGCCGACGAGCGCCGCGGCGATCACCGCGCCGACCGCGAGCAGAGCGAGCTTCACGCGCCCAGACAGCATTCGAGTTCCACCTCCCCTCCTGACGAGAACTGACGGAGCCAATAGCACACACCCGTCGACAATTGTTGTCAAGCCCCGGAACGTGTGTCGCGGCATCCCCCGTTTCGGGGTTGCCGACTCCCCCGGGGCGGCGTTGACGAATGCCAATCGCCCCGGCATGATCAAGCTGGTGGCGGACGGCACGCCTCACCCCGAGACCGTCGGAGAGCGCCTCAGGCGCCTCCGGCTCGAGCGCGGGCTCTCGCAGCGCGACCTCGCGGCGCCCGGCGTCTCCTACGCCTACATCTCGCGGATCGAGGCCGGCGCCCGGCGTCCGTCGGTCAAGGCGCTCCGCATGCTCGCGCGGAAGCTCGGCGTCACGCCGGGCTACCTCGAGACCGGCTCGGAGATCGACGACGCCTCGGCGCGCGAGCTCCGGCTCTCGGAGGCAGAGCTCCGGCTCCGCCTCGACGCCGAGGTCTCGGTCGACGAGCTCGAGGAGCTGCTCGCCGACGCGCTCGCGGCGGCCGACACGGCCGCGGCGGCCCGGGCGCAGATCGCGCTCGGCCTGGCGGCGAGCAACCGCAGCGACCACCCCGAGACGATCCGGCACCTCGAGGCGGCGCTCGAGCACGGCTTTATCAACCCCGTCTCGCGCCCGGACGTCTACGTCACGCTCGGCCGCGCCTACGCGGCGCGGGGAACGCCGCGGCGGGCGGTCGAGCTCTTCGAGCGCGCGCTCGCCGAGGCGGCCGCGGTCGCACCGGAGGACGTCGGCGCGCGCGTCCGCTTCAGCTCGTTCCTCAGCTTCGCGCTCACCGACCTCGGCGAGCTCGCGCGCGCCCGCGCGGTCGTCGGCGAGGCGCTCGCGGAGACCGAGCAGGGCGTCGACCCGTACACGCGCGTGCGGCTGCACTGGTCGCTCGGGCGGCTGAGCCTCGAACAGTCGAAGCCGCTCGTCGCGCTCGAGAGCTTCCGGCGCGCGGTCTCGCTGCTCGAGGCGACCGAGGACACGCTCCACCTCGCCCGGGCCCACCTCAACTGCGCGCACGCGCTCGTCGACGCCGCTGACCTCGCCGGCGCGTGGGCCCACATCGACCACGCCGAGCGGCTGCTGGGAACGCGCCCGAGCGACGACGACCTCGCCGTCGTGCGGCGCATGCAGGCGACGTGCGCCGCCCGCGGCGGCGACTTCGAGGCGGCGGAGCGGTACGCGAACGAGGGCCTCATCCTCGCGAGCGAGCTCCCGAACGAGCAGGGGCAGCTGTGGTGGGCGATCGCCGAGGCGCGCGCGGGCGCAGGCGACCCCGCCGCCGACGACGCCTTCCGGCAGGCGGTCGAACTCCTCTCCGAGCACGGCACCGTGCGCGAGTACGCGAACGTGCTGCGGGCCTACGGCCGCCACCTGCGCGAGGTCGGGCGCGAGCGCGAGGCGCTCGACGTCTACGAGCGCGCGGCGAACGTCGCCTCGAACCTGCAGGGCGAGCCGAGCACCGCCGAGCGCGCCGACTGGTAGCCGGACGCGCCGCTAGAGTCGGCCGGTTGCTCGAGGCCGACCTGCGCCCGCGCGGCCCGTACTCGCTGCGCCTCTCCACTCGCCTCGCCGGCGACGCGACGCGGACCGTCCTCGGCGGCGTCTACCGGGCGACGATCCGGGGCGCCGGCGGCGAGCTCGAGACGGTGCTGGCCCGGCAGCGGCCGGACGGCGTCGTCACGGTGCGCGCCGAGAGCGAGGCCGGCGTCGAGCACGTGCGCTTCGCCCTCGGGCTCGACGACGACCACGGCGAGTTCCTGCGTCGGTTCGCGCGCGACCCGCTGCTCGGCGAGCCGATCCGTCACCTCCGCGGGCTGCGGCCGCCGCGAACCGCGACGGTGGCCCACGCGCTCCTGCGCGCGGTCGCGGGCCAGCTGATCACGGCCCGGCGCGCGCGCGAGCTCGAGCGCGCCGTCGTCCGCGCGGCGACGCCCGCCCTCGACGGCTTGCACGCGGCCCCGACCTGCGCCGAGCTCGCGCGCTTCTCGCCGGCGGGCCTGCGGCGGCTCGGTCTCGGCGCCCGCCGGGCCGCGACGCTCGTCCGGCTCTGCCGGGCGGTCGAGCTCGAGCGGCTGAAGGAGCTGCCGACCGACGCCGCGGCCGCGCGGCTCGCGCGCGAGCCCGGCCTGGGGCCGTGGTCGGTCGGCGTCGTCTGCCTGCAGGGGCTCGGGCGCTACGAGCGCGGCCTCGCGCGCGACCTCGGCCTCGTGAAGCTCGCGGCCGCGCTCTGGGGCCGGCGCGTCGAGGCGGAGGAGACCGACGCGCTGCTCGCCCCCTACGGCGAGTGGGCGGGGCTCGCGAGCGTGTACCTGCTGGCGGGCTACCGGTCCGGCCTCGTAGTCTTGGACGGTGCGGATCGCGATCCTCGGCGCCGGCAAGATCGGCGAGTCGCTGCTCGCCGGGCTGCGTAGCTCGGACTGGGCGGACATCGTCGCCACCTCGCGACGCGAGGAGCGCGCGGCCGAGCTGCGGGAGCGCCACGGCGTCGAGGCGACGACGGACAACGCGGCCGCGATCAGGGGCGCGGACGTCGTCGTGCTCGCCGTCAAGCCGCAGGACCTCGAGACGCTCCTCGGCGAGGTCGGCCACCTGCTCGACGGGACGCAGACGGTGCTGTCGGTCGCGGCGGCGATCCCCACCGCCGCGATCGAGCGGCACCTGGCGGCGGACGTCCCGGTCGTCCGGGCGATGCCGAACGCGCCGTCGGTCGTCCACGAGGGCGTGGCCGGCATGTGCCCCGGGCGCCACGCGGGCCGCGAGCACCTCGACCGCGCGGGGACGGTGCTCCGCGCCGTCGGCGACGTCGTCGAGGTGCCCGAGGAGCACATGGACGCGATCACGGCCGTCTCCGGCTCCGGCCCGGCCTACTACGCGCTGCTCGCGGAGGCGATGATCGAGGCCGGCATCCTGCTCGGGCTCTCGCGCGAGATCTCGACCCGGCTCGTCGTGCAGACGATGCTCGGCACGGCGCGGCTCCTGCGCGACGAGCAGGTGCACCCCGTCGAGCTGCGCGAGGCGGTGACCTCGCCCGGCGGCACGACGATCAGGGCGATTCGCGAGCTCGAGCAGGCGGGCGTCCGGGCGGCGTTCCTGAACGCGATCAACGCGGCCATGGAGCGCTCGAAGGAGCTCGCCCGCGGGGATGAGTGAGCCGCGGCTCCACGTCCTCGACGAGCCCGCCCCCGCCGTCGGCCGGCTGCTCGCGGAGGCCGCGCGGCGCGGCGAGACGATCGTCCTGACCGGCGGGGCGACGGTGGGCGACGCCTACGCGCACGCGGCGGCCGCCGAGCCCGACTGGAGCCGTGCCTCGGTCTGGTGGGGCGACGAGCGCTGCGTCCCGCCGGACGACGAGCGCTCGAACTACGGGCTCGCGAAGCGGACGCTGCTCGACCGGCTCGAGCGGCGGCCGGAGGAGCACCGGATCATGGGCGAGCTCGAGCCGGCCGCGGCGGCGGCCGCCTACGACGAGGCGCTCGCCGGGGTCGAGCTCGACCTTCTCCTCCTCGGCCTCGGCCCGGACGCACACGTGGCCTCGCTCTTCCCGGACTCGCCGCAGCTCGCGGAGCGCGACCGGCTGGTCACGCACGGACCGGCGGGGCTCGAGCCGTTCGTCGACCGCGTCACGCTGACGCTGACCGCCCTCCTGGCGGCCCGGCGGACCGTGTTCCTCGTGGCGGGCGCGGGCAAGGCCGCTGCGGCCGGGCGGGCGTTCCGCGGGCCGGTGGCCGAGGACGCGCCGGCGAGCCTGCTGCGGCTGGGCTCCGGGCCGATCGACGTCTACCTCGACCGGGCGGCGTCGGACGCGCTCACGGGCTGACCGGGTCAGGCGGCAGGAGCGCCGACGGCGCGAGCCCGGTCGGGACGCCGCGCCGGGCGGCGAGCGCCTGGAGCACGAGCACCGTGTCGGCGACGGGGACGTCCTCGAGGTAGGCGTCGCGGCTCTCGAAGGACTCGAGCACGGCCTCGGCCGCCTCCGCGTAGCCGGCCGCGTCGTGCGCGGCGACGCAGGCGAGCGCGTCGGCGACCGCGCCCGGGAAGTCGTCGCGGCCCCGGATCGACCCGGCCGCCCGGCCGGCCTCGGCGTCGCGGCCGAGCGCGAGCAGCGCGAGCGCGGCGGCGTAACGGCCGATCGGCGACTCCGCCTGCTCGCAGCCGAGCCCGAGCGCCCAGGCCGCCGCCTCCTCGGCGCCCGCGTCGTCGCCCGCGAGGAGGAGCGCCTTCACGACCCCGATCGGGCGCCCCCACGAGGTGGGCGTCGCGTCGGCCCAGCTCTCGCGCCACCGGGCGGCTGCGCGAACGAGCCACTCCCGCGCTCCGTCTCCGTCGCCGGCCATCAGCGCCGCGAGCCCCGCCCCGTAGGCCGCGTTCCCGCGGAGCACGGCCTTGCCCGCCTCCTCGTAGCGGGCCCGCTCGCGGCCGGCCACCTCCTGCCAGTCCATCCCCGACGTTCTACCCTTTGGCGCGTGGCGGGCGACGACTGGCGGCTCCGGATCGAGCTCGGCCCGGGCGGCGCGCACGGCCTGCTCGGCCGGCTCGGCCTCGTGGACACCGACGCCGACGAGCTCGCGCGCGGCCTCCGGGGGACGCGGCTCGCGGTCACGCGGGACGAGGACACCGTCTTCGTCTACGCCGACGCGGGCGCGACGCTCGAGCAGGCGCGGCCGGCGATCGAGGCCGAGCTCGCGAAGCTGGACCTGCGCCCCGAGCTCGTCGCCCTCGAGCACTGGCTCGACGACGAGGACCGCTGGGACGACGAGCCGCCCGGCGCGACGGTGCTCGAGGAGACGGCGGCGCACGGCTACGCCCCGTGGGAGGTGCGGATCCCCTGCCGCTCGCACCGCGAGGCGAGGGAGCTCGCGCTCCGGCTCGAGGCCGACGGCTACGGCGTCGTCCGGCGCTGGTCGTACGTGATCGCCGGGACGGAGACGCGCGAGGAGGCCGAGCGGCTCGCCGCGAGCCTCCACGGCGAGGCCGAGCCGGGCGGCGAGCTCGTCTGGGAGACGTCCCGCGGCAACCCGTTCGCGATCTTCGGCGGCCTCGGCGGCGCCGGGACGCCGTTGTAGCAGCGGGGTTCCAAAAGCCCCGGGATCGGCTATCCTTGGGGCACGGCCCGCGCGGGAGGGTTTCCGCGGGTCGACCTGTAGAGGCGGCACGACGTCCGTGCCGCGGGCATGCACGAGACACTCACTCCCTCTTCGACTCTGTCGGAGGTGCCGGGCGGGATCGAGGCCCAGGCCCTCAAGGCCGAAGCCTGGGCGGGCGAGCCCTTCCTGCGCTCCGACGAGGACCCGGAAGTCGTGCTCGCGCCCGGCACGGCGTTCCGGAACGCGCTCGACGCGGCGCTCGCCGAGCTCGAGGCCGGCCGCGCGGCGCCCTCGTACGAGTGGAAGGTGCGGTACGCGCTCATGCTCGGGCTCGAGCGCGTCCTCTCCGAGAAGCCGCCGCGCCTCGCCTCGGGCACCGAGCTGCGGCGCCACCAGGTCGACGCGCTCGCGGGCCTGCTCACCGAGCTGATCGCCGCCAACCAGCGCCACGAGAACGGCAACGGGAACGGCGCGGCGGCGGCCGAGGAGGCCCTCGCCGAGGAGGACGAGGAGGACGAGGACTTCGAGCCGGCCGAGGAGCCCGACGAGGAGCTCCCGCTCCCGCCGGAGCAAGATCCGGGCGCCCAGCGCCGCTTCCGCTTCCGCCACCCGACCGCGTCGGGGAAGACGATCGCGGCGGCGGGCTTCGTCGAGGCCGCGCGCACGACGGGCGTCCTCATCCTCACCCACCGCCGCCTGCTCGTCGACCAGTTCCGCCGCGAGCTCCGCGACCACGGCTACGGAAGCCGCCTGACCGAGATCGTCCTCGGCGACGCGAAGCCGCGCACGGCGAATCCGATCACGATCCAGACCTACGCCTGGTTCGCGCGTCACGTCGACGAGATCTCGCGCTCCGCCTACCAGCTCGTGATCTGCGACGAGGCGCACACGGCCCTCGGCGAGAAGACCTCGGCCGCGATCCGGCGCCTGCACCAGCCGATCTACGTCGGCATGACCGCGACCGAGCAGCTGATCGCGAAGCAGGTCTCCGACGTCTTCCCGGCGTCCGTCGACGACCTGCCGCTCTCGGACGCCGCGCGGCGCGGGCTGATCGCGCCGCTCCGCTGCCTGCGCGTGCCGCCGGTCGCCGCGATCAACTCCGTTCCGATCGTCGGCGGAGACTTCGAGGAGCGCGCGCTCGCCGCGGCCCTCGACCACGAGGCGCTGAACATGGCCGCGGCCACGCTCTACCGGGAGCGCTTCGGCGACACGCCGGGGATCGTCTACGCCGCCGGCGTCGACCACGCCTACCACCTCGCGACCGCGTTCCGCGCGGCCGGGATCAAGGCGGAGGCCGTGTCGGGCCGGACGCCGCCCGCCAAGCTCGCGCAGATCCTCGCCGCCTACGAGCGCACCGAGATCGACGTGCTGATCAACGCGATGCTGCTCGCGGAGGGCTGGAACTCGCCGCGCGCCACGGTCGTGATGCACCTCGCGCCGACCGCCTCGAAACGCGTCTACCAGCAGCGGATCGGACGGATCATGCGCATCCACCCGCGCAAGGAGGCCGGCATCGTCGTCGACTTCGTCCCCAAGGGCGCGACCCACAACGAGCGCGTCGTCTCGCTCCACTCGCTCCTCGACGCCGACTTCTACCGCGAGGGCGCGCGCGTCACCCCCGCGCCGCGCCGGCGCATCCAGCGCCGCGCGCGCCGCAAGCTCACGCCCGCGCCGTGGCTCGTGCCGGTCACGCCCGACGTCGCGCGGCGGCTCGGGGTGATCCAGCGCGAGTGGCAGCGCATCGACCCCAAGTACCTCGACGAGGAAGAGCAGCGCTTCTGGGCGACGATCGCGGGACGGCAGATGCGCTTCGACGAGCGGGCGACCTTCGTGCAGAAGTTCACAGGCAGCGACTCGTCGAAGGCGGCGCTCGAGACGTTCCTGGCGACGTGCGCGGCGCAGAACCCGAACCGGCGCCTGCGGCTGATCGCCCTCGCCGACCGGGTGTCGATGCGCGTCGAGCGCGCGGACTTCGACGACCTCGTCACGCTCGTGACCCAGGCGCCCCCGTGGGAGAAGGACCGCGCCGCGGGCGTCCGTACGCTCCTGCGCGCGCTCGCCGACGGGAAGCCCGACGCGCCCGAGCAGATCCTCGCCCGCTGGACCTGGCGGCTCGCTCGCGCCGTCCGCAAGACGCTCGACCGCAAGGCCTCGCAGGAGTACCCGGACGCCAAGCGCCTGCTGGGCGCGCTCGCGAACTCCCGCGGGCACCGCCACGAGGAGAACGCGGCGAGGCTCGTGAACGCGGCGCTCGAGATGCCGATCGCGGTCGGCGCCGCGCTGCTCGCGAGCGCGGAGGGCTACACGCCGCGCGCGAACAACCTGCTCGAGGCGGCCCGCGAGCGGCTCGGCACGATCCAGGAGCTCGCGGGCGCGCTGGCCGACGACCTGCCCGCGCCGAAGAGCGGGCCCTCGCGCGCGCGCCGGCGGCGGCGGCGCAAGAAGCGGGGCGCCGAGCTGCGGCCGGCCGAGGCCGCGGCCGAGCCCGCCGCGGGCGGCGCGGCGCCCGCCGCCGAGCCCGCCGCGGCCGGCGCGGCGCCCGCCGCCGAGCCGGCGGCGGAGGCGGAGCCGAAGCCCCGGCCGCGCCGGCGCCGGAGCCGCAAGGCCGAGGCGCCCGAGCCGGCCGAGCCCGCGGCCGAGCAGGACGCCGCGGCGTAGCGCGCTAGGCTCGAAGCGGTGCTCGTCCTGCTCGGGATCGGCCTGCTCGCGGGTCTCGTGACGGCGATCTCCCCGTGCGTCCTCCCGGTGCTCCCGATCCTCCTCGCGGGCGGAGCGTCCGGCCGCCGGCCGCTCCGGATCGTCGCCGGCCTCGCCGGGAGCTTCGTCGTCTTCACGCTCTTCGGCTCGTGGCTCCTCGACGCGCTCGGCCTGCCGCAGGACCTCCTGCGCAACCTGGCGATCGCGCTCCTTCTCGTCGTCGCAGCCACCCTCCTCCTGCCGCCGCTCGGCGCGCTCCTCGAGCGGCCCTTCGCCCGCCTCACCCGCTTCCGCGCGGGCGGCGGCGGCTTCCTCCTCGGCGTCTCGCTGGGGCTCGTCTTCGTGCCCTGCGCCGGGCCGGTGCTCGCGGCGATCACCGTCGTCGCCGCGACGCACGACGTCGGCTGGCGCGCCGTCCTGCTCACGGTCGCGTACGCGACCGGCGCCGCGGTCCCGATGCTCCTGATCGCGCTCGGCGGCCGCGGGGTCGCGGCGAGGCTGCGCCGCCAGGCCGCCCGCCTCCGGGTCGCGTCCGGGCTCGTGATCGGCCTCGTCGCGCTCGCGATCGCGCTCGACGCCGACGCGCGCTTCCAGACGGCGGTGCCGGGCTACACGGCCGCGATCCAGGAGCACGTCGAGTCGAGCCAGGTGGCGCGGCGGGAGCTCGCGAAGCTCCGCGGCGCCCCGGCGCCCCCCGAGAGGGCCGAGCCGGGGCTCCTCCAGCGCTTCGGCCGCGCCCCCGACTTCCGCCCCGACGGACGCTGGTTCAACTCGAAGCCGCTGACGATCTCCGCGCTCCGCGGGAAGGTCGTGCTCGTCGACTTCTGGACGTACTCGTGCATCAACTGCCTGCGGACGCTGCCGCACCTCGAGGCGTGGTACCGCGCCTACCGGGGCGACGGGCTCGAGATCGTGGGCGTGCACACGCCCGAGTTCGCGTTCGAGCACGTCGCCTCGAACGTCGCCTCGGCGATCGGCCGGCTCGGGATCGAGTACCCGGTCGTCCAGGACAACCGCTACCGCACCTGGGCCGCGTACTCGAACCAGTACTGGCCGGCCGAGTACCTGATCGACCGGAACGGCCAAGTGCGGCACGTGCACTTCGGCGAGGGCTCCTACGGCGAGACGGAGCGCGCCATCCGCGCGCTGCTCGGCCGGACCGGGCGCGGGACGACGCGGGTCGCCGACACGACCCCGCGCGAGCCGACGACCCCCGAGTCGTACCTCGGCTACCGGCGGCTCGAGCGCTACGCGGGCACGCGCGTCGTGCCCGACCGGGCGGCGACCTACCGGCTCCCGGGCTCGCTGCCGGCCCACGAGCTCGCCTACGGCGGCACCTGGCGCGTCGAGTCCGAGCGGATCGTCGCCGGGCCCGGGGCGCGCCTGCGCCTGCACTTCCGCGCGCGCCGCGTCTACCTCGTGCTCGGCGGGAAGGGCCGGGTCGGCGTCTCGGTCGCCGGCCGCCGGCTCCCCGCCGTGTCCGTCGACGCGTACCGGCTCTACGCGCTCGTCCGCACGCAGCGCCCGGAGGAGGCGGTGCTCGACCTCTCCTTCACGCCCGGCATCCGGGCCTACGCGTTCACCTTCGGGTAGCGCCGCGCCGGGCTACTGGCTGTCGCGGGCGACGGGCGGATCGTCGCCGCCGTCCTGCTCGCGCTCGCGCAGGAAGCGCGTCAGCTCGGCCGCCAGCGTCTCGCCCGAGGGGAGGTCGGCCTCGGCGCCGAGCTCGTCGATGCGGCCCTCGAGCTCCTCGACGTAGGCCGCCGTCTCCTCGTCGGCGGCGACCGCCTCGCTCACCTGCTGCTGGTAGGCGTCGCCCGCCGCCCCGAGCTCCGAGGTGTCGAGCGGGACGTCCAGGAGCGTCGCCAGCCGGTCGCAAAGCGCCTTCGCGGCGCGCGGCGACGGCGTCAGCGAGACGTAGTGCGGCACGGCCGCCCACAGCGAGACCGACGGGATCGACGCCGCGCGGCAGCTGTCGTGGAGCACGCCGACGATCCCGGTCGGCCCCTCGTAGCGCGAGGGCTGGACGCCGAGCTCCTGGACGAGCGCCGGGTCGGTCGCGCTCGCGGTCACGGGCGCGGGGCGCGTGTGCGGGACGTCCGCGAGGAGCGCGCCGAGCGTGACCACGAGCTCGACGCCGAGGTCCTTGGCGAGCCCGGTGACGAGCCCGGCGAAGGTGCGCCAGCGCAGGCTCGGCTCGGTGCCGAGCAGGAGCACCGCGTCGCGCTCGCTGCGGGGCGGGCGGGCGTGCTGGAAGACGTTCTCGGGCCAGTCGATCCTGCGCACGCTGCCCTCGACGAGCGACACGTGGGGCCGCGTCGACTGGAAGTCGAAGAACTGCTCGGCGTCGATCGCCGCGAAGCGCCGGCCGCCCCAGGCGCGCGAGAGGAACGAGCTCGCGAGCGAGGCGCCCTGGCCGCCGTCGTTCCAGCCGCGGAACGAGGCGACGAGCACGGGACGGGTGAGCTGCGGCCGCTGCTCGAGGAGGAGCTCCGATCCCTCCATCAACCCATCCTAGACGCCGCCGGGCGCCACAGCAGCGTGACGAAGGCCGCGATCCCGGCCCACAGCGCCGACGCGAGCGAGACGTGGACGAGGACGAGCCACCACGGCAGCTCGGTGCGGTACTGGATCTCGCCGACCGCGATCTGCACCCCGAGCACCCCGAGGACGGCGAGCGCCGCGAGCAGCTGGCGCCGCCTGCGGGCGGCGAGCCAGACGACGAGGAGCGCGAACGCGATCCCGAAGACCGCGGTCGCGCGCACGTGGAGCCACACCGCCGGCTGGAACGACCACGCCCGCGGCACGGCGACGCTGCCGGAGTGGGGGCCGGCGGCGGTCGCGAACGTGCCGGTGACGACGAGCGCGAGCCCGGCGGCGCCGACGACGAGGCCGGCCGCCCGGACCCACCCGGGCACGTCGTCGCCGCGCACCCCCCACGCCTCGAGCACGACGAGGACGGCCAGCGCGAGGACGACGAGGGAGAGCAGGAAGTGCGTCCCGACGAGCCAGGGGTTGAGGTTGTACTTGACCGTGACGGCGCCGAGCGGCGCCTCCGCGAGCGTGCCGAGAAACGCCCCGGCGGCGACCCGCCGCACCCACGAGCGGACGGCGGGCGTGAGCCACGCCGCAAGCCAGGTCGCGAGCGTCAGGACGACGGCCACGCCCGAGAAGATGCGGTTCGAGAACTCGACGTAGGAGTGGAAGCCGGTCGGGAAGACGCGCAGGCCCGCGTTGCAGCCCGGCCAGTGCTCGCAGCCGAGCCCGGAGCCCGTCAGGCGCACGGTCGCGCCGCTCGTCACGATCACGAACAGGCAGAGCAGGTTCCCGAGCGCGAGCCGCCGGAAGGCCGGAGCCGGGAGGTGCAGCCCGCGGGCGCGGGGCAGCGAGGTGTCCACGCAGGCAGGTTAGCCCGGCGCAAAGGAAGCGGCGGCCGGGTGGCCGCCGCTCACAGGGAGAGGAACGTCGTTTCCGTCTTGCCTGACCATGCTTCGCCGTCGAGTCGGCTGTCCCTGCCTCCGCGTCGAATGCGTCCCCCGACGACGTGCGTGTGACGTCAGGGATCACTGGGCAGATGCGAAGAAAAGGATCTAAGCCCCGTCGAAGAAGCCGAGACCATTCCCGGCCTTGGCGTTGAGCATGGCCACAAGCACGGCCACTCCGAAGAGCAGACCCCGCTTGCCCACCAGCCATGCGTACGTCCGAGCCACAGTATTCACCTCCTCCGCGAGCTAGAACCTGAAGTCCTGGAGCGCCTCCGCGGCGCGCCGGTAGAGCGCGGCCGCCGCCCGGTCGTCCCCGCGTCGCCGGGCGAGGTCGCCCTGTGCGACCCACGCGGCGGCGCGATGAGAACCGGACGAGAGCTGCGCGAGTGCGTCCTCCGCCTCGGCGAGGGCCGTCTCGGCCTCGTCCAGGCGGTCCTGCTCCAGCAAGGCGCGGCCCAGCACGAGCCTGGCGTTGCCGATCTCGTCCATCCGGTCTTCGCGCTCGCCGAGGCGCTTCAGCGCGTGCCGCGCGTGCTCCTCGGCCTTGACCGGATCCCCCGTCTTGAGGAACACCTGGGCGAGCGAGGACACCACCGTCGCGACGTCGTCGTCGTTGCCGTGCTCCAGCACGACCCCGAACGCCTCCTGCAGCCGCGACACGGCCTGCTCGGGCTTGCCGAGCAGGAATTCGAGCCCACCCAGGTTGTTCAGCAGGCGACCGACGTTGAGCCGGTCGGACAGCTCCTCGTACTGCGACTTCGCCTTCTCGGCGTACGTGCGCGCCAGGACCCAGTGGCCGTCGCGCTCCGCGATCAGCGACGCCTGGAAGTAGGCGTCGCCGAGCGCCTTGGCGTCGTGCATCGCCTCGGCGAGCTCGAGCGCGCGCTCGACGTCCTCGCGCGCCGCCTCGAAGTCGCGCTGCCGCCGGTAGCAGCGCGAGCGCCAGGTCAGGATGTTCGCCCTGAGCACGTCCGACGGGAGCGCCGAGCGCTCGACGAGGCCGAGCGCCTCGGACAGCAGCGCCACCGAGGTCGCGATGCTCGAGATCAGGTAGCGGGAGACGCCGAGCCGGAAGAGCACCTCGGCCCGGTCGAGGTCGGTGAACTGCGGCCCCTCCGCGAGCGAGCGCGCCTCCTCGAGGAGGCGGATCGCCGGGCGCACCTCGCCGACGTGGGCCCGCGCCCAGGCCTCGCCCGAGAGCGCGCGCACCTGGAGCTCGACGGCGCCGGTGGCGACGACGGCGGCGCGCGCCTCCGCGTACTCGGAGACGGCGGTCTCGAAGTCGCGCCGCTCGGCCCTGGCCTCCGCGCGCGCGAGGATCGCCTCGGCGCGGGCGCGCTGGTCGCTCGAGACGCCGCTCGCGAGGAACGCGGCGTCGACGCCGAGCCTCGCGGCGAGCCAGCCGATCGTCTCCGGCGTCGGCCGCGTCTTGCCGCGCTCGATCTGGGAGATGTACTCCTTCGAGAAGCGGTCGCCGGCGAGGTCGGTCTGCGTGAGCCCGGCGGAGACGCGGAGCGAGCGCAGGCGGTCGCCGAGGCGGGAGCCGCGTGCGGGTCCGGAAGACGCTCTCGTCGTCGCGTTCACGACAGGCGCAGTCTGGACGAATCCAGGCGTTAGTGCAATCCCCCATTTGGGACAGGGCCCGCAAACGGCTTGGTTGAGCCGAATTCGCGTGAAGTACGACTTGCAAATCCACTTGATCCAGGTACTTGACAGCCGCCCGGTCGCGTCCTACAGTGAGTCCACCTCGCAGCGACCCGCCGCAGGATCGCCTACGAGGGGAGCGCCGAAGCGCGACAACCGGAAGGATGGCTGGGCCGCAGAGCCGTCACTTCCGGGGCCGCTTCACAAAGGCGCCCCGCCTGACCAAAGAGAGAGCCCCGGGTGCCGCAGCCGGGGCTCTTTCGCTTTCAGGGGGCCGGGTGGGCCACCGCCGCCGGTCGTCGCGGCTCCCGCTCCCGCCCGCCCTGAGCCCGCCCGTTCGGGGCGCGACTGGAGAGGCACCGGGCCGCGGAGGCGCCGACGCCGCGCCCCCCGATCGGGGCGTGTCCCGCTCCCATGAGGGGGAAGGCCGCTCGGAAGAAAGGAAACCCGGCCCACAAGGAGCCGGGTGGTATGTGGCCATAGTATCCCCCAGGAGACGGCTGTCAACGGTCGTCGCCGGCTACCAGGGTGCGGGTTTCCGGTAGCCCTCGCAGGGGTCCGGCAACCGGCAGGCCTTGATGTCGGCGGCGGCAAGCCGAACCCACCAATGGCCGCCGGCCGGCGCCTTCCGCGCCGTCGACGTGGACGCCGATGCGCAGGCGGCGCAGCCCATGCTACGTCCGCCTGCGATCGGCAACAACCGCCGGTCGGGCCCGAATACCCGCCGTCCTGCCGCCGCCGGGGCTCTTTCGCTTTCAGGCGGTCGCGTTCCCGGGGGCGGGCGCCGGCGACGCCTGCATGTACGCGCGCCGGGCGGCGCGCACCCGCTCGAGGTCGGGGCCGAGGAGCCCGCCGAGGCGGTGGTCGATGGTCGTGAGCAGCCCGCCGGCGACGAAGAGCCAGGCCTCGGCGACCGGGTCGCGCTCGGGGTTCAGCGCCCCGGCCTCCTGGCCCCGCCTGATCACGTCGGCGACGAACGCGTGCACCTCGCGAATCTGCCTCCGGATCGCCTTCGCGATCGCGGCGTCGTCGGGCGCCTCGGAGAGCGCCTGGATCCAGAGGTCGACGAGCCGGATCCGCGAGCGCTTCTGCATGTAGGCGTCCGAGATCGCGCCGAGGCAGCGCCCGGGGTCCTCGGCGAGGGAGCGCTCGGCGAGCTCGCGGAAGCTCCGCCACGCCTCGTCGAGGCAGGCGAGGTAGAGGTCGCGCTTCGACCCGAAGTGCCGGTAGAGGATCGGCTCGGTGATCCCCGCCTCGCGGGCGATCTCAGCGGTCGTCGCTCCGCGGTAGGAGGAGCGGACGAACACGCGGCAGGCCGTCTCGAGGACGGCCTGCCGCCGCTCGCCCGCGCTCAGCCGCGGCCGCGTCGCGCTCACGCCGCCTCGGCGAGCTCCGCCACCGGCTCCCGCCGGTGGTGCGCGTGGCGGAGCGTGAGGAGCGCGATCACCGCGCCGGCGACCGCGATCCCGGCGGCGACGTCGAGCGCGTGGTGGAACCCGTGCACGAACGCGACCGGCCGCGGGTCGCCGGAGGCGACCGAGCTCGAGATGCCGTCCGCCACGATCGCTCCCATCACCGCGATCCCGAGCGAGCCGCCGACCTGGCGCATGCTGTTCAGGACGGCCGACCCGACGCCGGCCTTGTCGGGGCGCACCGAGCTCATCGCTGCCGCCGTCACGGGCGCCATGGACGCCGACATCCCGACGCCCCCGAGCAGCATCCCGGGCAGCAGCGCCCAGAAGCTCTCGCTCACGCCCATCTGCGAGAACCAGACGAGCGAGCCCGCCAGGACGAGCATCCCGAAGCCGACGAGCGGCCGCGGCCCGATCCGGTCGGAGAGGCGCCCCGCCTGCGGCGCGAGCAGGATGATCAGCAGCGTCCACGGCAGGAACGAGGCGCCGGCCTCGACCGGCGAGTAGCCGAGCACCTGCTGGACGTAGAGCGAGACGTAGAAGAAGACGCCGAACATCGCGAGTCCGACGAGCAGCATCACGGCGTTCGCGCCCGAGAAGCCGCGGTTCCGGAAGAGGCCGAGCTCGAGCATCGGCAGGCGCTGGTGCAGCTCGAGCAGCACGAACGCGGCGAGCGCGACGGCGGCGACGGCGAACGCGGTCAGGATGCGGGCCGAGGCCCAGCCGTAGGTGTTCGCCTCGATCAGCGCATAGGAGAGGGCGAAGAGCCCGAGCGCCGACGTGAGCAGGCCGGGCACGTCCGGCCGCTGCTCGTGCGAGGTGTCGCGGGACTCGTCGACGAACGCGAACGCGGCGAGGATCGCGACCGCACCGACCGGGACGTTGATGAAGAAGATCCAGTTCCAGTTGATGTGCTCGGTGATGAGCCCCCCGACGAGCGGCCCGATCGCGAGGGCGAGCGCGGAGACGCCGGCCCAGATGCCGATGGCCGTCCCGCGCTGGCGCGGCGGGAACGTGACGGTGATGATCGAGAGCGTCGCCGGGTTCATCATCGCCGCGCCGACGCCCTGCACGACGCGCGCCGCGATCAGGACGGACGCGCTGTCGGCGAGGCCGCAGGCGAGCGACGAGAGCGTGAAGACGGCGAGGCCGGCGACGAAGACGAGCCGCCGGCCGAGCAGGTCTGCGAGCTTCCCGCCGGTCAGCATCAGCGCGCCGAAGGTGAGCGCGTACCCGGTGACGACCCACTCGAGCTCCGAGATCGTGAGCCCGAGCGAGCTCTGGATCGACGGCAGCGCGACGTTCACGATCGTGTTGTCGAGCATGATCATGAACAGGCCGAAGGACACCGCCGCGAGCGTCCACCACTTCCTGTTCTCCGCTGCGAAGAGTCGTGCCTTCATTCATCCTCCAGTCTGAAGTTAGCGTGCACTACGTTAGCAGGCGCTAACACGCCGGGACCGACCGCTATGGTTCGGCGGTGACCGAGGTCGTCTGGCGACCGCCCCCCGAGGTCGTCGAGCGGGCGAACGCCACGCGGCTCGCCGCCCGGGGCGGCGTGTGCGACTACCACGAGCTCCTGCGCCGCTCGATCGCCGAGCCCGACTGGTTCTGGCCGCTCGCGGTCGAGGACCTCGGGCTCGAGTTCTCGACGCCGTGGGAGCGCGTCTACGACGACTCGCGCGGGCCCGAGTGGACGACCTGGTTCCCCGGCGGGCGGGTCTCGATCGCGCGCAACTGCGTCCACCGCTTCGCCGAGCGGACGCCCGACGCCGTCGCGGCGGTCGGGCTCGCCGAGGACGGCGCGCGCCGGACGCTCACCTTCGCCGAGGCCTCGCGCGCGGTGACGCGGCTCGCCGAGGCCCTCGCGAGGCTCGGCGTGCGCGCGGGCGACCGGGTCGCGCTCTTCCTGCCGATGTCGCCCGAGGTCCTCGTCGCCTCGCACGCCTGCGCGCACCTGGGCGCGGTCCAGGTGCCCGTGTTCTCCGGCTTCGCCGCGCCCGCCGTCGCCCAGCGCCTCCGCGCGAGCGAGGCGAAGGTCGCGATCACCTGCCGCGCCTCGTCGCGCCGCGGCCGCGAGGTGCCGATGCTCGAGATCCTCGAGGAGGCCCGGCGCGACGCGCCGGCGCTCGAGCACGTCGTCGTCGCGCCGTGGGACGAGCTCGTCGCCGGCTGCCCCGGCACGTTGCCGCCGCTCGAGGTCGAGTCGGAGACGCCGTACCTGCTCACGTACACGTCCGGCACGACCGGGGCGCCGAAGGGGATCGTCCACGTCCAGGGCGGCTTCCTCGTCTCGGTCGCCCGCGAGGTCTGCTACCAGGGCGACGTCCACGCCGGCGACGTCGTCCACTTCGCGACCGACATGGGCTGGATCATGGGCCCGTGGACGGTCGTGGGGGCGGGCGCGCTCGGCGCCACGATCGTGTTCGCCGAGGGCGCGCCCGACTGGCCGGCCGACCGTCTCTGGCGGATCGTCGAGTCGGAGCGGGTGACGATGCTCGGCCTCTCGCCGACGCTCGTGCGGGCGCTGGCGCCGCACGGCGCTCTGCAGGCCGACCTCTCGTCGCTGCGGACGTTCGTGACGACCGGCGAGCCGTGGAACCCGGAGCCCTACCGCTGGCTCTTCGAGGAGGTCGGCCACGGCCGCGTCCCGATCGTCAACTGCTCCGGCGGCACCGAGGTCGGGGCCTGCTTCCTCTCGCCCGTGCCCTCGATCCCGATCAAGGCGTGCTCGCTCGGCGGGCCGGCGCTCGGGATGGCCGTCGACGTCGTCGACGGCGAGGGACGCTCGCTCGTCGGCACCGGCGAGGTGGGCGAGCTCGTCTGCCGCCGCCCCTTCCCGGGGATGACGCGCGGCTTCTGGCGCGACCCGGAGCGCTACCTCGACACCTACTGGCGCCGCTTCCCCGGCGTCTGGGTGCACGGCGACTGGGCCTCCGTCGACGCGGACGGCTTCTGGTTCCTGCACGGGCGCTCCGACGACACCCTCAACGTCGCCGGCAAGCGGATCGGCCCGGCCGAGCTCGAGTCCGCGGCCGTCGCGCACCCGGCCGTGCGCGAGGCCGCCGCGATCGGCGTGCCGCACGAGGTGAAGGGCGAGGCGGCCTGGATCTTCTGCTGCCTCGTGCCGGGGGAGGAGCCCTCGCCCGAGCTCGCCGCGGCGGTGGGCGAGACGGTCGCGGCCGGGCTCGGACGCGCGTTCAAGCCGGAGCGGATCGTCTTCGTCGAGGCCCTCCCGAAGACGCGCTCGGCGAAGATCGTGCGCCGCGCCGTCCGGGCGGTCGCGCTCGGGGCGGACCCGGGCGACCTCTCCTCGCTGGAGAACCCCGAAGCGCTCGACGCGATCGCCGAGGCCGTCGGCTAGCCGCGTCGACCTCGTCACCGGCTGCGGGCGCGGGGTCGGCGCGAACGTCGTGCGCGCGGTCCGGTCGGGGCCCGCACGCGCGGGGAGGCGGACGGATCGCGACCACGGCGAGCGGCGCCGCCCACCTGCCCTCCTTCTTGCCGGCTCCGCCGCTGGCCAGGGCGGCGGCGCCGTGAGAGGATCGCCGCATGGCAGCGATCAGAGAGAGCGTCGAGATCGGCCGCCGCCCCGAGGACGTGTTCGCCTACCTCGACCAGCTCGAGCGGCACGGCGAGTGGCAGGGGTCGATCGTGAGCATCACCCGCGAGACCGAGCCCCCGACGGGCGTCGGCTCCCGGGCGCGGGAGAAGCGGAAGGTCCCCGGCGGCGTGCGCGAGGTCACGTACGAGCTCACCGCCCACGAGCCGCCCCGGCGGGTGTCGTTCCGCGGGGTCGACGGGCCGGTGCGGCCGGTCGGGACGGTCACCGTCGAGCCGGCCGGCGAGGGCCGGTCGCGGCTCACGCTCGAGCTCGACTTCGAGGGGCACGGGCTCGGGAAGCTCCTGCTCCCGCTCGTGCGCCGCGACGCACGCCGGCACGTGCCCGAGGACCAGCGGCGGCTCAAGGAGCGGCTCGAGGCGGGCGCGTAGCCGCCGTCAGCCGCGCGGCTCGATCCAGGTCGCGCGCGCGAGGCCGAGCAGCTCGCCGCCCGCCCAGAGGGCGGTGCCGGCCTCGTGCGCGCGACCGCGGCCGCCGAGCGGCCACCCCGCGACGACGCAGCGCTCCCCCGGCTGCGGCGTGCGCAGGACGCGCGCGGCCAGGCGGCCGAGCAGGAGCGCGCCCCGACTCGTGAGCCCGCTCGCGTAGGCGCCGGGGCAGTCGAGCGCGCACCAGACGAACTCCGGCGCGGACGTGTCGGGGCGCGGCACCCACGGCGCCGCGACGAGGCCGCGCGAGCCGACGGGGCCCGGATGGATGTGGAGCCCGTCGTCGGGCGCGCGCCGGACGCCGCAGACGAAGCAGTGCGGGAAGAGGGAGTCGACGTCCGGCCGCTGCGCCTCGACCGCCTCGTCGAAGGTCGGCGGCTCGGGCGGCTCGAGCTCGACCGCGGCGGGCCCGAACTCCGCCACGAGCGTCTCGCCGTGGAGGACCCGCCCCGCCTCGACGCGGAGCGGGACGCCGAGCGGGGGCGGCGAGCGGAGCGTGACGGCGACCTCGCCGCCTGCGGCCGCCGCGATCCGCCCGCAGGCGTAGCCGCCGTTCGCCGAGGCGTCCGGGCCGCGGAAGCGCGGGTCGATCACGAGCTCGGACGCGACCCGCATCGCCGCGCACGGTACAGTTTTCGATCGAGAGGAGAAAACCAGCTCGATGAGACTCGCGCTCGCGCAGATCGACACCGTCGTCGGCGACCTCGACGGCAACCGCGGCCGGATCCTCGCCCGCCTGGAGGAGGCGCGGGCGGCCGGCGCCGACCTCGTCCTCTTCCCCGAGCTGGCCGTGACCGGCTACCCGCCCGAGGACCTCCTGCTCCGGCCGGGCTTCGTCCGCGCCGCGCGCCGCTCGGTCGAGGAGATCGCGCGGGCGGTGAGCGGCGTGACCGCGCTCGTGGGCGCGCCGCACCTCGACGCCGACCTCTCGAACGCCTGCTACGTGCTCGCCGACGGCGCCGTCCGGGCCGTCTACCGCAAGCGCTTCCTCCCGAACTACGGCGTCTTCGACGAGGACCGGTACTTCGCTCCTGGCCGCGACCTCGTGCTGCTGCGCTTCGGGGAGGTGCTCGTGGGGCCGACGATCTGCGAGGACGTCTGGCAGCCGGGCCCGCCGGCGACCGACCTCGCGCTCGCCGGCGCGCAGCTCGTCGCGAACATCTCCGCGTCGCCGTTCCACGTCGGCAAGGACCGCGAGCGCGAGGAGATGCTGCGCGTGCGCGCGCGCGACAACGCGTGCTTCGTCGCGCTCTGCAACGCGGTCGGCGGGCAGGACGAGCTCGTCTTCGACGGGCACTCGGTCGTGATCGACGACGAGGGCGAGCTCGTCGCGCGCGCCCCCGGGTTCGAGGAGGCGCTGCTCGTGGTCGACGTCGACCCGGCGGCGGCCGTGGGCCGGAGGCTCCGCGACGTCCGGCGCCGCTCGCTCGCGCGCGAGCGGGGGACGCCGCCGGTCGAGGTCGTCGAGCTGGCCGGGCCCCGCGCCCAGGGCGAGCGGCTCCACCCCGTGCCCGCGCCCGAGCTCGACGAGCTCGAGCAGATGCGCCGGGCGCTCGAGCTCGGCCTGCGCGACTACGTCTCCAAGAACGGGTTCGGCGACGTCGTCGTCGGCCTCTCGGGCGGGATCGACTCGGCGCTCACGGCGGCGCTCGCGGCCGAGGCGCTCGGCCCCGAGCGGGTGCACGGCGTCTCGATGCCCTCGCGCTACTCGTCGGAGGCGACGCGGGCGGACGCGCGCCGGCTGGCCGCGTCGCTCGGGCTCGACTTCCGCGAGCTCCCGATCGAGCCGGTCGTGGAGGCGTTCACCGGCGTGCTCGCCGAGCCGTTCGCCGGGCTCCGGCCCGACCTCACCGAGGAGAACCTGCAGGCGCGCATCCGCGGGACGCTCTTGATGGCGCTCTCGAACAAGTTCGGCTGGCTCGTCGTCGCGACCGGGAACAAGTCCGAGCTCTCCGTCGGCTACTCGACCCTCTACGGCGACCTCGCGGGCGGCTTCGCGCTGCTGAAGGACGTCTACAAGACCGACGTCTTCCGCCTCGCCGCCCGGCTGAACGAGCGCGCGGGCCGGGAGCTGATCCCGCAGTCGATCATCGACCGCGCGCCGAGCGCGGAGCTGCGCGAGGGGCAGCGCGACGAGGACTCGCTGCCGCCCTACCCCGCGCTCGACGAGGTGCTGCAGGCCTACGTCGAGCTCGACCGCTCGCGCGAGGAGCTCTCGCAGGACGGCTTCGACCCCGACGTCGTCGAGCGCGCGCTCGCGATGGTCGACCGGGCCGAGTACAAGCGCCGGCAGGCGCCGCCGGGCGTGAAGCTCCACCCGAAGGCCTTCGGCCGCGACCGCCGCACGCCGATCACGAACCGCTGGCCCGGCTGACCGCGGCCCTCCCGGACGCGGCCCGGACGGAGCTGGGCGGGGCCAGGCCCCGGACGGTCGACCGGGAACGAGGCCGGAGGGCGGGGGCGGGACGGGCTACTCGGCGAGGCTCGCGAGGACCGCGCCCAGGACGGGCACGGTCAGCGTGAGCGCGAGGCTCGTCCAGCCGACGACGACGAGGCTCGGGCGCGTGCGCTGCGCGCGGCCCTCGCGGATCTCGCGCTGCAGGCGCGGGCCGAGCACGTAGTTGTGCAGGTACGAGACGACGACGAGGCCGGCCGAGAGCCCGACCTTGACCCAGAGCACGGTTTGGAACGGCGAGCGCCCCTCGTCGTAGTCGTGCTGCGCGAGCGGGACGCCGGTGACGGCGAGGACGAGGAGCGCGCCGTAGCCGAGCGGGCGCCAGCGCAGGCCGAGCTCGCGCATCGCGCGGCCGCGCGGCTCCCCCTCCAGCACACGAATCGCCGGCACGCCGGCGACGACGAGCGCGACCGCGCCGCCGACCCACACGCACGCGGCGAGCAGATGGACGATCACGAAGACCTCCACGCCTAGACCGTAGTCGCCGCGCGCACGACCTCGGCGAGGCAGCGCGGCGAGACGCGCTCGGCGGCGCGCTCGAGCTCGCCGGGCGTCCACCAGCGGTGCCCGTGCACGTGCTCGGCGGCGAGGTCGACGGTCGGCGCCGGCACGTGCGCCCGCACCCGCACGAGGTGGAAGCGCTCCACCTGGCGGACGATGCGCCCGCCGAGCGGCAGCACGTGCTCGCGCGCCCACACCGCCGGGCCGGGCGCCGCGGCCAGCCCGACCTCCTCCGAGAGCTCGCGCGCGAGCGCCGCCTCCGGCGTCTCGCCGTCGCGGAGCTCCCCGCCCGGGGTGATCCACCAGACCTCGCGCGAGACCGGGTTCTCCCAGCGGAGGAGGAGCACGCGCCCGGCCTCGTCGACGACGAGCGCGCGCACGGCGTCGCGCCGGACGGGCTCGAGCCACCCGCGGAGGGCCCGGAACCAGCGCAGCCGCTCCTCGTAGGGCACCGCCGCGTTCGCCGGCGAGGTCGAGGGGAGCACGAAGAGGCCGGCGTCCTCGAGCGTCCGCAGCTGCGGCCCGAGCTCCGGGCGCTCGCCGAAGAGCCCGCGGTAGGCCTCCTTGCCGACGAACGCGAGCGCCCGCGGCCGCAGCTCCGCCGCGAGCCGCTCGAGCCGCTCCGGGTCGAAGTCGCCGCGGCGCAGGTCCCCCGAGCCCCGCGTGGTGCGGTACGCGGCGTTCGTCAGGCCGTAGCCGAGCTCGAGCAGCCGGTGCTGCTCGGCGGGAGCGAGCCGCCGGGGCGTGAAGCCGGCGTCGTGGAGCAGCCGCCAGAAGTCGTTCCGCGGGTTCGCGAAGTGGGCGCGCGCGGCCGCGGACACGCGGCCCGGGTTGATGCCGCAGAAGACGCAGACGAGGTCCGGGGCGAGGACGTCGGGGACGGCCGACGGCGGATCAGATGCGGGAGCGCCCACGCGGGCGACAGCGTGGCAGACGCGACGTCCACGTGGCCGTGCACGTCCACGAGCTCGGAAGCGGCGGCGCGGGCCGGCCCCTCGCCGGCGAGCCGTAGCGGCGGCGGGAGGTCCAGCTCCGGCACGCGCGCGTCACGCGGCCCGCCTCCCCTTCGCGGGCTGCGGCGCCTGCTCGGCGCGCCGCGCGGCGCGCGCGACCACGCGCACGACGCTGACGCGCTCGCCGGGGCGACCGCCGTAGCAGCGCGTGTAGCACTCGGCCTCCGAGAGCGGCCTGAGCCTCACGCCGCCCCACTCTAGGACCGCGACCGGACGGACCCTGTAGCGTCCCCGGCGGGATGGCGCACGAGGAGATCGTCGACGTCACGATCGAGGCGGTCCGCGACCGCTTCCACACGCTCGACGTGCCGATGGCGTTCTTCGACGGGCCCGGCGGCACGCAGTGCCCCGACTCGGTGATCGAGGCGGTCTCCGGCTACCTGCTGACGGCGAACGCGAACGCCGGAGGGAAGTTCCTGACGTCGATGGTGACCGACGAGGTGATCGCCTCCGCGCGGGCCGCGGCCTCGGACCTGCTCGGCGTGCTCACCGACGAGGTGGTCTTCGGCGCCAACATGACCACGCTCAACTTCGCGCTCTCGCGCACCGCGGCCCGGGGCTTCGAGCGCGGCGACGAGGTCGTCGTGACGAGGCTCGACCACGACGCGAACGTGGCCCCGTGGCTCCAGCTCGCCGCCGACATCGGCCTCGAGGTGAAGCTCGCCGGCCTCGACGGCGAGTGCCGGCTCGACCTCGACCACCTGCGCTCGCTCCTCTCCGAGCGCACGCGCGTCGTCGCGTTCCCGTGGGCGTCGAACGCGGTCGGGACGGTGGTGCCGGTGAAGGAGGTCGTGGAGCTCGCCCACTCGGTCGGCGCGCTCGCCTGGTGCGACGCCGTCCACTACGCGCCGCACGGGGACATCGAGATCCCGGACGCCGGCGTCGACGTCCTGCTCTGCTCGGCCTACAAGTTCTTCGGGCCGCACCTCGGGCTCGCCTGGGCGCGGCGCGACCTGCTCGAGGGCTGGCGCCCCTACAAGGTGCGCCCGTCGAGCGACGCGCCCGGCCCGCGCCACGAGACCGGGACGCTCCCGCACGAGCTCCTCTGCGGCTTCATCGCCGCCGTCGAGTACCTGCACGGCGTGGGCTGGAAGTTCGTCACCGAGCACGAGCGCGCGCTCGGACAGCGCTTCCTGAACGGCCTCCCCGCGGGGTGGACGCTCCACGGCCCGCAGACGATGGAGGGCCGCGTCCCGACCTTCGCGCTGACGCCGCCGGGCGAGACGCCCGGGGAGGCCGCCGCGCGGCTCGGCCAGGCCGGCTTCGCGGTCTGGCACGGCAACAACTACGCCGTCGAGGTCTTCGAGCACCTGGGGCTTCCCGACGGCGCGCTGCGCGTCGGGATCGTCCACACGAACACCGAGGACGAGGTCGACCGGCTGCTCGAGGCGATGGCCGCGTCCTGAGCCCTACCGGTACGCGGCCCGCGCGCGCGCCCATCGCTCGTCGTCGCGGTGGATCCGGTCGGGGTCGATCCCGCGCGCCTCGGCGGCGGCGAGGGTCAGCAGCTGGAAGCGCACGACGTCCACCGCCGGGTGGACGGTGGGCACGAGCGTCGTCTCGCAGCCGAGCTCGCGCAGCGCGGCCACGGCGTCCCGAGCCCGCTCGGCGGCGCGCCCCTCGCCCTCGAGCACGTACGCGCGCACGCCCTCGTCGAAGGCGGCGAGGTGGCCGTGGAGGAGCTGCTCGGTGTGGTGGGCGCCCGCCGAGAGCCACGCGCCCTCGCGGAGCTTGAGCACCGCCTCTTGCGCCGTCGGCCAGTCGCGTCCGGCCCCCGCGACGCAGACCTTGGCCCGGGCCGGCGCCGGCTCCCGGAGGCGAAGCGCCTCCTCGACCGCGTCCGCGAGCCACGAGACGTCCTCGCCGCGCAGCGCGGCGATCGCCGCGACGGCGCACGTGTAGCTCGCGGTGTGGCACCAGGAGCGCTCGAGCTCCGGCGTGCACACGACGACCTCCTCGCAGAGCTCCGCGAGCGGCGAGTGGGCCCGGCCGGTCACCGCCCACTTCGGACCGGGGAAGGCGGCGGCCGCCTCGAGCGTGAGCGGCGTCCCGCCCTCGTGCGAGACGCACACCATCAGGTCCGCCGCGGGCGGGGAGAGCGCGGCGTCGAGCGCCTGCACGGCGCGGCCGCCGGTCTGGGCGGCGTGGAACGAGGTGCCGCAGCCCGTGAAGACGACGTCGGCGCCCGCCGGCAGGCGCCGCTCGACCCGGAGCGCCCGCAGCCACTCGGGCTGGGCGTGGACCGCGCGACGCGTCTCTCCCGGCATCGCCCGTCTCTATACCATCGCGGCCGTGTCCGTCTTCGAGCGCCGCACCCTCTCGAACGGCCTGCGCGTCCTGACCGCGCCGCTCGACCACGCCCAGTCGGTGGCGTGCTTCGTCATGCTGGCGGCCGGGTCGCGCTACGAGCGCGCCGAGAATCGGGGGATCGCCCACTTCGCCGAGCACATGTTCTTCAAGGGGACGGAGCGCCGCCCGACCTCGCGCGACCTGACGACGATCGTCGACGGGATCGGCGGCGAGTTCAACGCGTTCACCTCGAAGGAGTACACGGGGTACTACGTCCGCTGCGCGGCCGGCGACCGCGACGTCGCGCTCGACGTCCTGCTCGACATGCTCCGCAACTCGAAGTTCGACCCCGAGGAGATCGAGCGCGAGAAGGGCGTGATCCTCGAGGAGATGAACATGTACGTCGACACGCCGCGCGACCACATCGGGACGGTCTACGAGACGCTGATCTTCGGCGACAACCCGCTCGGCTGGGAGACGCTCGGGACGAAGGAGACGATCCGGGCGGCGACGCGCGACACGTTCCTCGACTACGTGCGCGAGTGGTACTCGCCGGAGCGGATGGTCGTCGGCGTGAGCGGCCGCGTCGGCGAAGGGCTCGACGAGCTGCTCGAGTCGCTGCTCGGCGACATGTCGCCGAACGGCGACCGTCGGCCCGCGCCGGCCGAGCTCGACCGCGCGCCGGGGCCCCACGTGAGCGTCCACCACAAGGACGCCGACCAGGCGCACCTGATCCTCGGCGTCCCGAGCCACCCGATCGAGCACCCCGACCGCTACGCGCTCCAGCTCCTCGCCGCGGTGCTCGGCGGCGGGATGTCGTCGCGCCTCTTCCTCGAGGTGCGCGAGCGGCGCGGCCTCGCCTACTACGTCCACGGCCTCAACCACTCCTACACGGACGCGGGCTCGCTCTACGCGCAGGCCGGCGTCGACATCAAGCGCATCGACGAGGCGATCGGGGTGATCGTCGAGCAGTTCCACCGGATGGCGGACGAGCGCGTGCCCGACGACGAGTTCGAGAAGGCGCGCTCGATGGTGAAGGGCCGGTTCGTCCTCCGCACCGAGAACCCGCAGGGGCTGATCATGTACGGGCTCAACCGCGAGGTGCTCGAGGGGAAGGCGCTCGAGCCCGAGGAGCTGCTCGCGCGGATCGACGAGGTGACGGCCGAGGACGTGCAGCGGGTCGCGCGCGACCTGATCGCGACCGACCGGCTCCACCTCGCGGTGATCGGGCCGTTCGAGGACGCCGACGAGCGGTTCGCCCGCGCGCTCGCGGGCGGCGGCTAGTCCTCCTGCGAGCGCTCGCTCTCCGAGCGGGTGCGGATCTCCTCGACCACCGCGGGGTCGGCGAGCGTCGTCGTGTCGCCGAGCGGGCGGTGCTCGGCGACGTCGCGGAGGAGGCGGCGCATGATCTTGCCGCTCCTCGTCTTCGGCAGCTCGGGCGTGAAGACGACGTTCGCGGGCTTCGCGATCGGGCCGATCTTGACGGCGACGTGGTCGCGGAGCTCCTCGAGCTTCCCCACCGAGCCCTCCCGGCCGCCCTTGAGCGTGACGAAGGCGACGATCGCCTGCCCGGTCATCGAGTCGTTGCGAGCGCACACGGCCGCCTCCGCCACCTCCGGGTGGTCGACGAGCGCCGACTCGACCTCGATCGTCGAGATGCGGTGGCCGGAGACGTTCATCACGTCGTCGACGCGGCCGAGCAGCCAGAAGTCGCCGTCGGCGTCGATCCGGGCGCCGTCGCCGGCGAAGTAGGCGTCGCCGTACTTCGACCAGTACGTCTCGCGGTAGCGCTCGTCGTCGCCGTAGATCCCGCGCAGCATCGCCGGCCACGGCCGGCGCAGCACGAGGTAGCCGCCGCCGCCCGGCCCCACCTCCTCGCCGGCCTCGTTGTAGACGGCGGCGTCCACGCCCGGGAACGGCCGCGTCGCCGAGCCCGGCTTGGTGGTCGTGACCCCCGGCAGCGGCGTGATCAGGATCATCCCCGTCTCGGTCTGCCACCAGGTGTCGACGACCGGGCACCTGCCGCCGCCGACGTGCTCGTGGTACCAGACCCAGGCCTCGGGGTTGATCGGCTCGCCGACGGTGCCGAGCAGGCGCAGCTTCGAGAGGTCGTGCCGGCGCGCGTGCTCGGGGCCCCACTTCATGTGCGTCCGGATCGCCGTCGGGGCGGTGTAGAGGATCGTGACGCCGTAGCGCTCGGCGATCGCCCACCAGCGGTCCTTGTCGGGGAAGTCGGGCGTCCCCTCGTACAGCACCGACGTCGCGCCGTTGCAGAGCGGCCCGTAGACGATGTAGCTGTGGCCGGTCACCCAGCCGACGTCGGCCGCGCACCAGAAGACGTCGCGCTCCGGCTTGAGGTCGAAGACGTAGTGGTGCGTCGACGCGACGCCGACGAGGTAGCCGGCGGTCGTGTGCGCGATCCCCTTCGGCTTCGCCGTCGTGCCGGAGGTGTAGAGGAGGTAGAGGAGATCCTCGCCGTCCATCGGCTCCGGCGGGCAGGGCGTGTCGTCGGTCGCGAGCTCGTGCCACCAGTGGTCGCGGCCCTCGGTCATCGGCACGTCGCCGCCCGTGCGCCGCAGGACGAGCACCTTCCTCACGCTCGGCGACTCGGCGAGCGCCTCGTCGGCGGTCCGCTTGAGCGGCACCGTCGAGCCGCGGCGCCAGGCCTCGTCCTGCGTGATCAGCACCTCGCAGCCCATGTCGCGCAGGCGACCCGACAGCGAGTCGGCCGAGAAGCCGCCGAAGACGACGGTGTGCGGCGCACCGAGGCGCGCGCACGCGAGCATCGCCACCGGCGTCTCCGGCACCATCCCCATGTAGATCCCGACGGGCGTGCCCTTCTTCACGCCGAGCGCCCTGAGCGCGTTCGCGCAGCGCGTCACCTCGGCGTGGAGGTCGGCGTAGGTGAGCGCGCGCCGGTCGCCCTCGGGCTCGCCCTCCCAGTAGTACGCGACCCTGTCGCCGTTGCCGGCCTCGACGTGGCGGTCGAGGCAGTTGTAGGCGACGTTCAGCCTCCCGCCGACGTACCACCGCGCGTACGGGGGCTCCCACTCGTAGACCTTCGTGAACGGCTCGAACCACGTGACTCGCTCGCGCCCCTCCCGCTCCCAGAAGGCCTCGAACGGCTCGTCGTAGATCCCGGGCCGGGCGTTCGCCTGCGCGGCGAACTCGGGCGGGGGCGGGTAGCGGCGCTCCTCGAGGAGGAGCGTGTCGATCGCGTGGTCGCCGGTCTCGGCCGCCATCGGCCGAGATCTTATGTACGCCCGAGGCGGCCCCGCGCCGCTACGGGACGAGGTCGTACGGGTAGTGCGTGAGCCGCTCGGCGCCGTCGTCGGTCACGACGAGGAGGTCCTCGAGCCGGCAGCCGCCGAAGCCCGGCCGGTAGAGGCCCGGCTCGACCGCCAGCACCTCGCCGGCGCGCAGCTCCTCGTGCCCGGAGAGCCCGAGCACCGGCTGCTCGTGGACGTCGAGCCCGACCCCGTGGCCGAGCGAGTGGAAGAACCCCTCCTCGAGCGGCTCGCCGTCGGGCTTCGTGCGCTGCGTCGGGTAGCCGGCGGCCTCGAAGAGGTCGCAGGTCGCGTCGAAGAGCGACCTGCCCGTGACTCCCGCCCGCGTCTCGGCGACGACGCGCTCGAGCGCCTCGCGGCAGAGCCGGTGCCACTCCGCGAGCTCCTCCGGGACGTCGCCGACGACGTACGTGCGCGTCATGTCGGCGCAGCAGGAGGACTCGTTGTCGCGCGGCCAGAGGTCGATCACGACCGGCTCGCCGGCCCGGATCTGCCCCTCGCCGAGGTGGTGGCCGATCGCCGACTGCGGGCCGTGCGAGACGACGAAGTCCTCGGCGCTCGCCCCGGCCGCGACGAACGCCTGCGAGACCGCGGTCTTGATCCGCTCGGAGGTGAGGGGCTCGCCCTCGACCTCGAGCCCCGAGCCGTTCGCGACGGCGCGGCGCAGGAGCTCGCGCGCCGCCGTCATCCCGGCCTCGGCGGCCGCCTGCGCCCGCCTGATCCCCGCCAGCTCGGCCTCGCTCTTCACGCGCCGCCGCTCCACGAAGAGCCCGTGCTCGGGCCGGAGCTCGACCCCGGCCGCGCGCAGCCTGTCGGCGAGGAGGAGCGGGAAGCCGGCCGGCACGACGGCCGAGGTCACGCCGATCGCCTTCACCGCCCGGACGGCCACCTCGGCGTCGATCTCGAGCCTCGACATGCCGCTCCGCCGCAGCTCGTCGGAGCCGAACTCCTCGGGCGTGTGGAGCTCCAGCCCGAGCCCCCGCAGGCGCGGCACCTCCATCGAGCCGACGACGACGTGGCGCACCCCGGCCCGCTCGGCGTACAGGAACGGGTCCGGGATCGTGAGCGGGAGCTCGTGGCGGAGCTCCCCGGAGCGCACCGTGTCGGCGTAGATCAGGACGTCGGGCACCGCGGCACTCTAGCCTGCGGCGTTAGCTTTCAGCCGTGAGCGACGCCCTCGGACGCGCCCTCGAGCTCGTGGCCCGCTACGACGAGGAGGTGCGGCGGCTGCTCCCGCCGGAGGCCGAGCTCTTCGACGCCCACCTCCACCTCGGGCGCGACCTCGACGGCATGGTCGGCGACTACGACCAGCTCGAGGAGCTGATGGCCCGCCACGGCGTCGGCCACGCCTTCATGTTCTGCCTCGACGAGCCCGACCGCCACCCCGCGTTCCGCGCGGCGAACGACCGCACGCTCGCGTACGCGGCCCGCTCCGGGCGGCGGCTCGTGCCGTTCGTCCGGCTCGACCTGAACGAGTCGCCGCTCGAGGAGGCGCGGCGCTGCCTCGACCTCGGCGCGAGGGGGATCAAGCTCCACCCGCGCGCGCAGCGCTTCGACGCGACCGACGAGCGGCTCGGGCCGGTGTTCGCGCTCGCCGCCGAGCGGGGCGTGCCGATCCTCATCCACGGCGGCCGCGGCCTGCCCCCGATCGCGGCGGGCCTCGCCGGGCTCGTCGAGCGGTTCCCGGAGACGACGCTGATCATCGCCCACGCCGGGATCGCCGACATGGCCCACCTCGCGCGCGCGATGGCCGGGCGGCGCGGCGTCTTCTTCGACACCTCGACGTGGAGCCCCGTCGACCTGCTCGACTTCTACCGCCAGATCCCGCCCGAGCAGGTGATGTACGCGTCCGACTACCCCTACGGCCAGTACACGACCTCGCTCTTCCTCGCGCTCAGGACGGCCCGGCTCGCGGGCTACGACGAGGAGCAGGTGCGCGCGATGCTCGCCGGCAACGCCCACCGCGTGGCCTTCGGGGGCGAGCCGGCCGAGCCGACGCGCCCGGTCGGCGGCGCCCGCACGCTCGCCCAGCCGATGCAGCTCGCGCGCATCCACCAGTACATCTCGATGTGCACGCCGCTCCTCTGGACGCGGCAGCCGGACACGATGGGGATGCTCGGGCTGGCGATCAACACCTGCGCCGAGCGCGACGGCTACCCGGACGCCGTCGACCGCGTGCGCGAGCTGCTCGAGACGGCCCGCGACCTGTGGGCGACCTGGACCGAGCTCCCCACCGAGGCCGAGCGCTTCCAGGCGGGCCGGCTGACCGCGCGGCTCGTCCACCTCGCCGACATCGAGGCGGTGACCGCGGCTGCCTGAGCTCGTCGTCAACGGCGGACGCTACGCGCTCGACGCGCCGGTCGGCACGTCGCTCGCGGAGGCCCTGCGGGAGCGGATCGGGCTGACCGGGACGAAGGTCGCCTGCAACGAGGGCCACTGCGGCGCCTGCACGGTGCTCGTCGACGGCGAGCCCGTCCTCTCCTGCATCACGCTCCTCCACCGCGTCGAGGGGCGGAAGGTGACCACGATCGAGGGCCTGCGCGACCATCCGCTGGTGGCGGCGTTCGTCCGCGCCGACGCCGTGCAGTGCGGCTTCTGCACGCCCGGCCAGATCGTGAGCGCCGTCGCGCTCGTGGAGGCGCGCGAGCACCCGACGACGGAGGAGATCCGCCACCGGATGGCGGGCAACATCTGCCGCTGCGGCACGTACACGAAGATCGAGGAGGCGATTCGCACGTGGCGCGACTGATCCGCACCGAGAAGGAGGTCGAGGGCCGCCGGGAGGACGTCTGGGTGGTCGTCGAGGAGGACGCGCTCGAGCAGTGGCCCGCCGGCCCGCGCAGCGTCGTCGGGCGCCCCGCCGCCCGGGCCGACGGCCTCGCGCGCGCCCGCGGCGAGGCGCGCTACACCGCCGACGTCCGCTTCCCGGGGATGCTCCACGCGGCCGTCCTCCGCTCGCCCCACGCCCGCGCGCGCGTCCGCCGGATCGAGCTCGCGCCCGCGCTCGAGGCGCCGGGCGTCCGCGGCGCGATCGGCCCGGGCGACGCGCCGGAGCTCTCCCCCGAGTGCGAGCACGAGGGCGCGGCCGTCGCGGCGGTCTGCGCCGACACGCCCGCGCAGGCGCGGGCGGCGCTCGCGCTCGTCGAGGTCGAGTGGGAGGTGCTCGAGCCCCTCCTCGACCCCGAGCTGGCGGTCGAGCGCGGCTCGCTGCTCGAGCAGCCGCGCCGCCGCGACCGGGGCGACCTCGAGCGCGGGCTCGCCGAGGCGGACGCCGTCGTCGAGGCGACCTACCGCACGCAGGTGGTCCTTCACAACTCGATGGAGACGCACCAGACCGTGTGCCGCTGGGAGGGCGACGTGCTCGAGGTGTACACCTCGACGCAGTACGTCTGGGGCGTGCGCGAGGAGGTGGCGGAGGCGCTCGGCCTGCCGCCCGACAAGGTGCGCGTCGTCTGCGAGTACATGGGCGGCGGCTTCGGGTCGAAGAACGCGGCCGGCGACTACACCTTCGTCGCGGCCGAGCTCGCGCGGCGGACGGGCCGGCCGGTCCGCTGCGCGCTCACGCGGCGCGAGGAGCACGTCGCGGCCGGGAACCGGAACGCGACCACCCAGCGGCTCGTCGCGGGCGCGCGCAGCGACGGAACGCTCACCGCGCTCTCGGGCGAGTTCGTGAACGCGGTCGGCGCCTCCGGCTGGGTCTCGATGACCGAGGGGCCGATGCTGATGCTCTACGCCTGCCCCAACGTGCGCACGACGCTCCTCGGCGCGAAGCTGAACCTGCCCCCCGCGAAGGCGTTCCGGGCGCCGGGCTTCGTGGAGGGCACGTTCGGGCTCGAGTGCCTGCTCGACGAGCTCGCCGCGAAGCTCGAGCTCGACCCGCTCGAGCTCCGCCTGCGCAACTACGCCGAGGCCGACCCCGGCGGCGGGCGCCCGTTCTCGGGCAAGGAGCTCGCCGAGTGCTACCGGCGCGCACGGAAGCACTGGGACCGGCGGCACGAGGTGCGCGCGCGCTCGACCGCGACGGTGAAGCGCGGCGTCGGGCTCGCCTCGCAGGTGTGGTTCGGCGCCGGCGGGCCGCCGAGCTACGCGTGGATCCGCGTCGGCTCGGACGCGCGGGCGACGGTCGTCACGGCGATGCAGGACGTCGGCACCGGCACGAAGACGACGCTGGCGATGGTCGCGGCCGAGGAGCTCGGGATCCCGGTCGAGCACGTGACCGTCGCGGCCGGCGACTCGCTGCGGGGCCCGTACGCGACCCTCTCCGCCGGCTCGTCGACGACGCCGTCGGTCGCGCCCGCCGTGCGCGCGGCGGCCGCCGACGCGAGGCGCCAGATCGTCGACCTCGCGCGGCAGCGCTACGGCGAGGACGTGCAGGACTTCGACCTCGCCGAGCTGCTCGGCGTGCTCGGCAACGCGCAGATCCTCGGCACCGGCTCGCGCGGCCCGAACCCGGCCGGGATGACGGCGCTCACGTTCGGCGTGCAGGTCGCCGAGGTGGCGGTCGACGTCGAGACGGGCGAGGTGACCGTGGAGCGGATCGCCGCCGTCCACGACGTCGGCCGCGTGATCAACCCGCTCGGCGCCTCGAGCCAGGTCGAGGGAGGGATCGTCCAGGGCATCGGCCACACCCTCTCCGAGCAGCGGCTCGCCGACCCCGAGACGGGGACGATCCTGACGCGGTCGTTCGACGCCTACCGGATGCCGACGATCGCGGACGTCCCGGAGATCGTCACCGAGCTCGTCGACGTGCCCGACGCGCAGCTCACGAACCTCGGCTCGAAGGGGATCGGCGAGCCGCCGATCATCCCGGTCGCGGCCGCGATCGCGAACGCGATCCGCGACGCGACCGGCGCCGACGTGCGGTCGCTGCCGATCACGCGGGAGGAGATGCTGCGCGCGCTCGCCGAGGCGAGGGAGAAGGGGAGGGCCCGTGGAGCTCCTGCGGCCGTCTAGCCTCGACGAGCTCGAGCGGCTCGACGAGGCGGGCGACACACTCCTCCTCGCGGGCGGCACGGAGGTCGTGCCGCTCCTGCGCGAGGGGCTCGTCCGCCCCGGCACCCTGGTCGACGTCGCCGGGCTCGTCCCGCGCGGCGTCGAGGGGACGCGGATCGGCGCCGGCGCGACCCTCGCCGAGCTCGAGGTCGACCCGCAGGTGCCCGAGGCGCTCCGCGAGGCGTGCCGGCTCGCCGCCTCGCCCCAGCTCCGCAACATGGGCACGGTCGCGGGGAACCTGCTCCAGGCGACCCGCTGCTGGTACTGGCGGCTCGGCTACCCGTGCCGGCTCCGCGGCGGCGAGCGCTGCCACGCCCGCGACGGCGAGCACCGCGAGCACGCGATCCTCGCCAACGGCTTCTGCGCCTCCGCGCACCCGTCCGACGTGGCGGCGGCGCTCGTGGCGCTCGGCGCGACGCTGCGCACGACGCGGCGCGAGCTTCCGGTGCGCGACCTCTACCGCGTCCCGACCGAGAGCGACCTGCGCACGACCGTGCTCGAGCCGGGCGAGGTCGCCCTCGAGCTCGACGTCCCGCCGGCGGACGCCTCCACCTACCTGAAGGCGATGGACCGCAAGCGCTTCGCGTTCGCGCTCGTCGGCGTCGCGGCGGTGCGGCGCGGCGGCGAGACGACGGTCGCGCTCGCCGGCGTCGCGCCGGTGCCGTGGCTGCTCGACGGGTCGCTCGACGAGGCGACGCCCCTGCCGGGCAACGCGTACAAGCTCGAGCTCGCCCGCGCGCTCGTCGCCCGGGCCCGGGCCGCAGTCGCGTAGCATCGCGGCCGTGCGCCGCATCCCGCTGCTCGCGCTCGTCGCCGCGCTCGCCGCCTGCGGCGGGGGCGGGGGCGGCGGGACGACCGAGGCGCAGCGGACGGAGACGGGCGCCGGCGGGTGCACGACCGTCGCGGCGCCGAAGGCGGGCGAGCGGACGGAGCCCAAGCCGACGCGGGCGCTCGACCCGGCGAAGACCTACGACGTCGTCGTGCGCACGAACTGCGGCACGTTCACGATCCGCCTCGACCAGAGGCAGTCGCCGCACACGACCGCGTCGTTCGTCGCGCTCGTGCGGGCGGGCTTCTTCGACCGCACGGTCTTCCACCGGATCGTGCCCGGGTTCGTGATCCAGGGCGGCGACCCGACGGCGACGGGGACCGGGGGCCCGGGCTACACGACGGTCGACCGGCCTCGCGCCGGCGCGCGCTACGTGCACGGCGTCGTCGCCATGGCGAAGACGGGCGCACAGCCGCCGGGAACCTCCGGCAGCCAGTTCTTCGTCGTCACCGCCGCCGACGCGGGACTGCCGCCGGACTACGCGATCATCGGCAAGGTCGTCGAAGGGCTCGCGGTCGTCGACCGCATCGGCGAGCTCGGCGACGCGAACGAGCAGCCGACGCGGGTCGTCGAGATCGAGAAGGCGACCGTCGAGAGCTCGTGATCGCGGCGGTCGTGCTCGCCGCCGGCGCGGCGACCCGCTACGGCTCGCCGAAGCAGCTCGTCTACCTCCCGGCCGTGCTGGAGCGGCTCGCGCTGACGGCGGTGGACGAGGTGGTCGTCGTCGAGGGCGCCCACCCGCTCGACTCCCTCGGGCTCGGCGTCCGCGTCGTCCGGTGCCCCGACTGGGAGCGCGGCCCCGGCGCGTCGCTCCGCTGCGGGCTCGCGGCGCTCGGCGAGGAGGTCGAGGCGGCGCTCGTCGTCCTGGCCGACGGGCCGGAGCTCGACCCGCGCGCGGTCGAGCGCGTGCTCGCCCACCGGGACGAGGCGCCGGTCGTGGCCGCGAGCTACGACGGCACCCGCGACCACCCGGCGGTGCTCTCGCGAGCAGCCTGGGCGAGCGTGCCCGACGAGGGGGCGCGGGCGCTCGAGGCGAAGCTCGTCGCCTGCGACGACCTCGACCCGCCGGGCGACGTCGACTACCCGCCGGGCGCCGGCGACCGATGAGTTTCCGCCCGAGGAGGGGTCGGATCACTGGAGGTGAGAGCGCAGATGCCCGGGACACTGCTTCTGATCGGAACGCGGAAGGGCCTGTTCGTGCTGGAGGAGGGCCTCGACGGGAGGGACTGGAGCATCCGGGGGCCGCTCTGCGAGAGCTGGCCCGTCTACCACGCGGTCTACGACGGCTCCTCCGGGAGCATCTACGCCGCCGCCGCGAGCGAGTGGCACGGCTCCGCGGTCTGGCGGAGCGCCGACCTCGGCGAGACCTGGCAGCTCTCGAGCGAGGGGCTCGGGTACGAGGACGGCGCCGGCCGGAAGGTGTCGAAGGTGTCGACGCTGGCGGCGGGGCACGGCCGGGTCCTCGTCGGCGTCGAGGCGCCGGGGATCTTCCAGAGCACGGACGGCGGCGTCACGTGGACGCTGCTGACGACGCTCGCGGGCCAGCCCGGCAGCGAGCTCTGGGACGACCCGGCGAACCAGCCTCCGGGCCACCTCGGCGTCTCCGCGATCATGCTCGACGGCGACGACCCGGCGCGCTTCTGGGCCATCGTCCAGGGCGTCGGCCTGTTCGAGACCGGCGACGGCGCCGCCACCTGGACACCGCGCAACAGGGGCCTGCGCGCGGACTGGCCGCGGCCGCACGAGGAGGTCGGCTTCTGCGTCCACCGGCTCGTGCGCTCACCGGCCGACGGCAGCCGGATGTACCAGCAGAACCACGTGGGCGTGCACCGGAGCGACGACGGCGGCCGCTCGTGGAGCGAGATCACGGACGGGCTGCCGAGCGAGTTCGGGTTCGCCGCCGCGGCGCACCCGCACGACCGCGACACCTTCTACGTGATCCCGCTCGACCCCGGTCACGCGCGCTGCATGCCCGAGGGCCGCGCGGCGGTGTGGCGGACCCGCGACGCGGGCGGGAGCTGGGAGCGGCTCGACCGCGGCCTGCCGCAGCGCGACGCCCACCTCGGGGTGCTGCGCGCGGCCATGGCGATCGACGACCGCGACGTGCCGGGCCTCTACTTCGGGACGAGCACCGGCCAGGTGTACGCGAGCAGGGACGAGGGCGACACCTGGCAGGAGATCGCGGACTACCTGCCGCCGATCTGGTCGGTCGAGGTCGCGGCGGTGGGGTAGCGGCCGTGGCCGAGATCCACCTGCCGCCGACCCTGATCCCGCTCTTCGCGGACCTGCCGCGGCGCGTCGACGTCGAGGCGCGGACGGTCGCCGAGGCGCTCGACCGGCTCGAGGAGCGCTGGCCCGGCCTGCGCGACCGGCTCTGCGAGCCGGGCCCGCGCCTGCGGCGGCACATCCACGTGTACGCCGACGGCGAGCGCGCCGGTCTCGAGACGGCGCTCGGCGGGCGGGTGCGCGTGGACGTGATCGCCGCGATCAGCGGCGGCTGAGCGGGCGCCCCCCGGGCGCGGAGCGGGCGACGCCCGGGCGGAGCTCCGCCGCGCAGCGGCCGAGCGTCGACCCCGCCGCTCGGGTCCCCCCTCGCACGCCGATCCGCTCGGGCCGGCGACGGGTCCACCGCCTGCGGCGGCGTCGCGCTCGCCCGAGCGGCGCGCGCGCCGCTACCGGGCCGAGGTGCGCAGCCCGGCGAGGCGCGCCTTGAGCTCGGGCGTCATCGGCTCGTCGACCGCGACGCGCACGAAGCGCCGCAGCGACTCCTCGAAGCGGTAGCGCTTCTCGCACCCGGGGCAGCGGGCGAGGTGCTCCTTCGCCTCGCGGATCTGCTCGTCCGAGAGGACGCCGTCCAGGTACGGCTGCATCATCTTCTCGCAGTCGCTGCAGCCGCACCCCATGGCTAGCCCGTGACCGCCTTCTCGGCGAGCTCGCGCTTCAGGATGCGCCGCCCGCGGTGGAGTCGGGACATGACGGTGCCGACCGGGATGTCGAGGATCTGCGCAGCCTCCGCGTACGAGAACTCGCCGATGTCGACGAGCACGAGCACGTCGCGGAAGTCGTGAGGCACCTCGGCGAGCGCCTCGACGACGGCGTTCTGCGACAGGCGCTCGAGCACGCGCTCCTCGTCCGGGTTGTCGTCCTGGATCGTCGACTCGAGCCGGTTGTAGAGGTAGTAGTCGCCTTCCTCGAGCGGCTGCTGCTCGGGCGCGCGCTGCGCGCGGCGGCCGCGGTCGATGTTGAGGTTCGTGAGGATGCGGAGCAGCCACGCGCGCAGGTTCGTCCCGGGCTGGTACTGCTGCCAGGAGCGGAAGGCGCGCGCGTAGGTGTCCTGCACGAGGTCCTCGGCCTCCTCGCGGGTGGTCACGAGGCGCCGGGCGACGCGGTACACCTGATCGCTCAACTCAAGGGCCTCTTCCTCGAAGCGAACGCGATCACGTGCCTCCTCCGCGATCCGGCGGGTCTCGGCGGCAGTCGGAGCGCTCTCGCTCATCCGGCGGCCACCCTAGCAACCCTTGTAACGACCGGGCCGTGTCCGGGATTCCCGGGCGCGGCCGGGCTCAGCCGACCGCCTCGCGCTCGCGGAACCCGCCGCGCGCGACGTCGGCGAGGAGCGCCGCCCGCGAGGTGCGCTCGTCGTCGTAGGTGACCGTGAGCTCGCCCATCAGGTTCGCGTTCGCGGCCTCGAGCCCCTCGTGGTCCCGCAGCACGTGCCGCAGCCGCATCACGCAGCGCCCGCAGGTGACGCCCTTGAGCCGGATGGTCTCGGTGACGATCGCCACGCCGCGACTCAGGCTACCGAACGGGCGACGAGGTCCGCGACCGCCTCGCGCGGGTCGCCGAAGCGCGCCTGGAGCTCCGCCTCGCTCCCGTCCAGGTCGAGCCCGAGCCCCTCGCGCGCAAGCTCGGCCGCCGTCGCGAGCCGGCCGCCGCCCGGGACGACGAGCTCGGCCGCGGGCCCGAAGCGCGCCGCCGCCCAGCGGTTCTGCTCGTAGTGCCCGCGGTCGGCCACGGCCACCTCCCCCGCGAGGAGCAGCCTGCCGGCGAGCGCCTGGAGCGCCGCGGCGATCGCCGCCGAGCGGCGCACGTCGGTGGGCTGGTCGGGCACGCGCACCTCGAGCGTCCCGAGCCCGGGGTGGGGGCGGACGTCCCACCAGATCCAGGTGTAGTCGTCGATCACCCCGAGCGCCACGAGCTCCTCGACCCACGCCTCCCACGCCGCGTAGGAGCCGAGCGGCGGCGGCGCGCCGGTGCGCGGGAGCTCGGCGAGCGCGGGCGCGCGGTTCGACGCCATCCCCGTCAGCCGGCCGGCGACCCACGGCGAGTTCGCCGAGACCGCGAGCACGACCGGCAGCCAGGGCAGCAGCCCCTCGAGGACGCGCCAGCAGTCCTCGCCGCTCGGCATCGCCAGGTGCACGTGCAGCCCCTGCACGTCCTGGTGCAGCGCGCTGACCCCGTGGTGGGCGACCATCGCCAGGTAGCGCTCCTCCTGGACGATCGGCTGCTCCTCGGAGACGGCGAGCGGATGCGACCCGGTCGCCGCGACCGCGAGCCCCGCCGACGCCGCCGCCTCCGCCGCGGCGCGGCGCAGCTCGACGAGCGCCTCGAGCGCCTCCCCGGCGGTCGCGCACGGCTCGGTGTTGAGCTCGAAGACGGACGCGTGCAGCTCGGTCTTGGCACGGCCCGGCAGCCGGCGCCCGTCGAGCCCGCCGAGGATCGCGTCCACCCGTCCGACCTGCTCCAGGGTGCGCGCGTCGCAGATCGCGAGCTCCTCCTCGATCCCGATCGTGAGCGGCGGCGGCCCCTCGCCGAACCGCTGCGGGATGCTCACTGAGCGCGGACGCCGTGCACGGGCCGGCCCGCCGCGATCCACGCGTAGTAGGACGCGCTGGGGCCGAATTCGGGCTGGTAGCCCACGATCCGGGGGTTGCGGCCGACGTCGAGAGCCCTGGCGGCGTGCTTCAGCAGGTTCGGGTCGTCCTGCTGCTCCCACACGAGAATGAGGTGGGCGGCCGTCATGAAGTCGGCGACGAACGAGCATCCGGTCGCCGGGCACGGGAACGGGTCGGTGCGGACGCAGTACCAGCCCGCGCGGTCGGCCGAGTCGTCGTCGAGGACGGCCTGCTCGAGCCCGACGAGCTCCTCGTCGTGGACGACCACTCCCCGCTCCACGCCGGACAGAGTAGCCCCGAGAGAACAATGGCCGCGACCCGGGCAGGCAGGCGGGCCGCGGCCATTTTCCCCCGGCGCGCCGCGCTGGCTGGACGGCGCACCGGCTCCCGGTCCCGCGAGCGGGACCGAAGTCCACGAGCCCTTCTATCCCACCGGCCGTTAAGCGGGGATTAAGCGCGCCCCCAGGCGCTCCTCGCCCGCGCGGGTCACGCGGTAGGCGGCCGCGCCCGCTCTGCAGGTGACGACCTCCTGCAAATCGCGCCCGACGTAGTGCAGCCCGACGCCGTCGTCGGCGGCGATTCCCTCGGGGAACCCTGAGGCGACGAGCGCCCGGTAGCGCGGCCGGCGCAGCTCCTCGCCGTCGTAGTGCGGGCAGGCGCTCCCGGGCAGGAAGCCGAGGCCGTCGCGCATCCCCGCGAGCTCGGGCCCGAACGAGTCCGTCACCCCCGCCTCGAACCAGCAGATCATCCCGGCGCTCGCGCCGAAGAGCAGCACGCCCTCCTCCTAGGCCGAAGTTCCCTTGAGTGGGCGGGCTGTTTTTGGCTTCCTGGCTGGTGTTGTGGGTGGCTGCGGCTGGATCGGTCGTGACTACGTGGTGAGCGTGTAGTCGGCGATGAGCGCGAGCGCGCGGGCCTGGATG
>DASRHI010000012.1:0-10337 GCA_035650615.1 Gaiellaceae bacterium | reverse complement strand
CCTGCAACGCGTCGACCGCGAGGCGGACGGCCGGCAGCGTCGGGATGCCGACGTGCTCGATGAACACCTCCTGCGTGGCGGCCGTGCCTCCCTGCATCCCGTCGACGACGATCACGTCGGCGCCGGACTTAACCGCGAGCTGCACGTCGAAGTAGACGCGCGTCGCGCCGACCTTCACGAAGATCGGCTTCTCCCAGTCGGTGATCTCGCGCAGCTCGAGCAGCTTGATCTCGAGGTCGTCGGGGCCCGTCCAGTCGGGGTGCCGCGAGGCGCTGCGCTGGTCGATCCCGCGGGGCAGGTCGCGCATCTCGGCCACCCGGTCGGAGATCTTGTGCCCGAGCAGCATCCCGCCGCCGCCCGGCTTCGCGCCCTGCCCCACGACCACCTCGATCGCGTCCGCGCGGCGGAGGTCGTCGGGGTTCATCCCGTAGCGCGACGGCAGCACCTGGTAGACGAGCGTCTTCGAGGCGAGGCGCTCCTCGGCGGTCATGCCGCCGTCGCCGGTCGTCGTCGACGTGCCGACCTCGGTCGCGGCGCGGCCGAGCGCCTCCTTCGCCGGCGCCGAGAGCGCGCCGAAGCTCATCCCGGCGATCGTGATCGGGATCGCGAGCTCGAGCGGCCTGCGCGCGAAGCGCGTGCCGAGCACGACGTCGGTGCCGCAGCGCTCGCGGTAGCCCTCGAGCGGGTAGCGGGAGATGCTCGCGCCGAGGAGGAGCAGGTCGTCGAAGTGCGGCACGCGCCGCTTCGCGCCGAAGCCGCGGATGTCGTAGACGCCCTCGCGCGCGGCGCGCTGGATCTCGGCGATCACGTTCCGGTCGAAGAGGTGGGACTCGCGCAGGCCGGGCTCGGCCATCAGTAGGCGCCCGCGTTGTCGACCCGGAAGTTGTAGAGCTCGCGGGCGGAGCCGTAGCGGCGGAACTCGCCCGGGTCGAGGTCGTCGAAGCCCGCCCGCTCGAGCAGGCCGCGCAGCTCGGCGGCGTGGTGCTCGCCGAGCGGCTTCTCGACGCAGTCGGCGCCGAGCGAGCCCACGCTGCCGCGGACGTAGAGGTGCGTCTCGTAGATCGAGTCGCCGAGGGCGTCGCCCGCGTCGCCGCAGACGACGAGGCACCCGCGCTGGGCCATGAAGGCGCTCAGGTGCCCGACCGACCCGCGCACGACGATGTCGACGCCCTTCATCGAGATCCCGCAGCGCGCGCCGGCGTCGCCGTGCACGACGACGAGGCCGCCGCGCCCGGTCGCGCCCGCCGACTGGCTGGCGTTGCCGTCCACGACGACGGCGCCCGACATGATGTTCTCGGCCAGTCCCGGGCCCGCGTTGCCCCGCACGCGCACGGTCGCTCGCTTGTTCATGCCGGCGCAGTAGTAGCCGACGTGGCCGGCGATCTCGACCTCGAGCGGGGCGTCGAGGCCGCAGGCGACGGCGTGCGCGCCGTTCGGGTTGAGGATCCGCCACGAGCGCGGCTGCGGCTCGTCCCCGGCGAGCTCGTGCAGGCGCCGGTTGAGCTCCCGCAGGGGCGTCGACGCCAGATCGACGACGGCCGTGCCGGCCGCCGTCACCGTCACCGGACGAGCTCCTTCTCCCACGCGTACACGACGCCCGGCTCCGGCTCCCAGATCCGCGCGTCGGCCGCGCCGGGCAGCGCCGCGATCGCGCGGTACTCCGACGCCATCGCGACCCACTCGTCCGTCTCCGCGAGCACCGCCGGCTTGCACGCGATCGGGTCGCGCAGGACCGCGAACCCGTCCGCGGTGCCGACGAGGAAGGTGTAGAAGCCGTCGAGCGCGTCGAGGCAGCTCTCGAGGGCAGTCTCGAGCGCGTCGCCCTCGCGCAGCCGCCAGGTCAGGTACGCGGCCGCGACCTCGGTGTCGTTCTCCGTCTGGAACGAGAGCCCCTCGCGCCGCAGCTCCTCGCGCAGGCGGTTGTGGTTCGAGAGCGAGCCGTTGTGCACGAGGCAGAGGTCGTGCCCGGTCGAGAACGGGTGCGAGCCCTCGGTCGTGACCCGGCTCTCGGTGGCCATGCGGGTGTGGCCGAGTCCGTGCGTCCCGCGCAGCTCGCCCAGGCGGAAGGCGCGGACGAAGTCGCGCGGCGAGCCGACCTCCTTGTAGATCTCGATCACGCGGCCGGCGCTCATCGCGCGCAGCTCCGGGAAGCGCGCCCGGACGGACGCCTCGGCCTCGTCGGCCTCGCCCTCGACGAGGACGACGGCGTGACGGGCGCGCTCGCCCGTGACCTCGCCCCCGACCGCCGCCCAGTCGAACGCGGGGTCGGCGGAGTAGAGCGTCAGCTTCGTCAGGCCGTCCGGCGCGGGGTCGCGGTAGACGGCGACGCCCGCGCTGTCGGGGCCCCGGTCGGACATCTGCACGAGCATCGCCGCGAGGTACTCGCCGAGCTTCGGCTCGAGCTCCGGTGACTTGCAGTAGAGGCCGACGATCCCGCACATGGTCGAGGCCCGGTCAGAACCGGGTCAGGTACTCCCGGAGCTCCCAGTCGGTCACCTGCTCGTGGTAGCGGCGCCACTCGTCGCGCTTCACGCGGGCGTAGTAGTCGACGTAGTCCTCGTCGCGCCCGCGCCCGAGCGCGGCGCGCAGGACGTCGTCGCGCTCGAGCTCCTCGACCGCCTCGACCAGCGTCGCCGGCAACGCGCGGAGCCCGCGTGCGACGAGCTCGTCGTGGCTCCACGAGAAGAGGTTCTCGGAGTTGGGCTCGCCCGCCTCGAGCCCCTTCTCGATCCCGTCGAGGCCCGCGGCCAGCACCGCCGCGGCGGCGAGGTAGGGGTTGGCGGAGCCGTCGACCGTGCGGTCCTCGACCCGCCCGGGCGCCGGGATCCGCAGCATCTGCGTGCGGTTGTTGTAGCCGTACGAGATCCACACCGGCGCCCAGGTCGCGCCGCTCGTCGTCGACCCGCGCTTGAGGCGCTTGTACGAGTTCACGGTCGGCGCGGTCAGCGCGCTGGTGGCACGCGCGTGCGCCTTCAGGCCGCCGACGAACCGGTACGCGGTCTCCGAGAGGCCGAGCCCGCGCTCGTCGGCCTCGTCCAGGAACGCGTTCTCGCCGTCCTGCCAGAGCGACATGTGGAAGTGGCAGCCGTTCCCCGTGAGCTCCGTGAACGGCTTCGGCATGAACGTCGCGACCATGCCGTGCCGCTCGGCGAGCGTGTGCACCATGTAGCGGAAGAAGATCGCGCGGTCGCACGAGACGAGCGCGTCGTCGTACGCGAAGTTCTGCTCGAACTGCCCGTTCGCGTCCTCGTGGTCGTTCGCGTAGTTGCCCCAGCCGAGCTCGTTGCAGTAGCGCGAGACGAGCGTGAGGAAGTCGTACTGGCGGGTCAGCCCCGCCATGTCGTAGCACGGCTTCTCGAGCGTGTCGGCCGCGTCGGCGATCTCGATCGAGCCGTCGTCGCGCCGGCGCAGGAGGAAGTACTCGAGCTCGAGCCCGAGCTTGAACTCGTACCCGAGCTCCCGCGCGCGCGCGAGCTGCCTGCGCAGGATCGTGCGGGGGCAGTACGGCCACGGCTCGCCCTCGACCGTCACGTCGCACGCGAACCGCGCCAGGTTCGGCTGCCAGGGGACGAGCGTGAGGCTGTCGAGGTCGGGGATCGCGGCGATGTCGGGGTCGCTCGGGAGCTGGCCGATCTCCCCGGCCGCGAAGCCGGCGAAGCCCGCCCCCTCGGCGACGAGGCTCTCGAGGCTCGCGGCCGGCACGAGCTTCGCGCTCGGACGCCCGTACAGGTCGACGAACTGCGCGAAGAAGAACTCGACCCCGCGCTCCTCGGCGAGGCGCCGGACCTCTTCCAGCCTGGTGGCGTCGGCGACGGCCATCCGTCAATACTACGAGGTGACGGGCGCGGCTTCTCAGAGGGGCGGGCGGCGCGACTGGACGTCGGGCGTGGCCTCGTAGAGCGCCTGCGCGGCGCGCAGCGCGCGCGCCTCCTGCCAGGCCGGCGCCGTGAACTGGACGCCGACGGGGATCCCGAGCGCGTCGAAGCCGGCGCGGACGGCGCAGGCCGGGAGCCCGGTCAGGTCCTGCGGCGTCGTGTAGGTCATCACGAGCTCGCGGAAGGTCAGCTCCGCGCCCTCGTGGACGACGGTCTCCTCGCCGAGCGGGAGCGGCGAGCCGGCCCCGACCGGCGTGAGCAGGACGTCGCAGGCGCGGAAGAGGCGGTCGAACGCGGCGCGCAGCCGCTGCCGGTCGGCCGAGGCGGCGAGGTACTGCTCGAGCGTGATCTCGGCGGCGGCGTCGAGGCGGCCGAGGACGTCGGCGCCGTACTCGCCGCGGCGGGCCGGGTAGAGCCCGGCGCGCCGGTGCGTGTCGAGCGCCTCGGCGCCCTGGATCGTGCGGAAGGTCGGGTACACGAGCTCGGCGTCCGGGAAGCGAACCTCGGCGAGCCGGGCGCCGGCGCCCTCGACCGTCCGCACCGTCCGTTCGAACACCTGGCGCACGTCCGCCGAGAGCGGGACCAGGTGGAGGTCGGGGCAGACACCGACGGTGAGCCCGGCGAAGCCGGCGCGCAGCTCGCCGCGGAGGTCGCCGAGCGGCGTGTCGACGGTCCCCGGGTCGGCGTCGTCGGCCCCCGCGATCGCCTCGAGGAGGAGCGCCGCGTCGGCGGGCGTCCGCGCCATCGGGCCCGGGTGGTCGAGCGAGCGGGCGAGCGGCCACGCGCCGGCGGCGCTGATCCGGCCCCAGGTGGGCTTGAGCCCGACGGTGCCGCAGAAGGCCGATGGCACGCGGATCGAGCCGCCCGTGTCGCTCCCGAGCGCGAGCGGCACCTCTCCGGTCGCCAGGGCGACCGCGGAGCCGCCGCTCGACCCGCCCGAGAGCCGCTCGGGCGCCCACGGGTTGCGCGCGGAGCCCATCAGCTCGTTGACGGAGGTGATCCCCCAGGCGAACTCGTGGGTCTGGGTCTTGCCCACGAGGATCGCGCCCGCCGCACGCGCGCGGCGGACGGCCTCCGCGTCGCGCGCGGGGACGTGCGACGCGAACATCGGCGAGCCGTAGGCGGTGCGGACGCCCTCCGAGTCGAACAGGTCCTTGACGCCGAAGGGGAGCCCCTCGAGCGGGCGCGCCTCCCCCCGTCCCCACGCCGCCTCGGCCGCGCGCGCCTCCTCGCGCGCGCGTTCGAGGCAGAGCGCGGTGAAGCCGCCGACGTGCTCGTCGACCGCCTCGATCCGCGCGGCGAGCGCGTCGAGCAGCTCGACCGGCGAGAGGCGGCGGGCCGCGAGCTCCTCCAGGAGCCGCTCGGCGCTCTCGTAGGCGAGCTCGGTCACCGGAGCGCCGCCGCGATCTCGCCGAGGAGCTCGACCATCTCGACGTCCTCGTGGTGGAGGTGCTGCAGCATCGCGCGCTCGGCGCCGGCGTCCTCGTACTCGCGCAGCCGCGCGACCACCTGGTCGACCGTCCCCGCGAGGTGAGGCGGCGTCGGGCCGCCCGTGACGCGCCGGTACGCCTCCAGGCGCCGCTCGAGGTCGGCGTCGTCCCGTCCCGCCACGCAGGTGAGCATGACGGAGAAGCGGAGCGGCGGCCGGCCCGCCTCCGCGGCCGCGCGGTCGACCGCGGCGCGGCGCTCGCGCGCCTCCGCGACGCTCACCCCGAAGGTGTTGTACTCGTCGGCGTAGGCCGCCGCGATCCGCGCGCTGCGCGGCTTCGCGCCGCCGCCGACGACGATCGGCGGCCGCGGCCGCTGGAGCGGCTTGGGTCGGTGCTCCGAGCCGGGAGCCCACTGCCGGTCGAGCTCGGCGAGCTGCTGCTCGAGCAGGTCCAGGCGGCGTGCGGGCGGCGGGAACGGGAAGCCGTACAGGCGGTGCTCCTCCTCGTACCAGCCGGCGCCGATCCCGAGCTCGACCCGGCCGCCCGAGACGTGGTCGACGGTGACCGCGTTCTTCGCGAGCACCGACGCGGGCCGGAAGGTGACCGGCGAGACGAGCGTCCCGAGCCGCAGGCGCTCCGTGCGGGCGGCGAGCGCGGCGAGCGTCGCCCACGCGTCGAGTCCCCCGGCGCGGCGCCCGCGCCAGATCCCGAGGTAGTGGTCGGAGCGGAAGAGCGCGTCGAGGCCCGCCGCCTCGGCCGCCGCCGCGAGCGCGAGCCACTGCTCCCAGCCGACGTCCTCCTGGCCCTCGATCATCAGGCAGACCCGCACGCCCCGATGCTACGGCCTCGCCCGGTCCGGCACCGGAGCCTCCGAGCCGCCGGGGTCCCTCCCGGCCCAGGCAGGCGCCCCTCCCTCCCTCGGCCACGCCCCGCCGGACACGGACGCTGCGGACACGGCCGGGGACCGGCCCGGGACATGTCCGAGACGGACAGTAGGGTGGCGCGGTGCGCCTGCTCGTCGCCCGCTGCGAGGTCACCTACACGGGCCGGCTCGCCGCCCGGCTGCCCGAGGCGGTCCGGCTGCTCCTGCTGAAGGCCGACGGCTCGGTGCTCGTCCACGACGACGCCGGCGGCTACAAGCCGCTCAACTGGATGACGCCCCCGACGGTGGTCGAGCAGGCGGGCGGGACGATCGTCGTCCGCAAGCGCGCCGGCCGGTCGGAGGACCGGCTCGAGATCCGCCTCCACGAGGTGCTCTGGGAGGCCGAGCACGAGCTGGGCGAGGCCGCGCCGCTCGAGAAGGACGGCGTCGAGCGCGACCTGCAGGAGGCTCTCGCCGCCCTGCCGGAGACGCTCGAGCCCGGGCTCCGGCTCGAGCGGCGCGAGTGGCCGACCGACCTCGGCCCCGTCGACCTGATGTGCCGCGACGAGGGCGGCGGCTGGGTCGCGGTCGAGGTCAAGCGGATCGCGACGATCGACGCGGTCGAGCAGCTCACGCGCTACCTCGAGCGGATCCGGCTCGACCCGGCGCGGGCCGGCTGCCGGGGCATCCTCGCCGCCCAGGTGCTGAAGCCGCAGGCGGTCACGCTGGCCGAGGCGCGGGGGCTGCGCTGCGTCGAGGTCGACCTCGCCATCCTGCGCGGCGAGCGCGAGCCCGAGCTGACGCTGTTCGGATAGCCCTCCGGGCCGCGACCACCCCGTCTCCGGCTCCTAGTATTCCTTCCTTGGAGCGCAAGCTCGCCACCGTCCTCTTCGTCGACCTCGTCGACTCGACGGCGCTCGTCGTCGGCGCCGACCCCGAGGTCGTGCGCCGCCGCGTGGGCGAGTACTTCGAGCGTGCGGCGCAGTGCATCGAGCAGCACGGCGGGACGGTGGAGAAGTTCGCGGGCGACGCGGTGATGGCCGCCTTCGGGGTGCCGCGGACGCACGAGGACGACGCGGCGCGCGCCGTGCGGGCGGCGTTCGAGATCCTGCCGCAGGTCCGCGACCTGGGCCTCGAGGCCAGGATGGGGATCGAGGCCGGGGAGGTGGTCGTCGACCAGGCCGACTCGACCTTCGTGACCGGGGAGGCGGTGAACATCGCCGCGCGCCTGCAGCAGGCGGCCGGACCCGGCGAGATCGTCCTCGGCCCCGCGGTGCGCAGGCTCACGGCCGGCTTCGTCGAGGTGGAGGACCGCGGCCCGCTGGAGCTGAAGGGGCGCCCGGAGCCGATCTGGACGTGGCGCGCCGTGTGCTCGCTCGACGCGCCCCGGCGGCGCAGCGCGGCGTGGTTCGTCGGGCGCGAGCAGGAGCTGGAGCTGCTCCACAACGCGCTCGCGCGCGCGATGCGCGACCGTCGCGCGCAGCTCGTCACGGTCTACGGCGACGCGGGCGTCGGCAAGAGCCGCCTCGTCCACGAGTTCACGGAGGGGGTCGAGCGGGCGACCGTGCTGCTCGGGCGCGCGCTGCCCTACGGCGAGAGCGTCACGTACGCGCCGCTCGCCTCGATGATCAAGTCGTCGGCGGGCATCACCGACGACGCGCCGGCGGCGGAGGCGTTCGAGCGCCTGCGGAGCTGCTGCGAGAGCGAGGCGGTCGCCGACCTGCTCGCGGTCGCGCTCGGCGTCCTCGGCGCGACCGACGACGGGCACGGCCCCGGCGAGCTGACGTGGGCGGTGACCCTCTGGGCCGAGCAGCTCGCGGACGCTCAGCCGCTCGTGCTCGTGTTCGAGGACGTCCAGTGGGCCGAGGAGTCGCTGCTCGGGATCATCGAGCACCTCGCGCGCTCGCTGCGGCGCTCGCCGGCGCTGATCGTGTGCCTCGCACGCCCCGATCTGCTCGACACCAGGCCGTCGTGGGGCGGCGGCAACCCGCGCGCGCTCGCGCTCGAGCTCGGCCCGCTCTCCGCCGAGGAGAGCGCGGAGCTCGTCGACGCGCTCCTCGCCGGCGCGTCGGTGCCGCCGGGCCAGCGCGCGCTCGCGCTCGAGAAGGCCGAGGGCAACCCGCTCTTCCTGGAGGAGACGGCGCGCATGCTCGCCGAGGACGCGGGCGCCACCCCGAGGCGGATCCCCGACTCCGTGCAGGCGCTGATCGCGGCGCGGATCGACGACCTCGAGCCCGACGCCAAGCGGGTGCTGCAGCGCGCGGCGCTCGTCGGCCGGGTGTTCTGGCGCGGCGCGCTCGACGCGCTCTCGCCGGACCTCGACGTCGCGGCGGCGCTCGACAGGCTCCTCGAGCGCGAGGTGATCGCGCCCGAGCCCCACTCCTCGATCCCGGGCGAGCGCGCGTTCAGGTTCACGCACGGGCTGACGCGTGACGTCGCGCACGGCATGGTGACCAAGGCGGAGCGGGCGGAGAACCATCGCCGGGTCGCCCAGTGGATCTCCGAGCGGGCCTCGGACGAGCTGGCCGACGTCTACGCCCATCACCTCGACGTCTCCGCGCGGCTCGTCGCCGAGCTCCAGGGCTCGGTTCCGGCGGATCTCGCGCACGAGGCCGCCGCCGCGCTCGAGCGCTCGGGACGCCGCCTGCTCCACCGGAGCTCGTTCGCCGCCGCGCGCGGCCTCTTCCTCCGCGCGGCCGAGCTCGACGAGACGCTCACCCGCCGCTGCCTCGCGGCGCAGGCGGCGTGGCGGCTCCCGGAGGTGCCGACCGTCCGCAGGGAGGCGCAGTCGCTGCTCGAGGACGCGCGCTCCGCAGGCGCACGCGACATCGAGGGACGCGCGCTCGTGCTGCTCGCCGAGGTCGCCGTCCGCGCCGACAGCGACGTCGCCCAGGCGACCCGGCTCGCCGACGAGGCGCTCGCGGTCCTCCCGGACGACGAGCTGGCCGGGCTGCACGAGGCCCGCTCGGTCCTGTACACGATCGCGTGGTGGGTCGGCGACGCCGACGCGGCCCGCCACCACGGCGAGGCGACGCTCGAGCTCGCGCGTGCGATGAAGCGCCACGACCTCGAGAGCTTCGCGCTCACGCAGCTCGGAGGCGTGGCGATGGCCGTCGGCGACCGCGCGCGCGCGCTCGAGCTGACGAGGCGGGCGAACGAGCTCGCCGAGGAGAGCGGCAGCCGCGAGGCGCTCGGGTTCGCCGGGGTCCTGACCGGACGGTGCATCTCCCTCGACGGCGACCTCGACGAGGCGGAGGCCTTCGTGCGGGCCGGCCTCGAGGTGTTCGAGGAGATCGGGGCCCTCGGCCGGGCCGGCTGGGCGACCACGGTGCTCGGCGGGCTCGAGCTCCGGCGGGGCAACCTCCGGCGCGCGGAGGAGCTCCTCCGCGAGGCGGTCCGCCTGCTCCGCGCGACCCAGGAGCAGGGGTTCCTCGTCGAGGCCGAGCGGCAGCTCGCCGAGACGCTCGTCCGCGCCGGCAAGCTCGCCGAGGCGGAGGCGCTCGCCGAGCACGCCCACGGGACGGTCGGCCGCGAGGACGTCTGGTCGCGCGCCTCGACGCTGCATGCGCTCGGGCTCGTCCGCGCCGCCCAGGGCAGGACGCGCGAGGCCGAGGCCCACCTCGAGGCCTCGCTCGCGATCGTCGAGCCGACGATGTACCGGATCCTGACCGACGAGGTCAGGGCCTCGCTCGAGGCCGTCCGCGCCGGCGCGGCGGCGACGCCGACCTGAGGCCGGCCGCGAGCTCGCCGGGGCGGCGCCGGCGGAAACGGCGGCCCCCGGTCGCTACACTGAGGTCTCCGCGGGGCTATAGCTCAGTTGGGAGAGCGCCTGGATCGCACCCAGGAGGTCGGCGGTTCGAATCCGCCTAGCTCCATCAGCGAGACTTCTAAGAACAGTTCCAAAAAGTCGGGCCGGGTGACCCCCGGCCCTTCTTGAACTCGGGGTAGCTGGGCGCGAATCCTTAGAAGCCGGTTCGACTGGCTCCCAGAGCCGAATCTCGGGGCAAGAAGAGGGTCGCCAGCGAGCAGCCCGGCTAGCCCGAAGTTCCCTTGAGTGGGCGGGCTGTTTTTGGCTTCCTGGCTGGTGTTGTGGGTGGCTGCGGCTGGATCGGTCGTGACTACGTGGTGAGCGTGTAGTCGGCGATGAGCGCGAGCGCGCGGGCCTGGATG
>DASRHI010000011.1:0-19347 GCA_035650615.1 Gaiellaceae bacterium | reverse complement strand
GCGGCCGGGTGGCGTGTCGGGCGGGGTGGTGCGCGCGATCGCTTTCTCTTTGAGGGCGAGGTCGGCGTGTAGGTAGATCTGGGTGGTGTCGATGCGCTCGTGTCCGAGCCAGAGCGCGATCACGGTCGTGTCGACGCCGGCGTGGAGCAGCCGCATGGCGGCGGTGTGGCGGAGTGTGTGCGGGGTGATCTGCTTGGGGCGCAGCGACGGGCAGTGCGCGGCGGCGATGCCTGTGTGTTTGCTGAGTCGGCGTTCGAGTGCGTCGCGGCTGAGCCGTCGACCACGGATGGTCGGGAAGAGCGGTTCGTCGGTCCGGCCGGCTCGCTCGTCGAGCCACGTTCGCAGCACGGCGACGGTGACGGCGGTGAGCGGCGTGATCCGTTGTTTGCGGCCTTTGCCGTGACAGTTGAGATGCGCCGCTCCGTTTTCGAGGTGGAGGTCGCCGCAGTTGAGTCCGATCAGCTCGGAGGCGCGCAGCCCGGTCTGGATCGCGACGAGCAGGAGCGCGTGGTCGCGTCTGCCGGTCCAGCTGCTGCGGTCGGGAGCGGCCAGCAGGGCGCCGATCTCGTCCTCGTCGAGGAAGGTGACGAGCGCCCGGTCGAACCGTTTCGGCGGGATGGCGAGCACGCGTTGGATGAGCTCGGCGTGCTCGGGGTGGCGGTGGGCCGCAAACCGGTAGAGCGAGTGGATCGCCGCCAGCCGCATGTTGCGGGTGCGGGCGCTGTTGCCGCGCTCGCGCTCGAGGTGATCGAGGAAGCCGCCGATGAGGGCGGCGTCGAGGTCGGCGAAGTCAAGCGCGCAGGGTTGTCGGCCGAGCCGCCGCTCGGCGTACCCGAACAGCAGCCGGAACGTGTCGCGGTAGGCGGCGATCGTGTGCGGGCTGACGTGGCGCTGGCGGACGAGCCGTTCGGTGAAGAACGACTGCAGCGTGGGCGCGAGCGCGCTCACGGCCGGCCTCCGAGCGAACGCTCGAGGCGCTGCCCCGCGATCGTCAGCAGCTCCGGGGCTGCCGAGAGATACCAGTAGGTGTCCTTGGGATGGGCGTGTCCGAGGTAGGTCGACAGCAGCGGCAGCCGAGCCTGCACGTCGTCGCCGGCCCGGTACCAGTCGAGCAGCGTGCGCACCGCGAAGCTGTGACGCAGATCGTGGATCCGCGGCCGACACCTCCCCGAGCCGGCGTCCAGCCGGGCGTCGCGGCGCAGCTGGCGGAACGTCGCGTGCAGGTTGCAGTAGAGCAACCTCGTCCCGGCCGGCGAGATGAAGAGAGCGTCGCTCACCGTCGCCCGCTGGTGGCTCTCGCGCAGGCGCAGGTAGCGCCGCAGGGCAGTGACGGTAGTGCGGTGCAGCGGCAGCAGCCGTGACTTGCCGAACTTGCTGTCGCGCACAGTGACGACGTCGTGTGCGAGGTCGAGATCGTGGCGGTCGAGCCGGATCGCCTCACCGGCCCGCATCCCCGTGACCGACAAGAGCCCGAGCAGCGTCCGGTAGGTCGACTGGCGCAGCCTGCCGCGCAGGCCGCCCGTGGCGGCCATCAGCGCGGCGATCTCCGCCTCCGTGTAGAGGTAGGGGATCGCACGCGGCGGGCGGCGTGGCAACAGATCGGCAGCCGGAACCTCGTGCGCGGAGTCGAGCGCGTGCAGGTAGGAGGCGAAGCCGCGAACCGCGGAGAGCCGGAACGCCCACCAGTCCGGCGAGCCGGCCGGCAGCCGCGCCCACGCGACCGTGTCCGCGACCGTCACGATCTCGGTGCCGCGCTCCTCGAGATACACCAGGAACTGCAGCAGCAGCTTCTCGGCGCGCTCGAGCTTGTAGCCGAGCGAACGCCGGATGCGCAGGTAGTCGAAGAGGTGGTCGCGCAGCTGGCTCACCGGGCACCTCCCGGCCACGGGCGCGCGAGCTCGCGCAGCCGGTCGCGGTCGACCTTGGCGTAGATCGCGGTCGTCAACTGGCTGCGGTGACGCAACAGCTGCCCGACCTCGACCAGCGGCGCGCCGGCGCGCAAGAGCTCCGTCGCGGCGGTGTGCCGCAACCTGTGCGCCGTGATCGGTCCCAGTCCGGCCCGGCGGGCGGCGGCGACCACGACCTGCGTGACCCCGCCCGGCGAGAGCGCACGGTGCGGCGCCTTGGCCCGCACGAACACCGGCCGCCCCTCGACGCGGTGGGGGCGGCCGTGCTGCAGGTAGGCGGCGACCGCCTCGCCGACATCGGTTGGCAGCGGCAGCCGCTCCACGCGGCTGCCCTTGCCGCGCACGACCAGCTCGCCGGCCCGCCAGTCGATGTCGTCGAGCGCAAGGCCGGCGACCTCACCACGGCGCAACCCAAGTCGCACAAGCAGCGTCAGGATCGCGAAGTCGCGCAGCCCGGCTGCCGTCTCCCGGTCGCAGCTCGCAAGCAGCTGCCGCGCCTGCTCGGCCTCGAGCGCCCGCGGCAGCCCGGCCAGCCGCCACGCCGCGACCGAGGGAACCGCCGCCGCGAGCGGCCGGTCGACCAGCCCCTCCACATGCAGGAAGCTGAGCAGCGAGCGCAGCCCGGTCACGATCAGCTTCGCCGACCCGCGGCGACGGCCCGGGCACGCCGCCAACACGAACCCGAGCACATCCGCCGCCGTCAGCCCGCGCAGCTCGAGCTCACCAGCCGAATCCAGTCGGCGCTCGAGAAACGGCCGCACCGCATCCACATAGCCGCGCGCCGTCCCTTCCGTCAGGCCCCGCTCGACCGTCAGGAAAACGCGGTAGCACCCAAGCAGCGCCTCCACCGCCGTCACCTCCCGCTCCGCGACGGCCGCAGCCAACCCAAGCCGGCGCAGATACTCCAGCACCGGCACAAGCGCCTTCGCCGAACGATGCGTCTTCTGCCCGGCGACCCGCCGCGCCGCCACGAACGCCGCGACCCGCCTCGGCGTCAACATGGAAACGGCCAGCCGCTCGCGCTCGAGCCACTCGCTCAGCTGCGCCATCAACCGCAGCTGCAGCGCCGCCGCGTCGCTCGTATAGCCGACGCGAGCGAGCTCGGCCGCAAACCCGGATGCAAACGGCTCCAGCGGGCCGCTCACCCGCACCCGCGATGGATCCCTCATCTCGCTCTCCTCTCCGAATCGATGACGGAGAGCAGAGCGTCAACTCAGAGGCCGGATTATGCCGACACGATCAGCACGCGCCCCGCCAACGACAACGCCTCTCGCAACGATGTCGGCATAACCAGGAGGTCGGCGTAATGCAGCTTATGCCGACGTCGGCATAACCGGCACCTGATCCGAAACAGCTTCCGCTGCGCGAGCAAGGCCGACTGGGCCGAGCTCGCGAAGGACCTGCGGCCCGTCTATAGCGCACCGACCGAAGCCGCCGCGAGCAGCGCGCTCGAGGAGCTCGCCGGCAAGTGGGGCGACAGGCACCCGGCGATCGTCAAGCTGTGGCGCAACCCTCGGGGCCGAGTTCGTCCCCTTCCTCAGCTACAGCTCGGAGATCCGCCGAGTCATCTACTCGACGAACGCGATCGAGAGCATGCACGCCCGCTTCCGCCGCGCCGTGCGCGTCCGCGGCCACTTCCCGAACGAGCAAGCCGCGCTGAAATGCTTGTACCTCACCATCCGCAGCCTCGACCCGACCGGCCGCGGCCGCCAACGCTGGAGCAACCGCTGGAAGCCCGCCCTCAACGCACTCGCCGTGACCTTCGAAGGACGAATCGAGATCAACCATGTCTAGGCCGTCGCCAAGACGTCGAGGTGTCGTGGTATCGTGATACCTGTGGCTGACCGTAAGAACATGACGTTGCGGCTTCCGCCCGAGCAGGCGGTCGAGCTCGAGGCGGTGGCGCGGGCAGAAGGCATCAGTGTCTCCGATGCCGTGCGCGAGGCGATCGCAGAGCACATCGCACGCAAGCGCAAGGACAAGGCGTTCCGAGAGCGTCTGCGTGCGGTGATGGAGCGAGATCGCGAGATCCTCGAGCGGCTCGCCCGCTGAGGGCCTGACGGAGTACCTCGACCTCACCGACTATCTGCTGATCGCCGAGGCGGTGATCGGCGTGCCGGCGGAGCAGATCGCGCGCTGGCCGGGGATCGGCCTCGCCGAGTCCGCGCCTCACGCTCCTGTGGCGGGCTTCGAGGGTGTCGAGTTGTACCCGGACGTGATCGACAAGGCGGCCGTGCTCTGTGTTCGCCTCGCGCGGAACCATCCGCTCCCCGACGGGAACAAGCGCGTCGCCTACCTCGCTCTGGTCGAGTTCCTGGCGCGGAACGCCATCGAGTGGCTCCCGCCGTCGGTGGATGCAACCGTCGCGACGGTCGAGCGCGTCGCCGCCGGGACGATCTCGGAACGCGAGCTCGCGGATCGGCTGCGGTCGACGCGGGCCTGAGCTCTGAAGCGCGCGAGCAACTAACGTCGTTCTTCATGTCGCGCCCGGAGGTCGAGTTTGCTGCCAAGCTGGTCGAGCGGTACGCCGCCGCCAAGGTTCCTCCGGAAGTGGAAGGCGAGCTCCGACTCGAAGTCGAGACGGCAGGCAACTCGGTCACGATCTGGGAGCGCCGTCCCCCGTGGAGGCCGGGGGATGGCCCAGAGTGGACGCGGATAGGCATCGCGCGATTCCGCTACAGCCCAAGCGAGCGATCGTGGACCGTCTACTGGATGCGCAGCGACCTCAAGTTCCACCGCTACACCCTCATCGGTCCACAGTCCGGGATCGGCCCGCTCCTCGACGAGGTCGCCCGCGATCCGCACGCCTGCTTCTGGGGCTGAGGGTCCGACGGGGGCGGCTCGCTCTCAATAACAGAGGCGGTCGGACCGGTCCGGACCGCTTGAGCAAGCCAAAACCCGCCTGTCGATGCGCCAGTCGAGGGAACGCCAGGCAGTGCCCGCGAGTGCCCGCGCGTGACAGTCTGTTTACGGTTGAGACAACCCAGCCGCCAGATTTACAGGCACTTCCGCGAAGCCCTCTGACGGACTCGAACCGTCGACCCCCTCCTTACCATGGAGGTGCTCTACCAGCTGAGCTAAGAGGGCGGAACGGGCGGATTGTAGCCCGCCTCCGGCCGTCCGCCTGGCCGCGGCCACACGCCACCGCCCGCGGCCACCCGCGACCACTGTTCGAAGCCGGAGGCTGCCCCTACGATGAGAGCTGTGAGGATCGTCGCCTCCGCCGCCCTGGCTGCGATCGCCCTGGCTGCGGTCGGCGCGGCCGGCGTCGCCGGTGCGGCGTCGTCGGCTCCGAGCGCGCACGACCGCGCGCTCGCCAGGCAGGTCGACGCGATGGCGGCCACGTTCGCCGGCCTCTCGTCCCGGTCGGACGACTTGGACAAGACGCTTGCGAAGTGCAGCTTCGCGAAGGGCAAGGATCCCTCGCAGGCGTTGGCGGCGACCGTCGCGCTGCTGCCGGCGCTGCTGATCGAGGCCGTGAACGACTTCAAGCCGCAGCTCGTGAGCGCGCGCAGGCTGCTGGCGTCGATGCACCCCGACTCGAAGCTCTTCGCCCGGTGGCTCGACGCGGAGGCGAAGAGCGTCGCGTTCCTGCTGCGGTTCGACAACGGCGGCAAGCCGGTCGACCTGTGCAAGGCGGCGCAGGTGCTGCTCGCGAAGGACTCGACCCCCGCCGAGATCCGGGAGGTGCTCGGGATCGACCCGACAGCGATCGCGAAGGCGTTCACCGGGAGCGCGTCGTCCGCCGGCGACACCGTGACGCGCCTGAACCCGCGGATGCGGACGTTCTTCGTCCGCGCCGGCCTCTCGAAGAAGCACGCGGCCGCCCTCACGTCCTGACCGCGGCAGCTACCGTCCCGCCCGTGGCGCTGACGAAGGCGGAGGTCAACGAGCGGTTCTACAACACGGTCGGCGGGCGGATCGCGTTCGAGACCGAGGCGCAGGGCTACCTGCACCCGTACGCGGTGGCGAAGCTCGCCGCCGGGTACGCGCGCGCCCGGGGGCGGCGGGAGCTGAAGCTGCTCGAGCTGGGCGCGAACAACTGCGCGTTCGCGCTGTCTCTCCTGAAGCTGCTCACCTCGCTGACCGTCCACGGGGAGGTGGAGCTCGACCGGATCGACTTCTTCGCGGTCGAGCTCGCGCGGCCGTCGCTCGAGTCCTTCCTGGCCGAGCAGGAGCAGGCGGGCGAGTTCCAGCGGGTCTCGCCCGGGGCGGCGGGCGGGCCGCTCGTCGGCAGCCTCGTGCGGCTGGGGGTGCCGCAGGTGAGCCTCCACCTCGTGCACGCGGAGGCCGGCGCGTTCGTGAGCGGCGGGTCGGGCGGGTACGACCTCGTGGTCCTGAACGAGCTGCTCGACGACCTGCCGTGCCGGGTGTTCTATGCCGGCGCGGACGGGCGCACGCGCGAGCTCCACGCGGACGCGAGCGAGGAAGACGGCCGCTGGCACGTGACGCTGAGAGCCGCGGAGGCCGCCGACGCCCCCGAGCTGCCTCCCTCGACGCTCACGGTCACCTCGCCGGAGTCGCTCGCGGTGGTGCGCGGGGCGGCGGCGCTCCTCGCGCCGGGCGGGCTGCTGCTCGTGCACGACTACGGCATCGCCGAGCGGCACGCGCCGCTCGCGCAGTACGAGCGCGAGCCGCCGCCGCTGCCCGGCTTCGTCACGCTCGAGCTTCCGCCGGGGGCGGAGGAGGGCGGCTTCCCGCGCGCGTTCTACCGCCTCTTCGCGAGCGAGGAGGCCGGGGTCGTGCAGATCACGACCGACGTCAACTTCGCCGAGCTGGCGGCGGAGCTCGAGCCGCACGGCGCCGTCGTCACGCTCCCGCACGGAAACGCGCTCCTGAAGCGCCGCGGGGGCTCCGGTGACGACCTGCGCAGGGGCGACGGGATCTTCCTCTCGGAGCTCGGCCTGCTCGAGCGCGGCGACGACCTCGACGCGCTCCTCGCCCGCCTCGGCGCGGAGCAGGCGGAGCTCCGCCGGCGCTTCGCGGCCGAGCATCTCGACGGGCGCTCGAGCGTCTACGCCGACCTCCTCTTCGTCAAGCGGTGAAGGCGCTCGTCCGCCGGCCGGGGCCGAGGCTCGGCGACGGGATCGTCACCCACGTCGAGCGGACCCACGTCGACCTCGACCGGGCCCGAGCGCAGTGGGAGGCGTACGTGCGGGCGCTCGCGGACGCCGGCTTCGAGCCGGTCGAGCTGCCGCCGCTCGACGACTGCCCCGACGCGGTCTTCGTCGAGGACGTGCTCGTGGTCGCGGACGGCGTCGCGGTCGCGACGCGCCCCGGGGCCGAGGCGCGCCGGGCCGAGGTGGAGAGCGCCGCGGCGGCGGCCGCCGCGCTCGGCTACCGCGTCGAGCGGATCGCGGCGCCCGCGACGCTCGACGGCGGCGACGTGCTCGAGACGGGCGGCACGCTCACGGTCGGGGTCGGCGGGCGCACGAACGCCGAGGGCGCCCGCCAGCTCGCGGCGCTCACGGGCCGCCCCGTCGTCGAGGCGCCCGTTGCCGGTGTCCTCCACCTGAAGAGCGCCCGCACCGCCCTCCCCGACGGCACCGCCGTCGCCGGCAACGTCGCCGACCTCGGCGGCGGCCGGATCATGGTCGCCGCGGGAGACGCGGCGGCGGCCGAGGTCGTGGCGGGGCGCGGCTTCGAGCCGGTCGCGGTCGACATCTCGGAGTTCCAGAAGCTCGAAGGCGGGGTCACCTGCCTGTCCGTGCGCTTGCGGTGAGGGCCGGGAGGTGGAACAGTCCCGGGGTGGGCGAGAGCGGACTGCGGGAGCGGCTCGAAGGATACGGCGCGCGGCGGCGCCGACCCGACTGGGAGGGCGAGGAGGACGACTGGCTCGCGCCCGCGGGCGAGCTCGAGTGGCTCGAGCCGCCGCCGGCGGCGCCCGGCCGCGCCCGCAAGCCCCGCACGCAGCCCCGCGCCGCGCCCGAGCAGCCGAGGCCTCCCGTCGCCGTCGTCCAGCGCCGGCGCGCGGTCGCCTTCCTCGTCCTGCTCGCGCTCGCGGCCGCCGGGATCGCGCTCGCGGTCGTGCTCGTCCGCGGCGGCGGCGGCGGCGAGGCGACGACCTCGGCGCCCGAGGCCGCGCCCGCCACGACCACTGCGCCGCAGGCGACGACGCCCACCGCGCCCCCGAAGCCGGCGGCCCCGGCCTTCAGCCTTCCGGCGGGCGTGACGAAGCTCTCCGAGGGCGACACGGGCGACGCGGTCAAGGCGCTCCAGCGCGCGCTCGCGAAGCTCGGCTACGACCCCGGCCCCGCCGACGGCGACTTCGGCCCGCGGACGACCGCCGCGGTGGGCGAGTTCCAGCAGGCGCAGGGGCTCGCCCGCGACGGCGTCGTGGGCGAGAAGACCGTCGCGAAGCTGAACGCCGCCCTCGCCCCGTAGGGCCGGGCCTCACCCGCCCCGGCAGCAGTCGCAGCCGTCGCCGCGCCAGGCCCGCCGGCCCTCCCGCGCGGCGACGGCGGCGATCGCGAGCGCGGCCGCCGGGTCGGCCCACCAGAGCCCCCAGACGGCGTTCAGGAGCAGGCCCGCGAGGAGCGCGACCGAGAGGTAGGCGCAGAGCTCGTTCTGCGCGGCCTCGGCGACCGCGGCGGCCGAGCCGAGCGCGCGGCCCAGGCGCCGCTTCGCGCGGGCGAGCAGCGGCATCGTCGGCGCGGTCACGGCGGCGAGCCCGACCCCGACCCACGACGCCGCCGGCCGGTCCCCGGCGACGAGGTCGCGCACGCTCTCGGCGGCGACGTAGGCGGCGAGCGCGAAGAAGCACGCCGCGATCGCCCGCTGGGCACGCCGCTCGGCCTGCGGCGACGACCCGCGGCCGCTCGTGAAGAGCCACACGACGACGCTCCCGGCGAGCAGCTCGACGAAGGAGTCGGCGCCGAAGCCGACGAGCGCGATCGAGCCCGCGGCGACGCCCGCGCCGAGCCCGACCCCGAGCTCGACGACATGCCAGGCGTTGGCTCCGTGCGCGAGCAGCCGGGCGCGCCGCTCGAGCGCCGCGCGGCCCGCCGGGGGCGCGATCGCGAGGCCTGCCACGCGGCAAGCGTACTCCCGCCGAACCGACCGCACGCTCGCGGCGAATGAGGGCCGTCAACCCCGACCAGGAGGAGCCAGAGATGAGCAAGCTGAGCCGCCGGTCGTTCCTGAAGACGGCCGGCGTCGCGACTGGAGCGGCGCTCGTCGGCGGCGCGCCGATCGCAGCGGCGGGCGAGCGCGAGCCGGAGCTCGTCGCGTCGCCCTCGCCGCTGCCGAAGGAGCCGCTCGTCGCGTACGTCCGCGACGCCGAGGCGTCCGAGGTGACGCTCGTGCACGGCACGGGCGAGGTCACCTACCGCGACCCGCTGCTGGTGAAGCGGCTGCTGAAGCACGCCGCCCCGCACCGGCGCGGCAAGGGCGGGGGGGTGGCGTAGGTGTCGTCCCACCGCGAGGCCCCCGAGATCAGCAAGGACCCGGTCGCCGACAACACCGACGTGTACGCGTTCCGGAGCCCCGACCGGCCCGACACCGTCACGATCGTCGCGAACTACCTCCCCGGGCAGGCCCCCGCGGGCGGCCCGAACTTCTACGAGTTCGGCGACGACGTGCTCTACTCGATCTTCGTCGACAACGACGGCGACGCCCGGCCCGACATCACCTACGAGTTCCGGTTCCGGACGGAGGTCCGCAACCCGGAGACCTTCCTCTACAACACCGGCCCGATCGCCTCGCTCGACGCCGAGACGTGGAACCGGCGCCAGCTCTACTCGGTGACGAGGGTCGACCGCCACGGCCGCACCGTGCTCGGCGACGGCCTCGTCTCGCCGCCGTGCAACATCGGCCCGCGCTCGACGCCCGACTACGCCTCGCTCGCCGGCGCCGCCGTGCACGAGCTCGGAAGCGGCGAGACGGTGTTCGCCGGCCAGCGGAACGACCCGTTCTTCGTCGACCTCGGCGCGATCTTCGACCTCGCCGACCTGCGGCCGTTCCAGAACCTGCACCTGATCCCGAGCGCGGCCACGCCGAGCGTCGACACGCTCGCGACGCTCAACGTGCACTCGATCGCGATCCAGGTGCCGATCTCGAAGCTCACGCGCGACGGCTCGACGCCGACGGACGTGATGAGCCCGAAGTCGGTGCTCGGGGTGTGGGCCGCCGCCGCCCGGCGCAAGGTGCGCCTCACCGACGGCCCGCTGCAGGCCGGCGCCGGCCCGTGGGTGCAGGTGTCCCGGCTCGGGAACCCGCTCTTCAACGAGGTGATCGTGCCGATGGGCGACAAGGACGAGTGGAACGCCGTCGACCCGATCGACGACGACGACTTCGCCAAGTACGTCCGCCGGCCGGAGCTCGCGAAGCTGCTGCCCGTCCTCTACCCGGGCGTCTTCCCCAACCTCGCCGGGCTGGACGCCGACCGGGCCGACCTGGTCGCGATCCTGCTCACCGGGATCCCGGGCGGGATCGTCGGCGGCTTCCAGAACTTCACCGGCCCGAAGCTCGCCGACATGCTCCGGCTGAACCTCGCGATTCCGCCGGCGTCGAGCCCGAGCCCGCTCGGCCTCCTCGGCGGCGACGTCGCCGGCTTCCCGAACGGCCGCCGGGTCTTCGACGACGCCGTCACGATCGAGCTGCGCGCCCTCGCGGGCGCCACCTACCCGCTCGTCAACCCGAGCTACACGCCCGACGCCGCCGTCTCGGTCGTCTCCGAGAACCTCGTCCCGGCGGCCGGCCGCTACCTGCCGGCGTTCCCGTACGCCGGCCTGCCCCACGACGGCTTCTCGACGCCGTCCCCGTAGGAAGACCGAAGCCTGGGGCGCTCCGGTGCGCCGGGAGCGCCCCTCGACCCGGGAGGAGCCATGCACGACCACCACCACGCGCACCGCCGGCCGCGCTCCGAGCACGTCGTGCTCGAGCTCGGCGGCGACCTCGGCGCGCTCGTCGTCTTCACCGGCGCCGAGCTCCTGCACGAGGAGATCGAGCTCAGCCCCGCCGGCGACGACGCCGCGCGCAGCCACAAGGACGTGCTCGAGCGGCGCCTCGGCGCGCGCTCGGCGTACGCGGCCGTCTTCGACCGCGTCCCGGCCGGCGCGTACACGCTCTGGCACGGCGGCGAGGCGCGGACGCGCGGCGTCGAGGTCGCGGGCGGCGCGGTCGCCGAGCTCGACTGGACCTCATAGCGGCTCGGTCAGCTCGCCGTAGGTCTCCGGCCGGCGCTCCATCGGCCCGGAGGTCACTGCGGCGCCGAGTCGAGCACGCGGCGGATCTTGCGGCCGAGCTCCTCGGGCAGGTACGGCTTCTCGATGAACTCCACCCGCGCCTCGGCGATGCCGTGGCGCGCGAGCATGTCGGACGGGTAGCCGGAGGAGAAGAGCACCCTGAGCTGCGGCCGGTCGGCCGCGAGGCGCTCGGCCAGCTCCCCGCCGTCGAGTCCGGGCATCACCACGTCGGTGAGGAGCAGGTCGATCGGCCCCGGAGCGTTCGCGGCCGCCTCGAGCGCCTCCTGGCCGTTGCCCGCGGCGAGCACCGTGTAGCCGTAGGAGCGCAGCGTGTCGGTGACGAGCCGGCGCACCATCTCGGAGTCCTCGACGACGAGGATCGTCTCCGTGCCCTCGGGGGACTCGACCTCAGGCGCCTCCGCCGGCGGCGGCGCGGCCGCGTCCGAGCTCGGCAGGTAGACCTTGAAGGTCGAGCCGCGTCCGGGCTCGCTGTACACCCAGATGTGGCCGTTGCTCTGCTTCACGATCCCGTACACGGTCGCGAGCCCGAGACCCGTGCCGGTCTCCTTCGTCGTGAAGAACGGGTCGAAGATCCGCGCCTGCGTCTCCCGGTCCATGCCGACGCCCGAGTCGGTGACCTTGAGCACGACGTAGCGGCCGGGGACGACCTCCGGGTGCTCCCTCGCGTACGACTCGTCGAGCGACGCGTTGGCGGTCTCGATCAGGATCCGCCGCTCGTCGGCGAGGGCGTCGCGCGCGTTCACGACGAGGTTCACGACCACCTGCCGGAGCTGGCTGCGGTCGACGAGCACGTTGTCGAGACCCGGCGCGAGCGCGCTCTCGAGCTCGACGTCGTCTCCGAGCAGCCTGCCGACGAGCTCGAGCGTGTCGCGCACGACCGCGCTCACGTCGGTCGGCTCCGGCCGCAGCACCTGGCGGCGGCCGAAGGCGAGGAGCTGGCGCGTCAGGTCCGCGGCGCTCTCCGCGGCGCGGTCGATCTCCTCGACCCGTGCGCGCTGCGCCTCGTCGCCGAGCTCGGCGAGCAGCTGCGCGCAGGTTCCGCGCACCACGAGCAGGACGTTGTTGAAGTCGTGGGCGATCCCGCCGGCGAGGCTGCCGATCGCCTCCATCTTCTGGGACTGGCGCAGCATCTCCTCGAGCCGCGCGCGCTCCTCCTCGGCCTCGCTCCGGCGCCGCCGCTCGGCCGCCTCCTCGAGCACGCGCTCGACGACCGGGCCGAGCCTGGCGAGGTTGGTCTTGAGGACGACGTCGCGGGCGCCCGCCTTGAGCATCTCCACCGCCGCCTCCTCGCCGATCGTCCCGGAGAAGACGACGAACGGCACGTCGGCGCCGGCGTCCTGCAGCGTCCGCAGCGCCGCGGTCGAGTCGAAGCTCGGCAGGTTGTGGTCGCAGAGGACGAGGTCCCAGCTTCCGGCGCGGAGCGCCTCGCGCAGCTCTGCCTCCGCGTCGACGCGCCCCGACTCGACCCGGAAGCCGTGGCGGCGCAGCTCGAGCACGACGAGCTCGGCGTCGGTCTCGGAGTCCTCGATGAGGAGCAGGCTGAGCGGGCGCGGCGCTGCCGGGTCCGTCACGAGCTCTCGGCCGCGGCGAGCTGCGGCGGCTCGTTCAGCAACAGCCAGTAGAGTCCGAGCGTCTCGACGGTCTCGAGGAACTTGTCGAACTCGATCGGCTTCACGATGTAGCTGTTGACGCCGAGGTTGTAGCTCTCGACGATGTCGCGCTCCTCGCGCGAGGAGGTGAGGATCACGACCGGGAGCGTCCGGAGCTTGGCGTCGTCCCGGATCGCGCGCAGCACCTCGAGCCCGTCGACCTTCGGCAGCTTGAGGTCGAGCAGGATCACCTTCGGCGGCGCGCCCTCGGGGGCGGCGTCCGGCGTGCCGAAGAGGTAGTCGAGCGCCTCCTGCCCGTCGCGCGCGACGTGGATCCGGTTCGCGAGCTTGTGCTTGGAGAAGGCCCGGAGCGTGAGCTCGACGTCGTTCGGGTTGTCCTCGACGAGCAGGATCTCGACGGTGGCGACGTTCACGGACGGTGCGCGCTTTCCTGACGGGAGGCGGTGGACGGTCCTGCGGAAACCTCTACCTGACAGTTGTCAGCTTAGCGGCCGCGCCGGAGGCGTTCCGGCGCAGGCGCACGGATGCGACGCCGCTCAGGCGACGGCGGGGCGCCCGGCCGCCGGTCCCCCGGTCCCGGCGAGCGCGGACGGCGGCGCGGGCCGGCCCAGGTGGAAGCCCTGGAGCGTGTCGCAGCCGAGCTCCTCGAGCAGCCGCTGCAGCGCGGCGCTCTCGACTCCCTCGGCTACGACCTCGAGGCCGAGGTTGTGCCCGAGGTCGATCGCGGCGCGGACGAGCGCCACGTCGCCGCCGTTCTCGGTCATCCCGCGCACGTACGAGCGGTCGATCTTGAGCACGTCGATCGGGAGCCGCCTCAGGTAGCTGAAGGACCACTGCCCGCTTCCGAAGTCGTCGACCGCGAGGCGCACGCCGAGGGCCGCGAGCGCCGTCAGCACCGACTCGACCCGCGGCAGGTCGGCCATGATCGTCGTCTCGGTGATCTCGAGCTCGAGCAGTCCGGGGTCGACGCCCCAGCGGGCGAGGAGGGCGGCGACCTCCTCGGGGAAGCCGAGGTCGACGAGGTCGCGGGCTGAGATGTTGACCGCGACGCCGACGCGGCGGCCCTCGCCCTGCCAGAGGCTGCACTGGCGGAGCGCCGTGTCGAGCACGAGCCGGGTGACGCTCCGGATCAGGCCGGTCTGCTCGGCCACCGGGATGAAGGCGTCGGGGCCGACGAGCCCCCGCTCGGGATGCTGCCAGCGGACGAGTGCCTCCACCGTCGTCACCTCGCCGGTGGCGACGCGGGTCTGGGGCTGGTAGTGGACGACGAGCTCGCCCCGCTCGATCGCGGTCCGGAGCTCGCCGACGAGCTCGAGCCGCGTGAGCGCATGCTCGTCGTGCTCCGAGCTGTACAGGGTCGGAGCGTGGGCCGCCTTGCCGGCGTACATGGCGACGTCGGCGTGCCGCACGAGGGTCTCGACGTCGGCGCCGTGGTCGGGGAAGAGCGCGATCCCGAGGCTCGCCTCCACCTCGACCGTGATCGCGCCGAGCGAGAGGGGCCGCGACACCTCCTGCTGCAGCTTCTCGGCGAGGGCGACGGCCGCGTGCGGGCTGAAGATGCCCGGCGCGACGACGGCGAACTCGTCCCCGCCGAGCCGTGCCACGGTGTCGCTCGCGCGGACGGTCTTCCTCAGGCGCGCCGCGACCTCGCGCAGCAGCCGGTCGCCGCTCGCATGGCCGAGGGTGTCGTTGATCTCCTTGAACCCGTCGAGGTCGATCAGCATCACGGCGAGCCGGGTCCCGTCGCGGCCCGCGTGCAGGAGCGCCTGCTCGGCACGGTCGTCGAAGAGCAGCCGGTTCGGGAGTCCCGTGAGCGCGTCGTGGAGGGCCTGGTGCTCGGCGAGCTCCTTCTGGCGCTGGAGCTCGAGCCGGCTGTCGAGCAGGGCGGCCTCGGCGCGCTTCTGGTTCGTGACGTCGATCATGTAGCCCTGTGCGTACAGCGGCCGGCCGTCGTCGTCGCGCACGACGACCGCGGCGTCGTGGATCCAGACCTCGCGGCCGTCGCGGGCGATCAGGCGGTACTCGCAGTCGAACGCCGCGCCCGTGGAGTGCATCAGCGCGAAGCCCGAGAGGACGCGCTCGCGGTCGTCGGGATGGAGCACGCGTCCGAAGAACGCCGGGTCGGACATCCACTCCTCCGCCGTGTAGCCGACGAGGTCCTGGATCTGCGGGCTGATGTAGGAGGCGCTCCCGGTGCCGAGCTGCTCGATGTAGCTCGCCAGGGGAAGCCGCTCGACGAGCGTGCGGTAGCGCGTCTCCATCCGCCGCAGCTGCGTCTCCGCCTCCTTGCGCCTCGAGATGTCCTGCGCCACGCCGACGAGGTGCGTGACCCGCCCGCGCCGGTCGCGGACGGCGCTCGCGAGCACGCGGCGCCAGCTCGTCGGGGTGCCGGGCGCCTCGACGCGGTACTCGAGCGAGAAGGCGGTGCCCGTCGCGGCGGCGTGCTCGCACGCGCCCGCGAGCCGCTCGCGGTCGTCCGGGTGGACGAGCCCGAGGAAGTCGGCGTAGGGCCGGCGGAGCTCGCCGTCGGCGAGGTGCCGGTCGGGTGCGGCGGGATCGAGCTCGGCCGTCACCTCCCCGGTCTCGACGTCGAGCTCCCACCTGCTCATGCCCGCGAGCCGGAAGACCTCGCGGTAGCCCTGCTCCCTGGCCGCCGGGCTTGGTCCGCGCCGGTGCAGCCGCCCGGCGAGTCCCAGCCTCAGGCCGCTCACGGGCGCGGGCGCCTCAGGAGAGGATCAGGTACGCGGTGTGCTCGGGGCAGCCGCGCCGGAGGAGGTCGCAGGCCCGGTGCAGGTCGACCTCGTGGTTCTCGGCGATCGCGTAGGCGAGCTCGGAGCTGTAGCCGGCGCGCTCGAGCTGCTCGAGGCGCCAGCAGAGCACCTCGACCGCGCGCGCCTCGGAGGGCAGGGCCTCGGCGCCGGCGGTGTAGTCCTCGATCAGCTGACGGTTCACGGAACGACTCCTTCCTGGAATGGGACGGCTCCCTTCCCGGCAGAACGTGTTGCTCGATCATCGGGGTCCGGGCGCCGCCGCTCCATGCTCCGATGCCGTTCGCGGCGATCCTCCGTTCCGGGTGAGAGGCCTCCCCCGTCGGGGGGAGGGCCCGGTGTCAGCGCATGCCGTTCCGCAGGGCGGCGACGTACTTCCCGATCGTCCGCGGCGTGACGACGGACGGGCCGGTGCGGACGAAGGGGGTGGGGGGCGTGAACCCGTAGCGGACGTAGAAGGCGAGGAACTCGACCGGGAGGTAGCCCTGGAGCCACTGCTGCTGGTCGAGCGCGAACTCCATCTGCCCGCGCCGGAGAGCCGCGACCGCCTCCGGCCCGAGGTCGACCGAGGCCCAGCGGATCCTCGTGGCGCGCGACCCGAGCGCCGCCCGCTCGGCCAGCATCGGAGCGTTGAAGAGCTGGCCGATCGAGAAGACGCCGTCGATCGCCCGGTCCCTCCGGAGCGCCCCGTCGATCAGCCGGCGCACCCGGCCCGCGTCTGCGAGGTCTGCCAGGGCGACCCTGATCGTCGTCAGCTTCCCGGCCCGGCGGAAGCCCTGGCGGAGGCCGGCGAGCCGCTGGTCGGCGAGCTCGAGGCCCGGCTCGACGGCGATCACGAGCAGCCGCTTCACGCCGGCGCCGGCGAGGAGGTCGCCCGCGAGGCGGCCGGACTCGCGCTCGTCGTTGCCGACGTAGGTGAGCGCTCCCGTCGGGGCGCCGGCCTGGCCGGCGCCGGTGTTGTCGATGATCACCGGGATCCCCGCGAGCACGGCGGCGCGGATGTGGGGGTTGAGCGCCTTCGGCGAGGAGTCGGTGACCATGAGCCCGTCGGGCTTCTCCGCCACGGCGCGGTCGATCAGCCTCGCCTCCTCGGCCGGGTCGAAGGTCCTGTTCGTGGTCGACCGGTACGAGCAGTCGACCTCGTACAGCCTGCAGGCGGCCTCGAAGCCGTTCCGGATCACGGCGGCGAACGGGCCCGCGCTCGACGCGTTGTTCACGTACACGATGCGGACGGGGGCGGCCCCGGCCGAGCCGCGGGCGGCGGGGGACGTTCCGCGCAGGCCGCCCGCGCCCGCCGCGCCGGCAGCCGCGAGCGCGCCCACGGCGAGGAGGAGCAGTCGAGCCTTCATCGTCGCCATCCTAGAAACCACGCCGGAGGGAGCGCGGCGAAGTGGCGCGTCGTCCTCCCCGGCGGCGATCATCTGCGCGAGCGACGTGCGAGCGACGGCCGCGGACAGAGCGATTCGAGACGCGCGCGGAGTCGAGGAAGGGGTGCGGGTCGGGCTCAACGGGCGCATGCTCGCGGCGAGCCTGCTCCTCGCGGCGATCGTCGCGGCCGCCTTCGCCGTGCTCGTGCTCGCGATCGGGAGCCTGCGCGGCGCGAGCCGCGAGGCCCAGCGCGGCGATCGGGTCGCGGCGGCGGCGAACGACCTCGAGCGGCTCGCGATCGACCTCGAGACGGGCGAGCGCGGCTTCGTCGTCACGGGACGGCAGAGCTTCCTCCGTCCGTGGGAGGAGGCCCGGCGGCAGATCCCGGCCAAGGAGCGGACGCTGCGCGCGCTGGTTCGCGACCCTGCCAGGCGCGAGCGCGTGCTCGAGCTCGAGCGCGCGATCGACCGGTACCTGCGCACCTGGTCCGTGCCGACGGTCACGCTCGCCCGCGCCGACCTGGCGGCCGCGGTCGGCGAGATCGCAACTGGGGTCGGGAAGGCCCAGATGGACCTGATCCGGGCGCTCTTCGCCGACTTCCTGCGCGACAATTCGCGGCTGAGCGCGAGCCGGCGCGACCGTGCCGCGAGCGCCGGCGACCGCGCCGTCCTCCTCGGCGTCGTCGGGCTCGCCGGCTCGACCGCGCTGATCCTCGCCTTCGGCGGCTACTTCGCCCGCGCCGTCGTGGCGCCCGTGCGGCGCCTCGCGCGCGCCGCGGGCCGCCTCGGGGCCGGCGACCTGTCCACGCGCGTGTCCGAGGCGGGCGCGGCCGAGATCGGCGAGCTCGCCCGGGCGTTCAACCGGATGGCCGCGTCGCTCGAGCGCACCCGCAGCGAGCTCGAGCACCAGAACGCGGAGCTCGACGCCTTCACCTACTCGGTCTCGCACGACCTGCGCGCCCCGCTCCGCGCGATCGACGGCTTCTCGCGCCTGCTCGAGGAGGACTACGCCGACGCCCTTCCGCCCGAGGGGCGGCGGTACCTCGGGCTCGTCGGCAGGAACACGCAGCAGATGGGGCAGCTGATCGACGGGCTGCTGGCCTTCTCGCGGCTCTCGAAGCAGCAGCTCGGCAAGCGCGCCGTCGACATGGGCGCGCTCGCCGAGGAGGTGCTGGCGGAGCTCGGAGGCGACGACCGCCCGGGCCTCCGGGTCACGGTCGGCCCGCTGCCTCCCGCGCGGGGGGATCCGGTGCTGCTCCGTCAAGTGCTCGCGAACCTGCTCTCGAACGCCTACAAGTACACGGGCGGGAAGGAGGCGGCGACGATCGAGGTCGGGGCCTACGAGGAGGCCGGGGAGACCGTCTACTTCGTGCGCGACGACGGTGTCGGCTTCGACATGCGCTACGCGAACAAGCTCTTCCAGGTCTTCCAGCGTCTCCACCGCGCCGAGGACTACGAGGGCACCGGGCTCGGGCTCGCGCTCGTCGCCCGCATCGTCAGGCGCCACGGAGGCCGCGTCTGGGCCGATGCGAAGCCGGGCGAGGGAGCGACGTTCTTCTTCACCCTCGGAAACGGATAGGCTCACAGCCCCGGGGTGGGAAATCAGAGGACTGGAGGGTCTCCATGAATGCAGCACTTCGTGCGCTCATCGTCACTGCGGCCGTGGCGGCAGGGCTCGTGCTCACCGTCTCGTCGCCGGCCGCGGGCCTGACGACCACCTGCGACGGGGACCTGGCGCCGGGGAGCTACCTGCGCGTCGTCGTCCCGGAGGGCGCGTTCTGCTCGAGCGCCGGTCCCGTCACGATCGCCGGCGGCGTCTGGATCGGAGCCGGCGCGACGCTCGTCCTCGGGAGCGAGGAGAACGCGGTGCACACCGCCACGATCAACGGCGGGGTGCACGCGACCGACGCGAGCTCCGTGCAGGTCCACTTCTCGACGATCAACGGCGGGATCGACGTCCACGGCGGCTCGGGCGCGTTCGGCGGCCCGTTCGGCGTGACCTGGAACACGATCGAGGACAGCACGATCAACGGCCGGGTCGCGATCGAGGGCTACGACGGCTTCTGGATGGGCTTCATCCGCAACACGGTGAACGGCTCGGTCGACCTCAACGGCAACGTGCTCGCCGATCCGGACGGGAACGAGTACGTCACGAACCGGATCAACGGGAGCCTCAACTGCGCGGACAACAGCCCGGCCCCGCAGGTCGGAGACTCCGAGGGCGAGCTGAACGTCGTGACCGGTCAGAAGACCGGTCAGTGCGCCGACGTCTGAGCCTCGCCTCGAGCCGCCGCGGGGAGGGCGCGCGCGCCCTCCCCGCGGGCGGGGGAGCTGGGCGCGCGCAACGGTTCGGGGTCAGACCCCGGGTTGTTGCGCCGCGGCGGCTGGAGCTGGGCGCGCGCAACGGTTCGTGGGCGCGCGCAACGGTTCGGGGTCAGACCCCGGGTTGTTGCGCCGCGGCGGCTGGAGCTGGGCGCGCGCAACGGTTC
>DASRHI010000010.1:0-145504 GCA_035650615.1 Gaiellaceae bacterium | reverse complement strand
GGAACAGCTACTTCACGCAGGCGACGTACCAGATCAAGCGGTGGAACGACTTCCTCAGCGCCTAAGACTGGATGACTGAGGGGGTCTCAGAAACGAACACGGAGGGGGCGGCGGTGACCGCCGCCCCCTCCGCGCCAACAGGTTCGGGGCTCGACCTGATCGGGCTCACGAAAGTCTTTCCCGGGGGCACGCTCGCCGTCGACGACGTCAACCTGCACGTCGACCACGGGGAGTACGTCGTGCTGCTCGGCCCTTCGGGGTGCGGCAAGACCACGACGCTGCGGATGATCGGCGGCCACGAGTATCCGACCGAGGGCGACATCGTGCTCGACGGACAGTCCCTCGTCAGCCTTCCTCCGCACAAGCGCCCGACGACGACCGTCTTCCAGCACTTCGCGCTCTTCCCGCACAGGACGGTGCTCGAGAACGTCGAGTTCGGGCTCAAGATGCACGGCGTCGCCAAGGAGGAGCGGCGGCGCCAGGCGCTCGAGTCCCTCGAGATGGTCGGCCTCGCCGAGCTCGCCGACCGCAAGCCGCGCGCCCTCTCCGGCGGCCAGCAGCAGCGCGTCGCGCTCGCGCGCGTGCTCGTGACGAAGCCGAAGGCGCTCCTCCTCGACGAGCCGCTCGGCGACCTCGACAGGCTCCTGCAGCTCCGGATGCGCGTCGAGCTCCGCAACCTCCAGCGCCAGCTCGGCCTGATGTTCATCCACGTGACGCACAACCAGGAGGAAGCGCTGTCGATGGCGGACCGGATCGTCGTCATGAACGACGCGCGCATCCAGCAGGTGGCCGATCCGCTCACGATCGCGACGCGGCCCGAGACCGAGCTCGTCGCGCGTTTCATGGGCGACAACAACATCATCCGCGGGACGGTGGCGGAGCGGGACGGCGACCGGCTCGTCGTCGCGGGCGAGCACGGCGTCAGGGCGAGCGTCCTCGCGCCGGGGAACGGCCACGGCGTGGGAGACGACGCGCTCGTGTCGGTGCGCGCGGCGGCGGTGCAGGTGGTCGAGGACGGCTCGGCGGACGGGGGCGCGAACTCCGCCGACTGCGAGATCCTCTTCGTCGAGTTCCTCGGCGACCTGGTCAAGCTCCACCTCGCGGTCGGCGGCGAGCGCATGCTCGCGAAGGTCTCGGGCGAGCGCTACCCGGCGTTCCGGGGACGCGAGGGCGACCGCATCCGGATCACGTGGAAGGAGGAGGATGCCCAGCTCCTCCGGGCCTGACCGCTCCGACCTGATCCTCGGCGAGGTCGAGGAGGCCGAGGAGCTGCAGCACGCGCTCCCGCGCGAGCAGGCGCTCGGCGCGGCGGCGCCGGCCCGCGAGCGCGGAGGCGGGCTGGTGACCGCAGCCTGGGCGCTGCCCGGCGGGCTCTGGCTCGGGTTCTTCCTGCTCGCGCCGCTCGTCTTCATCGTCCTCGTCAGCTTCTGGACGTACGAGCTCGGCGCGAAGTCGGGGTTCGCGACGAAGTGGACGCTCGCGAACTACGGCACGATCATCCACAGCTCGACGTACTGGCACAACATGCTCGGCAGCCTGTACACGTCGTTGATCGCGGTCGCCGCGTGCCTGATCCTCGGCTTCCCCGTCGCCTACTTCCTCGCGCTCAAGGTGCAGAGCCTGCGCATGCAGATCGCGCTCTTCATCATCGCGCTCGCGCCGTTCTGGACGAGCTTCCTCGTCCGGTCGGTCGCGTGGACGTACCCGCTCAGCGAGGTTCTCGGCAAGTTCGGCGTGTCGACGCCGTCGACGACCTCGGTGCGGCTCGCGATGATCCAGCTCTACATCCTGTTCATGATCACGCCGCTCTTCTTCACGCTGGCGCAGGTCGACCGCACCGCGATCGAGGCCGCGCGCGACCTCGGCGGCAACTGGTGGCGGACGTTCGTCGCGGTGATCCTGCCGCAGACGCTGCCCGGCATCGTGATCGGCTCGATCTTCATCTTCGTGCTGACGATGGGCGAGTACGGCACGGTGCTCGTCGTCGGCCAGAACTACGTGCAGTCGGTCGGGACGATCGTGAACTCGTACATCGTCGGCGCCGTCCAGTACCCGCAGGGAGCGGCGGCCGCCGTGCTGCTCGTGCTCGCCCTGATCGCGGGCGTGTTCGTCATCACGCGCTTCTCGAACCTCAGGGAGGACCTGTGACGACGACCGCGATGGAGGTCCCGCGGACGCAGGACCGCGTGATCAGGCGCCCGGCGAAGGAGCGCGACTGGGCCAAGTGGGGCCTGGGCGCCTACTTCGCGCTCTTCCTGGTCTTCCTCTACGGCCCGATGATCGTGATGGCGATCCTCTCGCTGCAGGGCTACTACGGCGGCGTCACGTTCCCGTTCAAGGGCCCGCTCAGCCTGAACTGGTGGCGCTCGCTCCTCTTCCCGACCGTCGCCGGCACGCCGACCCATGCGACCGAGATCCACACCGCCGCGAAGAACTCGCTCTACGTCAGCCTCGCGGCGGGCGCGATCGTCTCCCTGCTCGCGTTCACGCTCTCGATGGCGTTCCGGCGCCGCTGGCGCTTCCGCTCGGACGCGGTGATGTTCTACGTGATCATGCTCGCGCTGATGACGCCGGGCTTCCTGCTCGCCGTCGGCACGCAGCTCTTCTGGAGCTACATGGGCCTCAAGGCGTCGATCTGGCACACCGCGCTCGGGGCGAACGTGATCTGGGGCATCCCCTTCGGGTTCCTCGTCATGCTCGCGGTCTGGAACCGCTACGACCCGCGCGTCGAGGAGGCCGCGCGCGACCTCGGCGCCGACCAGAAGCGCACGTTCCGGGAGGTCACGCTCCCGCTCGTCTGGACGGGCCTCTTCGGCTGCTTCCTCTTCGGCTTCACGCTGACGTGGAACGACTACGACCGCAGCGTGCTCTTCCAGACCCGGGCGACCGACTCGCTGCCTCTGGAGATCGGCGGCATCACGTTCACGGGCGGCGTGCGCCCCGACCTCTACGCGCTCGGGACGGCGACGACGCTCCTCTCGCTGCTCGTGATCGGCATCCTGCTCGTGCTCGCCTCCGTCCGGGTCCCGTTCAGGGGCGGCAAGGTCCAGCGGGTGGAGGAGGAGCTCGGCCTCGCCGCCGGGATCGCCGCCGACGCCGCCGAGACCGGCACCGCGCGCGCCGAGTAGCCGCGCCGTGGCCGCGCGGGTCGTCGTCGTCTCCACCGGCGGCACGATCGCGATGCGGCCCGACCCCGCGAGCGGCAAGCTCGTCCCCGCAGTCGGCGGCGAGGAGCTCGTCGAGTTGCTCGCGTGGCCGGAGGCGCCGCCGCTCGAGCTCGACGACTTCGCCCACGTCCCGAGCTTCGACGTGCACGGGGAGCTCGCGCTCGCCCTCGCCCTGCGCGTCGCCGAGCACGCGCGCCGCGACGACGTCGCCGGGGTCGTCGTCACGCACGGCACCGACACGATGGAGGAGACGGTGTACCTCGTCGACCGCCTCCTGGACTCGGAGACGCCGGTCGTCCTCACCGGCGCTCAGCGCGGCGCCGACCAGCCGGACTCGGACGGGCCCCGCAACTTCCGCGACGCGGTGCGGGCGGCGGCGTCACCGGACGCGCGCGGGCGCGGCGCGATGGTCGCCTTCGCGGGCGAGCTCCACGCGGCGCGCGAGGCGCGCAAGGTGCACACGAGCGAGATCCGCGCGTTCGCGTCGCCGGGCTACGGCGCGATCGGGCACGTGGACGGGGAGCGCGTGGCCTTCGGCCGCCGCCCCGACCGCCTCCCGCCGCTGCCGCCGCCCGAGCGGCTCGCGCCCGTCGACCTGATCCGGCTCCACGCCGGCAGCGACGCCCGCTTCCTCCACGCGTCGGTGCGGTCGGGCGCCCGGGCGATCGTGCTCGAGGGCACCGGGCGCGGCAACGCGAACGAGCGGGTGCTGGAGGGCGTGCGCGCCGCGGTCGCCGCCGGCGTCGTGGTGGCGGTCTGCTCGCGCTGCGTCGAGGGACGCGTCGAGCCGGTCTACGGGCGCGGCGGCGGCCGCGACCTCGCCGACGCGGGCGCGCTCTTCGCCGGCGATCTCGCCGGCCCGAAAGCGCGCGTGCTGCTGCAGCTCGCGCTCGGAGCGGGCGCCGACGCCGCCCAGGCGCTCGCGGCGGAGGCGCGGTGAGGCTCGCCGCCGCGCTCCTCGTCGCGCTCGTCGCGGCGGCGCCGGCTCGGGCCGCCGCCGCCGACGTCGACGTCTCTGGCCTGCCGGGCGCGCAGAGCGAGGCGGCGATCGCGGTCGGCCCCGGGGACGGCTCGGTGCTGCTCGCCGGCTCGAACAGCTTCTCGGAGGGGACGATGCGGGCCTACTCCTCGACGGACGGCGGCGCGAGCTGGACCCCGAGCACGGTCTTCCCGCCGCCGAAGACGGCCGAGGCGTCCTGCGCGGCCGACCCGGGCGTGGCGATCGACCTGCGCGGCCGCCAGTACTACTCGTTCGTGCGCTCGTCGCCGTGCCGGACGGGCCACCCGCGGCTCTACGTCGCGAGCCGGGCCGGGCCGGACGCGCCGTGGGGCGCGCCCGTCCTCGTCGCCCCGCTGCGCGGGGCGCGCTTCGACGACAAGCCGGCGATCGCCGTCGACCGCTCCCGCTCGAGCCCGCACGCGAACCGCGTCTACGCGGCCTGGACGCGCGTCTCCCACGACGGCGCGTTCAGCATCCTCGTCAGCTCGAGCGACGACGGCGGAAGGACGTGGTCGCCGCCCGCGAAGGCCAACCGGACCGGCGAGCAGCTCTCGTACGTCACCCTCGCGACCTCGCGCCGCGGCACGCTCTACGTCGCCTGGCACGACATCAGCGCCTTCCACGTGAACGTGGCGATGTCGACCGACGGCGGGCGGACGTTCGGCGGCGAGCACCAGGTCGTCGCCTTCGCGATCGTCACGATCCCGGCCTGCGCGGCCGGCATCGTCATCCCCGCTCAGAAGCGCACGTGCGTCCAGCCGAACCCGATCCTCTCCGTCGACACCTCACGCGGGCGCTACGCCGGGCGCGTGTACGTGACCTACACGCTGACGGACTTCCAGGGCGACAAGGGGATCGCCGTGACGGTGTTCGACGCGCGGCTGCGGCCGCTCGCGGGGTATGCGCGCGACCGCAAGCCGCTCCTGCTCGCACCCGCGCCGCCGAGCGCGAACGCCGACCAGTTCTGGCCGGCGTCCGCCGTCGACCCCTTCGACGGCACCCTGTGGGCGTGCTTCTACGACACGCGCGGCGACCCGAAGCGGACGAGCGCGTTCTTCTCGTGCACCTTCTCCGAGGACGGCGGCCGGACGTGGGCGCGGCCGGTCCACGCCGCGACCGTGGCCTCCGACGAGACCGGGCCGGGCGCGGACCCGCGCGAGTACGGAGACTACGAGGGGCTCGCCGCGGCGGGCGGCAAGGCGCATCCGGTCTGGACCGACAGCCGCGAGCTCGCGACGAAGGCCGAGGAGATCTTCACGGCGACCCTCACGAAGGCCGACTTCCGCTAGCCGCGCGGGCGCCGGTGGGCGAAGTCGTCGGCGATCTCGTCGAAGGTCACCCAGCGCACGCCGTCGTGGCGGCTGATGTGCTCGATGATCCGCTCGTGCATGAGCAGCACCGCCGGACGGCCGCTCACGTCGGGGTGGATCGTCATCGTGAAGACGGCGTAGTCGTGCTCGCGGTAGACCCAGTCGAACTGGTCGAGCCAGAGCTGCTCGATGTCGCGCGGGTTGACGAAGCCGTGGCTGTTCGGCGCCGCCTTGATGAACATCATCGGGGGCAGGTCGTCGAGATACCAGCTCGCGGGGATCTCGATCAGGTCGGTCTCCTCGCCCCGGACGAGCGGCTTCATCCACTCCTCCGCCTTCTTCGAGTAGTCGATCTTCGTCCACGAGTCCCCGACGCGGACGTAGTACGGCTCGAAGTCCTTGTGCATCAGGCTGTGGTCGTACTTGATCCCGTGCTTGAGGAGGAGCTCGTTCGTGACGTTCGAGAACTCCCACCACGGCGCGACGTAGCCGGTCGGGCGGCGGCCGCAGACGTCCTCGATCAGCCCGATGCACTTGAGCAGGACGGCCTCCTCCTGCTCGGGGGTCATCGAGATCGGATTCTCGTGCGAGTAGCCGTGCATGCCGATCTCGTGGCCGGCCTCGTGGACCATCCTCGTCTGCTCCGGGAAGGTCTCGATGGAGTGGCCCGGGATGAACCAGGTCGTCTTGAGGCCGCTTCGCTCGAAGAGCTCCAGGAGCCTCGGAGTACCCACCTCGCCGGCGAAGAGCCCGCGCGAGATGTCGTCCGGCGAGTCCTCGCCCCCGTACGACCCGAGCCAGCCGGCGACGGCGTCGACGTCGACCCCGTACGCGCACAGGATTTCCTTGGCCATGCCAACACCTCCCCAGTCGCTGGTGCTAGGAGCTGCGACTCTAATCTGTGCGTCGTGTGCGCGCTGTGCGGTGTCTTGCTGGACGACCACTGGGCCGAGCAGGACGGCGGCCGGCGGGCGCGTGCGTCCCGAGTCGGGCTCGTGAACCGCGTGCTCGCCCACTACGGGCTCCGGCTCGACGACTGGGCCGGGCGGGTGTACGTGCTGCGCGACCGGAAGGGGCGCACGGCCATGGTCGGGAACCTCGGCGTCCTCTGGACGCAGGCGGCCGCGCTCGCCGGGCGGCCGCTCGACCCGCTCGACCCCGAGCTCGTCCGCGCCCTTGGCTGACGCCGCCGGGGCCGCCAGGACGCCGGTCGCGCTCCTGACCGGCTTCCTCGGCAGCGGCAAGACGACGCTGCTGCAGCGCCTCCTCGCCCACCCCGGCCTCGGCGAGACGGCGGTGATCGTGAACGAGCTCGGCGAGGTCGCGATCGACCACCACCTGCTCCGGCGGGTCGACGAGCGGACGGTCGTGCTCGGGAACGGCTGCGTCTGCTGCACGCTGCGGGGCGACCTGGCCGACGAGCTCCGCGACCTGCTCGGCCGCCGCGAGCGCGGCGAGATCCCGCCCTTCGGCCGCGTTGTGGTCGAGACGACCGGCCTGGCCGACCCGGCGCCGATCGTCTACACGCTCCTCTCCGAGCCCGTCGTGAAGCACCACTTCGCGCTCGAGCGCGTGATCGCGACGGTCGACGCGGTCCACGGGCTGCGCGAGCCCGAGTCGCTGCGGCAGGCCGCCGCGGCCGACCGCCTCGTCGTCACGAAGGCCGACCTCGCGGATCCCGCCGAGCTCGTGCGGCGCCTCGGCGCGCTGAACCCGGCGGCGGCCGTCCTCCGGGCGTCGTTCGGCGAGGTCGACCCCGAGGCGCTCCTCGGCGGCCCCGGCGGGCTCGAGCCGCCGCCGCGGCCGCCCGCAGGCGACCACGCGCACCCCGAGCACGGCGGCGTCGCCGCCCACAGCCTCGTCCTCGACGGCGTCGTCGACTGGACCGCCTTCGGCGTCTGGCTGACGATGCTCCTCGCCGCGCGCGGCTCCGACGTGCTCCGCGTGAAGGGGTTCCTCGACGTCGGCGGCCCGGGTCCGCTGCTCCTGAACGGCGTCCAGCACGTCGTCCACCCGCCCGTCCACCTCGACGCCTGGCCCGACGGCGACCGCCGCTCGCGCCTCGTCTTCATCGGCCGCGGCCTCGACGCCGGCGCGCTCCGGCGCTCGCTCGCCGCGTTCCGCCGCGCCGCGCGGCGGTAGCCCGTGCAACACCTCGGGGTCAGACCCCGGAACGTTGCGGCCGCGCCGCGCGGCGGTAGCCCGTGCAACACCTCGGGGTCTGACCCCGGAACGTTGCGGCCGCGCTCGCTCCTCAGTAGGACCGCGGCAGGCCGAGGACGTGCTGGCCGAGGAAGGCGAGGACGAGGTTGTTCGAGACGGGCGCGACGGTGTAGAGGCGCGTCTCGCGGAACTTCCGCTCGACGTCGTACTCCTCGGCGAAGCCGAAGCCGCCGTGGGCGTCGAGGCAGGCGTTCGCCGCCTGCCACGAGGCCTCCGACGCGAGCAGCTTCGCGAGGTTCGCCTCGGCGCCGCACGGCTGACCCTGCTCGAAGAGCCATGCCGCCTTGTAGCGCATCAGGTCGGCCGCCTCGACCGCGGCGTGCGCGCGCGCGATCGGGAACTGCACGCCCTGGTTCTGCCCGATCGGGCGGCCGAAGACGACGCGCTCGGACGCGTACGCGGACGCCTTCTCGACGAACCAGCGCCCGTCGCCGATGCATTCGGCAGCGATCAGGATCCGCTCGGCGTTCATCCCGTCGAGGATGTAGCGGAACCCCTTCCCCTCCTCGCCGACGAGCGCATCCGCCGGCACCTCGACGCCGTCGAGGAAGATCTCGGTCGTCGCGTGGTTCATCAGCGTCCGGATCGGCCGGATCGTCATCGTCCCGTCCGCGAGCGCCCGCTTCATGTCGACGACGAAGGCCGAGAGCCCCTCCGTCTTCCGCTCGACCTCGGCGAGCGGGGTCGTCCGCGCGAGCAGCAGCATCAGGTCGGAGTGGAGCGCGCGCGACGTCCAGATCTTCTGCCCGCGGATGACGTAGCGTCCGTCGACGCGCTCGGCCGTCGTCTGCAGCGAGGTCGTGTCGGAGCCCGCCGTCGGCTCGGTGACCCCGAACGCCTGCAGGCGGAGCTCGCCCGACGCGATCCTCGGGAGGTAGCGCTCCTTCTGCTCCTCGGATCCGTGCCGGAGGATCGTCCCCATGGTGTACATCTGCGCGTGGCACGCGCCGGAGTTGCAGCCGCTCGCGTTGATCTCCTCGAGGATCACGCTCGCCGCCGTCAGCCCCAGGCCCGCGCCGCCGTACCGCTCGGGGATGAGCGCCGCCAGCCAGCCGTCGCGCGTGAGCGCGTCGACGAACTCGTCGGGGTAGCGGTCCGGCTCGAGGGCCCGCCAGTACTCGCCCGGGAAGCGCTCGCAGAGCGCCCGCACGGCCGTGCGGATCTCGCCGAGCTCGGGCGGGAGCGAGAAGTCCATCAGAGCGCGTGCCGCTCGAGCAGCCGTCGCGCGATCACGAGCTGCTGGATCTCGTTCGAGCCCTCGCCGACGAGGAGGAGCGGCGCGTCGCGGTAGTAGCGCTCGGGCCGGAACTCCGGCGAGTAGCCGTAGCCGCCGTGGATGCGCATCGCGTCGAGCGCGTTCTCCTGCGCCGCCTCGGTGGCGAACAGCTTCGCCATCCCCGCCTCGAGGTCGGCCCGCTCGCCCGCGGCCTTGCGCTCGGCCGCCTGGACGACGAGCAGCCGCGCCGCCTCCGCCCTCGTCGCCATCTTCGCGAGCATGAGCTGCACCGCCTGGTGGTGCGCGATCGGCTTGCCGAACGCCTCGCGCTGCTGGGCGTAGCGGAGCGAGTCGTCGAGGGCCGCGCGCGCGATCCCCGCACCGCGCGCCGCCACGTTGACGCGGCCGACCTCGATCCCGCCCATGAACTGCTTGAAGCCCTGTCCGACGGCGGCCTCGCCCCCGAGCACCGACGACGCGGGCGTGCGGAAGCCGTCGAAGACGAGCTCGGTCGACTCGACGCCCTTGTAGCCGAGCTTGCGCATGCCCGGCATCGGGATCGTCAGCCCCGGCAGCTCCGAGACGGCGGGCTCCTTCTCGATCAGGAAGCCCGTCATGCCGGTGTGGGGCGGGTCGGCCGACGGGTCGGTCTTGGCGAGGAGCGCGACGATCCCCGAGCGCCACCCGTTCGTGACCCACAGCTTCTGCCCGGTGATCACGTACTCGTCGCCGTCGCGCACGGCGGTCGTGCGGATCGACTGCACGTCCGAGCCGGCGTGCGGCTCGGTCATCGAGAACGCGGCGCGGATCTCGCCCTCCGCGAGCACGGGAAGCAGGCGCTCGCGCTGCTCGGCGGTGCCGTGGTTGCGGATCAGCCAGCTCGCGATGAACGAGCCGTTCACGATCCCCGGGAGGGTCGCCCAGCCGCGCGCGAGCTCGATCACGATCAGCGCGTAGACGTCGAGGCCGAGGCCGAGGCCGCCGTACTCCTCGGGAATCGTGACGGCGAAGAGGCCGAGCTCGCGCATCTGCGCGACGAGCTCCTCCGGGAACTCGTCGGCGTGCTCGAGCTCCGAGGCGACGGGGACGACCTCCCGGTCGACCCAGTCGCGGATCGTCGCGACGAGCTCGGCCTGCTCGGTCGCCGAGCTCACACCGCGACCTTCCCGGCCGCGAGCCCGGCGAAGACGGCGCGGAGGTCGTCGCGCTCCTCGAGCGTGAGCACCGCCTCCTCGAACGCGGCGAGCTCGCGGTCGCCGAGCGCGAGCGAGGCGTTCTCCCGGAACTTCGCGCGCACCTCGTCCGCGCTCATCGGGTTCTCGGGCCCGCCGAGCTGGTACGGCGCGTCCGCCTCGAGCGTGCGCCCGTCCCGCAGCCGGATCCGGATGCCGCCCGGGAACGCCGCCGGGTACGACGCGTACTCCTTCGTCTCGTGACGCACCTTCGCGGCGAGCGCGAGCACGCGCGGGTCGGCGATCTCCTCCTCGGTGTAGGTGCGCACGCCGACGCGGCCGTGCACGAGCATCGCCGCGGTCGAGTACTGGAGGCTGAACTTCGCCTCGTACTCGCTGCGCGGCGCCGCCTTCGCCCCCGCCGGCTCGAGCACGAGCGGGACGGCCGCCTCGGGCACCGTCACGACGATCTCCTCGACCTCGCCGGCGTCGACCTGCGGGAGGAGGCTCGCCGTCGCGCCCAGCGAGCCGTGGATGTAGTGGCAGGCCGGGTACGGCTTGAAGGCGATTCGCGGCGTCTCCCAGCGGCTTCCGAGGTCGCCGAGCTGCGCGTCGAGGTCGACCTCGCCCCCGGTCGCCCCGACGAAGGCGTAGTAGACGCCGAAGCGGTTCTCGAACACCCCTGGGGGGCCCTCGGCGCCGAGCGCCGCGAGGCGCGCGGCGAGCAGGCCGCCGTGGGCCGCCCAGGCGGGGTGCATCGGCTTCGTCGGCGTCGCGTCGTCGAGGTAGGCGAAGAGGCCGCCGGCGAACGAGCCGGCGATCCCGAGCGCGCTCGCCGTCCGGGCCGGGCCGGAGCCGGCGAGCCGCGCCGCCGCGGTCGCCGCGCCGAAGACGCCGCAGATCGCGGTCGGGTGGAAGCCCCGCGCGTGGAAGGCGCCCGAGGCGGCCATCCCGACGCGCGTCACGACCTCGTTGCCGCCGACGATCGCGGCGAGCACGTCGCGCCCGGAAGACCCGTTCGCCTCTCCGGCGGCGATCGTGGCAGGGCAGACGACGGCGCTCACGTGCGCGACCGAGTCGGAGTGGGTGTCGTCGAAGTCGAGCCCGTGGCAGAGCATCGCGTTCGCGAACGCCGCGTTCGGCGCGGGGAGCGCGCCGTCGAGGCCGATCACGGACGACTGCTGCTCGCCGCCGAGCTCGGCCATCGCGGCCCGTCCCTCGCCGGCGACGCCGAGGGCGTGCGCGGCGAGGCCGCAGCCGATCGTGTCGAGCAGGTGGAGCTTCGCCGCCTCGACGACCTCGGGCGGGATCTCCTCGAAGGTGAGCGCCCCCGTCCACTCGGCGAGGCGCTGTGCCGCTCTTGCCATCTCACACGCTCCAGTCGGTGTCGGTGCCGGGGAAGGTCGGCGCCGCCTCGGGGGCGCCGCGCTTGTAGACCATGAACGTCCGCTTGAACTCGATCACGACCTCGCGCCGCTGGTTCACGCCGCGGCAGCGCATCGAGACGATGCCGACGCTCGGGTTCGACCTCGACTCGCGCAGCTCGAGGATCTCGCTCTCGGCCCACAGCGTGTCGCCGGCGAACACGGGCCTCGGCAGCTTGATGTCCGTCCACGCGAGGTTCGCCGCGGCGTTCTCGCTCGTGTCCGGCACCGTCATGCCCGTGATCAGCGCGAGCGTGAAGGTGCTGTTGACGAGCGGCCGGCCGAACTGCGTGCGTTCCGCGTACGGCGTGTTGAAGTGGATCTGGTTCGTGTTCAGCGTCAGGCAGGTGAACCAGATGTTGTCCGTCTCGGTGATCGTGCGACCGAGCCTGCTCCGGAACGTGTCGCCGACCGCGAAGTCCTCGAAGAACCTGCCGCGCCACTCCTTCGGCGCGGCCGCCGCCTCGGTGCTCATCCTCTAGCTCCTTTCGCTTCTGCCGGGATCCGACGGGTCCTCGCCGCGAGCTCCTCCTCGACCGTGCCGAACACGCGGTGCACCGTCTCGAGCTGCGCCGGGGCGAGGCACGCCTTCCCGCGGAAGCCGAGCGAGCGGGCGAGGCGGCACTCGTGCTCGAGGCCGGCGTCGTCGTGCACGTCCAGATGGACGACGTCGAACGGCGGCCTCACCCCCGCGGCCGCGGAGTCGACCACGAGCTTGCCCCGGGCGTAGGCGAGCTCGAGCCCGTCGCGCCGCGGCTCCAGGCCGAGGTCGGCGCCGAGGTCGACCGCCCCGAGGAGGAGCGCGGCGACGCGCGGCCGGGACGCCGTCTCGTACGCGAGGCGGACGCCCGCGCCCGTCTCGACGATCGCGATCACGGGCGGGCCCGCGGCGCCCAGGGCGGAGACGGTCTCCGGCGTCGCCGCCGGCAGCACGACGGCGGCAGGATCGAGCTCGGCGACGAGGGCGAGGTCGGCCTCGAACCAGGCCGTGTCGGCTCCGTTCACCCGCACGACCGGCGGCCGGAGCTCGGCGACGAGGTCGCGCGCCGCCTGCTTGCGCTCGGGCGCGACGGAGTGCTCGAGGTCGCCGACGACGGCGTCCGCCGCCGACGCGAGCGCGGAGCGCAGGCCGGCCTCGTCGTCGCCGGGCGTGAAGAGGAGGGAGCGGGCGTGGGCGAGGTCGACTGCCGTGGGCGACTGTATGTCAGACATTCGGCGGCCTGTCAAACCGCCTCGGAGCGGAGGCCGCTTGACAGCGCCCCGAACGTCAGACATAAAGGCAGGCTCGGTCGGCGAAAAGGGGAGGTCGGCGGGTGAAGGCGGTCGTGTTCCACGAGTTCGGCGGGGCCGACGTCCTCCGGCTGGAGGAAGTGGAGGCGCCGAGGCCCGGGCCGGGAGAGGTGCTCGTCGACGTGCTCGCCTGCGCGCTCAACCACCTCGACGTGGACGTCCGCGAGGGCACGTCGCGCTTCCCCGTCGACTTCCCGTTCGTGCTCGGCCTCGAGGTGGTCGGCCGGATCGCGGAGCTGGGCGACGGCGTCGAGGGCTGGCGGGTCGGCGACCGCGTGATGCCGTTCCTGTTCTCGACCTGCGGCGAGTGCCGCTTCTGCCGCAGCGGCCGCGAGGCCCTCTGCACGAGCGCCGGCTTCATCAGCTTCGCCTACTCCGGCGGCTACGCCGAGCAGCTCGTCTGCAGCGCCGGCCAGCTCCTGCGCGTTCCGGACGAGCTGACCGACGAGGCGGCCGCCGCGCTGCAGATCGCGTTCGGGACCGCCTGGCACATGCTCTTCGACCGCGGCGGCCTGCGGGTGGGCGAGACGGTGCTGGTCAACTCGGTCGGGAGCGGCATCGGCTCCGCCGCGGTGCAGCTCGCGCACCTCGCCGGGGCGACCGTGATCGGCAACGCCTCCTCCGACGAGAAGCTCGCGCGTGCGGCCGAGCTCGGGATGGATCACGGCGTCAACCACGCGACCCAGGACGTGGTCGCGGAGGTGATGAAGCTGACGGACGACCGGGGCGTCGACCTCGTCTACGAGCACGTCGGCGGCACGCTCTTCCAGGTCGGGCTCGACTGCCTCGGGAAGGACGGGCGGATGGTGATCTGCGGTGCGCACTCCGGCGAGGTGGTGCCGTTCGACATCATCCCCTTCTTCCGCATGCAGCGAAGCGTGATCGGATCGTTCTGCTACCTGCGCAGCGAGGTCGAGGCGTGCCTCGAGCTCGCGCGCGCCGGCAAGATCGTCCCGCTCGTGCACGAGGTCTTCCCGCTCGCGAAGGCGCGCGAGGCGATGGAGATGATGGAGCGGCGCGAGCACTTCGGAAAGATCGTCCTCAAGCCCTAGGGGGTGCGGTGTGAAACGACTCGGGGTTGACGTCGGCGGCACCTTCACGGATCTCATCTACGTCGACGACGAGGCCGGCGTGGTGCAGGTGCACAAGGTCCCGACCACGCCGGACGACCCGTCCCGCGGCACGGTCAGGGGAATCGAGGATCTCTGCGAAAGCGTCGGAACGGCCCCTGCGCAGCTCGACCAGGTCTTCCACGGCACCACGATCGCGACGAACATCGTGATCGAGCACAATGGCGCGCGGGTCGGGCTGATCACGACCGAGGGCTATCGCGACATCCTCCACATCGCGCGGCACAAGAAGCCGCTCAACTTCTCGAACTACCAGGACCTGCCGTGGCAGCGGCACCCGATCGTGCGCCGCCGCCACCGGCTGACCGTGCCCGAGCGGATCACGCGCGACGGCTCGGTGCTCGTGCCGCTCGACGAGGAGAAGGCGCGCGAGCAGGTGCGGAAGCTGAAGGACGCCGGCGTCGAGGCGGTCGCGGTGTGCTTCCTGTTCTCGTTCCTGAACCCGCAGCACGAGGCGCGGGTCGCCGAGATCGTGCGCGAGGAGTTCCCGGAGGCGTTCCTCTCCGTCTCGTCGGAGGTGCTGCCGCAGTACCGCGAGTACGAGCGCTTCTCGACGGTCTGCCTGAACGCGTACGTCGGGCCGACGGTCTCGCGCTACGTGCGGCGGCTCGAGGACGAGCTGCGCGGGCTCGGCGTGCGCACGGGCGTGCACCTGATGACGTCCGCGAGCGGCGTCGCGACGGCCGACGGCGCGGTGGCGCGGCCCGTGAACCTGCTCATGTCCGGCCCGGTGGCGGGCGTGGTCGGCGGGATCTGGGCGGGGCGCGAGGCCGGCTTCGACAACGTGATCACGCTCGACGTCGGCGGGACCTCCGCCGACATCGGGCTCGCGCAGGAGGGCCGGCTGCGCATGAAGCACCTGCTCGACACGCGCGTCGGCCCGTACCAGGCGATGATCCCGATGGTCGACGTCGACACGATCGGCGCGGGCGGCGGCTCGATCGCCTACGTCGACGCCGGCGGCATCTTCCGCGTCGGGCCGCGCTCGGCCGGCGCCGACCCCGGGCCGGCGGCGTACGGCCGCGGCGGGACGGAGCCGACGGCGACGGACGCGCTGGTGAACCTCGGCTGGCTCGCGCCGGAGGCGTTCCTCGGCGGCGACATGCGGCTCCGCGCCGACCTCGCGCGCGCCGCGTTCGAGGACGGCCCCGCGCGCGCGCTCGGGATGAGCGTCGAGGAGGCGTCGATGGGCGCCGTCCAGATCCTGACGCACTCGATGGTGCAGTCGATCGAGGAGAACTCCGTGCGCAAGGGCTACGACCCGCGCGACTTCGCCCTCGTCGCCGAGGGCGGGGCGGGGCCGCTCTTCGCCGCGCAGATCGCGCTCGAGGTCGGGACGCCGTGGGTGCTCGTGCCGAGCTACCCCGGCGTCACGGCGGCGCTCGGCCTGCTCGCGACGGACATGGTCTACGAGTACGTCTCGACCGTCTACCAGCGCGTCTCGCGGCTCGACACGGCCGCGCTCGAGGAGGCGTTCGCCGCGCTCGAGGCGCAGGCGCGCGACCAGCTCCTCGAGGACGGCGTGCCCGAGGACCGGATCCTCGTCCAGCGGGTCGCGGACTGCCGCTACCTCGGCCAGGGCTACGAGCTCCGCGTCGACTGCGGCGCCGGCGCGATCGACGACGCGTGGGTCCGGAAGCTCCGCTCCGACTTCGACGAGCGGCACGAGCGCGAGTACTCGCGCCGCTTCGAGGACTCCGACGTCGAGATCCCCAACCTGCGCGTGCGCGGGATCGGCCTGCAGCCGAAGCTGCGCGCGCCGGAGGCCGAGCCGGGGCCGGAGTCGCCGGCGGCGGCGCTGCGGCACGAGGGCGAGGCGTGGTTCCGCGTCGGGGGCGCGCTCCGGAAGGTCGCGACGCGCTTCTACGACCGGCAGGCGCTCCGGGCGGGCAACGTGCTCGAGGGGCCGGCGATCGTGCACCAGTACGACTCGACGACGGTGGTTCCGCCGGGCCTCGCCGCGCGTGTCGACCGCTTCGGGAACGTCGTGATCGACACGGGTGCGGCCGGGGCCGGCGCTGCCCTCGCCGCCGCCGCGGAGGAGGTGGCGAGATGAGCGTCGCGGCGTACGAGGTGGGGCGGCAGCCGGGGCCGCCGGCGCGGAAGCGCGTCGAGGTCGACCCGATCACGCTGCGCGTGCTCGGGGGCGCGTTCCACGCGATCGCGAAGGAGATGGCGGGCGTGCTCTTCCGGATGAGCTACTCGTCGATCATCCGCGAGTCGGAGGACCTCGGCGCGGGGATCTTCGACGCGCAGGGGCGCGAGCTCTGCGAGTCGGACTCGACGCCGATGCACATCGGCTCGCTGCCGTGGTACATCCGCGGCTTCCTCTACCGGCTCGAGGGCGAGATCGAGGACGGCGACGTGATCGTCCACAACCACCCGTACCTCGGCGCGTCGCACTCGCCCGACGTCGCGGTCGCGGTGCCGATCTTCCACGAGGGCGAGCTGCTCGGGTTCGCGGCGGTGACCGCGCACGTGCTCGACGTCGGGGGCTCGTTCCCCGGCATCAACGCCGACGCGTTCGACGTCTACGCCGAGGCGAAGATGTACAACGCGCTCCGCTGGTACCGCCGCGGCGAGCTGAACGAGGACCTCGACCGGATGATCTTCGACAACGTCCGGACGGAGACGATGAACCGCGGCGACATGAACGCGATGCTCGCCGCCTGCCAGCTCGGCAGGGAGCGCTTCCTGCGCCTGGTCGAGCGCTACGGGGCCGACGTCGTCATGAGCGCCGCCTACGACTGGATGGACTACTCGGAGCGGATGCTGCGGCAGGAGATCGCGAAGATCCCGGACGGCACCTACGGGCCCGTCGTCGGCTGGCTCGACGACGACGCCCGCAACCGCGGCGAGCGGCTGCGCGTCGAGACGCGCGTCGTCGTCGACGGCGACGAGATCACGATCGACCTCACCGGCTCGAACCCGGAGGTGCCGACGGGCTACAACGTCCCGTTCGAGGGGAGCCTGCTCGTCTCGTGCTACTACGCGGTGCGCACGATCCTGCTCGACGAGACGACCTTCCCGGAGCACGTGCCGCAGAACGACGGCGTCTTCCGGCCCGTGAAGGTGATCGCCCCGAAGGGCACGATCTTCAACCCGAGCTTCCCGCGCGCGTGCTTCTCGCGCTTCTGCCAGACGCAGCGCGTCGTCGACAACGTCAACCTCGCGCTGGCGGAGGCGCTCCCGGACAAGGTCACGGGCGGCAACTCCGCCGGCATCCACTTCTGCGCCTACGCGGGCTTCGACGCCTCCGCGGGCGAGTACTGGCTCTACCTGGAGGTGAACGAGGGCTCGTACGGCGGCCGCTCCGGGAAGGACGCGATGGACTCCGTCGACAACCTGATGGCGAACACGCGCAACAACCCGATCGAGGAGCTCGACATGCGCTTCCCGATGCGCTGCGACCAGTACGAGCTGCGGCCCGAGCCGGCGGCCCCGGGCCGCTGGCGCGGCGGGGTCGGGATCATCCGGCGCAACCGCTTCCTCGTCGACGGGACGTACTCGTGCGAGGGCGACCGCCAGACCGACCCGCCGCGCGGCGTCTTCGGCGGCTGGGACGGCCTCGTCGCCTCGTGCCGCAAGAACCCCGACACCGCGCGCGAGGAGGTGCTGCCGGCGAAGGTGACCGGGATCCCGTTCGCCGCCGGCGAGTACATCGAGTTCCGCGAGCCGAACGCGGCCGGCTACGGCGACCCGCTCGACCGGCCCGCGGAGGCGGTGCGCGAGGACGTGCTCGACGACTTCACGACGATCGAGCTCGCCCGCGACGCGTACGGCGTCGTCTTCGCCGACGAGCGGACGCTCGAGATCGACGAGGAGGAGACCGAGCGCCTGCGCGCCGAGCTGCGGGCGAGGCGCGACGGCTCGTCGCTCACCGACTACTTCGCGCAGCGGCCGGCGGTGCCCTCGTCCGCGCCGGCGTCGCTCGCGGCCAACCGGGAATTCGGCATCGAGTAGGAGCGTCACGTAGCCGCCAAGCAGTACGAGCAGGTTGCCGAGCAGCTGCGCACGCTCGTCGTCGGAGGGACGCTCCAGCCGGGCTCGCGGCTGCCGAACGAGGAGGTGCTCGCGCGCGAGTTCGGCGTGAGCAGGGCGACGCTGCGCGAGGCGCTGCGCTCGCTCGCCGCGCAGGACCTGATTCGCACCGCGAAGGGGGCGGGCGGCGGCTCGTACGTGACTCTGCCGAGCGTCGCCGGCGTCTCGAGCTACCTCCACTCGAGCATCTCGCTGATGGCGGACGCGAACGACGTCACCCTCGACGACCTGCTCGAGGCGCGGGAGCTGCTCGAGGTGCCGGCCGCCCGCATCGCCGCAGCGCGGCGCACGCCGGAGGAGCTCGAGCGGCTCCGGGAGACGATCCCGGACGAGCCGCTCCGGCTCGGGACGGCCGAGCAGTTCGTCTACAACCAGGACTTCCACTCGGTCGTGATCGACTGCTGCGGGAACGCGCTGCTCGCGATCGCGGCGCAGCCGATCTTCGGCGTGCTCCAGCGGAACCTCGCCCGGACGAGGCTCGGCGCGCGCTTCCACCGCGCGATCAACGACCAGCACCGGGCGATCGCGGCGGCGATCGAGGCCGGCGACGTCGAGGCCGCGGGCGGCGGGATGCACGAGCATCTCGCGTACCTGCGGCCGTACTACGAGCGCGCCTGGCGCGCGGCGCCGTGACGGGCGCCGCGTTCGGCGTGCAGGGGAGCGGGCCGCTCGTCGGCGGCGCGCCCGACCCCGGGCACTACCGCCGCGTCGCCGAGGCGGCGGAGGCGGCCGGCTTCGACTCGCTCTGGGCGGGCGACCACGTCGCCTTCCACCACCCGCTGCTCGACGTCATCGTCGCCCTCTCCGTGTTCGCGGCCGTGACCGAGCGGGTCGCGCTCGGCGCCGGCGTGCTCCTGCTGCCGCTGCGGGCGCCGGCGCTCGTGGCCAAGGCGGTTGCGTCGCTCGACTACCTCTCCGGCGGCCGCGTCATCCTCGGCGTCGGCGTCGGGGGGGAGAGCCCGAAGGACTTCGAGGCGGCCGGCGTCCCGCCGCGCGAGCGCGGCGCCCGCACGGACGAGTCGATGCGCGCGCTGCGGGCGCTCTTCGCAGGCGGCGCGGCGAGCTTCCACGGCCGCTTCTCGTCGTTCGACGGCGTCGCGATCGAGCCGCCGCCGGCGCAGGCGGGCGGGCCGCCGCTCTGGGTCGGCGGGCGCACGGAGGCCGCGCTCCGCCGCGCGGCCCGCTTCGGCGACGGCTGGATCCCGATCTGGGTCTCGCCCGAGCGGTTCGCGGAGGGGCTCGCGCGGCTGCGCGCCGAGGCCGGCGGCCGCGCGCTCGCCGCCGCCGTCGTCCTGCCGGCGCTCGTCGGCGGCACCGTCGAGCAGGCGCGGGAGCACCTCTCGCGCCGCTACGCGACGGAGTTCTCGACCCACGCGATCGAGCGTTACGCCGTCACGGGCCCGCCCGAGGCCTGCGCCGAGCGCGCCGCCGCCTACGTCGAGGCGGGCGCCGAGCACGTCGTCTTCCACCCGGCGGTCGAGCCGGGCGGCCTGCTGGAGCAGGTGGAGCTGCTCGGGGAGGTGAGGGCGCTCGCTGCCGCTCGCTGACGTCCGGATCGTCGCGCTCGAGCAGTTCGGCGCCGGCCCCTGGGCCACGCTCCAGCTCGCCGACCTCGGCGCGGAGGTGATCAAGGTCGAGGACCCGGCCTCCCGCGGCGACGTCGGCCGCTACGTGCCGCCGTTCGCCGAGGGGGAGGACTCGCTCTTCTTCGAGGCGTTCAACCGCAACAAGAAGAGCGTCTCGCTCGACCTGCGCCGTCCCGAGGCGCGCGGCGTGCTCGAGGACCTCGTGCGCGTCTCCGACGCCGTCTACTCGAACCTGCGCGGCGACCAGCCGGAGAAGCTCGGGCTCACCTACGACCGCCTCAAGCACGCGAACCCGCGGATCGTGTGCTGCTCGCTCTCGGGGTTCGGGATGACGGGCCCGCGCGCCGCCCAGGGCGGCTACGACTACATGATGCAGGGGCTCGCCGGCTGGATGTCGCTCACGGGCGACCCCGAGGGCGCGCCGGCGAAGAGCGGCCTCTCGCTCGTCGACCTCTCGGGGGGCTACGTCTCGGCGATCGCGCTCCTCGCCGGCGTCTGGCGCGCCCGGCGCGACGGCGTCGGCTGCGACTGCGACGTCTCGCTGTTCGAGACGGCGCTGCACGAGCTGTGCTACGTCGGCGTCTGGACGGCCTCGCGCGGCTACACGCCGCCGCGGCGGCGCAACTCGGCGCACCCGTCGATCGTGCCGTTCCAGAACTTCGCCACCGCGGACGGCTGGATCGTCGTCGCCTGCCCGAAGGAGAAGTTCTGGGTCGCGCTCTGCGGCGCGCTCGGCCGGCCCGAGCTCGCGACCGACGAGCGCTTCGCCGACTTCGCGGCGCGTGACCGCAACCGCGACGAGCTGCTCCCGATCCTCGACGCCGCGTTCGCGGAGCGGAGCTCGGCGGACTGGCTGGAGGCGCTCGCCGCGGCCGGCGTGCCGAGCGCGCCGGTGAACGACGTCGCGGCCGCGCTCGAGGACCCGCAGGCGGTCGCCCGCGGCGACGTCGTCGAGGTCGAGCACCCGGCGCTCGGGACCGTCCGCCAGGTGGCGAGCCCCCTCCGGCTCGGCGGCGAGCGGCCGCTTCGCCGGGCGCCGCGCCGCGGGGAGCACACGCGCGAGGTGCTCGCCGGGCTCTGCGGCTACTCGGAGGAGCGGCTCGGCCGGCTCGCGGCCGCGGGCGTCTTCGGCGAGGCGTGAGCGGGTAGGCTGAGCGGCCGACGTGGACGTCCGGCAGGTCGCGACCGACCCCGACCCGTACGCGCCCTACCTGCTCTCGCAGGCGATGCGCGTCGGCGACCTCGTCCTCGTCTCGGGGCAGGTCGGGATCGACGGCGCCGGCGAGCTCGTCTCCGTGGACGACTTCGAGGCGCAGGCCGACCAGGCCTTCCGGAACCTGGGCCGGGTGCTGGAGGCGGGCGGCTCGAGCCTCGACCGGGTCGTGAAGGTGACGATCTTCCTCACCGACATGGCGGCCAACTTCCCGAAGGTCGTGGAGCTGCGGCGGAAGTGGTTCACGCCGCCCTACCCGGCCGACACGATCGTCGAGGTGCGCTCGCTCTACCGGCCCGAGGTCATGCTCGAGATCGAGGCGATCGCGGTCGCCGGGTAGCCGCCGGGCGGGCGGCGCGAGCCGATTCCTCCGCACGGGGCGCTCCTCGAGGGCCGGCCGCTGGCGGGGGCGGCTCCCCCGGGCGCGAGCGGGCCGCTTGAAAGCGGCCCGGCCCGCTCGTAGACTCGCGCGGCACGGAGCAGCGCCCCTTCGAGCCAAGGAGGCTTGCGATGTCCACGGGCCCTGGCGGTCTCCACCACCACCCACGGGAGGAGATCGCACACGACGTCGCGGAGCTCAGGGAGGATCTCGCCTTCGAGCGCGAGACCCTCGACGAGTCGATCCGCCACGACTACTCGACGAGCGACACCGGGATCGTCCCGCTCGACCGGCGCCGACCGATCTGGCACTTCGCCGGGCTGTGGGCGTCCTTCGCGGCGGGCTTCTCGTTCCTCTTCGTCGGGACGGAGCTGTACGCGGGCGGCCACGACCTCGGGTCGACGGCCGGCATCACCTGCCTCGGGATCGGGATCTACGTCGCGTACGCGATGCTCGCGTCGTACCTCGGCTCGCGGACCGGCCAGACGCACGCCCTGCTCACGCGCTCGATCTTCGGCGTCTCGGGATCGTGGCTCGTGTCGCTCTTCATCATCGTCGGCGCGACGGGGTGGACGGGGTTCCAGGCGGGGCTGATGGGCCAGATCTGGGACGGCCTCTACAGCTGGGACCACGTCGAGCTCTTCGCGATCCTCTTCGCCGGCCTGATGGTGTTCAACAACCTCTTCGGGTTCACGGGGATCACGGTGTTCGCGCGCTACCTCGTGACGCCGCTGATCATCCTCTGGGTGCTCTACCTCGTGATCAGGGTGCTCACGACCGACTCCGGCATCCTCGACGACCAGCCGAAGGGCGGCGGCGGGCTCTCGTTCCTCGCGGGCGTGGCGGTCGTGATCGGGTTCGCGATGTGGGGCAACGAGCCGGACATCTTCCGCTACGGCAAGCCGCGCTTCTGGTGGCCGCTCCCGGCCTTCGGCTTCGCGCTCCTGTTCGGCTTCCTGCTCTTCTCGGTCGGCGGCTGGATGATGGCCGACCTCGCGCAGACGGCGGACTTCGGCCCGGTCGTGCGCCAGACGACCGAGTACTCGCTCTTCGGCGCCTTCTGGCTCGCGTTCGTGATCGGCACGATCAGCCAGTTCGCGCTGAACGACGGCAACTACTACGAGGCGATCAACGGCGGCCAGAACATCATCGGCGGCTGGAAGCGGTGGCGGCGCGTCTACACGTGCGTGCTCATCGCGGGCGGCGGCGCGTTCTCGGGGTGGCTCGTCAACTACCAGTTCACGAACGGGTTCTTCAAGGTCGCGGCGTTCCTCGCGATCACGGTCCCGACCGCGAGCGTGATCATGTTCATCGACCACTTCCTGCTCCCGCGCTGGTTCGGGATCTCGCGCCCGCTGCTCAGGATCCCGGCGTGGTCGGAGACCGCCTGGTTCAACTGGCCCGCGCTCGTCGCCCTCTGCGGCGCCGTCTTCTTCGGCGCCTGGGCGAGCGGGATCGTGCCCGGCGAGGACCCGACGAGGCTCTGGGGAATCCCGCCGCTCGAGGCGTGGGCGCTCGGGGGCGCGACCTACGTCGCCGGGGTGTGGCTCGTGCAGGCGCTCGCGGGCGACCGGGTGAAGGAGGTGCTCGGGTTCAGCCGCGCCGTCCGGGGCGAGCAGGTCGAGCCGGACGCCGTGGTCGACATCGCGAGCGTCTCCGGGGCGCTGCCGGTGCGCGCGCCGATGGCCGCGCCGGCGGAGGCGACCTAGCGTGGCGGCGGTCGGGAGCGAGACCGCCGCCGCCGCGGCGGCCGAGCGCGTCGACTGGGCGCGGATGGAGGCGTGGGACCGCGCCTACTACCTCCACAACGTCCAGGCCGCGGGGGAGCACGTCTGGAACGGCGTCGCCTACCAGGAGGGCAACTACCTCCACATGGTCGACGGCACGCGCCTGCTCGACTGCCAGAGTCAGCTCATCTCGGACAACATGGGCCACCGCCACCCGCGCGTCGTCGCGGGGCTGCGCGAGGCGCTCGACCGCTACGGCCACGTCTACTTCGGGATGGCGACGGACTACCGCGCCCGCGCGGCGAAGCTGATCGTCGAGGACGTGCTCGGCGCCGACGGCTGGGCGGGCCGCGTGCGCATCCTCCCCTCGGGCTCGGACGCGGTCGACGTCGCCCTGACGATGGCGCGCGTCCACACCGGCCGGCCGGTCGTGCTGACGCAGCGTCACTCGTTCCACGGCCTCACCGCGGGCGCCGGCACCCGGGTGCGCGGCTACGGCAACCAGCTCTCCTCCGCCACGGTCGCGCACGAGGTGCGGGACGTGCCGGGCGGCGAGCTCCCGACCTTCCGCACGATCCCGGCTCCCGAGCCCGAGGACTTCGACGCCTCGGGCGGGCTGCCGTCGATCGAGGCGCTCGAGCGGACGATCGCCGAGGTCGGCGCCCAGAACGTCGCCGCCGTCGTCACCGAGACGATGCTCGGGGTCGCCGGGATCATGGGCCACGACGGCTACGTCCCGGCGGTGCGCGAGCTGACGCGGAGGCACGGGATCCTCTGGGTCGACGACGAGGTGATCTGCGGCTTCGGCCGGCTCGGGCGGTGGTTCTCCTACCAGCTCTACGACGGCGTCGTCCCCGACCTGATGCCGATCGGGAAGGGCATGAACGGCTGCATCCTCCCGGTCGGCGGCGTCGTCGCCTCGAAGGAGATCGCGGAGGCGTTCGAGCGCGACCGGTGGTACAGCGGCTCGACCTGGGACGGGCACCCGCTCGTCTGCGCGACGATCGTGGCGAACGTCGAGGCGATGATCGACGAGGGCGCGGTCGAGCATGGCGCCGAGATGGGGCTGCGCCTCCGCGCCGGCCTCGAGGAGCTGCGGTCGCGGCATCCCTCGATCGGCCGCATCGGCGGCCGCGGCCTCTACCACGCCGTCGACCTCGTCGGCCCGGACGGCTCGCCGATCGTCCCGGAGGACCGCGCCTTCGACTTCACCGGCGACCTCTCGCGGACGCCGACCCGCATCGTCGCGCGCGAGGCGGCCGCGCACGGCGTCTTCCTCACCGGCTTCGTGCCGAACACGATCAAGGTCGCGCCGCCGCTCACGATCACCTCGGACGAGGTCGACCTCACGCTCGAGGCCTTCGACGCCGGGCTCGACGAGGTCGAGCGCGTGCATCACTGAGCGTGGCCGACGTCGTCCTCAGGAACGGCCTCGTCGACGTCGGCGGGGGCGAGTTCCGCCGCACCGACGTCGCGGTCGAAGGTGGGCGGATCGCGGCGGTCGGGGACGGGGCGTCCGGCGAGGAGGTGGTCGACTGCACGCGCTTCGCCGTCGTCCCGGGCATCGTCAACGCGCACAACCACTCGAACGAGAACTGGTTCCGGGGCCGCTTCGACAACCTGCCGCTCGAGCCGTGGATGCTCTTCTCCTACCCGGTCTTCGCGAACCCGGCGCAGACGGATCGCGAGATCTACGTGCGGACGCTGCTCGGGGGCATGGAGATGATCCGGTCGGGCGCGACGTGCGTCGTCGACTACGTCTACGAGCTCGCCGGCTGGACGGAGGAGTCGATCGGCGCGGTCGCGCGCGCCTACCGGGACCTCGGCCTGCGGGCGGTGATCGTGATCGGGATGTCGGACCGCTCCTACGACGAGGTCGTCGTGCTCGACCTCGGGCTCGTGCCCGAGGAGCTGCGGCGCCGCTTCCTCGCCGAGAAGCCGCCCGGCTGGCCGGAGTGGGAGGCGTTCTCGCGCTTCGCGGTCGAGCGCTACCACCGGCCCGACGAGGGGATCTCGATCGGACTCGGCCCGTCGGGGCCGCAGCGCTGCACCGACGACATGCTGCAGGCCTGCGCCGCGCTCGCCGACGAGCTCGACCTGACGATCCACATCCACGTGCTCGAGACGCGGATGCAGGCGCTGTCGGGCCGGAGGATGTACGGGAAGACGCTGCCGGCCCACATGAACGAGCTCGGCTTCCTCGGGCCGCGCGTCAGCTTCGAGCACGGGATCTGGCTGACCGATGCCGACGTCGACCTCGTCGCGTCGACGGGCACGAGCATCACGCACAACCCGATCTCGAACCTGAAGCTCGGGAGCGGGATCGCGGCCGTCCCCGTGCTCCTGGACGCCGGCGTCAACGTGGCGATGGGCTCGGACGGCATGAGCTCGAACGACGGCAACGACCTCTACGCGACCCTCAAGGTCGCGGGCTTGCTCCACAAGCTGTGGGACCTCGACTACGAACGCTGGCTCGGCGCCCGCGAGGCGTGGCGGATGGCGACACGCGGCGGGGCCCAGGCCGCCGGCGACGACGGGCTCGGCCTGATCGAGCCGGGGCGGCGCGCCGACCTCGTGCTGCTCGACCTCGAGAGCCGCGTCTTCACGCCGCTGAACGACCCGCTCCAGCACGTCGTCTTCTCCTCGACGACGAGCGCCGTCCGGTCGACGATGGTCGGCGGCCGCTGGGTGCTCCGCGACGGGCAGGTGACCGGCGTCGACGAGGCCGCGATCCTCGCCGAGGGCCGCGAGCTCGGGCAGGGCGTGCTCGAGCGCCACGCCGAGGCGTTCCGGCTCGGCGCGGAGCTCCTGGCCTCGGTGCGGGCGGGGTGGCTCGAGGCGCTCCGGACCGACGTCGGGATCAACCGGTCGATGCCGCTCGAGCGGAGGTAGGCGTGCCGACGCACGAGCAGCTCGCGGCGTGGGACTCCGAGCACGTGATCCACCCGTGGAGCTTCGCCGGGCCGTCGCTCCTGCTCGTGCGCGGCGAGGGCTCGAGCTACTTCGACGCGGAGGGGAACGAGTACCTCGACGCGCTCGGCGGGATCCAGCTCTGCGAGATCGGCCACGGCCGGGCCGAGCTCGCCGAGGTCGCGGCGGAGCAGATGGCGGAGCTCGAGTACGCGCCGCTCTTCTGGAACTTCGGCAACGAGCGCGCGGCGGAGCTCGCGCACCGGCTCGTCGAGCTCGCGCCCGAGGGGATCGCCGAGGTCTTCTTCACGAACGGCGGCTCGGAGAGCTGCGAGAGCGCGATCAAGATGGCCCGCCTCTACCACTGGAACCGCGGCGAGCGCGAGCGGACGCTCGTGCTCTCGCTCTCGCACTCCTACCACGGGATGACCTACGGCGCCCTCTCGGCGAGCGGGCTCTCGGCCCTCAAGGCGGGGGTCGGCGAGCTGCCGGGGGGCTTCTACCACCTCACGACCCCGTACCCCTACCGGAAGGAGCTCTTCGGTGGCGAGGACCCGTTCGCGTTCTGCTTGCGCGAGCTCGAGGAGACGATCGAGCGGCTCGGGCCGGAGCGGATCGCCGCGTTCATCGGCGAGCCGGTGCTGACCGTCGGCGGCGTGATCGTGCCGCCGCGCGAGTACTGGCAGGCGGTGACGCGGCTCTGCCGCGAGCACGGCATCCTCCTCGTCGCCGACGAGGTGGTCACCGCGTTCGGCCGGCTCGGGCACTGGTTCGCGTCGCCGGCGTGGGGGATGCAGCCGGACCTGATCGCGACCGCGAAGGGCCTCACGAGCGGCTACCTACCGCTTGGCGCCGTGCTCGCGACGCGCGAGGTGGGCGAGACGCTCCGCACGGCGGAGACGGGGTTCATGCACGGCTACACCTACTGCGGCCACCCGGTCGCGTGCGCGGTCGCGCTCCGGAACCTCGAGGTGATCGAGCGCGAGGGCCTGCTCGAGAACGCCGTGCGGGTTGGGGCGCGCCTCCTCGACGGGCTTCGAAGCCTGCTCGAGCTGCCGGTCGTCGGCGACGTCCGCGGCGCGGGCCTCCTCGCCTCGGTCGAGCTCGTCGCCGACAGGGAGACGCGCGAGCCGCTCGCCGTGCGCCGGCAGGAGATCGCCGACCGCGTCCGCGACGAGGGGCGCGTGATCGTGCGGTCGATCTACCAGAACGTCATCCTCGCGCCCTGCCTGGTGCTCACCGGGGAGGAGGCGGACCGGATCGTCGAGGCGCTGCGCGCGGTGCTCGCGACGACCGCGGCCGACGGACGGCCGCTCGCCGCGGCGGGCGCTCAGGACGCGGGGTAGGCGATCAGCTCGAGCAGCGAGCCGTCCGGGTCGCGGAAGTAGACGCTCGTCCCCTCGCCGGCGGCGCCCTGCCTCGCGACCGGCCCCTCGACCGGCTCGACGCCGTGCCGGCGCAGGTGCTCGAGCGCCTCGTCGGGGGTTCCCTCCCAGCGGAAGCAGAGATCGCTCCCCCCGGGCTCGACCGGCCTCGCGGCGCGCGGCTCGGCCGTCGAGCCCGGACCGTGCACGTTGAGCTGGACGTCGCCGAACCGGTAGGCGTAGCGGCCGCGCGCGAGCTCCCGCACCTCGGCGCCGAGGACGTCGCGGTAGAAGCGGTTCGACCGCTCCCAGTCGCTCACCGCGATCACCGCGTGGTCGACGGTCGTCCGGACCATGCCTGCATTGAATCCGAACCGGGCCCTCCGGCGGGTCGACCGGGGTACCCGAGCTCCGGAGGCACGATGCGATACCTGGTCGCCGCGCTCGCCGCGGCCGCCGGCGCCTCGGGGGCTGTACCTCCTCGACGCGGGCGGGCGTCGTCGTGGTGGCGGCGATCGAGCCGAGCCCATCCGCCTGCCACGTGAACGTGCGCGGCTCCCGACCCGCCGTTTTACGGGGGTTTTACGCGCGGAAGACACGTCGTTTGCGTGGGCGGCGCAAGGTGCGACCTGTCACGGCACCCCCACCTTCGACCAGGAGACACGTTCAGATGAAGAAGCTCCTCCTCCTCGCGGCGACGGTTCTCGCGCTCGCCGCGCTCGCGCCGGCCGCCGCGCTCGCCGACGACCCGCTTGCGGCGATCAACGCGGACATCGCGCAGCTCAAGACCGACGTCCAGGCCAAGCACGACACCGTGCTGGCGGACGCCCAGACGCTCCAGAGCGACGCCGAGAGCCTCGTCGGCTCCGACCGGGCCACCGCCAGGGCGAAGATCAAGGCGGACGCGCTCAAGCTGACGGGCGACTGGCACTCGCTCCTGTCGGTGTGCCTGAGCGACCGGGCGAAGCTCCAGTCCGACATCGCGGCGGCGCTCGCCGCGGGCGTCAAGCCCCGCGAGATCCGGCCCGTCGTCCGCGAGGCGAACCTGCAGATCCGCGCCGCCAACCTCGAGATGCGCGCCGGGGTCCTGAAGGCGCGCGCCGCGGTCGTCGCCCTGCGGCAGAGCTTCAGGACGGCCGGCGAGACCCCGCCGGCCGTCCCCACGCCGCCCGCCGCGCCGGCCGCGCTGAAGCCGGTCGCCGCGTAGCACCCCCGCGTGACGCGAGCGGCCCCGCAGCACCGCGCGGGGCCGCTCGCGCTCCGGCTCGCGGGGCGGGCGCGGCGTCGTAGACTGCAGCCGCCGTGAACGTCGTCGTCTCCAACCTCAAGGGGGGTGTCGGGAAGACGACGACCGCCGTCTACCTGGCCGCGGCCGCCGTCGAGCGGGGCCACGACCCGGTCGTCCTCGTGGACGCCGACCGCCAGGCCTCCTCGGCCGAGTGGCTCGAGGAGCGGCCCGTCGACGGGGTCGAGGTCGTCGAGGCGCCCTCCGAGCGGACGCTCGCCCGGGCGATGGGCGGCGACGGCGGGCTCGTGATCGTCGACACGCCTCCCGGCGACGAGCGGCTCGTGCAGGCCGCGCTCGCCTCCGCCGACGCGGTGGTGATCCCGACCCGCGCCGGGGGGGTCGAGTTCTCGCGCGTCGTCGCGACGCTCGAGCTGACGCCGCCGAGGGCGCCGAGGGGCGTCGTGATCTGCTCGGCTCGCTACGGCACGAACGACCTCGAGGAGACGATCGCGTGGTGGCGCTCGGAGAAGGTGCCGATCTGGGGCGTCGTCCCCGAGCGCGTCGGGATCGCCGCCGGGCCCGAGGCCCGCCTCTACCGCGAGGGGCTCGAGGAGTACGCGAAGGTGCTCCGCCGGGCCCTGCGCGGCGGGCGCTGAGCCTCCGCCGAGGGCGGCGGTCCGTCGCGGGCCGCGCTCAGCTCGGCGGCGAGGGCCGCTCGCCCGGCGGCCGCCGGCCCCGCCGGAGCGCCGCCCGCCACGTCGCGAACTGGTACGGGTCGGCGTGCCAGACGTACACGCCGAACAGGACCGTGACGGCCGCGAAGACGAAGACGACGACGAAGACAGCGACGAGCACGTCGAGCATGCCGGCTCACCTCCTCGAGAGCCCCGGGACGACGCCGCAGTCCGCGTTACGCACTGAGACGCCGGCGGGCCGAATTCCTTGCGGCTTTACCGCCGGCGGGCTCCCCGAGCCGGGAGCCGGACTCACGCGGTCGCGCAACAACCTGGGGTCAGACCCCAGGTTGTTGCGCTCGGTTGTTGCGTCGCGCGACACCCGGCCGTTGCGTCGCGCAACACGCGAGCGCCGACTCCGAGAGCCGCGCACCACGCGAGCGTCGAGCCCAGGTTGTCGCGCGCGGGCGCTCTACGCGTGCTCGAGGAAGAACTCGGTCACGATCCGGACCGCGTCCTGCGGGCACTCGACGAGGTCGGCGTGGCCGATGTCGGGGAACTCGACGAGCCGCACGTTCGGGTTCAGCTCCGCCATCCGCCGCGCGCCGAGCCCCGACGGCGCGAGGTCGGGCGGGCAGAGCACGTCGTGGGTGCCGTTCGTCATCAGCAGCGGGCGCGAGATCCGCGGCACGAGCGCGCTCAGGTCCATCTCCTCCATCGCGAGGCAGGCCTGCCGCACCGTGTAGGGGTCGTTGAGCGCGACGACGTCGCGGACGAGCTGGAAGACGTTCTCGCCCTCGGGGCTCTCCATGAAGCGCGCGCCGACGGCCTGGGTGGTGACGTGGTCGGAGAAGTCGTCCCACGGCATCGACTCGGCCATCCGGCGCCAGACGCGGAAGAGCGTCCGCCGGTAGAGGTCGGGCTTCGCGAACGCCACGTCGGCGCAGGCCGCGATCGTCCGCTCGGGGTGGAGCGCCGTGAAGGCGATCGCGATCATCCCGCCCATCGAGGTGCCGTGGACGTAGGCGCGCTCGAGGCCGACCGCCTCCATCAGCGCAGCCCCGTCGGCCGCCCACCCCTCGATCGTGTAGCGCTCGCGCGGCCTGGACGAGGCGCCGTAGCCGCGGGCGTCGAACGAGAGCAGCCGGAAGCGCTCCCGGAAGCCGTCGTTGACGAGCCCGAAGTTGTGACGGCCGAAGAGGCCGCCGCCGAACTGCACGATCACGGGCGCGTCCTCCGGCCCGGTCAGCTCGTAGTAGAGCCGGATGCCGCCGTCCAGCTGCGCGTGAGGCAACTCGCTCCTCCTTGACGGGAGCCGAAAGTCTGACGTATAGAGGCGCCCTCTCCAAACCTCGCCTCAAGGGGGCCCCGATGCGGATCAAGTACATCATCCCGTTCCCGTTCGACGACGAGGGGATCGCCAACCGCGCCGCGCAGGTCCCGCGCGAGATCCTCGGCCCCGACACGGAGGTCGAGTGCGTCCCGGTCCGCAACAGCGCGACCCTCGTCGACTGCTACTACGAGGACCTGGTCTTCGACATGTACATCGCCGAGGCGGGCCTGCGCGCCGAGGAGGAGGGCTACGACGCCGTGATCATGGACACCGTCTCCGACTCGGGCCTCTGGGCGCTCCGCTCCCGTCTCGCGATCCCGGTGATCGGGCCCGGGCTCGTCGGCTACGCGGTCGCGATCATGCTCGGCAAGCGCTTCTCGATCGTCACGATGTGGGACAAGTGGACGCACCTCTACGAGAAGAACTTCGCGCTCTACGACCTGAGGCAGAAGTGCGCCTCCGTGCGCGCCGTGAACATTCCGCCCGACGTCGAGGCGCTCTTCGCCGGCAAGGAGGAGGAGATGTTCGCGCGCCTGACCGAGGAGGGGCGGAAGGCGATCGAGGAGGACGGAGCCGACGTGCTGCTGCTCGGCTCGACGACGATGCACCAGGCGGGCGCCTACATGAGCGAGCACCTGCCGGCGCCGGTGATCAACCCGGGCCCGGTCGCGATCAAGATGGCGGAGACGCTCGTGCAGCTCGGCCTCAGCCACTCGAAGGTGGCGTTCCCGTCGCCGAGCACGATCATCGACGACCGCTACTTCTCGCTCGCGGGCGCCTAGGCCCGCTTCTTGCCGCCCTTGCCCGCCTGCTTGCCCTTGCCGTCCGGGATCGCCTTCGGGATGCTCGCCGTCGGGCGGGAGTCCGGCGCCCCGCCCAGGTCGTGCTTCCCCGGGAGCCTGTGCCAGGCGACGTTCGAGGGCAGCCACTCGGTCGCGAAGGTCGAGAAGAGGCGCCTCGCGCCGGCGGCGCCGCAGGCCGGGCACGGAGGCGCCTCGGCGGCGGAGGCGGAGACGAGCTCCTCGAAGCGCTCGGAGCACGACTCGCAGCGGTACTCGTAGAGCGGCATGGAGCCGGAGTCTAGCCTCGACGACCTCCGGCGGCTGGCCGCCGCCCAGGGCGTCGCCCCGTCCGACGACGACCTCGAGGCCGTCCGCGGCTTCCTCGACGCGATCCTGCCCGAGCTCGCACGGCTCGAGCGGCTGCTCGAGCCGGAGGACGAGCCGTGAGCCTCGCCGCGCTCGCCGCCCGCCTGCGCGCGCGCGAGCTCTCGCCCCGCGAGGCGGTGGAGGACTACCTCGCGCGCATCGAGGCCCGCCGCGAGCTGAACGCGTACGTCACCGTGCGCGCGGAGGAGGCGCTCGCGGAGGCCGAGGGGCCGCAGAGCGCGCCCCTCCACGGCGCGCCGGTCGCGGTCAAGGACGTGATCGACGTCGCCGGCACGCCGATGACCGCGGCGTCCGCGATCCTGCGGGACAACGTCGCCGAGCGCGACGCCGAGGTCGTCGCCCGCCTGCGCCGGGCCGGCGCGATCCTGCTCGGCACGCTCAACCTGCACGAGTTCGCCTTCGGCGCGCTGACGACCAGCCCGCACTTCGGGCCCGCGCGGAATCCGTGGGCGCCGGACCGCGTCTGCGGCGGCTCGAGCGGCGGCTCGGGCGCCGCCGCGGCGGCCGGCCTCGCCGCCGGCACGCTCGGCACCGACACGGCGGGCTCGATCCGGATCCCCGCCTGCCTCTGCGGCGTCACCGGCCTGCGGCCGACGACGGGGCTCGTCCCGACGCGCGGCGTCTTCCCCGTCGCGTGGACGTTCGACACGGTCGGGCCGGTCGCCCGGAGCGCCGAGGACTGCGCCCTCCTCCTCGACGCGATCGCGGGCACGCGCACCGACCTCGCGGGCGGGGTCGAGGGGCTCCGCGTCGGCGTGGTCGAGGCCCTGCTCGCCCGCGCCAGGCCCGAGGTCGCGGCGGCGGCGGAGGCGGCGATCGCAGAGCTCGGCAGGCTGGGAGCGCGGGTGGAGCGGGCCGAGGTGCCGCTGCTCGAGGAGGCCGGCACGATCCAGCAGCTCCAGATGCTCCCCGAGGCGGCGAACGCGCACCTGCGCTTCCTCCGGACGCGGCTCGCCGAGTACGGGCCCGACGTGCGCGCCCGCCTGCTCGCCGGGCTCCTGCTCCCGCCCACGGCCTACGTGAGCGGCCGGCGGCTGCGCCGGCGCTACCGGGCAGGGGTCGACGGCGTCTTCGAGCGCTTCGACCTGCTCGCCGCGCCCGCGATGCCGGTCGTCGCCCCCCGCATCGGCGAGGAGACGGTCGAGCTCGGCGGCGAGGCCGTCCCCTACCGGCTCGCGCTCATTCCCTTCAACTCGCCCTGGAGCCTCGCGGGCCTGCCCGCGGCGAGCCTCCCGTGCGGGTTCGTCGACGGGCTCCCGGCCGGGCTCGCGCTCGTCGGCCGCCGCTATGCCGACGCGGTCGTGCTCCGGGCCGCCCACGCCTACCAGCGGGCGACCGACTGGCACGCGCGGCGGCCGGCGTGAGCCGCCGCCGGCTCGCCCTCGCCGCGGCCGCGCTCGGCGCCGCCGGCGCCGCGGCGGGGCTCTGGCTCGGCCTCTCGGGCGGCTCGGGCGGCCAGTCCCGGGAGGGGTACCTCGCCCGCGTCTCGGCCGTCTGCCGGACGGACGCCCGGCGGCTCGAGCGCGTCCCGGCGCCCTCCGACCCCGCCGCCTACGGCGACGTCGCGGCGGCCGTGCGCGGCGCGGTGCCGCTGCTCGAGCACCAGGTCGCGGCGATGGAGGCGCTCGAGCCGCCGGCCGGGCTCGGCCCCCGCCTCGAGCGCCTCTTCGCGCTCGACCGGGCCTCGATCGCCGCCCTCGGGCGCACCCTCGCCGCCGCGCTCCGTCGGGACGCCGGCGGGGTCGCGACGGGCCTCGTCCGCTTCGGCCGCCTGCGCGACCGGGTGCACGCGCTCGCCGTCTCGATCGGGATCGACTGCGCGCCCAGTTGACGCCGAGGCGGTAGAACTCGTATACAAGACGGTCTCTTCCGACGAGGGGGTTCTGACCCATGTCTGTCCTGATCAAGGGTGGCCGCATCGTGACGGCCGCCGACGACTACGTCGGCGACGTCTACGTCGAAGGCGGCACCGTGTCGCTGATCGGCGAGTCGCTGGACGTGAGCGCCGACAAGGTGATCGACGCGAGCGGGAAGCTCGTGTTCCCGGGCGCGATCGACCCGCACACGCACCTGGAGATGTTCTTCGGCGGCACCGTCACGTGCGACGACTTCACCTCGGGCACGACCTCGGCCGCCTTCGGCGGCACCACCACGCTCATCGACTTCTGCATGCAGGCGCCGGGCACGTCGTTCGCGCAGACGCTCGAGAACTACTTCGAGAAGATCGACCGCTGCAAGCCCGTGATCGACGTCGGCTTCCACATCGGCGTCACCGACCTGCACGACGGCGGCAGCCTCGAGGAGCTCGCGAAGCTGCCGGACCAGGGCGTGACGTCGTACAAGCTCTTCATGGCCTACAAGGGCGCCGTCATGGTCGACGACGACACCCTCTTCCGGACGATGCGGACGGCGCACGAGACCGGCGCGCTCGTGATGGTGCATGCCGAGAACGGCGACGCGATCGACATCCTCGTCAAGGAGGCGCTCGCGGCCGGTCACACCGAGCCGGTCTGGCACGCTCGCACCCGCCCGCCCGAGACCGAGGGCGAGGCGACGAACCGCGCGATCCAGCTCGCACGCGTCGCCGGAGCGCCGCTCTACGTCGTCCACGTCTCGTGCAAGGAGTCGATCGAGCCGATCGAGCTCGCGCGCGAGAAGGGCTGGGACGTCTGGGGCGAGACCTGCACGCAGTACCTGTTCGTGGACGAGACCGCGCTCGAGCAGCCGGACTTCGAAGGCGGGAAGTACGTCTACACGCCGCCGCCGCGCGCGAAGGCGAACCAGGAGCACCTCTGGAAGGCGCTCGCCGGCGACGCCCTCTCCGCCGTCTCGACCGACCACTGCCCCTTCAACTGGCCCGAGCAGAAGGGTCTCGGCCGCGACGACTTCTCGAAGATCCCGAACGGCGGGCCCGGGATCGAGAACCGGCTCCACATGCTGTACACGTTCGGCGTCAAGGAAGGGCGCTTCTCGATCAACCGCTTCGTCGAGCTCGTCTCGACGAACCCGGCGAAGTACTTCGGGCTCTACCCGCGCAAGGGCACGATCGCCCCGGGCTCGGACGCCGACATCGTCGTCTGGGACCCCGACAAGGAGCTCACGATCTCGGCGAAGACGCACCACTCCAACGTCAACTACAACCTCTTCGAGGGTACGAAGGTGACGGGCGCCCCCGCCGTCGTGCTCGTCCGCGGCCAGGTGATCGTCGAGAACGACGAGCTCGTCGCGCAGCCCGGCGCGGGGCAGTTCGTGAAGCGCGCCCGCTTCGGCGCGGAGCTGCTGCCGTCCGGCCGCGAGGCGGTGCTCGCATGACCGACGAGGCCGCACGCGAGGTCTACGCGCGGGCCGGCCTCGGCCAGAGCGTCACCCTCGGCTCGCGTCCGGCCGTCCTCGTCGTCGACTTCAGCTGCGGCTTCACCGACCCCGCGTGCGCCCTCGGCTCGGACCTGACGGCGGAGGTGGAGGCCACGAGGCGGCTGCTCGACGCGGCGCGGGCGAAGGGGCTCCCCGTGATCTTCACGACGATCGGCTACGAGCCGAGCCTGAAGGACGGCGGCCTCTGGCTGCAGAAGGTGCCGTCGCTCGGCGAGCTCCAGCTCGGCGGGCGCTGGGTCGAGATCGACCCGCGACTGGAGCCGCGCGAGGACGAGACGGTCGTCGTCAAGAAGGGCGCGTCGGCCTTCTTCGGCACGAACCTGGCCGCGATCCTCGTCTCGCAGGGGATCGACTCGGTCGTCCTCTGCGGCGCGACGACGAGCGGCTGCATCCGCGCGACGGCGATCGACCTGCTGCAGTACGGCTGGCCGACGCTCGTACCGCGCGAGTGCGTCGGCGACCGCGCGCAGGCGCCGCACGAGAACAACCTGTTCGACATCCAGGCGAAGTACGCGGACGTCGTCTCGGTCGACGACGCGCTCGCGTACCTCGAGAGCGTCCCAGGGCGCGTGGGCGCGGGCGTGTGAGCTACCGGGTCGCGCTCCTCCCGGGGGACGGGGTGGGGCCGGAGGTGGTCGCGGAGGCCCGGCGCGCAGTCGACGCGCTGGGCCTCCCGCTCGAGTGGACGGAGCTCCCGTGGGGCTCCGCGCACTGGCACGAGCACGGGCGCATGATGCCGGAGGACGCGCTCGAGCGGGTCGCGGCGTACGACGCGGTGCTGATGGGCGCGATCGGCGACCCTTCGGTGCCCGACCACGTGACGCTGTGGGGGCTCCTGCTGCCGCTGCGGCAGCGACTCGACCTCTGGGCGAACCTGCGCCCTGCGCGGCTGCTCGAGGGCGTCCCGTGCCCGCTCGCCGGGCGCGGCCCGCGCGACGTCGACATGCTCTTCGTGCGCGAGAACACCGAGGGCGAGTACTCCGGCGTCGGCGGCCGCGCGCACGAGGGGCTGCCCGCCGAGGTCGCGGTCGAGTCGAGCGTCTTCACGCGCGCGGGCGTCGAGCGCGTCGTCCGCTACGCGTTCGAGCTCGCCGCAGGCCGCCGCGGCGTCGTCACGAGCGCGACGAAGTCGAACGCCTCGCGCTACGGGTACGTGCTCTGGGACGAGGTCGCCGGCGAGGTCGCGGCGGAGTTCCCGGACGTCCGCTACGAGCGGGTGCTGGTCGACGCGCTCGCGGCGCGGATGGTGCGCGACCCCGCGAGCCTCGACGTCGTCGTCGCCTCGAATCTCTTCGGCGACATCCTCACCGACCTCGCCGCCGCGATCCAGGGCGGGATGGGGATGGCGGCGAGCGCGAACCTCTCGCCGGGCTCCGGCCGGCCGGGGCTGTTCGAGCCCGTGCACGGCTCGGCGCCCGACATCGCGGGCCGCGGCGTGGCGAACCCGGCCGGGGCGATCTGGAGCGCCTCGCTCATGCTCGAGCACCTGGGCGAGGCCGAGGCGGCGCACGCGCTGCTGCGGGCGCTCGAGGACGTGTGCCGGGAGGGCCCCCGGACGCGCGACCTGGGCGGGAGCGCCGGCACCGCCGAGGTCGGCGCGGCCGTTGCGGCCCGGGTCGCCGAGCTGGCCGCGGCCGGCTCGCGCTAGCCGTACGGACGCCCGGCGGCCGGGGCGGAGAAACCTTGCGCTTTCCTAGCACCGTCCTTACGCGGGAGGAGTACTCATGGAGGGGAGCGATGAGCGCGCGCGCGTGGTGGAGGGCCGGACGACGCGGCGCCGGCGCCCTCGCGGCCGCCGGCGCGCTCGCGGCCCTGGCGGCCGCCCCTGCGGCGGCGGCCGCGCCGTCGGCGATCACCGGCGCGGTGACGAGCTTCACGGCGACCTCGGCGACCGTCTCCGGCACGGTCAACCCGAACGGGCAGCCGACCACGTGGTGGTTCGAGTACGGCAAGACGACGGGCTACGGCTCGCAGACCGCCGCGCAGAGCGCCGGCGGCGGCACCGCGAACGTCGGCGTGACGGCGACGATCGAGGGGCTCGCCCCGGCGACGGCCTACCACTACCGCTTCGTCGCCTCGAACGCCTCGGGCACCGACCACGGCGCCGACGGCGTCTTCACGACCGGCTCGGCGCCGGCGCCGGAGGCCGTGACCGGACCCGCCGGCGGCCTCACCGCCTCCTCCGCCACGCTCACCGGCACCGTCGACGCGAACGGCCGCCCGACGACGTGGTGGTTCGAGTACGGGACGAGCACGAGCTACGGCTCGAGGACGCCGGCGCAGAACGCCGGGTCGGGAAGCTCGCCCGTGAACGTCTCGGCCTCGGTGACGGGCCTCCAGAGCGGCCGGACGTACCACTTCCGCGTCGTCGCCGAGAGCGACGGCGGCCAGGCCCACGGCGCCGACCGGAGCTTCACGCTGGCCTCCGCCCCCGGGGTGACGACGAGCGCGGCGAGCTCGGTCACGGCCTCCGGCGCGCGCCTCAACGGCCGTGTCGACCCGAACGGGCTCGAGACGAGCTGGCATTTCGAGTACGGGACGACGACCGCCTACGGCAGCTCGACGCCGTCGCGCGGCGCCGGCTCGGGCACGAGCGCGAGGAGCGTCTCGGCGACGCTGACGGGCCTCGCCCCGGGGACGACCTACCACTTCCGCCTCGTCGCCTCGAGCGACGCCGGAACGAGCGCGGGCGCCGACCGGACGTTCACGACCGTGGGCGCCCCCGCGGTCCGGACCGGAGCCGCGCAGGGCGTCGGCACGTCGAGCGCCACGCTCACGGGGACGGTCGACCCGGGAAGCCACACGACGACCTGGTGGTTCGAGTACGGGACGACCACGCGGTACGGCGCGCGGACGACCTCGGAGCGTCTCTCCGCCGGAGTCGGAAGCCGCGGCGTGAGCGCGGCGGTCTCGGGTCTCGCCCCGGGCACGACCTACCACTTCCGCCTGGTCGCGACGAGCAGCGCCGGCACGAGGCGCGGCGCCGACGCGACGTTCGCGACGGTCGCGAGCTCGGTGACGCTCACGGTGCGCGGGCTCCACGTCGTCTACGGCCGGGCGGTCGAGCTGACCGGGACCGTCTCGAGCGGGCAGGCGGGGGTCGGCGTCACGGTGCTCTCCCAGCGGTTCGGCGACGAGGTGTTCCGCACCGCCGCGACGGTGCTCACCGGCGAGGGCGGACGCTGGCGCTACCTCGCGCGCCCGGCGATCCGGACCTCCTACGAGGCGACCGCGGACGGCGCCACCAGCCCTCCGGTCACGATCGGCGTACGGCCGGCGGTGTCGATCGCGGTCACGCGGAAGGGCGCGGTCACGACGCGGGTGCGCGCGGGGCGGTCGTTCGCGCGCCGCACCGTCCAGCTCCAGCGCCGCGTGGACGGCCGCTGGCGCACCGTGAAGCGCACGCGGCTCGACCGGCGCTCCTCGGCCGTCTTCGCGGCGGACGCGCTGCCGCGCGGCCGCTCCACGATCCGGATCGCGATGAGCGTGAACCAGGCCGGGGCGGGCTACCTCGGCGCGTTCAGCCGCACCGTGGGCTACCGGCGCTGACGGTCGGGGCCGCGCTCGTGCGACGCCGTCTGCGCGAGCGCGTCCGGGCCGAGCGTCCAGCCCCAGTTCGGGCCGCTGATCGTTCCCCGGTAGGCGGTCCCGCGCCAGCCCGGGCGGATCCAGAGCGAGAACGAGCCGGTCGGCTTGTGCGTCAGGATCCCCATCATCCGCTGCCAGCGGCCGTCGCGGTAGGTGTCGAGGTAGACGTTGCGGCCGTAGGCGTCGAGCGGGTCCCCCTGCGGCGTCGCGCGCGTGCCGTAGATCGGCCGGCCGTGGAAGGCCGCGCCGCCCTCGACGTTCACGCTGCCCCACTTGCAGCAGACGGCGCGCAGCGTCAGCGTCGTCGGGTCGCCCTGCCAGCGCGAGAAGCGCAGCTCGACCGGTCCGTGCTGGAGCCGCCGCCACGACTGGAGCGCGTAGAGGCTCCCGTCGGCGGTCCGCCGCACGACCACCGCCCAGGGCAGCGCGACGCCGGAGGGACGCGAGACGTCCGGGCCGGTCAGCGTGCCGCCGTAGCGGAGGGAGCCGCTCCGCTCGACGACGAGCGTGCGACGGCCTCCGTCGGCGCCGGTCCACGTGACCTGCGCGTTCCCGGCGGCGTCGACCGCGAGCGAGGCGCCGCGCGCGTCCGCGGCGACCTTCAGCGACGCGGCCGCCGGCGCGGCGGGGAGACACGCGAGCGCGGCGTACGCGGCGCCGAGGGTGAGGACGCCCGTCCGTCCGAGCTTCCTGCCTCGGCCACGCATGGCAGTGGCCCGACTCTACGCCTCGCGCCGCCACGGCTCAACGGCGCAGGCGCGGGCTACGGGAGGGTCACCGAGCCGGCGAAGGTGGCGAAGGTCGCGTTGCAGGCGCCCTGGGAGCGGAGCCCGTAGTGCGTGAGGATTCCCTGGAACGACCCCGGTCCCGCCGGCCCGGCGAGCGTGCCGGCGACCGCGAACTGCTGGGTGCAGAAGAGCGCTCCCGCCGGGGCCCGTGCCACGAGCTGGCCGCCGGTGACCGTGCCGCCCGCGGCCGTCCCGCCGAAGGGGAGGAGCGCGAAGCTCCCGCCGGTGATCGGCGTGACGGCGCCGGGGGACTTGTCGAGCGCGCCGTGGACGACGGTCGCCTGCCACGTGCCGGGCTGGCTCAGGATCACTCCCTGGAAGGTGCCGGTCGACGCCGTCGCCGCGGTCTCGAGCCCGGCCACCTGGTAGGCGGTCGCGGCCGCCGCCGGGGCGGCGAGCGTCGCGGCGACCCCGACCGCCGCGGCGAGCGCCGCGAGGAGCGCGCGCCCCGTGCCTCTCATCCCGGCCGATTCTCGCACCTCGCGGGTGCGGCGCGCAACGCCGCGCGGGCTTCTGCCTGCCCGGGCGGGCGGTCAGCGCACCACGCCGACGACGGCCGCGCCGGCGACGACGAGCAGCCCGGCGGCGACGAGGCGCCGGCCGATCAGCTCGGCCTGCCGTCCGTAGACGGCCGCCGAGACGAGCACGGCCCAGAGCGACTGCGTCGCGTTCAGGGGCGCGACGACCGAGACGCGTCCGCGGTCGAAGGCCGCGAAGAGGAGGTCGTACGCCAGCGCCAGCATCACGCCGGCGGGAGCGAACGCCGCGAGGGAGGCGCGCCGCCCGCCGCGGAGCCGGTCGGGCCGGACGAGGAGGACGTAGCCGAGCGTGAAGGCGAAGGCGGCGGCGAGCGACACGTCGGCGGCGACGAGCGGCGGCGGGTGGGCGCCCCTCGCCGCCGACCGCACGACGTTGTCGCGCACGGCGAAGAGCGCGGCGCAGGCGAGCGCGAGCACGGCGCCGAGGAGGCGGAAGTGCTCCGGCCGCGCCCGCTCCCGCGCGAGCGCGAAGCCGCCCGCGACCACGAGCGCGGTCGCGACGAGCAGGAGCGGCCGGAGCGGCTCGCCGAGCGCGACGAGCGCGATCGCGACCGACATCAGCGGGGCGGTGCCGATCAGGATCGCCGTGCGCGACGGGCCGGCGTCCCGGACGGCCGCGATGAAGAGGAGCTGCGAGGCGCCCGGCACGAGCAGGCCGGCGAGCGCGAACGGCCAGAGGTCGGAGACGTGCACCTCGTCGACCGCGAGCGAGGGGACCGAGATCGCGAGGGCGAGCGCGAGGCCGACCCCCGGCACCGCGACGGCGCCGAGCTCGGGATCCCCGCCGCGGCGGAGCGCGGCGCGGACGGCGACGGCGAGCGCGCCGAAGAGTGCGCCCGAGAGCGCGGCGAACGCGACGGCGAGCACGGGTTAGGCTCCGCCGGTGTCCGGCCCGTCGACGCTCACGGCGAAGATCATCGCCGCTCACGCGGCCGGGGCGACGGAGGAGGAGCTCGCCGTCTCCGTCGACCAGATCCTGATCGAGGACGCGACGGGGACGATGGCGTGCCTGCAGTTCGAGCGGCTCGGCCTCGACCGCGTCGCCGTCCCGCTCGCCGTCTCCTACGTCGACCACAACGTCCTCCAGCTCGACGACAGGAACCCCGGCGACCACGCCTACCTGCGCAGCTTCGCCGCCCGCTACGGCCTCGCCTACTCGCGGCCCGGCAACGGGATCTCGCACTACCTCCACCTGGAGCGCTTCGCGCGGCCGGGCCACGTGCTCGTCGGCGCCGACAGCCACACGACGACGGCGGGGGCGCTCGGCATGCTCGCGATCGGCGCCGGAGCCACCGAGGTCGCGGTCGCCATGGCGGGCCGGCCGTACTGGCTCGAGCGCCCGCTCGTCGTCGGCGTCGAGCTGCGGGGCCGTTTGGGGCCCTGGGCGGCGTCGAAGGACGTCGTGCTCGAGCTGCTCCGGCGGCGCGGCGTACGCGGCGGCCGCGGGCGCATCTTCGAGTTCCACGGCGAGGGCGTGGCGACGCTCTCCGCGACCGACCGCGCGACGATCTGCAACATGGTCATGGAGACGGGCGCGACGACCGGGATCTTCCCGAGCGACGCCGAGACGCGCCGGTGGCTCGCCGAGCAGGGGCGCGAGGAGGAGCACGCCGAGCTCGCCGCCGACCCCGGCGCCCGCTACGACGAGGTCGAGGTGGTCGACCTCGGCGCGCTCGAGCCGCTGATCGCGACGCCCTCGTCCCCGGGCAACGTCGTGCCGGTGCGCGAGGTCGCGGGCACGCCGACGCGGCAGGTCTGCGTCGGCAGCTCGGTCAACTCCTCGTTCGAGGACCTCGCCGTGGTCGCCGCCGTGCTGCGCGGCCGGACGCTGCCGCCCGAGCTCGACCTGACCGTCACCCCCGGCTCGCGCCAGATCCTCGAGCTGCTCGTCCGGAGCGGCGTCTACGCCGACCTGCTCGCGACCGGGGCCCGCATCCTCGAGCCGGCCTGCGGCCCCTGCATCGGGATCGGGCAGGCGCCGCCCGCTGGCGCCGCCTCCGTCCGCACCTTCAACCGCAACTTCCCCGGCCGGAGCGGCACGTCGGGCGACCTCGTCTACCTCTGCTCCCCGGCGACGGCCGCCGCGACCGCGCTCGCCGGGGCGATCGCCGACCCGCGCCGGCTCGGCGACCCGCCGGCGGTCGCGCCGCCGCCGCCGAGCCCCGAGGTGGACGACCGCCAGATCGTGCTTCCGCCGCCGCCGGCCGAGGCGGCGCGCGTCCGGCTCGAGAAGGCCCGCACCATCGTCCCGCCGCCGCCCGTGCCGCCGCTTCCGCGCGAGCTCGCGGGGCGCGTGCTGATCGTCGTCCCCGACGACGTCTCGACGGGCGACATGGCGCCGGACGGCGCGCTCGGGCTCGCGCTCTGGTCGAACATCCCGGCCTGCGCCCGCCACATGTTCCGCCGCTTCGACCGGGGCTTCCCGGCGCGGGCCGAGGAGTGGGGCGGCGGGATCGTCGTCGGCGGTCACAACTACGGGCAGGGCTCGAGCCGGGAGCAGGCGGCGTTCGCCGCCCTCCACCTCGGCGTGCGGGCCGTCGTCGCCAAGAGCTTCGCCCGGATCCACCGGACGAACCTGATCGCCCAGGGGATCCCGCCGATCACCTTCGCCGACGAGGCCGACTACGACCGCGTCGCCGAGGGCGACGAGTGGCGGATCACCGGCGTCCGCGCCGCGGTCGAGGCGGGCACGACGCGGCTCGGCGGCCCGGTCCCGCTCGAGCTACGCCTGACCGCGCGCGAGCGCGAGATCCTGCTGGCCGGCGGGCTCGTCGCCCATGCGCGCGCGTGAGGGCTCCGCGGCGGGCGATCGTCGGCGGCTGCGCGCTCGGGCTCGCCACCGGCTGGAACGTCTCGAACACGGGCGCGGTCGCGACCCAGCTCGCCGACCGCTACGGCGTCGGGCTCGCGACCGTCGGCCTGTTCACGACCGCGCTCTTCACGACCCACCTGCTCGCCCAGATCCCGGGCGGCCGGGCGAGCGACCGCTTCGGCGCCCGCCGGGCCGGCCTCGCGGCGCTCGCCGCGACGGCGGCGTTCTCGGCGCTCGCGCTCGCGGCGCCGGTCGCGTGGCTCGCGATCCTCGCGCGCGCTCTCGCAGGGTTCGGCACCGGCACCGGGTTCGTCGCCGGCAGCGCGTACGTGCGCGCGGCGGGCGGCTCGCCGGCCGCGCAGGGCCTGTTCGGCGGCGTCGGGCTCGGGGGCGGCGGGGCCGCGCTCGCGCTCGTGCCGCAGGCGGAGTCCTGGCTCGGCTGGAGGGCGCCGTACGCGACGGCCGCCGCGATCGCGCTCGCCGGCCTCGTCCTGCTCGCCGCGGCGCCGGCCGACCGGCCGCGCGCGCGGCCGGCCCCCGAGGAGGGGATCCGGGCCGGCCTGCTGCTCGACCGGCGGCTCCACCGGCTGGCGCTCCTCTACGCGGCCTCGCTCGGCCTCAGCGTGGCCGTCGGCAACTGGGCGGTCACCCTGCTCGACCGCCACGGCGGGCTCTCGAAGGGGAGCGCGGGCGCGATCGGCTCGCTCACCCTCGCGCTCGGGATCCTCACCCGCCCGCTCGGCGGCTGGATCCTGCGCGAGCACCCGGCGCGCGCCCGGCTCGCGGTCGGCGCGAGCCTGGCAGGCGGCGCGGCCGGCACCGCGCTCCTCGCGCTGGCCGAGCCGCCGGCGCTCGCCGCGGCGGGCGCGGCGCTCGTCGGGGTCGCCGCCGGGATCCCGTTCTCGCCCGCGTTCACCGGCGCGGCGCTGCTGCGGCCGGACGCGCCCGCGGCCGCGGTCGGGCTCGTGAACGGCTCGGCGTCGGCGGTCATCCTGGCCGGAACGCCCCTCCTCGGGCTCTCGTTCGACCTGCCCGGCGACGGGCGCGCGGGCTTCGCCGCGGCGGCCGCGCTCTGGCTCGTCGCGCTCGCCCGGCTCCCGCCCGCCGGGGAGCTCGGGGCTACGCGAGCGCCCGGATCGCGTTCAGGATGATCTCGGCCGCGAGGCCGGCGTCGGCCGGGTCGGCGTCCTCGAGCGGCGAGTGGCTGATCCCGTCCCTGCACGGCACGAAGACCATCGCGCTCGGGACGAAGGGCGCGACGCACATCGTGTCGTGGGCCGCGCCCGAGTGCATGACCATGAACGGCTCGCCCGTGGCCCCGGCCGCCTCGGTGAGCGCCGCGACGACCCGCTCGTCGAGCGGCGTCGCCGGCAGGTTCTGGCGCTCGCGGTACTCCGCCGTCATGCCGCGGCGCGCGGCCGCCTCCTGCGCGAACGCCGCGATGTCGCGCGCGACGCCGCGGAAGCCGTCCTCGTCGATGCCGCGGACGTCGAGCGAGATCCGCACCGACTCGGGAATCGCGTTGATCAGCGAGGGACGCACCTCGATCTCGCCGACGGTGCCGACCGTCCCGCCGCCAGCGGCGCGCGCGAGCCGCTCGAGCTCGAGGATGCACTCGGCCGCGACGAGGCCGGGGTCGAGGCGGAAGTCCATCGGCGTCGCGCCGGCGTGGTCCGCGCGTCCGCGGACGACGACGTCCGCGTGGACGTAGCCGGCGATCGCGCGCACGATCCCGATCCGGTTGCCGGTGTCCTGGAGCACGCGCGCCTGCTCGATGTGCATCTCGATCCAGCCGGTGAGGCCGTCGAGGACGTGGATGCACTCGCGCCAGCGCGCCGGCTCGTACCCCGCCGCCTCGGCGTGCTCCCAGAAGCTCCGGCCGTCGTCGATCGCCCGGAAGCTCTCGCGCAGCTCCTCCTCGGTCACCCGCTGCGCCATGATCCGGCTCCCGAGCAGCATCTGGCCGAAGCCGGAGCCCTCCTCCTCGAGCCACGAGACGAGCTGGAGGGGGAGGCCGAGCCCGAGCTCGGCGTTCAGGCGGCAGACCTCGAGCGCGGTGACGACCCCCATCGTCCCGTCGTAGCGGCCGCCGTTGCGGTTCGAGTCGCAGTGCGAGCCGATCCCGAACGCCGGCTCGCCGGGCGGGACGTTGCGCGCGACGAGCGTCCCGACCGGGTCCTCGTGCACCTCGAAGCCGAGCTCCTCCAGCGCGCGCGTGAAGAAGTCGAGCGTGTTGCGGTACACCGGGGTGTAGGCGTAGCGCCGGATCGCCTCGGACGAGAGCGTGTAGTCGGGCCCGCTCAGGGTCTCGATGTCGCGGGCGATCCGCTCGGTGCTGACGCCGCGGTCGATCGCAACCATGGCGCGGACCTTAACGCCTTAGAATCGGCGCGTGGCGGACGAGAGCTGGCGCAACCGCAAGACCCTGATCCTGAGCCGCACCGACATGATGGGGCTCGTCACGCCGGCCGAGTACGTCGGCTGCGTCGAGCAGGCCTACCGGATGCACGGCGAGGGCCGCTTCTACATGGACCCGAAGGGGCACATCGTGCTCGACCGCTATCCGGGCGAGTGGGAGGCGATGCCGTCGTACATCGAGGAGCCCGAGGCGGCGGCGTGCAAGTGGGTCTCGATCCGGGAGCGCAACCGCGAGCGCTTCGACCTGCCCACCGTCTTCTCGATCCTCGTCTACACGCACCCCGAGACGGGCTTCCCGCTCGCGATCTGCGACGGCTCCTACCACACGGTGATGCGCACCGGCGCGTCGGCGGCGGTCTCGGCGAAGTGGCTCGCGCGGCCCGACTCGAAGGTGCTCGCGATCGTCGGCGCCGGCCACATGGCCGAGGGGACGATCGAGACCTGCAACGAGGTCTTCGCCTGGGACGAGGTGCGCGTCTGGAGCCGGTCGCAGCCGACCCTCGACGGCTTCGCGGCGAAGTACGAGGGCCGCTTCGCCTTCGACCTGCGCCCGTCGACCGACCTCGAGTCGGTCGTCCGCGGCGCGGACGTCGTCGTGACGGTCACGCCCGCGCGCGGGCCGATCGTGATGGACGAGTGGATCGGGCCCGGCACCCACGTCGCGGCCGTCGGCGCGGACAAGGGCGGCGACCAGGAGCTCGACCCGCGCATCCTCCGCCGGGCGCGGATCTTCGTCGACGACATCCGCCAGTGCCGCACCGACGGCGAGATCAACGTGCCGCTCGCCGAGGGCCTGATCTCCGAGGACGACGTCGCCGGCGAGATCGGGCAGGTCGTCACCGGGAAGCTCGCCGGCCGCACCTCCGACGAGGAGGTCACCGTCTTCGACTCGACCGGGATCGCCCTCCAGGACTCGGCGACGGTGCCGCTCGAGTACGAGCGCGCGCTCGCCGCCGGCGTCGGCGTCGAGAAGAAGATGATCAGCACCTAGCCGCGCCCTGAGCCACCCGCCTGCTTCGAGGTCTCGCCGGATGCCGGAAGAGACGATCTCTCGACCCGGCGGCCGGCCTCGCCGGCCGGCGGCGGCGGTCGCGAGCCGCAGCCCCCGGCGCCGCAGGCGGCAGCGAGAGGAACGGCGATCCTCCGCCGGGCGTCGCCGTCTCGAACCGCCGTTCCCCTGCTCCTACTTCGCGGGCGCGCGGCGGGCGGTTTGACGGCCGCGGCGGATCTGACAGCATGCTCCCCGGCGATGGTCCGCCACGTCTTCCTCTGGAACGTCAGGCCGGACGCCGGCGCCGACGCCGGCCGGCGGATCCTCGACGCGCTCGAGCGTCTGAAGGACGAGCCGGTCGCGGCCGCCTCCTGGAGCCTCGGCGCCGACCGGCCTCCGGCGGGCAGCGAGGACTCCGGCGGCCGCTGGCAGTACGGCCTGGTCTGCGACTACGAGAGCTGGGAGGAGCTCATGGCCTACTACTCGACCCCCGAGCACGCGGCGGTCGTGGACGAGATCGTGCCGCTGATCGCCGACCGCGCCGTGTGCGACTTCGAGCTCTAGATGGCCGGCTTCACGATCCTCCGACCCGACGAGCAGGAGTTCCGGCCGCCGAGCTGGCGGCCCGAGGAGCCGGCGCGCCGCATCGTCGAGCTGCCGCTCCACGCGACGATGCGCCACTCGCGCGCGCACCTCTGGCGCTACCCGCCGGGCGCGAGGGGCCGCCTCCACGTCGAGCACTCCCAGGAGGAGGTCTTCGTCGTCGTCGCCGGCACCCCGTCGGTCATGCTCGGCGACCCGCCGGTCCGCCACGACGCCCCGCACGGGACGCTCGTCGTCGTCGAGCCGGGCACGAAGCTCCGCTGGCAGAACGACTCCGACGCCGACGCCCTCGTCTTCGCCTACGGCGCCCCCGCCGAGTCGAAGGCGGACATCCTCGAGCCCTGAGCCCCGCTCAGGCGGGCCGGGGGACGAGCTCCTCGCCGGCGAGCAGCCGCTCGAGCCCGTACATGCCCCAGTGGGAGCGGCCGTCCCCGGTCAGGAGCGTCGGCACGCCGCGGACGCCGGCCGCCTCCGCCTCGCGGCGGATCGCGCGGATCCGCGCGAGCCGCTCCGGCGAGTAGGCGGCCTCGACGGCGGCGTCCGGGTCGAGCCCGGCGCGGGCGGCCGCCCGCGCGAGCTGGGCGTCGGTCGCGATGTCCTCGCCCTCGCAGAAGAACGCCTCGTAGAGCGCGTGCTTGAAGTCCCGCAGCCTCCCCTGCTCGGCCGCCCAGAGGCAGGCCGCGACCGGCAGGGTCGAGCGCGGCTGGTGGCGCGGCAGGTGGATCTCGATCCCGAGGGCGAGCGCCCGGCGGTAGACGTTCTTCGTCCAGTCGACGCGCAGGTGGTCGCCCCGCACCTCGAGGAGCGGCTTCGGCGCGGGGCGGAGCTCGAACGGGAGCCACTCGACCTCGACCTGTCCCGCGTCCTCGGCCGCCTCCATCGCGTGGCTCTCCAGGTACGAGTACGGGCAGACGACGTCGTAGTAGAAGCGCACGCGCAGCATCGGCCGGCGCAGACTATTAGACTCGCGCCGAATGCAGGTCGCGGTCGCGCAGATCGACCCGCAGCTCGGCGAGAAGGAGCGCAACCTCGCCGCCTGCGTCGCCCGCATGGAGGAGGCGGCCGCCGCGGGTGCGCAGCTGCTCGTGCTCCCGGAGTGCGCGCTCCCGGGCTACATGTTCGGGAGCGCCGAGGAGGCGCTGCCGTTCGCCGAGGAGGTCCCGGGCCCCTCGACCGAGGCGCTCGAGCGCGAGTGCCGCCGGCTCGGCCTCCACGTGGTCTGCGGCCTCCTCGAGCGGGACGGCGACGCGCTGCGGAACGCGGCCGTGCTCGTCGGCCCCGACGGCCTCGTCGGCACCTACCGCAAGACGCACCTGCCCTTCCTCGGCGTCGACCGCTTCGTCGTCCCGGGCGACGAGCTGCCGGTGTGGGAGACGCCGCTCGGCCGCGTCGGCGTCGAGATCTGCTACGACCTCCGCTTCCCCGAGGTCACCCGCACGCTCGCCCTCAGGGGCGCCGACCTCGTCGCGCACCCGACGAACTTCCCGATGGCCGCGAAGGTGCAGACGGAGGTGATCACGCTCGCGCGCGCGGCCGAGAACCGGATCTACCTGCTGACCGCGAACCGCGTCGGCAAGGAGCGCTGGGCCGAGTTCTGCGGCCGCAGCCAGGTCGTCGACCCGTACGGGAAGCGCCTCGCCGAGGCCGGCGAGCAGGGGGAGGCGCTGCTCGTCGCCGAGGTCGACGTCGAGCGCGCCCGCGACAAGGACTACGTCGTCCCCGGCGAGTACGAGCTGTACCTCTTCGGCCACCGGCGCCCCGAGCTCTACGGCGCGCTCGTCGAGGAGACGCAGGCAGTCCAGGCCTAGACCCCCGAACCGAAGGAGAGCACGCGATGGCGCGCGACAAGGAGCTCGTCCCCGACGCCCTTCTCAGCCGCGGCGGCGTCAAGGTCTCGAAGAGCCCGTGGGGGCCGCGGGACGAGATCGGCCGCCTCAACTGGATCACGCGCGAGACGAACCGCGCGATCCTCGAGCACCTCGACGGCTCGCACGTCTTCGACCTGAACGTCGAGTACTTCATCGGGATGCCGTCCTGGGTCGCCGCGGGCGACCCGCCGTACGGGATCTGGATGACGCACACCCCCGACGGCTCCGTCAACGACAACCTCTCCGGCGTCGGCTCGGCGGTGCACAAGAAGTACTCCTACTGCGGCGACTCGATCCACCTCTACACGCACTGCGGCACCCACATCGACACGCTCAACCACCTGGGGCACTACGGGACGTTCTGGAACGGCTGGAAGGCCGACAAGCTGCTCGGCAGCCGGATCTGGAACAAGGGCGGCCCGGAGAAGTACCCGCCGGTGATCGCGCGCGCGGTCGTGCTCGACGTGGCCGGGATGAAGGGCGTCGACGTGCTGCCCGATGCCTACGCGATCACGCCGCGCGACCTCCAGCAGACGGTGCGCAAGCAGAAGGTCGAGCTGCGCAAGAAGGACGTCGTGCTCGTGCGCACCGGGCGGATGCGGGTGTGGCCCGACTTCAGCGGCTACCTCGAGCGGACGCCGGGGATCGGGCTCGCGGCGGCGAAGTGGCTCTGCGAGGAGGCCGGCGCGATGTGCATCGGCGCCGACACGATCGCGCTCGAGGTGCTGCCCTCCGAGGAGCAGAACGTCTTCCTGCCGGTGCACGCGTACATGTTCTCGACGGCGGGCGCGCAGATCATCGAGGTCGTGAACCTGGAGGAGGTCGCGGCCGAGCAGCGGTACGAGTTCGCGTTCCTCGGCTTCCCGATGAAGCTGCGCGGCGCGACGGGCGCCCCGATGCCGTCCTACGCGGTGCCGCTCAGGAGCTGAAGACGTCGAGCGGGAGCACGGCGGAGACGAGCGGGTAGGGGACGTCGACGGCCTCCGAGACGCGGAGGTCGGCGACGGCGCTCGCGAGCGCGTAGGCGGCCGGCCGCGCGAAGCCGTAGACCGCCTCGAGGTAGTCGAGCAGCTCGAGCAGCGCCGCGCGCGCGGCGGCGTTCAGGTCCATGCCGGCCTCGACCGGGATGCCGGTGGTCGCGAGCTCGCGCCGCCCCGGCCGCGCCGGCGTCTCGTAGCTCGGGAACCGGAGGCGCGGCCGGTCGCGCCGCAGCGCGAAGCGGACCGTGACCGCGCCGGCGACCTCGATCGCCGTCCCGCAGACCTCGCCGTCGCCCTGGGCGAAGTGGAGGTCGCCGACCGAGAAGAGCGCCCCCGGCGCCGACACGGGCAGCCAGAGCCGGCTGCCGGCGACGAGCCCGCGCACGTCGAGGTTGCCGCCGAGCTCCCTCGGCGGGATCGTGCGCAGCCCGCCCGCCGCCGCCGGCGGCCGCGCGCTCTCCGGCAGCGGCTCGGCGACCGGCTGCCCGCGCGCGCGGAGCCCCTCCTCCCGGCGGCGCAGCTCCTCCATCAGCTCGTGCGAGGGCGCGACGCCGAGCACGCCCGCGAACGTCGCCTCGGGCACCGCCACCCCCGGCAGCTCGGCCGAGCGCGCGACGCCGTCCGCGAGCTCCCACTTGACGAGGTACGGGTCGGCGAAGAGGTCGGCGAGGAGCCCGAACCCGGGGATCACCGCCGTGACGCCGAAGTCCGCCGTCTCGTAGGCCAGGAGCTCGACCTCGAGCACGTCGCCCGGCTCGGCGCCCCGGACGAGCACCGGGCCCGCGAGCGGGTGGTTGATCCCGAGGTCCATGCGCGCGGCGTCGGCGTGCGTGCTCGCGCGCGTGAGCTGGCCGGCGAGCCCGTCCTCGGTCTCGAGCCGGAGCTCCTCGCCCGGCTCGACCTCGAACGCCGGCTCCAGGTCCGGATGCCAGCGGTTGTGCGTCACAGGAGCTCGGCGAGGCGGGCGGCGGCGTCGCGGCAGGCGACGATCTCCGCGCCGGTCCAGAGGCGCGGCCGGCCGAGCTGGTGCACCGACACGATCCCGATCACCGCGCCGTCGCGCAGCACCGGCGTCACGATCTGGGCGCCGAGGCCGCCGTAGACCTCGCGCATGCGGTGGAAGTCCGGGTCGTCGAGCGCGGTCTCGCAGTCGTCCTGCACGACCTGCCGTCCGGCCGCCACCTCGAGCGCGACCGGCTGGGTGCGCAGGTCGATCGTGCGCTCGCCGCGAAGCGACCCGGCGCCCGGGGCGAGCGCCTCGTGCGTCACCGGGAAGGCGTGCTCCCCCGGCAGGTCCTGCCGCAGCGTGACGCGGCTCGCCTCCGTCAGGGCGAGCAGGTCTGCGAGGATCGCGTCGACCCCTCCGGCCATCGCTCCCGTGATTATCGACGCCCACCTGCACGTCGACGACATCCCATCGCTCGGGTGGAAGCTCGCCGCCTCCGACTGCGTCCGCCGGCTCGACGAGGCCGGGATCGAGAAGGGCGTCGTGATGACGATCGTCGACGCCCCCGAGGTGAACCCGGGTGCGCTCGAGCTCGTCGCCGAGGCGTGCGCCGCCTTCCCGGGCCGGCTCGAGGCCTTCGCCCGCATCCACCCCTGGTACGGCGACGAGTCGGTCGCCCTGCTCGAGCGGGCGATCTCCGAGCTCGGCTTCAAGGGCCTCAAGCTCCACCCGGTGACGACGATCGCCCACCCGGCCGGCGAGGACACGCTGCGGCTCATCCGCGCCGCCGCGGCTCACCGGGCGCCGACGCTCTTCCACTGCGGCGACGAGCCGCTGACGACGCCGCTCGCGATCGCGCGTGCGGCCGAGGCCTGCCCGGAGGCGACGATCGTCCTCGGCCACATGGGCGGCTACTTCCACGTCGACGAGGCGATCGAGGCGGCGGAGCGGCACGGGAACCTCGTCCTCGAGACCTCCGCGATGCCGTACCCGGCGAAGATCCGCGAGGCGGTCGAGCGGCTCGGCGCCGAGCGCGTCCTCTACGCGAGCGACGGGCCCGCCTGCTCGCCGCGGATCGAGGTCGAGAAGGTGCGGCTCGCCGGGCTCGACCCGGAGGCGGAGCGGAAGGTGCTGGGCGAGAACGCGGCGCGGCTGCTCGAGGCGGTCCGGTGATCGTCGACTCGCTCGTCTTCGCGGCCGACGGGCTCGTCGCCGCGCTCGACGGGGCCGGGATCGACCGCGCGGTCGTCTGCCCGCCGCGCGCGCGCGGGCACGGCTACGACGTCGAGAACGACCGGGTCGCGGCGCTCGTCGCGTCCCACCCGGAGCGCCTCGTCGGCTTCGCCCGCGTCGACCCGCTCGCGCCCGGGGCGGCCGCGGAGGCCGAGCGGGCGCGCGGGCTCGGCCTCGCCGGCCTCTTCCTCCACCCCTGGGAGGACGCGTTCCGGGTCGCCGACCCGGCCGTCGACGCGGTCCTCGACGAGCGGCCGGTGGTGGTCGCGACCGGCTACCCCTGGGTCTCCGAGGGGCTCCAGGTGGCCGAGCTCGCCCGGCGACACCCCGAGACGACGTTCGTCGCCACGAACGGCGCGCAGATCAACATCTCCGGCCTCGGCCAGGACGACGCCTTCCTCGCGCTCGAGTCCTGCCCGAACCTGCTCGTGCAGACGAGCGGCGTCTACCGGGAGGACTTCCTCGAGGGCGTCGTCGCGCGCTTCGGGCCGGAACGGCTCCTCTACGCGAGCGCGTTCCCCCGCTTCGACCCGCGGCTCGAGCTCCTGCGCGTCCGGTGGGCGCCGGGGCTCGGGGAGGCCGAGCGGGCGGCGATCCTCGGCGGCAACGCCGCCGCCCTGCTTGGGCTCAGCGGCGCGGCAGCCGCCTGAAGCGGCCGGGCGCGAAGGGCGTCAGGTCGTGGCTCGGCGCCTCGCCGGCCGCGAGCTCGGCGACGAGCCGGGCCGTGACCGGCGCGAGCGAGAGCCCCTTCATCGCGTGCCCCGTCGCGAGCACGAGCGCCGGCAGGCCGTCCGGGCTCCCGATCACGGGCAGGCCGTCGGGCGTGCACGGGCGCAGCCCGGCCCAGACGTCGAGCACCTCCCGGCCGCCGTGGCCGAGCACCCGCGCCGCCGCCCGCCGGATCGCCTCGACCCGGCCGCGGTGCACGCTCAGGTCGAGCCCGGCCACCTCGAGCGTGCCGGCGAGGCGGAGCCGGCCCGGAAGGGGCGTCACCGCCGTCCGCGCCTCCTGGAGGAGCAGCGGGAGCGCCGGGTCGCCGGGCGCGGGGGCGAGGTCGACGTGGTAGCCCTTGCCGCCCGTGAGCGGCAGGAAGACGCCGAGGCCGCGCGCGAGCCGGGCCGACCAGGCGCCGGCCGCGAGCACGACCGTCCGCGGCCGGAGCGTCGCGCCGCCGGCCTCGACCGCGATCCCGCCGGGGCGGGCGCGCAGGGCCCGCACCTCGACCCCCGCCCGCAGCTCGGCGCCGGCCGCGGCGGCCGCCCGGGCGAGCGCGCGGACGTAGCCGAGCGGCTCGAGGTGGGCCTCGTCGGGGAAGTAGACCGCGCCGGCGACCGCGCCGCCGAGCCCCGGCTCGAGCGCGCGCGCCTCCACCGCCGAGAGCGGGCGGGCGCGCAGCCCGAGGCGGTCCGCCTCGGCGCGCCCGGCCGCGAGCCGGGCCTCCGTCTCGAAGACGCTCACGATCCCGCGCCGCTCGAAGCCGGTGCCGAGCGCGGCGAGCTCCGCGTGGAGCTCGAGGCTCGCGACGCTGACCGAGCGGATCGCCGCCGCGCCGCGCTCGGCGCGCTCCTCCCGGCAGGCCGCGACGAAGCGGGCGAGCCACGCCGCGGTCGCGGGACGCAGGCGCAGGCCGAGCACGCCGTCCCGGCGGGCGAGCGACCGGAGGCCCTCGCGGAGCGCCGCCGGCGTCGCGAGCGGGTGCGAGTGGCTCGGGCAGACGAGCCCGGCGTTCCCGGAGGAGCAGCCGCCGCCGAGCTCGCCGCGCTCGAGCAGCACGGTGCGCAGGCCGCGCCGCGCGAGCTCGTACGCGGCCGTGACGCCGACCGCGCCCCCGCCGACGACGACGACGTCGGGCTCCACGCGCGGAACCTACCGCCGGCGGTTTACGATCGCCCGGCATGCCGCTCGACCCGGCCCGCACCGTCGCCGAGCTCCGGGAGCTCCGGGAGCTGACGGGCGACGAGAACGGCGCCCAGCGCGTCGCGTGGACGGAGACCTGGCAGCGGGCTCGGGAGTGGCTGCGCGGCAAGGTCGAGCCGACCGGCGCGGTCGAGGAGGTCGACCAGGCCGGCAACCAGTGGTTCACGCTCGGCGGCGGGAGCGCCGGCCGGGCGCTCCTCCTCGGGGGCCACATCGACTCGGTGCCGAACGGGGGCTGGCTCGACGGCTCCCTGAACGTGCTGGCCGCCGTCGAGGTGCTGCGCCGGATCGCGGAGGAGGGGCCTCCGCCCGTGCCCGTCCGGCTCGTCAACTGGGCCGACGAGGAGGGCGCCCGCTTCGGCCGCTCGCTGTTCGGCTCCTCCGCGGCGGCCGGGTCGATGGCCGACCAGGCCGAGCTCGCGAGGCTGACCGACCGCGACGGCGTCTCGCTCCCGGACGCGATCGGCCGCTACGGCGTCTCGCTCGACAGCGCGCTCGAGGCGCGCTCGCAGCTCGAGGGGGCGGGCGCCTACCTCGAGCTCCACATCGAGCAGGGGCCCGTGCTCGAGTCGATCGACCTCCCGCTCGGCGTCGTGCTCGGCACGTTCGGCGTCGAGCGCTCGCGGATCACGTGGCGCGGCCAGGCCGCCCACGCCGGCTCGACGCCGATGGACAAGCGCCGCGACGCGCTCGCGGGCGCGGCGAAGCTCGCGCTCGAGCTCCGCGCGATCGCGCGCGAGGTCGGCGACGGCGCCGTCTGCACCTGCGGCGGGGTCGTGTGCCGGCCCGGAATCGTCACCTCGGTGGTGGAGACGGCGGAGCAGCTCCTCGACCAGCGCCACCTCGACGCGGGCAAGCTCGCGCGCCTGCTCGAGCTCGCGAAGGTCGCCGCGCAGCGCTTCGCCGACGAGGAGAACGTCGAGGTCGAGTGGGAGCCGATCTGGAGGATCGAGCCGATCCTCTTCGACGACACGCTGATCGGTTTCGCCGACGAGGCGATCCGCGAGGTCGCAGGCGTCTCGCACCGTCTGCCGTCCGGGCCGCTGCACGACGCCGCCGAGGTCGCGCGGGCGGGCGTGCCCACCGTGATGGTGTTCGTGCAGAGCCTCCGCGGGCTCTCGCACACGAAGCTCGAGGACACGAAGCCCGAGCACCTCGAGCTCTCGGTCGCGGCGCTCGACCGGCTCGCGTCGAAGACTCTCTCCTGGCTCGCCGGCTAGGGCGCCTCCGCGACGACCGGGTTCGCGAGCACGCCGATCCCCTCGATCTCGACCTCGACGAGGTCGCCCGGCCGCATCGAGACCGGCGGCGTGCGCGCGTGGCCGACCCCGGCCGGCGTGCCGGTCAGGATCAGGTCGCCGGGCTCGAGCGTGCAGAAGCTCGAGGCGTAGGCGACGAGGCGGCGGACGCCGAAGACGAGGTCGGAGGTGTTGCCGTCCTGCAGCAGCTCGCCGTTCAGGCGCTGGACGACGCGGAGCCCGGAGCCGTCGCCGAGCTCCGACACCGGGACGAGCCGGTCGCCGAGCGGACAGAACGTGTCGAAGCCCTTCCCGCGCGTCCACTGCTTGTCGCCGAACTGGAGGTTCCGGGCCGAGACGTCGTTGGCGCAGCGGTAGCCCGCCACGAACTCGAGCGCGTCGTCCTCGCGGATCCGGCGGCCGGGGCGGCCGATCTCGACCGCGAGCTCGGCCTCGGAGTCGACGTGGGTGGCCTCGGGCGGGAGGACGATCGGCTCTCCGGGCCCGATCACGGTATTCGCGAACTTGCCGAAGAGCAGGGGCTCGGCGGGCGGCTCGTTCCCCATCTCCCGGATGTGGCCGAGGTAGTTGCGGCCGGTGCAGAGGATCTTCACGTGCCCATTTTCGTGGAGTAGGCTCACGCCATGGCGATCAGCTTCGGCGTCACCGTCCTGCCCGACCCGCCGTACACGCGCTTCCTCGAGCTGCTCGAGCTGGCCGAGCGCCAGGGCTTCGAGTACGGCTGGACCTACGACTCGCACGTGCTCTGGCACGAGTCGATCCCGCTCCTGACGCTCGCCGCCGAGCGGACGAGCCGGATGAAGCTCGGCCACTTCGTCACCAACCCCGGCACGCGCGAGCCGACCGTCCTCGCGAGCGCGTACGCGACGATGCACGTGATCTCGGGCGGGCGGATGGTGATGGGGATCGGCCGCGGCGACTCGGCGCGCCGCGTGATCGGGCTCGAGCCGGTGAAGATGGCGGAGTTCGAGCGCTCCTGCCGCATGATCAGGGACTTCATGAACGGCCGCGAGGTGGAGTGGAACGGCAAGGAGCTGCGGCTCGAGTGGGCGCTGGCGGAGCCCGAGATCCCGATGTACGTCGCGGGCTACGGGCCGAAGGCGCTCGCGGTCGCCGGGCGGGTCTCGGAGGGCGTGATCATCCAGCTCGCCGACCCGGTGATCGTCGAGTGGATCATGGCGACCGCGCGCAGGGCCGCCGAGGAGGCGGGCCGGGACCCGGACGCGCTGCAGTGCATCGTCGGCGCGCCGTCGAAGGTGTCGGACGACCTCGCGGCGTGCCGCGACGAGGTGCGCTGGTTCCCGGCGATGGTCTCGAACCACGTGATGGACCTGATCGAGCGCTACGGGTGGGACTCCGACATCCCGTCGGAGTTGACCGACTTCGTCAAGACGCGCAAGTTCTACGACTACAAGGACCACTCCCGCGTCGGCGCGAAGCACGGCGAGTTCGTCACCGACGAGATCTGCGACCGCTTCTGCGTGATCGGGACGGCCGGCGACTGCGCGAGGAAGCTGCGCGAGCTCGAGGCCGTCGGCGTCGGCCAGTTCAACATCTACCTGATGACGCACGGCCAGGAGGAGACGCTCGAGGCCTACGGCCGCGAGATCATCCCCGAGCTCGCCGGCGTCGCCTCGTAGCGCCGGCCCGCGCCCGCGTCCTCGCGCGCAGGCGCGCGCCCGCCGCGCACCCCCACCCAGGGTGGGGAGCCGTCCCGCCGCCCTCGCTGCCGATGCTACCGGGCCGGTGCGCACGGGTCTGTAACGGCTCGGCGCCACCTTCGCAACACCGTGTCCACCGGGGTCCTGCGCTCCGGCAGGTAGGCTCGGCGGCCGATGACCGCCGCACCGGTCACCGAGGGCGCAGGCCCCGTCGTCAGCGCCCACGAGGTCACGCGCCGCTACGGCCAGGGCGAGACCGCCGTCGACGCGCTGCGCGGGGTCTCGCTCGAGGTGCGGCCGGGCGAGCTCGTCGCGGTGATGGGGCCGTCGGGGTCGGGCAAGTCGACCCTCATGCACATCCTCGCGGCGCTCGACCGGCCGACGAGCGGTCGCGTCTTCGTCGCCGGCCAGGAGGTCGGGTCGCTCGACGACACGGGGGTGACGCTGCTGCGCCGCCGTCACATCGGCTTCGTCTTCCAGTTCTACAACCTCCTGCCGATGCTGACGGCCGAGGAGAACGTCGTGCTGCCGCTCTCGATCTCCGGACGGCAGGCCGACCGCGACTTCCTCGAGAACCTGCTCGAGCGGGTCGGGCTCTCGGACCGCCGGAAGCACCGCCCGTCGGAGCTCTCCGGAGGGCAGCAGCAGCGCGTCGCGATCGCGCGGGCGCTCGTGTCGAAGCCGACGATCGTGCTCGCCGACGAGCCCACCGGGAACCTGGACTCCACGACCGGCCACGAGATCCTCGACCTGCTTCGCGCGGCGACGGAGGACTACGGGCAGACGCTCGTCATGGTCACCCACGACTCGCACGCGGCGGCGATCGCGGACCGCGTCCTCTTCCTCGCGGACGGCCGCATCGTCGACTCGCTCCCGCGGAGCGAGCCCGCCGAGATCCTCGCGGCGATGAACCGGATCAGCCCGTGACGAAGGTCGCGCTGAGGGGTCTGCTCGGCCGGAAGCTGCGGTCGGTGCTCACCGCGTTCGCGATCGTGCTCGGCGTCGCGATGGTCTCCGGGACCTTCGTCCTCACCGACTCGATCGACAGCGCCTTCGACGCGATCTTCACCGAGGTCCGGCAGGGGTCGGACGCCGTGATCAGCGGCAAGGCCGCGTTCGACCTCAACGGCAACGCCGCCTCGAGCGCCCCGACGCTCGACGAGTCGCTGCTCGAGCGGGTGCGCGGGCTCCCGGGCGTCGCCCAGGCGGAGCCCCAGGTGAACGGCGAGGCCCAGCTGATCGGCCGGAACGGCAAGGCGGTGGTCTTCGGCGGCGCGCCGAACCTGGGCTTCTCGATCGCGAACGGCGCCTCGCGCTTCAACCCGCTCACGCTCGTCGAGGGCAGCTGGCCGAAGGAGGGCGAGGTCGTGGTCGACAAGTCGACGGCGGGCAAGAAGCACTTCGCCGTCGGCGACACGATCGGCGTGCAGGCCGAGGGGCCCGTGGTGCGCCTGCGGATCTCGGGGATCGTCAAGTTCGGGTCGGTCGCGACGCTCGGCGGGGCGACGCTCGCGGGCTTCGACCTTCCGACCGCGCAGCGCCTCTTCGACAAGGAGGGCCAGGTCGACGAGATCGCCGTCGCCTCGAGGAGCGGCGTCTCGACGGGCGCGCTGCTCGCACAGATCCGGGAGATCCTGCCGCCGACGGCGCAGGTGCGGTCCGCCACCCAGCAGGCGGCGGAGGACGCGAAGGACACGAGCTCGTTCATCTCGTTCCTGCGCGACTTCCTGCTCGCGTTCGGCGGCGTCGCGCTGTTCGTCGGCAGCTTCGTGATCGCGAACTCGCTCTCGATCACGATCGCGCAGCAGACGCGCGAGTTCGCGACCCTGCGCACGCTCGGCGCGTCGCGCCGGCAGGTGCTCGGCTCGGTGGTGGTCGAGGCGCTCGTGGTCGGCGCGCTCGCATCGGTCACCGGGCTCTTCCTCGGCCTCGCGCTCGCGAAGGGGCTCTTCGAGCTCTTCGACGTCGTCGGCTTCACGCTGCCGAACAGCGGCCTGCTCTTCGAGACGAGGACGGTCGTCGTGGCGCTGCTCGCGGGCATCGTCGTCACCCTCGCCGCGAGCCTCCGCCCCGCGATCCGCGCGACGCGGGTGCCGCCGATCGCCGCGGTCCGGGAGGGCGCGACGCTGCCCGAGTCGCGCTTCGCCCGCTACCGCACGCCGGGCTCCGCCGTGCTGACAGCGCTCGGCTTCGGAGCGCTCGTCTACGGGCTGTTCGGATCGGGACTGGGCACCCGGCAGGTGCTCCTCTGGCTCGGCGCCGGCGCGCTGCTCGTCTTCTTCGGCATCGCCCTCCTGTCGGTGCGCTTCGTCCGCCCGCTCGCGACCGCGATCGGGTGGCCGGCGGCGCGGGTCGCCGGTGTCGCCGGGTGGCTCGCGCGCGACAACGCGAAGCGAAACCCGCAGCGCACCGCCTCCACGGCCGCGGCGCTGATGATCGGACTCGCGCTCGTGACGCTCGTGGCGGTGCTCGCCGCCGGCATCACGTCCACCTTCCGGAACTCCGTGGAGAAGCTCTGGGGCGGAGCCGACTACGCGATCACCGCGCAGAACAACTTCTCGCCGATCCCGACCAGCGCCGCCGACGCGGTGGCGGACGCGCCTGGGGTCCAGGCCGTCGGCAACGTGCGGACCGGCGAGGCGAAGGCGTTCGGCAAGTCGTTCTTCGCGACGGCGGTGAACCCGGCGGCGAGCACGATGTTCAGGCTCGACTGGGACGCGGGCTCGCCGGAGGTGCTCGCCTCGCTCGGCGCGAACGGCGCCTTCGTCGACAACGACTACGCGAAGGATCACCACCTGCGGGTCGGGTCTCCGATCGAGCTCACCTTCGCGACCGGCTTGCGGCGGAGCTTCGTCGTGGAGGGGATCTTCGACCCGCCGGCCGGCGGCTCTCCGTTCGGCAAGGTGACGATCTCCCAGTCGACGTGGGACCGCTTCAACGAGAACCCGCGCAACCTCTACTCGTTCGTGCGGATGCGCGGCGGCCAGACCGAGGCGAACCAGCGCGCGCTCGACCGGCGGCTCGCGTCCTTCCCGAACGCGAAGGTCTCGACGCGCGAGCAGTTCATCGACAACCAGATCAGCGGGCTCAGCTCGATCCTGAACATCCTCTACGTGCTGCTCGCCCTCTCCGTCCTCGTCAGCCTGTTCGGCATCGTCAACACGCTCGTCCTCACGGTGTTCGAGCGGACGCGCGAGCTGGGGATGCTGCGGGCGATCGGGATGACGCGCCGGCAGGTGCGGCGGATGATCCGCTACGAGAGCGTCATCACCGCGCTGATCGGAGGCGTGCTCGGGATCGTGCTCGGCGTCGTCCTCGGCGCTCTGCTCGTCGCCCGCGTGGACTTCATCGAGTTCGCCTTCCCGACTGGGTCGGTCGTCGTGTTCGCCGCAGCCGCCATCGTCGTCGGGCTGCTGGCCGCGATCTTCCCGGCTCGCCGCGCCTCGCGGCTGAACGTGCTGCAGGCGCTCCAGTACGAGTGAGCGCTACAGGTGCTCGAGGGCGGCCTTGGCGACGTCCTTCTGCGCCTGCACGACCGGGTTGAAGCCGAGGAACGCGAACGTCACCTCGGTGCCGTCCTGCCAGACGAGCAGGGCCGCTCCGCCCGCCGCCGAGAAGGCCTCGTCGCCGACGCCCGGGATCGGGAACACCGGCGGCGGGTTGCGTTTCGCGCTCTTCTCGAAGGCGGCCTGCCCGATCGTGCGGACGAGCACCCTCAGCGTCCGGCGGCCGCGGACGTACGTGCAGGCCCTGTAGAGGCCGAGCCGCTGCGCCTTGCCCTTCCCGACCTTGCCGCCGAGCGCCTTGGCGGCGTCGTCGGCCGACACGAGCGCGCACGGGCTCGGCGTCGCGGCGACGGCGGCGGGGGCGAGCGCGGCGGCCGCGATCGCGACGGCGAGGAGCCTGCGCATCGCCGCCCAGGCTAGCCGAGGCCGCGGCGGAAGCCAAACGGCTCGAGGTTCGGCGGCAGCGGGCTCGTCTCGAGCCCGGGCCGCGGCTCGAGGGCGTTGTAGCCGCCCGGGGCGACGTCGTTGGGCGCGTCGGGATGGAAGAGCGAGGCGAGCACCTGGATCTGCCCGCGCCCGACGCCGAGCTCGAACTGGCCCCCGCCGTAGAGCCGGATCCCCTCCTCGTCGCAGCGCTCGTAGAACTCGAACAGCCGCTCGAGGGTGCCGAACCGCGACGGCTTGCAGTTCAGGCACCGCGGCCTGAAGGGGAGCGCCTCCACGTCCGCCCAGGAGTGGATCGGGGCGTCCCAGGTGATCCGCCCGCGGTGCGGCTCGAGCACCGGATCCGTGTCCGGGGTGAGCGCCGGGTCCTCGATCCACGCGTCCGGGAACGCCTCCGCGACCCGGCGGTAGAGCTCGGGGTCGGGCGGGTTGTCGACGGGGGTGCCGTGGTAGGCGCCCTTGAGGTCGAGGACGTCGACGACGCCCCGCTCGGCCAGCTCGGCGACGTACCCGTCCGTCCAGTCGGGCGTGGGGTCGAGCTTGAACCGGAGCTCCGGGTAGAGCTCGAGCCACGGGCCCACCGGCGTGCGCGTCGAGGAGACGAAGCGCACCGGCTGCGGCTCGCGCTCCAGCACCTCGGCGAGGTTGGTGCCGTTCCACTTGAGCGCGTAGTCGAGCGCGGCGGACTCGAACGCCCAGCGGCGGTACGCGCGGTAGACCTCGCGCGGCGGGTCGCCGTTCGGGAACAGGTCGACCTCGTCGAGGCGCGCGGCGAGCGAGCCGAGCGTCCACTCGCCGCGGAGGTCGACCCACGGGAACCGGTGCGGCTCGTGCTCGGCCGCGTCGTAGGTGACGTCCTCGCCGAGCCCGTCGCCGTACTCGCTGCGGGCGCCCATCTCCTGGCGGAGATGGACGACGGTCGTCCGCCGCTCGAACTCCGGCGAGACCGGCAGCACGATCACCTCCATCGTCACGTCGCCCACCGTGAACGGCAGGTCGCGCACCTTCTCCCAGAGCACGGCTACGAGTCTAGGCGGGTGCGCAGCGTCGCCGCGGCCCGGAACGCGAGCACGAACGCGAGCGTGAAGCACAGGGCGACGCCGAGGAACACCGCGTCGTCGCCGTCGAGGCGCCGGACGGCGAGCGCGCGGACGAGCACGCCGCCGGTGACGCCGCCGAGCCAGGTCGCGAGGAGCGCGCGCGGCCGCGGGCGCCGGTAGAGGTCCGACGCGCCGGCCGCGAGCAGCCAGCAGCCGACGATCGGGAGGGCGTCGCGCGCGTAGCCCGCCGCCGAGAGGCCGCCGTGGTGGCTGACGAGGCCGACCGTGACGAACGCGAGCAGGGCGAGCGTGTCGCTCGTCAGGGCCGTACGGTGGTCGAGCGCGAGCAGCCGCATGCCTCGATCCTACGCGCCCCCGCGTCTGATAGGCCTCCCGGTCCATGGCGGGTCGCCTCGTGGTGTCGCTCGGGATCAACGCCCTCGCGCTCTGGATCGCGAACGGCCTCTTCTCCGGCGTGCGCATCCACGGGGCCGCCGCGTACATCCTCGGCGCGCTCGTGCTCGCGGTCGCGAACGGCGTGCTGAAGCCGCTCCTCGCGCTCCTCACGCTGCCGCTGATCGTGGTCTCGTTCGGGATCTTCCTGCTCGTGATCAACGTCGCGATGGTCGCGCTCGCCGAGTGGGTCGCACCGAGCTTCTCGGTCGACGGGTTCTGGACCTACGTGGGCGTCGTCGTGATCCTCTGGCTCGTCAACTGGGCGGTCACCGCGTTCCTCGACCGCACGGTCGGGCTCCGGCGCGGCTGAGCTCACCCCGATCGGGGAGCGCGGGATCACCCGTCTCCGGACGCGGCCTGTGGCCTTTCGCGGATGGGCGCCGCCGCGGCCGGTGCCGATGCTCCGCAAGGTGCACCCACGCGTCTGGCGCAGCTACCTCCTGCTCGCCCTCGGCGGGACGGCCGTCTACCCGCTCGTCCCGGACAGCGTGTGGAAGGGCGACGTCGCCTTCGACCTCTGGGGGGCGCTCGCGGTGGTCGCGGTGCTGGTCGGCGTTCGGCTGAACCGACCGCGCGAGCCGGCGCCCTGGCTCCTGCTCGCCGGGGGACAGGGACTGTTCGTCGCCGGGGACGTCGTCTTCAGCCTCTACGACCACCTGGCCGGCAGCACCCCGTTCCCGTCAGCGGCCGACGGCCTCTACCTCGCCGGCTACCCGGTGCTCGCCGCCGGCCTCGTGCTCCTCGTGCGCTCCCGCCGGCCGGGGCAGGACTGGCCGAGCCTGCTCGACGCCGCGATCGTCACCGTCGGGCTCGGCTGGTTCTCCTGGTCGTTCCTGATGGCGCCGTACCTGCACGACGGCTCGCTCTCGCTCGCCGAGCGCTCGTTCTCGCTCGCCTACCCCCTGGGCGACGTGCTCCTCCTCGCCGTCGCCGCCCGGCTCCTCTTCGGCGGCGGCGGCCGGTGCGGCTCCCTGCTCCTGCTCGGCGCGGCGATCGTCGTCCTGCTCGGGGGCGACTCGGTCTACGGCTGGATGACGCTCGCCGGCTCCTACGAGTCGGGGAGCCCGGTCGACACGGCCTGGATCGCCTCCTACGCCCTCTTCGGCGCCGCCGCGCTGCACCCGTCGATGGCGGGCCTCTCGGAGCGCTTCCGGGCCGCCGAGCCCCGCTTCACCCGCTGGCGGCTCGCGCTGCTCGCGGCGGCGATGGTGGCCGGGCCCGCGACGGTGGCGGCGAAGGCGGTACGGGACGTGAATGGCGAGTCGCTCGGCTTCCCGGTCGCGGGGCTCCTGCTCGTCGTGCTCGCGGTGGCGCGGCTCGGGGGCGTGATCCTGCGCGACGAGCGCACCGTCCGCCGCGAGGCGGTGCTGCGGGAGGCCGGCGCCGCGCTCGTCCAGGCGGGCGACTCGGAGGCGATCTGCGACGCGGGCGTGCGCGCGGCGCTCTCCCTCGTCCAGGACGAGCGGGCGTCGTCGGCGCTTGCGCTCGGACCGGAGGGCGAGCTGACGGTGGTCGCCTCCGCCGGCCCTGCGGCCCAGCCCGCGGGCGCTCCCCTGCGCCTCGACGACGCCTCGGCGCGGGCCTTCCCCCTCGTCGTGGGCGACCACGTGCGCGGCGTGCTCGCCGTGAGCTCGCCCGGCCGGGTGCCGTCCGAGACGGGCGACGGGCTCGAGGTGCTCGCCGGCCAGATCTCGCTCGCGCTCGAGAGCCAGGAGCTCGCCGAGGAGGTCTTCCGGCGCCGCGGCGAGGAGCGCTTCCGCTCGCTCGTGCAGAGCTCGACCGACCTGATCGTGGTCGTCGACCCCGACTTCGCGGTCCGCTACCAGACCCCGTCCGTCCAGACCGTGCTCGGCTACGAGGAGCAGGAGCTCTCGGGGGAGTCCTGGCGCCGCGTCGTCCACCCCGAGGACGCGCCGCGGCTGCGCTCGCTCCTGACCGAGTGCCTGCGCTCTCCGCAGGCCCGGCCCACGGCCGAGCTCCGCCTGCTCCACCGCGACGGCGCCTACCGGAGGTTCGAGACCGTGGCCAGCAACCAGCTCGCCGACCCCAACGTCGGCGGGATCATCCTCACCGGCCGCGACGTCACGGAGCGCACCGCGCTCGAGGAGCAGCTGCGCCGCAAGGTCTTCGAGGACGGCCTCACCGGCCTCGCGACCGGCGAGCTCTTCCGCAACCGCCTCGAGCACGCGCTCGCCCGCCGCAGCGACCGCGAGCTGGCGGTCCTCGTCCTCGACCTCGACGACTTCGGGGACGTCAACGACAGCCTCGGCCACGCGGCCGGCGACGCGATCCTGGTCGAGGCGGCGTGGCGGATCGGGGCCGCGCTCCGGTCGGGCGACACGGCCGCGAGGCTCGGCGGGGACGAGTTCGCCGTCCTCCTCGACGACCTCGGCGACCCGCGGGACGCAGTCGCGTGCGCCGACCGGATCGTCGAGGCGCTCGCACGGCCCTTCGTCGGCGGCGGCCGCGAGGTCGTGTGCTCGGCGAGCGTCGGGGTCAAGCTGACGCGGCACGGCCGCGGCGAGGTCGAGCAGGTGATCCAGCATGCGGCGCTCGCGATGTCCGAGGCGAAGCGCGCCGGCAAGGCGCGCTCCGCCCTCTTCGACCCGACCATGGAGGACGGCGTCGTCGACCGCCTCGAGCGGGTCGCCGAGCTGCGCCACGCGCTCGACCGCGACGAGCTGCTCCTCCACTTCCAGCCGATCCTCGACCTGAAGACCGGGCTGACGGCGGGCCTCGAGGCGCTCGTCCGCTGGCGCCACCCGGGCCGCGGGATCGTGCCTCCCGCCGAGTTCGTCCCGCTCGCCGAGTCGACCGGGCTGATCGTCCCGCTGGGGCGCTGGGTGCTGGGCGACGCGTGCAGCCGGTTCCAGGCCTGGCGCGAGCGGGGGCTCGCGCGGGGCCCGGTCTGGATCAGCGTCAACCTCTCCGTCTGCCAGCTCAGGGACGCAGGCCTCGTCGACGACGTCCGGAACGCGCTCGCGGAGTCCGGGCTCGACCCGGCGGCGCTCGTCCTCGAGCTGACCGAGAGCGTGGTCGCCGAGGACGTCGACGCGATGGTCGAGCGGATGCTCGAGCTCAAGCGCCTCGGCGTCCGGCTCGCGGTCGACGACTTCGGGAGCGGCTTCTCCGCCCTCAGCTACCTGCGCCGGCTGCCGGTGGACATCCTGAAGATCGACAGGCAGTTCGTCGCCGACCTCGACGGAGGCTCGGCCGAGGCCGAGCTCGCGGCGACGATCGTGCACCTCGGCCGGACCCTCGGCCTCGAGGTCGTCGCCGAGGGCATCGAGACGCAGGTGCAGAGCAGGCGGTTGCGCGAGCTCGAGTGCCCGCTCGGCCAGGGCTACCTCTACGGACCGCCGGTGGACGCGGACGCGGCCGCGGCACGGCTCGCGGACGAGGGGAGCGCCGCGGCCGCCGTCGCCTGAGGGGGGCGCCGACCGCGGCGGGTGCCGTCCGGGCGGAGCCGCGCGTCACCCCATCGGGTGTTTGTCGCCCCTGGGGTGCTCACTACCATGGGGACGATGCGGCGTGTCGCCACCGCACTCGTGCTGGCCGTGCTCGCGGGGGCGCTCGCGGGCTGCGGCGGCGGCGTCCGCGAGACGGTCGATCCCGTCGCCGCCGCGGCGACGAAGAGCGCCCAGGCGGGCGGGGTCGAGATGAAGCTCTCGATGACGATCGGCACCGGCGCGGGCAGCATGACCATGGAGGGCCACGGCGCCTTCGAGCGCGACCGCGGCAAGATGGAGCTCGACCTCTCGAGCCTGCTCGGGCGGTCCGGCCCGCCGGGCCTCGCCGGCGGCAGCGTCAAGGCCGTCTACCTGACGGAGTCGGGCGACCCCGTCGTCTACGTCGACGTGCCCTTCCTCGCCGGAGTGCTGCCCGGCGGGAAGACGTGGATCCGGATCGACCTCGAGCGGGCGGGCAAGTCGCTCGGGATCGACTTCGACCAGCTGGTGGGCTCGAGCCAGAGCCCGGCGCAGACGCTCGGGCTGCTGAGGTCCAGCGGCCACTTCACGGCGGTCGGCGGCGAGACCGTCGACGGCGTCGAGACGACGCACTACCGCGGGTCCGTCGACCTCGCCGAGGTCGCGAAGGCCGGCGGGGTCCCGGCCAGGGCGGTCGAGAAGCTGTCCCGCCTCGGCGCGCCCACCGCGATGCCCTTCGACGTCTGGGTCGACCACTCCGGCCTCGTGCGCCGGATCGTGGAGCGCTACGAGCGGACGGTCGGCGGGAGCTCGAGCTCGATGGAGATCACGATCGACCTCGGCAACTACGGGACCGAGGTCGAGGTCTCCGCCCCGCCCTCGGACGAGGTCTTCGACGTGACCGAGCTCGCCTCCAAGGCCGCGCAGCAGTCCGGCCTCGGCGGCTGACGCCCTCACCCGGCGCTGAAGCGCTCGAAGCGCAGCGCGAGCCGCTCGCGGTCCGGGCGCCACTCGACCCGTCGCGGCAGGGCGATCGGCTGTCCGTGCGCGGTCTTGAGCAGGATCCAGCATCGGGCCGTCGTCGTCCTCGAGCAGCCGCCGCGACACCCGCACCTCGTAGTCGGGCGAGACCCCGATCAGGTGCTGGTCGAAGGCGCGGTGGTGGATCGAGCAGAGGCTGAGGCCGTTGCTCACGAGCGGCTCTCCCGCCGGCTGCGCGTCGCCGACGATGTGCGCCGCGTCGAGGAGCCGCAGCTCCTTCAGCCGGCAGATCGCGCAGCGGTCGCGGTAGGCCGGGAGCACGCGGCCGCGGAAGTGCGCCTGGTGGATGCGCTGCTTCACCTCGCGGACGACGTAGCGGCGCTCGATCGGGTCCTCGACGTGGACGGGCTCGCGCTCGTCGTAGGGCCCGCCCATGCGCCCGAACGTGAGCAGGACGCGCAGCTCGTCCGGGAAGTCCTCCTCGACGTACGCCGGATAGACGGGGTGGTAGCGGTTGGGCCGGGTGCCGACGAAGTAGACGACGGGCACGCGGAGGAGGTGGGCCTGCCGGAGCAAGCGGTTGAAGTGGTTGTCAGGGTCGGTCCCCTGGTAGGCGTAGAGGACGCCTTCGGGGGTCTGCTCGTCCCGGTAGCGGCGCTGCTTCGGCGAGCTCATGAGCGAGAGCGCCGCCGGGCCCCGCTGGACGCGGGCCGCGCGGTAGATGCCGTAGGCGCGGTTCAGGAACGGGACCTTCCCGCCACGGAAGCTGAAGCCCTCCGCGAGCTCCGCGTACCGGAGGTCGGGGCCCCACTTCGCCTGCAGCACGTCGAGCGAGGCGAAGCAGACGGCGCGGAGGTCGTCGTCGCGTTCGGGGCTCACGAGCGTCCCTCGCCGCGGAGCTCGGCCAGCGCGGCCGCGAAGGCGCCGTGCGCCTCGGGCCCGAAGAGGACGAACGTGACCCGCTCGACCCGCTCGAGCCGCTCGAGCGTCTCGGCGGTCGCCGAGAGCGCGATGCGCGCCGCGCGGCCGAGCGGGTAGCCGAAGGCGCCGGTCGAGATCGCCGGGAACGCGACCGTGGCGCAGCCGAGCTCGGCCGCGAGCTCGAGCGAGCGGCGGTGGCACGAGGCGAGGAGGGCGTCCTCGCCCTGCCCGCCGCCGCGCCAGACCGGCCCGACCGCGTGGATCACGTACCTCGCCGGGAGCTCCCCCGCCGTCGTCGCCTTCGCGTCGCCCGTCGCGCAGCCGCCGAGGCGGCGGCACTCCGCGAGGATCGCGGGCCCGCCGGCGCGGTGGATCGCGCCGTCCACGCCGCCGCCGCCGAGGAGGCTCACGTTGGCGGCGTTGACGATCGCGTCGGCGGCGTGGCGCGTGATGTCGCCTTCGGCCAGGGAGATCCGGGCGACGGCCCTCACGGGCGCAAGCGTAAGGCGTCGGGCTCGCCCCGGGTGGGAAGGCGCCGCGGCCCGCTCCTCCTCTTGCCCGCGGCGGCCGCGGGCGCGCTCGCGCTCCCGGGCGCCCGGCGGCCGCGCGCCCGGCCGCCGGCTGCCGGATCGTGCGGGACCGCTCGCTCGAGGGGACGGTCGAGGTCCGCTGGCTCGACGACGCCGGCGGGGGAAGGCGGTGGCGCCGAGGACGGGCGCCGGACCCCGCGCCGGCCGGCCGGCGCCCGCCCTCCTCCCGCCCGGACGGGCCGCCGGCGGCGACCGTCGGGCCGCGCGCCGACGGCGCCGGGGCGCCTACCGGCTCGGGTCGGGGCGCGCGGGCCCGTCGCCTCGGTGGGCGCGCCGGGCGCCGCCCCGCAGCGCCTCGAGCCGGCGCCGGTCGCGCTTCGTCGGCCGTCCGCCGAGCTCGCCGCCGGCAGGCTTCGCGAGCCTTCGCTCCTCCCGGCGGCGCTCGCGCTCGGCGGCCGACTCCGGCGTCTCCTCGTACAGGGCGCGGGCGGCGGCCGCCGGGCCGCGCCGGTCGGCGAGGCCCGTGACGACGAGCGTGCGGCGGTCGAGGCCGAGCGAGAGGTCGACCGTGTCCCCGACCGCGACCTCGCGCGAGGGCCTCGCCCGCGCGCCGTTCACCCGCACGTGCCCGCCGCCGACCGCCTCGGTGGCGGCGCTCCGCGTCTTGAAGAAGCGCGCCGCCCAGAGCCACTTGTCGACTCGCACCCGCTCCACGGACTACCTCTCCACGAGCTCGAGCACGCCGGACGGCGCGGCCAGCGCCGCGACCGTGCGGCGCGCCGCCTCGTCGGCGTGGACGCGGGGCGGCTCCGGCAGCGTGTCCTCGTAGTACGTGCCGGGCCCGTAGAGCCGGCCGTAGCGCAGCACGACGCCGCCCGCCTCCAGCACCTGCCGCTCGAGGTCGGCCTTCGCCTCGGCCCCCTCGCGGTCGGGCTCCCAGGCGATGCTCTGCGCGAGCAGCCGCCGGGCGCCCGCCGCGCGCGCGGCCGCCACGAGGTTGCGCGTGCCCTCGCGGCGCATCCGCGCATTCGCACCGGCCTGCTCCGGAATCCGGGCCTCCTCGTCGGGCAGGTCGGTCAGCTCGTGGACGACGGCCTCGGGGCCGAACGCGACGACCGCGTCTCGCAGCGCGGAAGCGTCGTAGACGTCGCAGACGACCGGCTCGGCTCCGAGCTCCCGCAGCCGGTCCGCCTTTCCCGGCGTCCGCGTCATCCCCGCGACGTCGTGGCCGGCCGCGACGAGGAGCGGCACGAGCCGCAGCCCGAGCACGCCGCTCGCCCCCGCCACGAAGATCCGCACCGAGGGCGAGCGTAGCGTGCGCCGCTGCTGCTAGCCGCAGCCGGTGCTGGTGCCGCAGTCGCGGCAGGTGTAGCAGGTGCCGGCGCGCACCATCCGGCCGCCGCAGCGGGAGCACTCGATCGCGTCCTCGTGCGCGTTGAAGAGCGCCGTCTGGCCCGGCGTCGGGTGCTCGAGCTCGGGCAGCTCGGGCGCGCCGTTCGCGTACGCGGCGGCCATCCGCGCGCGCACCTCGGGCGAGAGGATGCCGATCTCCTCCTGCTGGTCGACGGTGAGGAACTTCTTCCCCATCCAGCGGAAGACGTAGTCGACGATCGACTTCGCCGCGCGGATGTCGGGGTCGTTCGTGGCGCCGCTCGGCTCGAAGCGCATGTGCGCGAACTTCGAGACGTACACCTCGAGCGGCACCCCGTACTGGAGGCCGAGCGAGACGGCGATCATGAACGAGTTCATCAGGCCGGCGAGGGTCGTGCCCTCCTTGGCGATGTCGACGAAGATGTCGCCGGGCGTCCCGTCCTCGAACAGGCCGACGTGGATGTAGCCCTCGTACTCGCCGACGCGGAACTTGCGGCCGACCTCGGTGCGGTCGTCGGGCAGCCGCCGGCGGCGGGGCGCCGCGACCGCAGCGGCGGCGCCGGGAGGCGCGAGCGCCGTCTGGCCCTTCTCGCTCCTGCCGGAGAGCGGCTGGGCGACCTTGCAGTTGTCGCGGTAGATCGCGATCGCCTTCACTCCGAGCTTCCACGCGTCGACGAACACCTGCGCCACGTCCTCGATCGTCGCCTGCTCCGGCATGTTCACGGTCTTCGAGATCGCGCCGCTGATGAACGGCTGGATCGCGCCCATCATCTTCACGTGGCCCGAGTAGTGGACGGCCCGCTCCCCGATCGCGCAGTCGAAGACCGGGTAGTGCTCCGTCTTCACGTACGGCGCCCCGACGACCGTGTTGCGCTCGTCGATGTAGGCCACGATCTCGTCGATCTCGCGCGGCGAGTAGCCGAGCTTCTCGAGCCCGAGCGGCACCGTCTTGTTCACGATCGTGATCTCGCCGCCGCCGACGAGCTTCTTCGACTTGACGAGCGAGAAGTCGGGCTCGACGCCCGTCGTGTCGCAATCCATCATGAAGCTGATCGTGTTGTGGCTGACGAAGCCGTTGGCGACGTACGTCACGTTGTCCGGCACCGAGAGGTCGAACGTCGGCTGGTCGTCGAGCACGGTGACGGACGCGACCTCGTCGCAGTAGAACCCGGGCGGTTGCTCGAGCTTCGCGTCGGCGGTGCGCTCGACCAGCGCGGCGGCGGGGCCGGCCGAGACGTCCCCGCGGCCGGCCGGGACGTGGTCGTGCCGCGACGCGCGGCGACGGTCGCCGAGCCTCGGCGACCGTCCCTTCCCCGCCGAGACGGAGCCGATCTCGTCGGGGTGACGGTCGCCGCCGGAGACGTCGAGGAGTCGGAGGACGTAGCGGGTGCGACTGCCCCGGCTCGACTCCGTGCCGTCGGCCTTCCGGGTCGTCACGAAGCCGAGCGCGAGCAGCAGCGTCTGCACGTCTCGGCTGAAGCTCTCGGAGACCGTGCTCCAGGAGAGGCAGCCGTCGTTCGTCGTCCCGTCGGCCTCGAAGAGGCCGCGCGCGAAGGCGGCGTAGACGGCGGGGTCGTTCGTGTGCAGGACCGCGTCCGGGATGTGCGGGATCCAGCTCCTGCCGCGGGGCTCGGCCGCCGGCGGCAGCTTCGCGAAGCCGCAGGCCTCCCACCAGAGCGCGAGCGGCACCGAGCGGAAGGCGACCTCCGTGTAGCCCTGCTTCGGCGACACGTGTGCGCCGACCCCGAAGAGGACCTCGCCGAGGTCGACGATCCGGTCGGCGACGGCCCGGTCGCCGCCCGTGACGCGGAAGCGAAGCCCCCGCGCGCGCAGCGACCCGCGTCCCATGAAGTAGCCGAGGAGCTCGGCGAGCTCGGGGATCATGCGGGCCGGGACTCGCGTCCGGAACTCGCCCGTCCAGTGGAGCTCGCCGAGCGGCGGGAGCGCGACCTCGACGGGCTCGCCCACGAGCCCGTGCAGCATCAGCGGGACGCGGTCGCCCTCGCGGATCTCGGCGAACCGCCGCCACGCCCACTCGCCGTCGCCGTCCACGACCCTGATCCGGTGCGACGGCGTGCCCTCGATGCGGTAGCCGCGGCCCGTCTCGATCGAGACGACCCGCTCGAAGCCGTTGACGTAGAAGCGCGTCGCGTCGCGAGGGCCCTCGTCGGTCGCGACCTGGACGTCGAGCTCCTGCCATCTCGCGCCGACCGGGTCGCCGAGCGTCCGCAGGCGCACGAGGCCGCGGCTCGTGGCGACGAGGCTGTCGCCGACGAGGCACCCCGTGGGCGCGAGCACCGTGGCCTGCGCGTTCCGGTAGCCGTTCACCTCGCCGAGGTCGAGCGCGTCGTCCCACGCGCGGCGCGCGGCGCCGAGCAGGTCGGCCGGCACGGTCTCGGACGCGGCGATGTTGCCGACGGCGGCGCGGTGCTTCGCGATCACGCCGATCATCGCCGCCGCATTCGGCCGGTAGCCGGCGAACGGGCCCATCCGGCCCGCGATCTCGGCCGACTTCCGGTAGGCGCGGCCGGTCATGAGCGCCGTGATCGCGGCTGCGTACGCACGCCCCGCGTCCGAGTCGTACGGCAGGCCGCGCGCCATCAGCAGCGCGCCCAGGTTCGCGTAGCCGAGGCCGAGCTGGCGGTAGGCCTTCGCGTTCCGCTCGATCTCGGGCGTCGGGTACGACGAGTAGCCGACGAGGATCTCCTGGGCGAGGAAGACGACGTCGACCGCGTGCTCGAACGCCTCGACGTCGAGCTCGCCGTCCTCGCGGCGGAACTTCATCAGGTTCAGCGACGCCAGGTTGCACGCGCTGTCGTCGATGGACATGTACTCACTGCACGGGTTGGAGGCGTTGATCCGGCCCGTGTTCGGCAGCGTGTGCCAGCTGTTGATCGTCGTGTCGTACTGGACGCCCGGGTCGGCGCAGCGCCACGCCGCCTCGGCCATGTCGCGCAGCAGCTTCCGCGCCTTCACCGTCTCGACGACGGAGCCGTCGGTGCGCGCGGTCAGGTTCCAGTCGGCGTCGCCCTCGACCGCGTTCATGAAGGCGTCGGAGACGCGCACCGAGTTGTTCGCGTTCTGGTACTGGATCGAGGCCCAGTCCGGCGAGTCGAGCGACATGTCGTAGCCCGCCGCCTCGAGCACGCGCGCCTTCTCCTCCTCGCGCGCCTTGCACCAGATGAACTCCTCGATGTCGGGGTGGTCGACGTCGAGCACCACCATCTTGGCCGCGCGCCTCGTGTTCGAGGCGTAGATCCCGTTCGCGCTCAGGAGGTGGACGTCCTCGACCTCGATGTCGTAGGTCTCGGCGACCTCGGTGGGCACGACCGACGCGAGCGTCAGCCGCACGCACGAGGCGACCTCCGCCGCGCGCCCGGCGACCTCGGCGCCGGGACGCGTCGCGAGGGCGGCGGCCGCGCCGTACCCGCTCGTCTCGCTCGCGCCGGCGCTCCGCTCGGCGATCCGGTGGCCGCCGCGCCTCCGGACCCTCGCGGTGCGCGGCCGGTGGAGCGACGGCCCGTCTCCCCGGCCCTCGTCGGCTCCGGCAGACGGCCCGTGGACGAGCTGCGCCTTCGCCGAGTGGGGGCTGATCAGCTCCGCCAGCCGGCTCGCGAAGGCGCGGCCGACGACGCGGAGGCGGTAGCGGGGCTGCGAGGCGCCGCGCCGCTCGCGGCTCGGCTCGAGCTTGGAGGGCACGCCCAGCGTCAGGAGCAGGCGCTGCAGCTCGACGAGGAACGGCCTGTCGACCGACGCGATGCTCCAGCCTCCCCGGCGCTCGTAGGCGCCGTCGGCGTCGACCACGCCGGCGAGGAAGGCGGCCCGAACGGCCGGCTCGGCGCGGTGGAGCACCTGCGGGAAGCCGAGCGCCCCGGCCTCGCCCCTGGCGAGCCCGTTGGCCGAGAGGAACTGGATCAGGCGCCTGCGCGCGAAGCCGAGCCGCTGGCGGCCGGGCTCGTCGCCGAGCAGGAGCGGCTCCTCGCCGAAGAGCTCCGAGCAGTACTCGCGGAACCGCTCGGCCGAGCGGACGCCCGCCCGGTCCTTCGCAAACGTCACGCGAAGCCGGTAGGGGGAGGTCGTCCGCAACTCCGCGTCGCCGTACGTCAGCCCCACGACGTATCCGAGGCGCTCGTCGAGCTCGGTCGGGAACCGCATCTCGACCGTCGCCGTCGCGCTTCGCGGGTCGGCGAGCTCCGGGGGCAGGAGCGGGATCGTCGTTCCGCCCTCGCTCGGCTGGAGGAGCGCGTAGAGCGCGTCTCCCGGCTCGAAGGACTCGATCGGCTTGACGTCGAAGCGCCCCTCGGCGGCGTTCCAGCACGCGAACTTGTGGCCGGCGGTCACCTCGACCTCGTAGCCCTCGCGGGTCGACACGCGGTAGCACTGCTTGCGGCCGTTCGGCATGAAGTCCGCGACCGGACGCGGCCCCTCGTGGGTGAGCACCTCGTCGCCGACGCGCAGGCGCTCGATCGGCTGCAGGCCGTCAGGCGTCGCCACGAGCGTGCCCTCGCGGAAGCACTTGCCGCCGGACTTGATCGTTCCGGCGGAGGCGTCGGCGCCGCGCATGAACGAGACCGGGCCCGAGGCATGGCCGCCCTTCGAGAGCTGCTCCTTCGAGGAGCGCAGCCGAGAGAGGTTGACGCCCGAGCCGGAGCCGCCGCGGAAGATGATGCCCTCGCGGCGGATCCAGTCGAGGATCGACTCCATCGAGTCCTCGATCGAGAGGATGAAGCACGCCGAGCACTGGGGCTTCTCCTCGAAGCCGACGTTGAACCAGACGGGGGAGTTGAAGGCCGCGAGCTGGTTGACGAGGATCGCCTTCAGCTCGTCCTCGAAGGTCTGCGCCTCCTCCTCGGAGGAGAAGTAGCCGCCGTCGCGGCCCCACCGGCCGATCGTCGTGACGACCCGGCCGATCATCTGCTTGACGGAGTGCTCGCGCTCCGGCGAGGCCATCCGGCCGCGGAAGTACTTCTGCGCGACGATGTTCGTCGCGGTCTGCGACCAGAACTTCGGGAACTCGACGCCCTTCTGCTCGAACGCCGGCTTGTCCTTGCCGGGGATGTAGGCGTCGCGGGTCTCCCACTCGATCTCCGCGAACGGGTCGCGGCCGGCGATCGTGAAGTACCGCCGGACCCCGAGCGTGGCGTCCGCTTTCGCGACCGAATTGACCAGCTCTCCGGGCTGGATCTCGACCTTGCTCTGCTCTCCTACGGACGCCACGATCGCTCCCCCTTCGGGCTCGAAAGCTCTCTCCATGATCGCCCATCGGACCCCCGTGGGGCCGGATTTTTGGGCGAGGGGCGAACAGTAGAGAGCGGTCCTGACGGACTCGCTACGGCAGTCCGCGGCGGCCCTGGAGGCGCCTCCAGACGAGCCCCGCGACGCCCGCCGCGACGAGCAGGACGGCGAGCAGCCCGAGGATCAGGAGGGGCAGCGGGAACGAGTCGGCGCCCCCCGGCGTGATGTCGCGGATCGCCCGCGAGATCGGCCCCTTGTTCCGCTTGCCCGTCGTCGTCGGCGGCGGCGGCGGCGCGGCGCCCGACGTCGTCTTGGTCGTGCCCGTGTCCGCGGTCGTCGTCGGGGCTGGCCGGGTCGTCGTCGCCGTCGTCTGCGTCCGCCTCCGCGCCGCGATCGCCTGCTGGAGGGCGCGCTCGATGTCGTCGCGCGCGCTCGAGTACACCCGCACGTCCGTCGGCAGCTGCTTGATCGCCTGCCGGTAGCAGGGAAGCGGGTAGACGTTGTCGATCGGCGGCTTGTACCAGTCGTTCAGCAGCTTCTTCCAGCACGGAGCGTCCGCGGCCGCAGGCTGCGCGGCCGCGAGCACGGCGGCGCCGGCGGTCGCGGCTACGGCCGCCGCGCGGGCAAGGCGGGGACTCGGGGGGTGCGGGCGGATGCGGACAATCACGAAGTGTTCCAGCCGCGTGTAAGGCGTCTGTGAGCCCCGCCCGACACGTCGCCCGGCAATGCTAGCGTCGCCCGGGATGAGGGCGGCACGGGAACTGTGGTCGCCGCTTCCCGTCGCGCTCGCCCTGACCGCCGCCGCCCTGTTCGCGGGCGGAGGCGCCGGGAACGGCAACCTGCCCTGGCTCGGCGGCGCCGCGATCCTCGCGGCGGCCGCCTTCGCCGCCGTCCGCGGGCTCCCGCCGGGCTTCCCGCTCCTCCTCCCCCTGGCGGCCCTCGCCCTCTGGTGCCTGGCGTCCGTCGCCTGGTCGATCGAGCCCGACCGGAGCTGGGACTACGGGAACCGGACGCTCGTCTACTTCGCCTTCGCCCTCGTCGGCGCGTTCGCGGCCGGCCGGACGCGCGAGCTCGCGCTCGGGCTCGCCGCGCTCTGCGGCGCCGTCTGCGCGTGGTCGCTCGCCGGGAAGGCGCTCCCCTGGCTCTACGAGGACTACGGACGGATCGCGCGGCTCCGCGGGCCCGTCGGGTACTGGAACGCGCTCGCGCTGCTCGGCGACGTCGCGCTCCCGCTCGGCCTCTGGCTCGCGGGGCGGCGGCGCGCGGCCGGCGCGCTGCTCGTCTACGGCTGGACGGTGGCGATCGCGCTCACGTACTCCCGCGGCGGCGTCGCGGTCGCGGTGGTCGTCGTCGCGGCCTGGCTCGCGCTCTCCGGGCTGTGGCTCCAGGGGCTCGCGACGCTCGTGGCGGCGGGCCTGCCGGCGGCGGGCGCGATCGCGGTCGCGTTCTCGCTCTCCGGGGTCACGAGCGACGGCGCCTCGCACGCGACCCGCGTCCACGACGGGCTCCTGTTCGGCGCGGTGCTCCTCGCCGGAGCCGGGGCCGCCTGGGCGCTCTCCGGGATCCCGCCGCCCGAGCCGGTCCCGGCGGTGCGGACGGCCGCGATCGCGCTCGCGATCGTCGCGGCGGCGGCCGCCTGCCTCGTGGCGGCGTTCCATGCGCGCACCTGGTGGGACGAGTTCACCGCGCCGGCGGCTGCCGAGGTCCCGAACGCGGGCTCGCGCCTGGCCGCGGCGAGCTCGAACCACCGCTGGGTCTGGTGGAAGGAGGCGTGGAGGGGAGTCGAGGGACACCCGCTCGCGGGCACCGGCGCGGGCTCGTTCGAGCTCACGAACCTGCGCTACCGCTCCTCGACCCTCGACCGCGCCGAGGAGCCGCACGACCTGCCCCTGCAGTTCCTCTCGGAGACGGGCGCGGTCGGGCTCGCGCTCTTCCTGCTCGCGGCGGCGGCGCTCCTCCGCGGCGCCCGCCGGCCGACCGACCCCGAGACGGCGCTCGCCCTCGCGCTCCCCGCGTACCTCCTCCACGGCCTCGTCGACATCGACTGGGACTTCGCCGCCGTGAGCGGGCCGGTGTTCCTCGTCGCGGGGGCGCTCGCCGCGCGGGCGCCCGCCGCGGCGCGCGCGTCGTTCGCGACCGGGCTCGCCGCGGCGGGCGTCGCGCTCGCGGCGCTCGGGTCGCTCCTCGCCGTCTGGCTCGGCGCCCGCTGGACCGACCAGGCCTTCGACGCGCTCGGCTCCGACCCGGCACGCGCCGTCACGCTCGCGAAGCGCGCGAGGTCGGTGCAGCCGCTCTCGGTCGACCCGCTCTTCGCCCAGGCGCTCGCCGAGCAGCTCCGGCGCCGCTACGGCGAGACGCTCGGCCTCCTCCAGGAGGCGACCCGGCTCCAGCCCGAGAACGCCGAGACGTGGTTCCGGCTCGGCGAGTTCGACTTCCGCGTGCGCAACTGCCCGCGCACCGCGCTCCCCGAGCTCGACCGCTTCACGGCCCTGAACCCGCAGGACCCGGGGAACGTCGAGTACGACCGCGCGCTCGCGCTCGTCAACTCCGGCAAGCCCGTCTGCTAGCGCGCGCCGACGATCACGGCGAGCTGCCCGCCGTCGAGCGCCGACGGCTTCAGGCCGTCGAGCGGGCCGACGACGCGGATGTGCAGGTCCTTCGCCAGCCGGACCCCCTCCGGGCGGAAGCCGGGCCGGTACATGACGACGCTCGTCGCGTAGTCGTGGCGGCGCGCGTCGGCCGCGCCGGCGATCCGGTAGCCGAGCGACCGCAGCCTGCCCGCCTCGGCGTGGGCGGCGCCGGTCCGGCCGTTGCCGTTCAGGACGAGCACCTTCGTCCGGGCGCGCGGGTGGGTCGGCTTCGGCGGCGGCGCGAGCTGGCGGCGGCGCTCCGCGCGGGCCTTCGCGGGCGGCGCGAGCGCGACCTGCTCGGCGTGGTGACGGACGGCGCGCGCGAGCGGCTTCGCGACGATCGCCGCGCCCGCGACGAGGAGCAGCACGAGCTCGACGCCGGCAATCGCCGACGCGATCAGGGTGGCCCGGCGCCAGGGGCGCACGAGCTCGTGGACGTGCAGCTCGGCCTCCACGGCACGGCCGGATTTCTCCGGCCCGCGCGCGAGTCCTCCGCGGGCGCGGCCGGCGGCGGCGTCCTATCGTAGGCGCCTCGATGTTCGTGACCTTCGAGGGACAGGACTGGTCCGGGAAGAGCACCCAGGCGGCGCTGCTCGCCGAGAGCCTGCGCGCCGAGGGCCGGGAGGTGGTGGCGACGCGCGAGCCCGGCGGCACGCCGGTGGGCGAGTCGATCCGGGCGCTCGTCCTGAACGGGCCCGAGATGAGCGCGTGGGCCGAGGCGGCGCTCTTCGCCGCGGCGCGCGCCGAGCACGTCGCGGTCGTGATCCGGCCGGCGCTCGAGCGGGACGCCGCGGTCGTGTGCGACCGCTACGTCGACTCCTCCGTCGTCTACCAGGGGATCGCGCGCGGGCTCGGGGCCGAGCGCGTGCTCGAGCTCAACCTCGCGGTCACCGAGGGGCTCCTGCCCGACCGCACGTTCGTCCTCGACGTCGACACGGGCACGGCGCACGCCCGCCGCTCCGCGCGCCCCGACCGGATCGAGCGCGAGGACGAGGAGTTCCGCCGCACGGTCGCCGACGGCTACCGCCGGCTTGCCGAGCTGTTCCCCGAGCGCGTCGTCCTGCTCGACGGCTCGCTCCCGTCCGAGGAGATCGCGGCCCGTGTCCGCGACCACGTTCGAGCGCTTTAGCGAGCAGGCCGAGGCGAAGCGGCTCCTGGCGGCCGCGCTCGCGGAAGGGCCCGCGCACGCCTACCTCTTCCACGGCCCCCACGGCGTCGGCAAGCGCGGCTTCGCGCGCGCGTTCGCACGCGAGCTCCTCGGGACGGCGCGGGAGGTGCACCCCGACCTCTACGAGCTCGAGGCGCTCGGCGAGATGATCCGCATCGACGCGATCCGCGAGCTCCGCCGCGACCTGCACATGCGCCCTTTCGAGGCGGCCCGGCGGGTCTACCTCGTCCTCGACGCGCACCTGCTGAACGAGGACGCCGCCGACGCGCTCCTCAAGGACCTCGAGGAGCCGCCGGCCTACGCCGTGATCGTGCTCGTGGCCGACGACCTCGGCCCGATTCCCGAGACGATCCGGTCGCGCTGCCAGCTCGTGCCGTTCCGGCGGCTCTCCGAGCGGGCGGTGCGCGCGCTCGTCGACGCGCGGGCGCCGGAGCTCCCGCCGGAGCGGCGGACGGCGATCGTGCGCGTCGCCGCGGGGCGGCTCGACCGCGTCGAGCGCCTGCTCGACCCGGCCGAGGCGGCCCGCCGCGCGGCGCTGCTCGCGGTCGCGCGCTCGGTCTACGACGACCCCTCCTTCGACCCCGGCGCGGCGGCGGCCGAGCTCGCGGCGGCGGCGCGGGCCCGCGGGGAGGAGGCGCGCGAGCGCGAGGAGGTGCGGATCTCCGGCCTCGACCTGCCCGCCCGCGAGGCCGAGCAGCGCGTCCGCCGCGCCCAGCGCGGAGCCGAGCGCGAGGAGCTGCTCGCGCAGCTCGAGGAGCTCGCCGCCTGGTACCGCGACCTCGTCGTCGTCGCCGTCGGCGCCGAGGCCGCCGCCGTCCACGTCGACCGGCTCGACGAGCTGCGCGCGGACGCGAGCCGCGAGCGCCTCGTCGGGGCCGAGCGTGCCGCCGAGGCCGTCCGCGACACCTGGCGGCGGCTCGAGGAGCTGAACCTCGCGCCGGGGCTCGCGCTCGAGGCGCTCTTCGTCCGCCTCGCCCGCGAGCTGCGGGCGTAGCGCGGCCGCCCCGCGGCTTCGACACGCCACGGCGTCTCGCCGCCTCCCGACACGAACAACCCGACTCGACGCCGGCGACCAGACGGCCCGGATGACCTACCTAGCCGTCCACGACGTGCCGAGGCCCGTCGCCCAGCCGCCGCGGGCCGCGCGCCGCGCCGCGGCCGGGCTCCACGCCCGCTCGGGGTCGGCGAGCCCGAGCTCGCGCCGGCCGACGAGCCGGTTCACGCGCGCCAGGAGCTCGAGGACGCCGAAGGGCTTGCGGACGTAGTCGTCGGCGCCCTGCTCGAGCCCCTGGACGACGTCCGCCTCCCGCGTCAGGGCCGAGAGGAGGACGACCGGCAGGCCCGTCGTCGCGGGGTCGGCGCGCAGCCGCCGCAGCACCTCGAGGCCGTCGAGCCCCGGCAGGAGGACGTCGAGCACGGCGCAGTCGGGGCGGTGCTCGCGGGCGACCGCGAGCGCGCGCAGGCCGTCGGCGGCCTGGAGCACGCGGAAGCCGGCCCGCTCGAAGCGGAACCCGACCAGGTCGAGCACGTCGGGATCGGCGTCGGCGACCAGGATCACCGGTCGCCGCGGCGCGATCGCGATCGCCTCTCCTGCCTCCGTCGAACGCTCCACGTTCCTCCTCCCGCCCAGCATCGGGACGCGCGACCGCCCCTGCATCCGCGGCGCCCGCGACCCGCGCTGCGGGAAATTGCGGTCGCGCGCCGGCGCGCGGCTGCCGATACCGCGCGCGAGCGCTCCGTGGACGCCTCCCTCTGGCTTGCGACCGCCGCCGGCGCGGCCGTCGCCGCGACCTGCCTCGTGCTCGCGCTCGCCGCCGCGCGCGCGCGGCTCGCCCGGTGGCGCGAGCGCGAGCGCAGACGGCGCCTGCGCTCGCTCGCGCTCGCGCTCGCGCTCGGCGGCGCCGACGAGGCGGGCGAGCTGACGCCCGAGGAGCGCCGGGCGCTCGCCGCGCTCCTCGCCGGGTACGCGGCGAGGCTGTCCGGCCCCGCGAGGCGCCGCGTGCTCGAGCTGCTCGCGGCCGAGGGGTACGCGGACGCGGGCGCGGCGGGCGCGCCCCACCCGCTGCGGGCGCCGGGCGGGGCGCCCTCCGCGGGGCGAGAGCCCCCGGCCGGGTAGCATCGGCGCTCGCGCCCGGGGCGCCTCCCGCCGATATGCGTACCGTGAGCGATCGAACGTCCGCCGCGCGGGACCGCGCCCGCCGCTCCGCCCGCGCCGGCCACGCGGCGCTCGCCGCCGCGCTCGCGCTCGCCTGCCTCGGCGCCGCGACCGCCGGCGCCGCCCCGGGCCGCGCCGGCGCGCCGCGCGCGACCGCCTCCGCGGCGCTGCTCCGGGACGGGTTCGCCGGCGGGCGGCTCGACCCCGCGCGCTGGACGCAGGTCTGGGGCGAGACCCGGGTCGCCGGCGGCGCGGCCCTGCTCCGGAGCGCACGGCCGCTGACCGCCGCCGAGACGCACTCGAGCCTCGTCACCTCGCGGCGCTCGTTCGCCGACTTCGTCCTGCGCCTCGAGCTCGGCGCCGTCGCGCAGCTCCGGGCGGCGTCGCCCAACCCCTGGGAGACCGCCTGGGTCGTGTTCCGCTACCGGGGCCCGCACGATTACTACTACTTCCTCCTCAAGCCGAACGGCTGGGAGCTCGGGAAGAAGCAGGGCTCCGACGCCCAGGTCTTCCTCGCCACCGGCGGCTCGCCCCGGCTCCCGGTCGGCGCCCGCGCACGCGTGAGGATCGCCGCCGCCGGCCCGGTCGTCGCGGTGGCGGTCGACGGCGTCCCGGTCGTGCGGTACCGCGACTCGGCCCCGCTCCCGGGCGGCGCCGTCGGGCTCTACGAGGAGGACGCGGTCGCCCGCTTCGCGGACGTGCGGGTCACGCCGCTGCCACGTCCCGCGCCGCGGCGGACGGCGTGAAGCACTCGGGCGGGCCCGCCGCCAGCCCGTAGCGCCAGCGGAGCCACGCCACCGTCCGCTCCCCGGCGCGCCCGTCGCCGAAGACGTCCGAGGGACGCGCGGGCACGCCGGAGCGCAGCGACGCGAGCGCCGCGGCCGCCGCGCCGGCGACCCCGGCGCGCGTGACGCCGACGAGCCTGGCCAGGCCCGCCTCGAGCGCCTCCGGCCGCTCGGTCCGCTCGCGCAGGACGAGCACCGGCTTGCCGAGCGCGGTCGCCTCCTCGAGCACGCCGCCCGAGTCGGTGAGGGCGAGGTCGGAGCGGGCGAGGGCCGCGACGAACGACGCGTACGGGAGCGGGTCGACGACGACCAGGTTGGGCGGAGCGTCCGGGAGCGCGAAGGAGCGGCGGACGAGCGGATTCGGGTGGAGCGGGACGAGGAAGAGCGCGTCCGGCGCGCCGCGGGCGGCGTCGGCGATCCCGGCGGCGAGCGCGTCCATCGGCGCTCCCCAGCTCTCGCGCCGGTGCGCCGTGACGAGCACGCGCCGCGCCCAGCGCGGGTCGTCCAGCGCCGCCCCGGCGGGTCCGCCGGCGCGGGCGCCGCCCGCGGCGAGGATGGCCCTGAGCGCGTCCACGATCGTGTTGCCGGTCACGAACGTCTCGGGCCCCGCGAGCCCCTCCGCGGCGAGGTTCGCGGCCGCGAGCGCGGTGGGCGGGAAGAGGTGGGTCGCGAGGGCGTCGATCAGGCGGCGGTTCATCTCCTCAGGGAAGGGCCGGGCCGGGTCGTGCGTGCGCAGGCCGGCCTCGACGTGGGCCACCGGCACGCCGGCGTGGAAGGCGGCGAGGGCGCCGGCGAACGCCGAGGTCGTGTCGCCCTGCACGAGGACGACGTCCGGCCGAGCCGACTCGAGCACGCCCGCGAGCCCGAGGAGCGACCCCGCCGCGAGCTCGGAGAGGGAGCGGCCGGTCCCGAAGGGCGCCGCCGCCCCGTCGAGGGCGAGGCCGAACCGGTCGAGCACCTCGAGCATCGGCGCCGGGTGCTGGCCGGTGGCGACGAGGCGCACGCTCACGTCGCCGTGCCGCCCGGCGGCGCGCACGATCGGGACGAGCTTCACCGCCTCGGGGCGGGTGCCGAGCAGGGCGAGCAGGCGGAGCCCGGTGCCGCCGCCCGGCCTCACGGGCTCGTCCTCGGCGTCTTCGCCCACGTCACCCGGCGCCTGCGGAAGAGGTAGAGCCAGAGCCCGCGGGCGAAGACGAACAGCCAGAGCGGGCTGTAGACGAGGTACATGAGCACGGCGAGGAGCGGGGTGCGCCAGCTGTCCTCGAGCTCGAGCGCCTCGACGACCTGCAGCGTGGCGACGTAGACCGCGAGCGCCGCGAGCCAGAGCGCGGGCAGAGGTCCGGCCGTGTCCAGCCGCCAGAGCCCCGCCACGCCCGCCCAGAAGAGCGTCTGCGACACGGCGAGCGCGAGCAGGAAGGTGCCGTAGAGGTGGAAGAGCTCCCAGAAGACGACGTAGGCGCGCAGCCGCCGCGACCGCAGGATCGTCCCCGTGCGCGCGAAGAGGACGTAGTAGGCGCCGAGGAGCCAGCGCGTGCGCTGCCTGACCCAGACGCGGAGCTGCTCCGGGTCCTGCTCCTCCGAGACGGCCTCCGGGACGAACGAGACCCGGTGGCCCGCGCAGTAGAGGCGCACCGAGAGCTCGAGGTCCTCGGTCAGCGCCGCGGGGTCCCAGCCGCCGAGCGCCCGCAGCACGGCGGCGTCGATCACGTAGTTCGTGCCGGGGAGCAGGACGACGTCGTAGAGCCGCGCCCGTCCCGCCTGGTACGACCACTCGAAGGCGGCGAAGTCGAGCGACGAGAGCCGGCAGAGCAGGCGCCGCCGCCGGTTCACCTTCACGATGCGGCCGATCGCGGCGGCGTGGCCGCCCGCGAGCCAGTCGGCGACGAGCCAGCGCAGCGCGTCGGCGCGCGGCCGGTTGTCGGCGTCGTACACGGCCACGAGCTCGCTGCCGCAGAGGGGGAGGGCGCGGTTCAGCGCCGCCGGCTTCCCGCGCCCGCCCTCGCCCGGCGGGACGTGGACGACGGTGAGCCGGGCGTCGCGCGCCGCCACCCGGTCGCAGAGCTCGCCCGTGCCGTCCGTCGACCCGTCGTCGACGACGACCACCCGCAGCCGGTCGCGCGGGTAGTCGAGCGCGAGGTAGCGCTCGAGCGAGCGCTCGATCACGAGCGCCTCGTCGTGCGCCGGGACGAGCAGCGTCACGCTGGGCCACTCGCCCTCCGGCGCGGAGGGCCAGCGGGGCCGCGCGCGCGGCCCGCGGGAGAGCACCGCGCCGGCGAGCGCGAGCGAGAGCGCGTGCAGGACCGAGACCCAGATCAGGACGAGCGAGACGAGGAAGAGGAGCTCGGTCACGGCGATCTCCACCGCCGCAGCAGGAGGACGTAGGCGAGCGCGAGCAGCCCGAGCCCCCCGATCGCGGCGCCGAGCAGGACGTGGACGACCAGCGATCCGAGCGAGCGCCCGGGCTCGCCCTGCGGGACGACGGCGCTCGCCGGGCTCGCCGCGAGCGCCTTCCCCTCGGCCGGGGTGAGCACCCGGACCGAGACGATCCCGCCGCGAGGTGCGGCGGCGCCCGAGCGGGAGACGCGCGCGTAGCTCGGGTAGCGCGTGACGCTCGCGCGCACGACCCGGCCGGCCCGGTCGAGCACCCGCTCCTGCAGGTACCAGCCGCTCGGCACCGGCAGCGAGGCCGTGCCGCCGCCCGTGAGCTCGGCGCGGCGCGGGCCCTCGACGGCGTTCGCGAAGGCGGCGAGGTCGGCGAAGCGGTAGCCGAGCGCCCGCAGCCGCCGCACGAGCCGCGCGACCGTCTCCGGGCTCGTGCCGACGTGGACGAAGCCGCCGGCCACCGCGCCCGGCACGACCCGCAGCGCGCGGGCGTTCGCGACGAGCGCGTCAGCGTCCCGCTCGCCCGCGGCCACGTAGCCGAGGTTCTCGGGCAGGATGTGCGCGCCGTACACGTCGCTCGCGACGGGGAACGGGAGCGGCTGCTGGTAGGCGGAGCCCAGCCAGGTGCCGTAGACGCGGCGCTCGAACGAGGTCGAGAAGTAGTCGTCGAAGAGGCCGTAGTCGAAGGCGGTCGCGAGGTAGTGCGGCGTCTCCCACGCGAGCGGGTGCAGGTCGTTCGCCCAGAGCTCCGCGAGCGCGCGCTCGACCCGGGGCCGGACGAACGCCTCGCCGTCCCGCCGCACGCCGCCGCCGTTCGCGAGGTCCCAGAACTCGGCGTCGACGCCGGTGCGACCCCGGAGCTGGTGCGTGCCGCCGTGCAGGACGATCGACCCGCCGTGCGCGACGGCGTCGCGGAGCGCGTCCACGAGCGCGGGCCGCTGCGAGAGCGACACGCGCAGCCTGCGGCGCGGGTCGACGTAGAACGGCGTCACCGAGATCGAGAACGGCGCGCGCGCCGCCGCGAGCGCGCCGGTGGCGGCGCGGACGGCGGCCGGCGGGGTGAGCGGGTTCACGTCCTCGACGCGCAGGAGCGCCCGGAGCGGCGCCCGCCGCTCGGGCACGCCGAGCATGTCCCCGAGCAGGCCGGCGAAGGCGAGGTAGCGGCCGTTGAGGACGCCGCCGTCGGCGAGGAACGAGAAGGGCGAGCCGGCGACGTAGTAGAAGCGCGCCCGGCGGACGACGTAGGCGCTCGTGCGGCCGCCCGGGCCGGCCAGCGTGGCGAGCACGCGCGCGCCGCGGCGTGCGGCGGTCGGGATCGCCTCGCCCCGGGCCGGGAGGGTCGCGCCCGCGAGACGGACGCGGTCGTAGCGGGTCTCGAAGCGCTGCGTCGGCTGGGCCAGCGGCAGCTCGACGCCGCTCGCCGCGAGCTGGAAGAGGTTCTCGCCCACCCACACGACCGTCCCGCCGAAGACGGAGACGTCGGAGAGGAACGCCTGCGGCGCGTTGCCGTAGACCGAGCCGAGGTAGAAGACGGCGTCGTAGCCGGCGAGCCCGCCGCGGCGGTAGCGCTCGACGGGGGCCGTCTCCCACTTGACGTCGAAGTGCCCGAGCAGGTTGAGGAGCTCCGTGCGGGCGATCGCCGCGGGCGCGGTCTCGGCCGGCGCGGCGCCCGGCCCGGCGTCGTAGAGGACGAGCGCCCGGCGGTCGCGCTCGATCCAGGGCTGCGTCTTCCGGGCGGCGTTCCCGCCGTAGGCCGCGCGCACGGCCGGCCAGGCCCGCTTCGCGTCGGCGAGCGCGGCGCTGTAGAAGTCGACGCCCGCCGCCCCCGGCAGGTCGGCCGCCCCGAGGGTGCGGGCGAACTCGCCGACCGAGAGCGGGACGCGGCCGAACTCCGTCAGCTCGACGTGCACGATCACCGGGGCCCGCCCCCGCACCTGGGCGAGGAACGCCTTCGCGGCCGCGCGCGTCCACTCGGGCGTGAAGGCGACGCGCCCGTACAGGGCCGCCCACTGCTGCCAGATCAGCTCGACCTTGACCGCGTCGGGGCGCTGCGGGCCGGCGAGCAGCCCGTCGAGGTCGAACCCGACCTCCCACGCCGCCGAGGCGGCCGACATGAGCCGGCCGTCGCCGTAGGTGTCGGCGACCGTCGTCACCTCGGCCCTGCGCCCCTCCCGGTGGACGAGCGCGACCTCGCCGTGCAGGAAGCGCGTCAGCGTCTCGGCGCGGAAGCGCCGCCAGGTCGCGCCGCCGAGCGGCGCGCCCGGGTGCGCCCGCTCGAAGGCGCGCGTCGCGGCCGGGTTGTAGTCGGCGGTCGTGCCCCACCAGTTGACGATCGGCTCGCGCAGCTCGACGCCGTCGAGGTCGGGGTAGCGGCGCAGCAGGTCGCGGAGGAAGCCGTGCCACCAGGCGACCGCCGCCGGGTTGCCCGGCGAGAGGTAGTACTGGATGTCGGTGACGGGCGGGTTGTAGTCGCCCCCCGTCCGGGTCTGCTCCCGCCAGCCGGGCCGGGCCTCCCAGGCGCCCCGGTGCTGGTGGTCGTAGAGGGCCGCGTAGACCTCGATCCCGCGCGCGTGCGCCGCGGCGAGGAGCTTGCCGAGCAGGTCCTGCCGCCCGTAGGCGCTCTCCTCGCTGAAGCGGTACGAGGTGCGGTAGTAGGCGCCGTACTCGACGTTGTAGGCGTTCAGGTAGATCCGGTCGACCCCGCTGGACGCGAGCCGCGCGACGAGCGTGCGGGCGAACGCGCTCGCGTCCGGAACGCTCGCGAGGTAGTCGGACGGGTCGACGGTGACCGCGCGGACGCGGCCGGCGGCGCCCGCGGGAGGAGCGGCGGCCGCGAGCGCGAGCGCCCCGAGCGAGGCCGCGAGGATGCCGGGGAGCCGCATACCCACATCTGGCGCCGGCCGGGCGCCGGCCGCATCGGGGGTCGGCGTAGACGCCGGTTCGGCGAATTACGGAGGAGGCGGCCGGATCCGTACTCGGCCGAAGGCGCCTCGGCGCCCGCCCGGATGCCGGCGGGCGGCCGCCGGCGGAGGGTGTGGGGCGAGGACGTCCGTGCGCCGCCGACCGCCGACCGTGCTGGCTTCGACCCTCCTCGCCGTCGGCCTGGTCGTGTCCGGCGCCGGCGCCGGGCGGGGGCCCGGGCCGCCGGCCGGGAGCCTGCCGGCGGTGGTCGTCGCCGCGCCGGGCGCGGCGGGCTGGGTCTCGCTCCTGCGCGCGGGCGGCGCCTCGGCGCGGGCGGGCCCGCTCGCCGACGGGCTCGCGCGCGGAGCGCTCGTCGTCCCGGCCGGGGCGGCGCTCGACGCCGCCGCCCGCGAGCGGGTGCGCGCGGCCGTCGCCGCCGGCGGCCGCCTCGTCACCGCCGACCCGGAGCTCCTGCGCGCGCTCGGCTTCCGGCTCGGGCCGTCGCGCTCCGTGCGGGCGGTGCGCGAGCGCGGGGTCGCCGGCCTCGTGCGCTGGCCGGCCGCCCGCGCCGTCACGCCGCTCCGCGCCTCGCCGGCGCTCCGCGGCTTCGAGCCGCTCGCCCGGAACGGCCCCTCGGTCGTGCTCGCGAGCGCCCGGCTCGGGCAGGGGCGCGTGCTCGCGGCCGGCCTCGACCCGTTCGCGGGCGGTCTCGGAGGCTGGGAGGCGCTGCCGCTGCTCGGCCGCGAGGCCGCGGCCGCCACGGGGGCGCCGCCGGGGCCGCGGCGGGAGGCGGTCGAGGTGTACCTCGACCCGGGCACGACCTCGCTCGGCGTCGAGGAGCTCGCCTCCCGCCTCCGCGGCGTGCGGGCGGTGCTCCTCGCCGGGTGGAACTCCGACTTCCTCGACCCGGCGGCCAACTACCCCTACGACCGCCTGATCGACGCGCTGCACGCCCGCGGCGTCCTCGTCTACGCGTGGCTCGAGCCGCCGTTCGTCTCGCTCGCCTCCTGGACGCAGCACCCCGAGTGCCGCGAGCGGACGAGCGCCGGCGGGGAGGCGGTGGACGACTGGCGGCGGCTCCTCGCCCTCGAGGATCCGCCCTGCTTCGAGCTCGCCTGGGGCGTCTGGCGCGACCTGCTCGCCCGCCACGACTTCGACGGCGTCGACGTCGCCGAGCTCTACTACCCCTCGCCCGCCGTCCCGTGGTCCGCGGCGGCGCTCGCCGAGTTCGGCCGCGACCCGGCCGCCGAGCCGGAGGCGTGGCTCGACTTCCGGGAGGGCCTCGTCGCCCGGCTCGCCCGCGAGCTCCTCGGGCGAATCCGGTCGCTCGACCCCGCGCTCGACCTCGAGCTGACCGTGATCGACGACCGGCTCGACCCGGCGCTCGGCCGCCGGGTCGGGAGCGACGTCGGGCGGCTGGCGGAGGTCGCGCGCGCGGCCGGGGCGAGCCTCCAGGTGGAGGACCCCTACACCGCGTGGACGCGCGGGCCGGCCCGCTACGACGAGCTCTCGCGGCGGACGGCGGCGCTGATGCCGAGCGGCCGCCTGCTCTTCGACCTGAACGTCGTCCCGCGCGAGTACGCCTACCCGACCGCGACCATGACCGGCGCCGAGCTCGACCTGTCCGTCGCCGCGGCGGCGCGGAGCACCGGCCGCCTGGCCGTGTACTCCGCGGCGACGGTCCTCCCCGGCGACCTCGACCGGCTCGCCGCGGCGGCGGGCGCCGCCGCGTCGACGCGCGACGGCGTCGTCTCCGCGCCCTGGAGCGTGGCCGTGAGCTCGCCCTCTCCCTCGCTGGGGCGGCTCGCGGTCGACGGCGCCCCGTGGCCTGCGGCGGGCGGGCGGGCGCTGATCCCGGCCGGCCGGCACGCGCTCGCGTGGTCGGCGGGGCAGGACGAGCGCCCCGCCCTCCTGCGCCTCGCAGGGGAGCTGCGCTCGGAGCGCGCGACGGCGGCCTCGCTCGAGCTCTCGTACTCGGCGCCCGCGACGGCGTGGGCGGTCGTCTCCCGGCGGCCCTCCGCGGTCGAGCTGGACGGCGCCGCCCTCGCGGCCGATCCGGTCGCGAACCCCGGCGGGGGCTTCACCCTGCGCCTCCCGGCGGGAGCCCACGAGGTCCGGCTGGGCTTCGCCCGCGGAGCGAACACGACGTAAGGAGTCGGCAAAGGTCTCGTAAGGATTGGCCGCGCGGGCGAGGCGACCGGGCGCCCGGCCGGGAAGAAGCGGGCGATGGCGGGCACGGCGCCGGGAGCCCGGACGGAGGAGCTCTTCCACCGCTACGGGCGGCGGATCTACGGGTTCTGCCTGGCCCGGCTCGGCGACCGCCAGGACGCCGAGGACGCGCTGCAGTCGACCTTCCTGAACGCGTTCCGCGGGCTCGAGCGCGGCGTCCTCCCGGTCTGCGAGGAGGCGTGGCTGTTCAAGATCGCCGAGAACGTGTGCCTGACCCGGCGGAGGTCGGCGTTCCGGCGCCGGCGGGTCGAGACGCCGGTGGCGATCGACGACACGCTCGCGGCCCCGGAGCGCGAGAGCGACCGGATCGTCGACCTCGCGGAGGCGGTGCAGGGGCTGCCGGCGCGGCAGCGCCGGGCCCTGCTCCTGCGCGAGTGGCAGGGGCTCGGCTACGCCGAGATCGCCTCGGAGCTCGGGCTCTCGCTCGCCGCGGTCGAGACCCTCCTCCACCGCGCCCGCCGCTCGGTTCGCGCCGCCGCCTGACCGCTGGCACGCTTCGGGCGTGGGGATCCTCGCGCTCGAGCTCACGATCACGCCCGCCGTGGTCGCCGCCGCCACGCTCGCCGCGCGGCGCTTCGGGCCGGCCGTCGGCGGCTGGCTGATCGGGCTCCCGGTCACGGCCGGGCCGGTCGTCCTCTTCCTGACGCTCGCCCACGGGGCGGGCTTCGCCGCGCGGGCCGCGACCGGGCTCGCGGCGGGGGTCGGGGCGCAGACCGCGTTCGCGCTCGGCTACGCGGCCGCCTGCCGGCGCGGGCTGGGCTCCGCGCCCGCGGTCGCCGCGGGCACCGCCGCCTTCGCCGCGGCCGGCGCCGCCCTGGCCGCCGAGCGCCACCCGCTCTGGCTCGTCGCCGCCGCCTCGCTCGCGGCGCTCGCGCTCGGCCTGCGCGCGCTCCCCGCCGAGCGGGTTCCGCCGGCCGCGGCGGGCGTGCGCGGCGACCTGCCGCTGCGGATGGCGCTCGCGACCGCGCTCGTCCTCCTCGTCACGACGCTCGCGCCCACGCTCGGGCCCGGCCCGAGCGGGGTCGCGACCACGTACCCGCTCCTCTCGACCCTCCTCGCCGTCTTCGCGCACCGCGCGGGCGGGCCGGGCGCCGCGGTCGCGGTCTTCCGCGGCCTGCTCGCCGGCCTCTTCGCCCTGATGGGCTTCGCGTGCACGCTCGCGCTCGTCCTCACGCGGCTTCCGCTCGCCGGCGCCTACGCGCTCGCGCTCGCGCTCGCGCTCGGGATCCAGGTCTCGTCGCTCCGCCTCGTCAGGTCTCGGTCTCCTTGGCCGGCAGGAGCACCGTCGGCACCTCCTCCTCGGCCGGCTCGACGCCCATCACCACCACCTGCATCACCGTGACGAGGAGGGACGAGAGCGGCACGGCCACCAGCACGTAGAAGGGGCCGAGCACGACCCCCACCGCCGAGACGGCGACGAGCACGAGCAGGGGCGAGAGCCCGACCACGCCGCCGAGGACGCGCGGGTTGACGACGTAGTCCTGGACCACCCGGATCAGGAGGAGGGCGCCGCCCGCGAGCGCGGCCGTGCGCCACGACTCGGTCATGCCGGCGCCGACCGCGAGCACGAGCGCCGCCAGGGGGCCGACGACGGGGAGGATCTCGAGCAGGGCGACGGCGATCCCGAGCAGCAGCCAGTAGGGCTCGCCGACGAGGAAGAACGCGGTCGAGACGACGGTCGCGACGAGCGTGACGAGGAGCAGCTGGCCGCGTACGAAGGCGCCGAGCTTGAGGTCGACGAGCTCCCAGGTGTCCCGCACCTTCTTGCGCTTCGGCCGCGGGACGAAGCTCGTCACGAAGTCGACGAAGCGGTCGCGCTCGAAGACCCAGTACGCGGCCGTCGCGAGCGTGAACAGGACGCCCACGAGCACCTTGACCGCCTCCTCGCCCGCGGTCAGCGCGGCGCGCCAGAGCCCCTCCGCGTGAGGGAGCTCGTTCAGCCGCCGCTGGAGCGCGTCGAGCAGCCGGCCCTTGACGCCGTGCACACCCGGGTGCGAGTGCGCGGCGTCGATCGCGGCCTGGACCTCCGTCACGAGCCGCGGGACGACGAAGGAGAGGAAGAGCGCGACGAGGCCCGCGAGGACGGCGTAGTGCAGGAGCACCCCGACGGAGCGGGGCACGCGCCTGCGGGCGAGGGCCTCCACCCCCGGCCGCATCGCCGCGGCGAAGGTCGTGCCGACGAACACGAGCGCGACGACGAGCTTCAGCTTCCACAGCGCGAGCGCGAGCGCGACGACGCCCACGGCGACGGAGGTCGCGACGAGGGCCCGGCGGGCGGCCGGCTCCCCGCCGCCCGGCTCCTGGACGCGTCGCAGCACGGTCCTGCAACGGATCTGCCGCTTCCTGCGTTTCCCGGCCCGGCCTATGATGGGCCTCCATGCGCGCTCAGGAGCACGCGGCCGGGACGGACGTGCTCGCGGGACGGGGCCTCGCCGCCGACGTCGAGCTCGTGGGGGCGCGGAAGGCCTACGGGGACGTGGTCGCGGTCGACGACGTCTCGCTCGCGGTCGGCCGGGGCGAGTTCTTCACGCTGCTCGGCCCGTCGGGCTCCGGGAAGACGACGACGCTGCGCCTCGTCGGCGGCTTCGAGCAGCCCGACGCCGGCCTGATCCGGCTCGCGGGCGCCGACATCACCCGGACGCCGCCGTACGCGCGCGACGTCAACACCGTGTTCCAGGACTACGCGCTCTTCCCGCACATGACGGTCGCCGAGAACGTCGCCTACGGGCTGCGGGTGAGGGGCGTCGGCCGCGCCCAGCGCGCCCGGGCCGTCGAGGAGGTGCTGCACACGGTACGCCTCGAGGGCCTCGGCGGCCGCAAGCCCGTGCAGCTCTCGGGCGGCCAGCGGCAGCGGGTGGCGCTCGCGCGGGCGATCGTGAACTCGCCGCGCGTCCTGCTCCTCGACGAGCCGCTCGGCGCGCTCGACCTCAAGCTGCGCCAGGAGATGCAGGTGTTCCTGAAGTCGCTCCAGCGCGAGCTCGGGATGACGTTCCTCTACGTCACGCACGACCAGGAGGAGGCGCTCACGATGAGCGACCGGATCGCCGTGTTCAACCACGGCCGCGTCGAGCAGGTCGGCGCGCCGGCGGAGGTCTACGACCGGCCGGCGACCGAGTTCGTGGCCGGCTTCGTCGGCACCTCGAACATCGTCGAGCGCGAGGGCCGGCGCGTGTGCGTGCGCCCGGAGCGGATCGTGCTCGGCGGCGGGGGCGAGCAGGCGACGGTGGACGACGCCGTCTTCGTCGGCGCGTTCACGCGCTACCTCCTGCGGACCGACCGCGGGGAGCGCCTGACGGTGGTGCAGCAGTCGAACGGCCGCGCGCTCGCGCGGGGCGAGCGCGTCGGGGTCTCGTGGCGTCCGGAGGACGCATTCCAGCTACCAGGGGAGGGCAGATGAGGACGACGTGGCTCGTGCTCGCCGCGGCGGCGGTCGGGCTCGCGTTTCCCGCGGCCGGCGTCACGCGCGCGGGCGCCGGGACGCTGAACATGATCGCGTGGGAGGGCTACACGCAGGCGCAGTGGGTGAAGCCGTTCGAGAAGCAGTCGGGCTGCACCGTGCACGCGAAGTACGCGGGGTCCTCGGACGAGATGGTGACGCTGATGCGGTCGGGCGGGGGCGGCCAGTACGACCTTGTCTCCGCCTCGGGCGACGCCAGCCTGCGCCTGATCTACGGCAAGGACGTCCAGCCGGTCGACCCGGCGAGGATCCCGGACTTCAAGAACTTCAACGGCGCGTTCCGCTCGCCGCCGAACAACACCGTCGACGGCAAGCACTACGGAATCTCGCTCCAGTGGGGCCCGAACACGCTCCTGTACAACACCCAGAAGGTGAAGCCGGCGCCGAGGTCGTGGGGCGCGATCTACGACCCGAAGTACAAGGGCAAGGTGACGGTCCCGGACAACCCGATCCAGATCGCCGACGCCGCGCTCTACCTGATGAAGACGAAGCCGAGCCTCGGGATCAGGGACCCGTACGAGCTGAACGCGAAGCAGTTCGCGGCCACGATCGACCTGCTCGAGCAGCAGAAGCCGCTGATCAAGAAGTACTGGGCGCTCGCCTCCGACGAGATCGACCTGTTCAAGAACGGCGACGCCTGGATCGGCGCGTCCTGGCCGTACCAGACGAACACGCTCAAGGCGGCGAAGGCGCCGGTCGCCGACCTGATCCCGAAGGAGGGGGCGACGGGCTGGCTCGACACCTGGATGGTGTCGGCGAAGACGAAGAACCTCGACTGCGCCTACAAGTGGCTCGCCTGGATCTCGACGCCGAAGGTGCAGGCGCAGCAGGCGATCTACTTCGGCGAGACGCCCGTGAACAGCAAGGCCTGCGCGTGGATGGACAAGCTCTCGAAGGGCTCGTGCAAGCAGTACCACGCCGACGCGCCGCTCGCGTACTTCAAGCAGATCTACTTCTGGAAGACCCCGATCGCCGACTGCGGCAACGGGAAGAACGACTGCATGGACTACACGAAGTGGCAGCAGGCCTGGACGCGGCTCAAGGGCTAGGTGCGCTCGGGAGGGCGCGCCGCCGGGTCGGCGGCGCGCTCTTCCGCCGCCCGTGGCTGCGCGGGCTCGGCCTCCTCGCCCCGCCGGTCGGCGCGTTCGGCTTCTTCTACGTCGCGGCGCTCGTCGTCCTCTTCGTCTCGGCGTTCTGGGGCGTCGACGCCTTCACCGGCCGGCTCGTCCACGAGTGGACGACCGGCAACTTCAGCACGCTCTGGCACGAGTCGACGTACCGCACGGTCGCGCTGCGGACGATCGGGATCGCCGCGGCCGTGACGGTCACGGACGCCGTGATCGCGTTCCCGTTCGCGTACTTCATGGCGAGGATCGCGCGGCCGCGCACGCGCGCGGTCCTGTTCGTGCTCGTGCTGCTGCCGCTGTGGGCGTCCTACCTCGCCCGCGTCTACTCCTGGCGGCTGATCCTCAACTCCGACGGCCTCCTCAACTGGACGCTCCACGGCCTCGGCCTGCCGTCGGCCGGGATCGCCTACTCGAACACCGCGATGTGGATCGTCTTCTCCTACATCTGGCTCCCGTTCATGATCCTGCCCGTCTACGCGGCGCTCGAGCGGATCCCGCACTCGTACCTCGAGGCCTCTCGCGACCTCGGCGCGAAGGGCTTCCGCACGCTGCGGACGGTCGTCCTGCCGCTGGCGCTGCCGGGCGTCGTCGCCGGCTCGATCTTCACCTTCTCGCTTACCCTCGGCGACTACATCACACCGGTGCTGATCGGCGGCGCGTCGAGCCAGTTCATCGGCAACGTGGTCTACGACTCCGTCAACCAGTCGAGCAACCTCCCGTTCGGCGCCGCGTTCGCGGTCGTCCCGGTGGTCGTGATGGGCGCCTACCTCGTGGTCGCGCGCCGGCTCGGCGCGTTCGAGGCCTTGTAGGTGGAGTCGCGCGGCACCCGGATCGCGCTCGCCGTCTGGGCGGCGCTCGTGCTCGCGTTCCTCTACGTGCCGATCGGCGTGATCTGCCTGTACGCGTTCAACTCCTCGAACGTGCAGAGCTGGCCGATCGCCGGCCTGACGACCCGCTGGTTCGGGCCGGCGATCCACGACGGCGACATGCAGCGGGCGCTCTGGCTCTCGCTGAAGGCGGCCGCGCTCGCGACCGCGCTCGCGCTCGTCCTCGGCACGGCGGCGTCGTTCGGCGTCCACCGCTTCCGCTTCTTCGGGCGCGAGTCGGTCTCGTTCCTGCTCGTGCTGCCGATCGCGCTGCCCGGGATCATCACGGGGATGGCGCTCAACTCGTACTTCACCTTCTGGAAGCTCGACTTCGGCCTCTGGACGATCGTGATCGGCCACGCGACCTTCTGCGTCGTCGTGGTCTACAACAACGTGCTCGCACGCCTGCGGCGCGTGCCGGGGTCGCTCGCGGAGGCGTCGATGGACCTCGGCGCCGACGGCCTCCAGACCTTCCGGTTCGTGACGCTCCCGACGATCTCGACCGCGCTCATCTCGGGCGGCCTCCTGGCCTTCGCCCTCTCCTTCGACGAGGTGATCGTCACCACCTTCACCGCCGGCGCCCAGAACACCCTCCCGATCTGGATCTTCGGCCAGATCCGGCTCGGCCAGCAGCTGCCGCAGGTGAACGTCGTCGTCTTCATCATTCTGGCCGTGACGATCGTCCCGGTCGCCCTGGCGCAGCGCCTGACCCGCGAGAGTGGGATCCTTCGCACGGAATGACCGCCCTGATGGACGTGCTCAACCCCGCGACGGGCGAGGCGATCGCGCAGGTGCCCGCCTGCACGGCCGAGGACGTCGACGCCGCCGTCGAGACCGCGAAGCAGGCGCTCCCGGGCTGGCTCGACTCGACGCCCGGCGAGCGCGCGGAGCTCCTCCTGAAGCTCGCCGACCTGGTCGACGCGAACGCCGAGGAGCTGGCGCGGATCGAGTCCCGGAACGTGGGCAAGCCGCTCTCCTACGCGCGCGACGAGATGCCCGTCTGCTCCGACAACCTGCGCTTCTTCGCGGGCGCGGCGCGGCTGCTCGAGGGGAAGAGCGCCGGCGAGTACATGCGCGGCTACACGTCGATGATCCGGCGCGAGCCGCTCGGCGTGGTCGGCGGGATCGCGCCCTGGAACTACCCGCTGATGATGGCGGTCTGGAAGCTCGCGCCCGCGCTCGCGGCCGGCAACGTCTCGGTGCTGAAGCCCTCGGAGCAGACGCCGCTCTCGCTCCTTCGCCTCGCGGAGCTCGCGCAGGACGTCCTCCCGCCCGGGGTGCTCAACGTCGTCACCGGCGACGGCGTCCCGGTCGGGGAGCGGATCGTCACGCACCCGGACGTGCGCCTCGTCTCGCTCACCGGCGACGTCGAGACCGGGAAGATCGTCGCCCGCAACGCCGCCGACACGCTCAAGCGCGTCCACCTCGAGCTCGGCGGCAAGGCGCCGGTGGTCGTCTTCGACGACGCCGACCCGGCCGCGGCCGCCGAGGGGATCAAGGTCGCCGGCTACTGGAACTCGGGCCAGGACTGCACCGCCGCGTCCCGGGTCCTCGCCGGCCCGAAGGTGTACGACCGCCTGCTCGAGGAGCTCGTGCCGGCGGTCGAGTCGCTCCGGGTGGGCGACCCGGGCGAGGACGAGGCCGTCGAGATGGGGCCGGTGATCTCCGCAGCCCAGCAGGAGCGGGTGCTCGGCTTCCTCGAGCGCGCACGCGGCGCGACCGTCCTCACCGGCGGCGGCACGAACGGCTCGCGCGGCTTCTTCGTCACCCCGACCGTCGTCACGGACGTCGGCCAGCAGGACGAGATCGTCCAGCGCGAGGTGTTCGGCCCGGTCGTCACCGTGCAGCGCTTCGCCTCGGACGCCGAGGCGATCGCGTGGGCGAACGACGTCCCCTACGGGCTCGCCGCCTCGGTCTGGACGCGCGACGTCTCCCGGGCGCTCGACGCCGCCCGCAGGCTCCAGTTCGGGACCGTCTGGATCAACGACCACATCCCGCTCGTCTCCGAGATGCCGCACGGCGGCTACAAGCAGTCCGGCTACGGCAAGGACCTCTCCGCCTACTCGCTCGAGGACTACACGCAGATCAAGCACGTGATGGCGAAGCTGTGACCGCCGGCACGATCGTCTTCGTCGAGATCCCGGGCGGGTCGCGCAACAAGTACGAGTGGGACGCCGCGCTCGGCGGGATCGTGCTCGACCGGCGGCTCTTCACCTCGATGAGCTACCCGGCCGACTACGGCTTCGTCGAGGGGACGCTGGCCGAGGACGGCGACCCGCTCGACGCGCTCGTGCTCGTGAGCGACCCGACCTTCCCGGGCTGCCGCATCCGCGTGCGCCCGATCGGCGTCTTCCACATGGCCGACGAGAAGGGGCCCGACGAGAAGCTCATCTGCGTGCCGCTCGCCGACCCCTCCTGGGGCCGTCTGGCCGACATCCACGACGTGCCCGCCGGGCTCCGCGACGAGATCGAGCACTTCTTCCAGGTCTACAAGGACCTCGAGCACGAGGGGAAGGTGACGACGTACGGCTTCGGCAACCGCTCCGAGGCCGACCGCGTGCTCGAGGAGGCGCGCGCCCGCGCCGCTCAGGGCTCGGCGACCGCCGGCTGACGCGCCGCGCCGGTCGCGAGCACCGACCCGGCCAGCACGAGCGCGAAGCCGGCTCCCATCCCGGGCGTGAACGCCTCGTCGAGCACGGCGACGCCGAGCAGCGCCGCGACCGCCGGGTTCACGTAGGTGATGACGGTCGCGCGCACCGGGCCCGCCTCGGCGATCAGCTCGAAGAAGAGCACGAAGGCGACCGCCGTGCAGAGGACGGTCAGCGTGGCGATCGACGCGAGCGCGCTTGCGGACGGGACCGCGTCCGGGAGCTGCAGCGCCGCGACGGGAGCGTAGACCGCGGCGCCGAGCGCGACGGACGCGGCGATCACGCCGAGGCTCGGGAGGTCGCGGAGGTAGCGCGCGAGGAGCCACGGCCCGGTCGCGTAGCCCGCGACAACGACCGCCGTCTCCGCGAGGCCGATCCCGCTCGTGCGGCCGAGGTCGAACCCGACGATCGCCGCCACGCCCGCGAGCCCGACGGCCAGGCCGCCCACCCGGCGCGGCCCGAGCCGCTCGTGGCCGCTCGACGCGGCGAGGACCGCGCTCACGAACGGCACGGCGCCGATCAAGAGCGCCGCGAGCGAGCTCGAGACGCGGCGCTCCGCGCTCGCGAGCGCAAGCCAGGGCACCGCGATCTCGACGGCGGCGAACGCGAGCAGGGCGCGCCGGCGCGCGAGCGCCGGGCGTAGCTCGCCCCTGGCCGCCGCGAGCGGCAGCAGGAGGAGCGCCGACCCGCCCGTGCGCAGGAAGACGAGCGTCGCCGGAGTCACCTCGCGCACGGCGACGCGGATCAGGAGGTACGGGACACCCCAGATCACGCACATCGCTCCGAAGAGCAGCCACCCGCGCCGGGACACCGCCGGTGTCTACCAGAGCGTCTCTACGCCGCGCGCCGAGTGCGCGCGAGGAGCGCCTCGACCACGCGGCCGGAGGCGGCCTCGAGCAGGCGCGCGCTCTCCTCGGCGGCGTCGAGCCGGGCCGCGGCGAGCGCGCCCTCCGTGTCGCCCGGCCGCGCTTCGAGGAGCTCCTGCCACGCGCGGACCGCCGCCTGCTCGACCGACCAGAGCGCGTCGTCGATCAGGGAGGCGAGCAGGGCCTCGGCTGTGTCGGCGAGCGCCTCGATCGAGGCGGCGCTCCGGTCGCCGGCGGTGACGACGCTCCACGCGAGCCCGCGCGCGACCCCGCGCCAGCTCCCGCCGCGGCAGAGCGCCTGCAGCGCGCGCTCGAGCGCCTCCGCCGCGATCTCCTCGCCCAGGCCGGCCGGCATGCGCGCAGGGGCCACGTCCCGATCATCCAGCACGCACCGGACGGTCCCGGGCGGGGGCGATTTGCCATCCTTGGCCGGGCGTTGCATCTGCCCCGGCGCGTTCCCACGAGCTCCGCCGCGCTGCTCGCGTACGCGGCGATCTCGTTCGGCTACTTCGGCTGGCGTCTGCTGCCGCACCCGGGGCGCGAGCTCGTCGGCCTCGGCGGAGAGAGCGACGCCGAGATCTTCGTCTGGTCGTTCGCGTGGTGGCCCCACGCGATCCTCGCCCGGACGAACCCCTTCTTCTCGCACGTCGTGTACGCCCCGACCGGGATCAACCTCGCGTGGGTGACGTCGGTCCCCGGCCTCGCGCTCGCGTTCTCGCCGGTCACGCTCCTCTTCGGCCCGGCCGTGTCCTACAACCTCGCCGCCGTGCTCCTGCCCGCGCTCTCGGCGTGGACCGCGTTCCTCTTCCTCCGCTACCTGACCGGCTCGCCCTGGGCGGCGCTCGTCGGCGGCTACCTCTACGGCTTCTCGAGCTACGTGCTCGGACACGAGCTCGCGAGCCACCTGAACCTGACCGGCGTGTTCCTCGTTCCGCTGGGCGCCCTCGTGCTCCTGCGGCACGCGCGCGGCGAGCTCGCCTCGCGCCGGCTTCTCTGGCAGCTCGGCCTGATCGTCGCCGGCCAGATCTCGATCTCGACCGAGGTCGCCACGACCGCGACGATCGCGCTGCTCCTCGCGCTCGTGCTCGCCCTCGTCCTGCTCCGCGGCGCGCGGCCCTGGCTCCGGTCCGCTCTCGCCCCGGTCGCTGCCGCGTACGCGCTCGCCGCGCTCCTCACCGCCCCGCTCCTCTACTACGCGGCGACCGGGATCGGGCAGGGGGCGGTCGAGCACCTCGCCCCGCTCTTCAGCGCCGACCTGCTGAACACCGTGCTGCCGACGCGGGTCACCGCCGCGGGCGGGGACGTCCTCCGCTCGGTGTCCGGGCGCTTCCCGGGCGACGACGCCGAGCGCGGCTCGTACCTCGGGCCGCCCGCGCTGCTCGTCGTCGCGCTGCTCGCGCTCCGGAGCCCGCGGCCGGCCGCCGTTCCCTTCCTGCTCGCGGCGTTCGCGACCGCGACCTTCCTCTCGCTCGGGAACGCGCTCTACGTCGCGGGACACCGCGTCGTCTCGCTGCCGTGGTCGCTGCCGTCGCGCGTGACCGGGCTCGAGAGCGTGCTGCCCTCCCGGTTCTCGCTCTACGCGGCGCTCGCCGTCGCCACGATGGTCGCGATCTGGATCGCGTCGGCGCGGGGAGGGCTCCTCCGGCCGTACGTCGTCCCGGCGCTCGCCGTCGCCGCGATCTTCCCGCCGGTCTGGAGCGCCGACGGCGTCCACCGCCCGGCGCGGGTGGCGTTCTTCAGCGACGGGATCTCCGCGCGCTGCTTCCCCGCAGGCGAGACGCTGCTCGTCTTCCCCTTCGGCCGCTGGGGCGAGTCGCTGCTGTGGCAGGCGGAGAGCGGCTTCCGGTTCGACCTGGTCGGCGGGACGCTCGCCCACAACGACCAGCCGTCGAGCTTCGCCGGCGACCCGACGGTCGCCAGGCTCCTCTTCGACTTCCTCGATCCCGCGGCCCGTCCGAGCATGGACGAGCTCCGCGGCCTGGCGGCGCGCCGCGGCGTCGACCGCGTCGTCTCGGCCGACCAGACCGACGCCTACCCGAGCGCGACCGACATGCGGAGCTTCGGCCCGGTGCGGCGCGTGGGGGGCGTCTTCGTCGCCCCCGCCTGCGGCCGGCCCTCCCTCGCCGGAGACGCGCGCCCGGCCCGGGCGGCGCCCGGGCCCGCGGGCCGGCGCTCGATACACTGATCGTTCCCGCCGACGTAGCTCAGCTGGTAGAGCACATCACTCGTAATGATGGGGTCCGGGGTTCGAGTCCCCGCGTCGGCTCTCGTAAAGCCAGCTCAGGCGGGGTTTGTTTGCTTGAAAGCAAACGCTTCGGCGTCGAGGTCGCGCCCGGGTCGCACGCGCCTTGCGGATCAGGCCTGCTTCTTCTCGGTTGGCGGGCCGGCGCCGAGGGCTCTTCGCGGTTGCCGCGCCTGACGACGAGATTGGAGTCGATCCATGCGTCGAAGTCGGCGAGCTGGACGCCCAAGCGTCCGCGCAGCTTCGAGGCGGGGAGCTCGCCGTCGGCGACGGCTCGGTAGACGGCGTTGGGCGAGAGGCCGGTGGCCTCGGCGACCTCGGCGACGGTGAGGAGTCGGCGTTCGGGCACGGGCAAGCGTTCACCTCCGGGACGGATTTGGTGCTAACGTGTGACCACTGAGGTGATCACATGCGTGTCGTGACTGTTCGGGACTTCCGGGATCGGGCGAGCGAGATGTTCCGCTCCGAAGACGTGATCCTCGTAACGCGCGAGGGGCGCCCGGCGGGCTTCTTCCTACCATGGGACGCGCCCGAGCTTCCGGACGACGTCCGCCGCGAGGTGTTCCTGCGTCTGACGGAGCAGATCGCCGCGCAGCGCGAGGCCCGTGGGGCGAGCGAGCAGGAGGTCCTGGACGATTTCGCTGCCGCCCGCCGTCGTCGCTGACGCGAACGTCGCCGAGCACCTGCCGGCCCTGGCGGAGCGACGCGGCCTGGATGTTGGGCTGCTGCTGGCCGCGTTGAGCGTGATGCCGGTCGAATGGCAGCCGCCGGAGGTGTACGAGCCTCGGCGCAAGGAGGCGGAGCGGAGAATGCGTGGGCGCGATCTCGAGGGGCTCCCGATCTGGTCGCAGGACAAAGACATGGAGGCGGCCGGCGTCCCCGTTTACTCGACCGGCCAGTTGCTCGACGCGATCCGCGAAGCCGGCGACACGTCGGCGTAGAGGGAGGCGGCAGCCACCTCGGCCGCGAGCGGCGGGTAGCGGTGGATGGTGAGGTTCGCGTGGGGCAGCTCGGCGGCGCGCTCGCGTAGGTGCGGGAGGAGGCGCGGCGGTGCGAAGTACCAGACCTGGTCGGAGGCGATGCCGAGGTCGAGGATGATCTGCTCGACGCGCTTGCGGCTCTTGAGCGTGAGCTCGACCTCGATCGCCGTGTCGGTGTCGCCGTGGAGGATCGCGTCGGGAAGGTGGTCGCGGTAGCGCGCGCGGGAACGGGCCTTCTTCGCGAGGGCGCGTTCGCGTTCCCAGCGGTCGAGCCGCAGCTGCTGCTCGACCAGCAGGCGGACGTTGGTGACCGCTTTCGATGTGGCGGACGAGGCACCGAACCCGGGGCACTGCGACGTGTCCACCGAACCGGTACAGGAGGGCCGTGGTCGTGCCCTCGTCGGCTCTCCGGGCAGCTTGTCGATGCCAAGCACATATCTGTCGTTAGACTGAGCGCATGGTCAGTGGGGATCTGCTCGTGGAGGCGCGGCGTCGTGCCGGGATTTCCCAGGTGGAGCTGGCGCGGCGGAGCGGGGTGGCTGCGTCGCTGATCGGCCGCTACGAGCGCTACGAGGTGATTCCGAGCCTCGAGCGTCTGCGCGAGCTCGTGCGCGGGTGCGGGTTCGAGCTCAGCTTCCGGCTCGCGAGAGCAGATGCGAGCGACCACGACGGCGTGCTGATCGACCGCGAGTTGCGACGGACGCCAGCAGAGCGACTGCGGCGCGGTCTGGCGGCGGGGCGGGCGTTCCGCTCGCTGGGGAATCGTGCCGGCCGCCGCGCCTGATCCGCTCGAGATCCTCCGGGCGCTCGAGGAGCATGGCGTCCGGTACGTCCTGATCGGCGCGGCGGCGGCGCGCCTCGCAGGGGCACCGGTGGTGACGGAGGACATCGACGTGGCGCCTGCGACCGACCGCGCGAACCTCGAGCGGCTCGCGGCCGCCCTCCGCCAGCTCGGCGCTCGCCTGCGCAGCGCGGCCGATCCCGAGGGCGTGCCATTCCCGGCCGACGCGGAGCTGCTGGCGAGCGCGGACACCTGGACCCTCTCCACGACGGCCGGTGATCTGGACCTCTGCTTCGCTCCGGCGGGGACACGCGGCTACGGCGATCTGCGCCGGGAGGCGACGCGCGAGCGCCTTGGCGAGGGCCTGGATGTGATCGTCGCTTCGCTCCGCGACGTGATCCGCTCCAAGGAGGCGGCGGGTCGCGACAAGGATCTCGCTCAACTCCCGCTGTTGCGCAGGACGCTGGAGGAGATCCGCAAACGCGGTCGGCCCGGGCGCGAGCGCTAACCGGGGTCGACGCGGGGTCTACGCCGGTGCGGATGGGGTTACCGACGAGGCGGCAATGGACACGGCAGGCGATTCGGCCGGGGTCGCCACGCCCGCAGGTTGGGCGGAATCGCGGAGCACGGCTCGAAACGCCGGACTCACTCGTGATGACGGGGTCCGGGTTCGAGTCCCGCGTCGCTTGCCGGGGCCGGGCACCCGCGCCGGCCGGTCTGCGCCGTAACCTTCGGCGCAGGAATGACGTTGTCCACGCGGACCTACCGCCATTCCGACTCCGAGGGGGCCGCAACGCAGACTAGAGCCTGGTCGTGCCCCGGCCCTCTTCCGCCCGCCTCGCCCTCCAGGGCGGGGCGGGCGGCGGCGACCGGCTAGGGTTCCGCGTCGTGACCGAAGAAGCGCGCCTGCGGCGCCTCGGCGCGGGCGAGGGCAGGAAGCTGCTCCTCCTCGGCGACGTGCGCACCGTGAAGGCGGGGGGCGCGGAGACCGGCGGGGAGCTCGCGATCGTCGAGCAGGCGGTGGAGCCGGGCGCCTCGTCGGCGCTGCACCGCCACGCCTACCGGGAGGTCTTCTACGTGCTCGAGGGCGAGCTCGAGTTCGCCGGGCTCGAGGGCGGCGAGCACGTCGCCTTCCTCGCGGGCGCCGGCGACGCGGTGCACGCCCCTCCCTGGGCCGCGCACGCCTACCGGAACCGCGGCGGACGCCGCGCGCGCTTCCTCGCGGTGATGCAGCCCGCCGGCGCCGACGGCTTCTTCGAGGAGGCCGGGGTCTGGCTCGGCGAGGACGGCGAGGTCCCGGCCGGCGCCGCGACCCCGTCCCCCGAGGAGGTGCGGGAGGCCGCCGCGCGCCACGGCATCGAGTTCCTGCCCGGCGGCCGAGCGTTCCGCCGGTAGGCTTGCCGGCCCGACCCACCCGAGCACGGAGGAGCCAATGCACACGATGCCGCTCGCGCGTCCGGCGGTTTCCCTGGTCGCGGTCGCCGCGCTCGCCGCGATCGCCGTCGCCTCGGTCTCCGCGGCCGTCCCCGCGGAGATCGCGAACCGAGTGAAGACGTACAAGCAGGTCCCCGCGTTCGTCCGGCCCGGACCGCCGATCGACGCGTCGAAGGCCCGCGGGAAGACGATCTTCATCATCCCCGAGTCGAGCTCGATCCCGTTCATCAGCACGATCGACAAGTCGATCGAGAAGGTCGCGAGGCTCGTCGGCGTCAAGACGGTCGTCTACACGAACCAGGCGCAGCCGTCGGAGTGGGCGGCGGGGATCAACCAGGCGATCGCCCGCAAGCCCGACCTGATCATGCTCCAGGGCGCGCCCGACCCGCGCGTGCTCCAGCCGCAGCTCCTCGCGGCGAAGCGGGCGGGCATCCCGGTGCTCGTGACGCACTTCTTCGAGGAGTCCGACCCGATGCCCCCGAACGTGACGGCGCTCGTCAGGGTGCAGTTCAACCAGGCCGCGCGGCTCGAGGCCGACTACACGATCACGGACACGGGCGGCAAGGCGAACGTGCTCATCGTCACCTCGAACGAGGTGCCGATCGCGAAGGGGATGCTGAACGCGATGAAGCAGGAGTTCGCGAAGTGCGGTTCCGCCTGCAAGTACACGATCGTGAACGTCCCGATCCCCGACTGGGCGACGAAGATCCAGACCGAGGTGCAGTCGGCGCTCGTCCGGAACCCGGAGATCAACTACGTGATCCCGTTCGTCGACGGGATGGCCCAGTTCACGGTCGCGGGGATCACCGCGGCCGGGAAGGTCGGGAAGGTGAAGGTCGCCACCTTCAACGGGACGCCGTTCGCGCTGAAGCTGATCCAGGACGGCAACGTGGTCGCGATGGACGTCGGCGAGAACCTCGACTGGCTCGGCTGGGCCGACATGGACCAGGCGCTCCGCATCCTCGTCGGCGCGAAGCCGGTTCGGAGCGAGCACACGCCGCTGCGGCTCTTCGACAGGTCCAACGTCGCGCAGGCGGGGACGCCGCCGCGCGACTCGACCGGCTACGGCCACGCGTACGTCGACCGCTACAAGGAGCTGTGGGGCCTGAAGTAGGGCCGGTGGCCGAGAGCCTCGAGGAGCTCGGGCGGATCGGCGCGGACGCCGCGGGCGGCGTGACGCGGCTCGCGTGGACGCCCGAGCTCTTCGCGGCCTACGACTGGGCGGCGGCGAGGATGCGGGCGCTCGGCCTCGACGTGGAGACCGACCCGGCCGGCAACCTGATCGGACGCTGGCAGGCCGGCTCGGGGAGCGCCGTGCTCGCCGGCTCGCACCTCGACACCGTCCCCTCCGGCGGGCGCTTCGACGGCGCGCTCGGCGTCGTCGCCGCGATCCACGCGGTGGAGGCGCTCAGGCGGGAGGGCTTCGAGCCGTCACGCCCGCTCTGGATCGCCGCCTTCATGGACGAGGAGGGCGCGCGCTTCGGCGCCGCTCTCTTCGGGAGCCGGGCCTTCGCCGGCGAGGACGTGACGCCGCTCGGCGACCGGGCCGACGCGGCCGGGACGACGCTCCGGGCCGCGATGGCGGCGGCGGGCCACGACCTCGACCGGGTGTCGGAGGCGCGCCGGATCGACGAGGTCGGCGCCTACCTCGAGCTCCACGTCGAGCAGGGCCCGGTGCTCGAGTCCGAGGGCGTGGACGTCGGGGCGGTCACCGCGATCGTCGGCCTGCGCGGCTACCGGGTGCGCCTCCGCGGCCAGGCCAACCACGCCGGCACGACGCCGATGCGCCTGCGCCGGGATGCCTTCGCCGGCGCCGCCCGCGTCGCGCTCGCGCTCCGCGAGGAGGCGCGGCGGCGGGACGGCGTCACCGCGAACGTCGGGAGGATCTCCGTCGAGCCCGGCGGCGCCAACGTCGTCCCGGGCCTCGCCGACTTCACGGTCGACGTCCGCGCGGCGACGGCGGGCGGGATCGGGGAGCTCGAGCGCCTCGTCGAGGAGACGGTGGACAAGGTCGCCGCCGAGGAGGGCCTCGAGGCGGAGGTGGAGCAGACGTTCGCGCTCGAGCCGCTCGAGCTCGACGAGGGCCTCGTCGGGACGGTCGAGGCGGCCGCGGCCGCGGAGGGCGCCACCGTTCGCCGGATGCCGAGCGGCGCCGGCCACGACGCGATGGTGATCGGGCGGGACGTCCCGGCGGCGATGCTCTTCGTCCCGAGCCGGGGCGGCGTCAGCCACTCGCCCGGCGAGTACAGTTACCCGGCGCAGGTCGAGCTGGGGACGAGGGTGCTCGCCGGCTCGCTGCGGCGCGCGCTGGGACCGGACCTGGTGGGACGATGAGAGTTGTCGGCGTCGACATCGGCGGCACGTTCACGGACTTCATGCTCTACGACACGGAGTCCGGGTCGGTGCACGTCCACAAGGTCCCGTCGACGCCGGACGCGCCCGAGCGGGCGATGGTGAACGGGCTCGGCGAGCTCTGCGGCCGCGCGGGCCTCGTGCCCGGCGACGTCACCGGCGTGTTCCACGGGACGACGATCGCGACCAACGCGCTCCTCGAGCACGAGGGGGCGGTCGCCGGGATGATCACGACGCGCGGCTTCCGCGACGTCGTCCACATCGGCCGTCACCAGCGGCCGCTCCACTACTCCGTGATGCAGGACATCCCGTGGCAGGCGCGGCCGCTCGTCCGACGCCGCCACCGCAAGGTCGTGACCGAGCGCGTCGTGCCTCCGAGCGGCGAGGTGCTCGTCCCGCTCGACGAGGACGAGGTGCGGGCGGCCGCACGCGAGCTGCGCGAGGAGGGGGTCGAAGCGGTCGCCGTGTGCTTCCTCTTCTCCTACCTCAACCCGGAGCACGAGCGGCGCGCGGCGGCGATCGTCCGCGAGGAGATGCCCGGAGCGTTCGTGACGACGAGCGTCGACATCGTCCCGCAGTTCCGTGAGTTCGAGCGCTTCACGACCGCGGCGATCAGCGCCTTCGTCGGCCCGAAGACGGGCAGCTACCTCGAGCGCCTCGGCGCCGGGCTCGAGCGCCAGGGCGTCTCCGGCGACCTGCACGTGATGATGTCGAGCGGCGGCGTCGCGAGCGAGCGCGCGGCGGCCGAGCGCCCCGTGACGCTGCTCATGTCCGGCCCCGCCGCCGGCATCCTCGGCGGCCAGTGGGCGGGCGCCCTCTCCGGCCGGCGCCGCCTGATCACCTTCGACATGGGCGGCACCTCCGCCGACATCGGGATCGTCACCGAGGACGGGATCGCCGAGGCCTCCGCGCGCGACACCTGGATCGGCGGCTACCCGCTGCTCGTGCCCATGCTCGACGTGCACGCGATCGGGGCCGGCGGCGGCTCGATCGCCTACGTCGACGAGGGGGGCGCGTTCCGTGTCGGCCCGCGCTCGGCCGGGGCCGACCCCGGCCCCGCCTGCTACGGCTTCGGCGGACGGGAGCCGACCATCAGCGACGCCCACGTCGTCCTCGGGCGGCTCGACCCCGACCGCTTCCTCGGCGGACGGATGCGGCTCGACCGCGACGCCGCCCTCGAGGCCGTCGGACGCCTCGCCGAGGAGGTCGGCCTGCCGCTCGTCGACACCGCCGAGGGGATCCTCACGATCGCGAACTCGAACATGGCCCGCGCGATCCGCTCGCGCACGATCGAGAAGGGCCACGACCCGCGGGAGTTCGCGCTCGTCGCCTTCGGCGGCGCGGGCCCGCTGCACGCGGCGGAGGTGGCCGGCACGCTCGGGGTCCCCGAGGTGCTCGTGCCGCCGTACCCCGGCATCACCTCCGCCGGAGGTCTGCTCACGAGCGACCTCAAGTACGACCAGATGCGCACCGTCTTCCAGCTCCAGGGCTCGGTCGACGCCGACCGGATCAACCGCGAGCTCGACGGCCTCGAGGCGCAGCTCCGCGGCTGGCTCGCCCGCGACGGCGTCCCGGACCCGGACGTGCAGGTGATCCGCGCGCTCGACTGCCGCTACGCCGGGCAGGGCTACGAGCTGCGCGTCGTCCTCGACGACGGGCCGTTCACCGAGGCCGCGCTCGAGCGCTTCCACGCCCTGCACGAGCGCGAGTACGGCAGCGCGTACGGGGACCCGATCGAGATCGTGAACGCCCGCGTCACCGCGATCGGCCGCCGTCCGCCGCTGCGCGAGCTCCCCGTCGAGAGCGGGACGCTCGCGGAGGCGCTCGTCGGCGAGAGCGAGGGCCACTTTCGCGTCGACGGGCAGCTGCAGGCGCTCGCGACGCGCTACTACGACCGCGGGCTGCTGCCGCTCGACGAGCCCTTCGCGGGCCCCGCCGTCGTCTTCCACCTCGACACGACCACCGTCGTGCCGCCCGGCTGGTCGGCCCGCGCGGACCGCTCCGGCAACCTGCTCCTCGCGGCCGGAGGCGCCTCGTGACCGCGGTCGGCACCCGCGTCGACCCGATCACCGCCGCCGTCGTCAACGGCGCGCTCGACTCGATCGCGGTCGAGATGGGCCACAAGCTCGCGCGCATGGCCTACTCGTCGATCATCCGCGAGTCGGAGGACTTCGGCTGCGCGCTCTGCGACGAGCGGGGCCGGCAGCTCTGCGAGTCGGCGCAGTCGACGCCGCTCCAATCCGGCCCGATCCCCGGCTACATCGCCGGGATCAACCGCCGCTTCGAGGAGCTCGGGCTCGAGTGGCGCCCCGGTGACGTCGTCGTCCACAACCACGCCTACTACGGCGCGTCGCACCAGCCGGACGTTGCCTTCGTCGTGCCCGTCTTCCACGGCGGGGAGCTCGTCGGCTTCTCGGCGACGACGGCGCACCACCTCGACCTCGGCGCGCTGACGCCGGGGAGCTGCGGGATCGTCGACGCGACCGACGCCTACGCGGAGGGACTCCAGCTGAACGCGCTCAAGATCGAGGAGGAGGGCCGGCGCAACCACGTCCTCTGGCAGCTCCTGCGCGACAACTGCCGGGCGCCGCACCTCGTCGTCGGCGACATGGAGGCCCAGGTCGCGGCCGCGAAGATCGGCGCCGGTCGCTTCCTCGAGCTGATCGGCCAGTACGGGCTCAAGACGGTGCGGGCGGCGAGCGAGGACCTGATGGACTACTCCGACCGCATGCTCCGGCGCGCCATCGAGCGGCTGCCCGACGGCACGTACCGGGCGGAGGGGCACATCGACGGGTTCGTCGAGCACCCCGACCCTGCCTACCGCGACCTGAAGATCAAGGTCGCCGTCACCGTCGAGGGCTCCGAGATCACGGTCGACCTCACGGGTACGGCGCCGCAGGTCGACCTGCCGATCAACATGCCGCTCGTCGGCACGGTCGACATCGCGATCTGGGTCACGCTCCGCTCGATCCTCCTCGACGCCGCGACGCACGACCCGGTGCCGACGAACTCCGGCCTCTTCCGCGCGATCAGGATCGTCGCGCCCGAGGGCTGCATCGCGAACCCGACCTTCCCCGCGCCGACGATCGCGCGCTTCTGCGGCGGCAACATCATCGCCGACACCGTGATGCGGGCGCTCGCGCCCGTCGTGCCGCGGAATGTCAGCGCCGGCGTGGGCAACCTCAAGGTCGTCGCCTACTCCGGCTTCGGCGGCGGCCGCCACTGGGTCTACATGGACATCCAGGAGGGCAGCTACGGCGGGCGTCACGGCAAGGACGGGCTGGACGCCGTCGACACGCTGTACGCGAACACGCGCAACAACCCGATCGAGGACATCGAGTCGCACTTCCCGCTGCGGGTGACGCAGTACGAGCTGGTCGAGGACCGCGCCGGCGCGGGGCGGTGGCGGGGCGGGCTCGGGAGCGTGCGCGAGATCGAGTTCCTCGAGGACGCCGGCTGCTCGCTCGAGGGCGACGGGAACGAGTGGGCGCCGCCCGGGCTCTTCGGCGGCGGCGACGGCTCCCCCGGCCGGGTGCTCCTGAACCGCGGCACCCCCGGCGAGCGGACGCTGCCCTCGAAATTCCCGTATCGCAAGGCTTCGGCGGGAGATCGCCTCTGCCTGATCTCACCGTGCGGGGGCGGGTACGGCGACCCGCTCGAGCGCGACCCGGACGCGGTCCGGGACGACGTCGCCGACGGATACGTGAGCCGGGAGTCGGCTCGCGACCTCTACCACCTGGAGGAGCTCACATGATGAAGCGAGTGCCGATCCTCGCCGCCGCGGCCGTCGCGGCGGCGGTCGCGGGTACCGGCGCGGCGGCGGGCGGCTCGGCCGGCACCGCGGGGGCAAAGGCGTACCTCGACGCGCACCGGGCGGTGCCGAAGTTCGCCGCCCCGGGCCCCGCGTTCGACGCCGAGGCGAAGGCGGGCGGCAAGACCATCTTTGTCATCCCGGCGTCGAGCCAGGTCCCGTTCGTCGCGACCATCTCGAACCACATCACCCGCATCGCGCGGATGGCCGGCGTGAAGGTGAAGACGTGGGAGAACCAGGGGCAGCCGTCCCAGTGGGTGCAGGGGATGAACGCCGCGATTGCGCAGAAGGCGAACGCGATCGTCCTCCTCGCGGGCAACGACCCGGCGGGCCTGCAGCCGCAGATCAAGGCCGCGAAGGCGAAGGGGATCCCGACGATCGTCGCGCACCTCTACGACGAGCACCAGCCGTCGGCGCCGAACGTCGGCGGGCTCGTCAACATCCCCTACAACGTCGCCGGGCGGCTGATCGCCGACCAGGCGATCGTCGACACGGGCGGCAAGGCGGACGCGCTCGTCGTCACGATCAACCAGGTCAAGTCGACGGTGCCGATGGTGGCGGGCGTCAAGTCGGAGTTCGCGAAGTACTGCTCCGGCTGCAAGCTCACGTTCACCGACGTGACGATCGCGGACGTCGCGACGAAGATCCAGCCCAACGTCCAGGCGGCGCTCACCGCCGACCCGAACATCAACTACGTCATCTGCCTGTACGACAGCGCCGAGGCGCCGTTCGCGTCGGCCGCGATTCGCGCCGCGGGCCGCGTGGGCAAGGTCAAGATCTCGACCTTCAACGGCACGCCCGAGGTCCTCAAGGACGTCGAGAAGGGCGACATCATCACGATGGACGTCGGCGAGAACCTCGAGTGGATCGGCTACGCGATCGTCGACCAGTCGATGCGGATCGTCGGCGGGCTCCGGCCGGTCAAGAGCGAGCACGTGCCGGTGCGCGTGTTCGACCGCTCGAACATCGCCCAGGCTGGGCCGAAGTTCACCTCCGGCTGGGGCACGTCGTACGTCAGGGGCTACCAGAAGCTCTGGGGCCTGAAGTAGCCGTGGCGGAGGGCGCCGCCCGTCCGCGTCTCGAGGTCCGAGGGCTCGCGAAGAGCTTCGGCGGGACGCAGGCGCTGCGCGGCGTCGACCTGAGCCTGCTCCCCGGGGAGGTGCACGGCCTCCTCGGGGAGAACGGCTCCGGCAAGTCGACCCTGATCAAGGTCCTCGCGGGCTTCCACGAGCCGGACGCGGGCGAGCTCTGGATCGACGGGGAGCCGGTCCGGCTGCCGCTCTCGACCGGCCAGTTCCGCGAGCTCGGGATGAGCTTCGTGCACCAGCAGCTCGGGCTCGTCGAGTCGCTGAGCGTGCTCGAGAACCTCCGCGTCGCCGAGATCGCCTCGTCGCGCTCCCGCTTCGGGATCTCGTGGCGGAGCGAGCGGGCCCGCGCGCGAGAGACCTTCGAGCGCTACGGCCTGAGGCTCGACCCGCGCGCGGCGGTGGCCGGCCTGAGGCCGGTCGAGCGGGCGCTGCTCGCGATCGTGCGGGCGCTCGAGGAGAACCGGAGCGTCGGCCGCGGCCACGGGATCCTCGTCCTCGACGAGCCGACGGTGTTCCTGCCGCGGGAGGGCATCGAGCGGCTCTTCACGCTCGTCCGCGAGGCGGCGGCCGGCGGGGCGTCGATCCTCTTCGTCTCGCACGACCTCGACGAGGTGCGCGAGATCACCGACCGGGTCACCGTGCTCCGCGACGGGGCGCGGGTGGGGACCGTCGTGACCGCGGAGACGAGCGAGACGCAGTTCGTCGAGATGATCGTCGGCCGCCGGCTCGCGGCGATGGCGGAGTTCGAGCACCACGACCTCTCCGGCAAGCGGGTCGGCGTCGCCGTGGAGGCGCTCACGGGCGCCACGGTGCGCGACGTCTCGCTCGACCTGCACGAGGGCGAGGTGGTGGGCCTGACCGGCCTGATCGGGTCGGGCTTCGACGAGGTCCCCTACCTGCTCTACGGCGCCCGCCGTGCCCGCTCCGGCCGGCTCCGGCTCGGCGGCGAGACCTACGACCTCACGAGCCTCCACCCCCACGAGGCGGTCGCCGCCGGCGTCGCCCTCATCCCCGCCGACCGGCCCAACGACGGCTGCGTCGGCTCGCTGCCCGTCTCCGAGAACGTCGTCCTCGCCGTCCTCGACCGGTACTTCAACGGCGTCGCGCTCGACCGCCGCCGCGCCCGCCGCGACACGGGCAGGCTGATGCGCGAGTTCGACGTCCGGCCTCCGGACCCGTCGCTTCCCTACGGGGCGCTCTCGGGCGGGAACCAGCAGAAAGCGCTGCTCGCGAAGTGGTTCCAGACCGAGCCGCGGCTCCTCCTCCTCGACGAGCCGACGCAGGGCGTCGACGTCGGCGCGCGGCAGCAGATCTTCGAGCTCCTGCGCGCGGCGGCGGAGGAGCGCGGCATGTGCGTCGTCTGCGCGAGCTCCGACTACGAGCAGCTCGCGGCCATCTGCGACCGCGTCCTCGTGTTCGGGCGCGGCCGCGTCTGGCGCCGGCTCGCCGGCGGCGAGGTGACGAAGGAGCGGATCGTCGAGCAGTCGTATGCGGCGATGGCGGCCGAGGTCGCCGGGGTGGTCGCGTGACGGAGGCCGGCGAGGCGGCGGTCGCGCCGCCGCACGAGCGGTCGCGCGCGTGGCTCGCGGACGCGGCCGAGCGCTACGCGCTCCTCGCGGTGTGGGGGGCGACGTGCGTCGTCTTCGGGATCCTGCGCCCGGACACGTTCCTGACCACGTCGAACTTCACGACCATCTTCGGCTCGCAGGCGATCCTCGTCGTCCTCACGCTCGCGCTGCTCGCGCCGCTCACGGCCGGCGACTACGACCTCTCGGTCGCCGCCACGATGACGCTCTCGGCGATGACGGTCGCGATCCTGAACGTCGACCACGGCTGGTCGGTCTGGGCCGCGGTCGCGGCCGCGCTCGGCGTCGGGCTCGCGGTCGGGGTCGTGAACGGCGCGCTCGTCGTCCTGCTCGACATCGACTCGCTCATCGCGACGCTCGGGACGTCGACGTTCATCGCCGGCGTCGTGCTCTGGATCAGCAACTCGCAGACCGTGAGCGGAGTCTCGGACAGCCTCGTCGAGCTCGTCGTCGTGAGGCGGTTCCTCGGGATCCCTCTCGAGTTCTACTACGGGCTCGCGCTCGGGCTCGTCCTCTTCCACGTCTTCGAGTTCATGCCGATCGGGCGCCGCCTCCTCTTCGTCGGGCGCGGCCGCAGCGTCGCGCGCCTCAGCGGCATCCGGGTCTCGCGCCTCCGCTGGGGCGCGCTCGTCGTCAGCGGCGCGATCAGCGCCTTCGCCGGCGTCCTCTACGCGGGCACGCTCGGCTCGGCCGACCCCACCTCGGGTCTCAGCTTCCTGCTGCCCGCGTTCGCGGCCGCGTTCCTCGGCGCGACGACGATCATGCCCGGCCGCTTCAACCCGATCGGCTCGATCGCCGCGGTCTACTTCCTCGTCACGGGCATCACGGGGCTGCAGCTCCTCGGCGTGCAGACCTTCGTGCAGCAGCTCTTCTACGGCGGGGCGCTCGTGCTGGCGGTCGCGCTGTCGCAGTTCGCGCGCCGGCGCGACGCGCGGAACGCGTCCTAGACCCGTATGGCGATGCGTCGGCGTCCGGCCCGCGTGTCGGGCACCGCGGCCCGGGGGAGTCGGGGCGCCTTCGGCTAGGTTTGCCGCGCACCGTGGAGCGCCCCGTGACCAGCATCGCCCGGGTCCACCCCGACCGTGTCGAGGTGCGCGGCCGCGACCTCTGCGGCGACCTGATGGGGCGGCTCAGCTTCACGGAGCACTTCCACCTGCTCCTGACCGGCGAGGAGCCGACGCCGGAGCAGCGCTTCTTCCTCGACCTCCTGCTCGTCGCGATCGCCGAGCACGGCCTCGCCCCCGCGAACGTGGCGGCGCGGATGACCCTCGCCGCCGACCCCGGCTCGCTCCAGGGGGCGGTCGCGGCCGGGATCCTCGGCTGCGGCCCGGTGCTGCTCGGGACGGCCGAGGAGTGCGCGCGCCTGCTCGCCGACGCGCGGGCGCTCGGCGCGCGGGACGCCGTCCGCGCGATCCGCCAGGCCGGCGGGCGGGTACCGGGCTTCGGCCACCCGGTGCACCGGCCGCTCGACCCGCGCGCCGAGCGCATCCTCGAGCTCGCCGAGGAGCACCGGGTCGCCGGGGAGCACGTGCGGCTCGTTCGCGAGCTGCGGGAGGCGGTCGCCGAGGCATGGGGGAAGCCGCTCACGCTGAACGTCTCGCTGCCGATCGCGGCGGTGCTGCTCGACCTCGGCTTCCCCGCCGCGAGCGTCAAGGCGGTGCCGCTCCTCGCCCGCACCGCCTCGCTCCTCGCGCACCTCGCCGAGGAGCGCCAGCGCCCGGCGGGGCTCGCGCTCGCCGCCGCCGCCGAGGCTGCGGCCGCCCACGAGCCGCCCGCGCGCTGATGCTCGAGCCGGAGGTCGAGGCGCGGCCGTGGGGCGAGCAGCTCGCGCTCGACGACGCCGCCTACCGGGACCAGCTCGCCTACCTCTACGAGCGGTCCCGCTTCTACCGCGAGAAGCTCGCCGCGGCCGGGTTCCGCTCGGCCGCCGCCGCCGGCGGCCTGGCCGGGATCGGGGCGCTCCCGCTGACCGAGAAGGCCGAGCTCAGGGCGACCTGCACCCCCGAGAACCCGTTCGGCGCGCACCTCTGCGCGTCCCCGCGCGAGCTCGTGCGGATCTACTCGACGAGCGGCACGACCGGGACGCCGAGCTTCGTCCCCCTCACCGCCGCCGACGTGGAGGACTGGGTCGCCGGCTCGGCGCGCAGCTACGCGGCGTCCGGCCTCGGCCCGGGCGAGCGCGTCGTCACCACCTACAACGCCGGCCCGTTCGTCGCGGGCGCGGCGCTCGCGGCGTTCGAGCGGATCGGCGCCTGCCACGTCCCGGTCGGCGCCGGGAGCACCGAGCGGCTGCTCCGCGCGGTCGAGCTCCTCCGGCCCGACGCCGTCGTCCTGACGCCGTCGTACGCGGCGCACGCCGCCGAGACGGCGGCCGAGCGGGGCGTCGACCTGCCGGGCTCGAGCGTCCGGCGGGTGCTCGTCGCGGGCGAGCCCGGCGGCGGCGAGCCGGCGTTCCGCGCGAGGCTCGAGGCGGGGTGGGGGGCGAGGGTGACCGAGGCGATGGGCGTCGGCGACGTCGGGCCCTCCCTCTTCGGCGAGTGCGAGGCCCGGGACGGGATGCACGTCGGCGCGCGCGGCTCCGTCCACGTCGAGCTGGTCGACTCCGGCACGGGCGCGCCGCTCCCGCTCGAGGACGGGGCGAGCGGCGAGCTCGTCCTCACCCACCTGCGCCGGCGCGCCGCGCCGCTCCTGCGCTTCCGCACCCGCGACCACGTCCGCGTCCGCACGGGGCCCTGCGCCTGCGGCCGCACGGGCCCGCGCCTGCGCTGCGTCGGCCGCACGGACGACATGCTGATCGTCCGCGGGGTCAACGTCTTCCCCTCCGCTGTGCGCGAGGTGGTGGGCGCGTTCGCGCCGGACGTGAGCGGCCACGTGCTCGTACGGCCGCGCTCGCCGGGCGTGAAGCAGGAGCCGCCGCTCCCGGTGAGCGTCGAGCTCGCCCGCGGCGCGCAGGCCTCCCCTTCGCTCGCCGGCGCGATCCGTGCGAGACTCCGCGACGTGCTCGTCGTCCAGACCGAGATCGAGCTCGTGCCGTGGGGGACGCTCCGGCGCAGCGACTGGAAGTCGACGCTCGTCGAGAGGTAGGAGTGCGGAAGCTCCAGAGCCAGGGCGTCCACCACATCACCCTCGTCGGCGCCGACCGGCAGACGTCGATCGACTTCTGGGAGGGGGTGCTCGGGATGCCGTTCGTCTTCGAGCAGCCGAACCTCGACCGCCCCTCGGAGAGCCACCTCTACTTCGACCCCGGCGACGGCCGCCTGATCACGGTCTTCACGAACGAGGAGCGCACGCCCGACCCGGAGCGCACGCCCACCGACCCCGGCTGCGTCCACCACATCGCCTTCTCGCTCTCGCAGGCGACCTTCCGCCAGGCCGTCGAGCGGCTCGACGAGCGCGGGATCCGGCACAGCGGCGTCAAGGACCGGGGCTTCATGGACTCGATCTACTTCGAGGACCCGCTCGGCCTGCTGATCGAGCTCTCGTCCTACCGCTTCGAGCCGCCGCCGCCCTTCACGCACGCGGACGTGCTGCTCGAGGCGCACAGGCTCCGGGTGGAGCGAGGCGACTACAACATCGCCGAGGTGCACCTGGCCGACGCGATCGAGCTGCTCGTCGCACGCTCGCACGGCTCGCTGTCGGACGACCGGGCGCCGAAGCACCCCTACCGAACGCAGGAGGAGACGTGGCCGCGAACACCCTGAGCATCCTCAAGCCGAGCGTCAACAACCTCACCGTCCGCATCTTCGTGCGCGCCGCCGGCCTCGACTTCGAGGAGGTGGACGTGTGGGGGCAGACGCGCACGCCGGAGTTCCTCGCGAAGGACCCGGCCCACCTGACGCCGCTGCTCGAGGAGGAGGGCCTGCCGCGCGGCTCCCTCTGGGAGAGCTGCGCGATCATGCAGTACCTGTGCAACAAGCACGGGCTCGAGCGCTTCTACCCGAGCGACCCGGGCCGGCGCGCGATGGTCGACAGCGCGATGTGCTACCTGCTCGCGACCGTCTACCCGCTGCTCGCGCGCGCGACCTACCCGGCGCTCGCCTTCCCGCAGTACCCCGGCGAGGTCGGGGCCTCCGACGCCGACGAGGAGGCGAAGCGGCAGGCGCAGGCGGACGCCGAGGCGGCGCTCGCCGAGCCGCTCGACGCCTACCGGGCGTTCTTCCTCGCCGGGCAGCGGTTCATCGGCGGCGACTCGCCCTCGATCGCCGACATCCGCCTCGCCGCGTCGCTCGAGTTCCTGCGGGTGATCGACTACCCGTTCCCCGCCTGGACCGAGGAGTTCATGGAGCGGATCGAGGCGGCGCTCGGCGACGCCTACAGCGAGCCCGCCGCCGACGTCCGCGGCTACGTCGCCCGGATGCGCTCGCAGGTCGCGGCGCCGGCGTCCTGACCGCGCCGCCGCCTCAGGCGGCGCGGCCGACCGGCTCGGCGCTCGGGCCCGGCCCGCGGACGAGGTCCGCGAGCCGGGCCCGGACCCGCTCGAGCTCCCGCTCGTGGGCGGCGATCTCGGCCTGGGTGGCGCCGCGGCGGACGAGCAGGTCGCGGACGAGCACGAGCCCGCGCGCCTGGAGGAGCAGGTCGTCGATCTCGCGGTCGAGGAGCGCGGCCGCGTCCCCGCGGGGGAGCTCCCGCACGCCCATCAGGCGGCCGCCTCCACGGCCTCGAGCTCCGTGTCCGCCTGCTCGGGCCGCGGCGTGCGCGGCCGGACGAGCGTCGCGGCGAGCAGGGCCCCCGCGACGAGCAGGCCCGTCAGCACGTCGAGCGCGGTGCGGAAGCCGTGGTCGAGCGCGACCGCGCTCGAGGCCGCGACGGCCGGGTGCGCGTCCACGAAGTGCGAGGTCGACGTGGCGGCGATCGCGCTCGCGGCGGCGAGCCCGATCGCCCCGCCGATCTGCCGGCTCGTGTTCACGAGCCCGGAGGCGACGCCGGCGTCGGCGCTCTCGACGCCCGCGAGGCCCGCGACCGTCATCGGCACGAACGCGAGCCCCATCCCGGCGCCGCCGAGGACGAAGCCCGGGAAGATGTCCCAGAAGTAGTGCCCGTGCACGGGCAGGCGGGTCAGCAGGCCGACCGAGAGCGCGAAGACGAGCAGGCCGGCGGTGAGCGTCGGCCGCACGCCGAGCCGGGTCACCACCCGCGCGGCGAGGTTGGACGCGACGACGACCGTGAGCGCGAAGCCGGCGAACGCGACGCCGCTCTGCATCGCCGAGTAGCGGAGGACGTCCTGCAGGTAGAGCGTCAGCAGGAAGAACTCCGAGAACGCGACCGCGGAGACGATCGCCATCGTCCCGTTCGCCGCGGCGAGCGTCGGCAGCCGGAAGATGCGCAGCGGCAGGAGCGGGGAGGCCGAGCGAAGCTCGATCGCCACGAAGCCCGCGACGAGCGCGACCGAGGTCGCGAGCAGGCCGAGCGCGGGCGCGGAGCCCCAGCCGTCGGTCGTCGCCCGCGTGAGCGCGTACACGAGCAGCATCAGCCCGCCGGTGATCGTGACGGCGCCGGCGAGGTCGAAGTGCCGGTGCCCGAGGCCGGCGCGGCTCTCGCGCAGCAGCACCGGCGTGAGCGCGATCGCAGCGATCCCGACCGGCACGTTGATGAAGAAGATCCACGACCAGCCGAGGTACGAGGTGAGCAGGCCGCCGAGGAGCACGCCGGCCGCCGCGCCGCTGCCCGAGGCGGCGCCGTAGATCCCGAGCGCGAGGTTGCGCTCGCGGCCCTCGGCGAAGGCCGTCAAGAGCAGCGAGAGCGCCGCCGGCGCGAGCAGCGCGCCGCCGAGTCCCTGGAGCGCGCGGAACCCGATCAGCGAGGCCTCGGACCACGCGAGGCCGCAGAGGAGCGAGCTCGCGGCGAAGAGCGCGAGGCCAGCGGCGAACACGCGCCGGCGGCCGAGCAGGTCGGCGAGCCGGCCGCCGAGGAGGAGCGCCCCGCCGAAGAGGATGGCGTAGGCGGTCACGACCCACTGCAGGCTCGTCTCCGAGAAGCCGAGGTCGGACTTGATCGACGGGAGCGCGACGTTCACGATCGCCACGTCCAGCACGACCATGAACTGCGCCGTCACGATCAGCGCGAGAGCGCTCCAGCGCCGCTCCCGCCGCCCGCCCGATATCGATGAAAGCACCATCTATGGACCCCCCAGATCGTTGATGCGGCCAACGATAGCAAACACCAACCGTTTGGCGCGCTACACTTGAACCCGACGACATGGCGACCTTTCCGACTCCCGTGACACAGGCGCCGGCGGGACCGTCGAGGGAGCTGCTCCTGAGCTCGGGCTTCCTGCTCAAGCGGCTCGGCTTCCTGATCAAGGAGCGCGCCTACGAGGCGCTCGAGCCGATCGGGCTGACGCCTCAGCACCACGCGGTGCTCTCGATGCTCGAGGAGGGTTCCTGCCCGGCCCAGGGGGCGATCGCGGACGCGCTCGGGTACGACCGCAGCCAGCTCGTCGGGCTCCTGGACGAGCTCGAGGAGCAGGGGCTGGTCGAGCGCCGCCGCGACCCGCACGACCGGCGCCGCCACCTCGTCCGGCTGACCCCGGCCGGCGAGGAGGCGCTCGGCCGCATCCGCGCGATCGCGAAGCGGGTCGAGAAGGAGTTCCTGGCCCCGCTCGACGCGGAGGAGCGGCGGACGCTGCACGAGCTGCTGCTGCGGCTCGCCTCCCACCACGACCCGCGCTACGTCGCCAGCTCGAAGCGCCGGTAGCGGCTCGTGGTCTACGTGGCGGGGACCGGCAGCTTCGCGGCCGAGCTCGCCGACTGGGCCCGGGCGGCCGGCCTCGAGGTCGAGGGCCTCGTCGAGCTCGTGGACGACGCCCGCGTCGGCAGCACGGTCCACGGCCTGCGCGTCGTCGGCGCCGGGCGGGCGGGGCGCGCCGCGGTCGTGATCGGCCTCGGGGGCGACCGGCGCGAGCGCTGGCGCCGGCTCGAGGGCGGCGGCTGGGAGGCCGCCGCCCCGCTCGTCCACCCCGCCGCGTCGCTCGCCGCCGACGTCCGGCTCGCGCCCGGCGCCGCCGTCGGCCCGGGCGCGGTGATCGGCTCGGGCAGCTCGCTCGGCGAGCACGCGCTCGTCTCGCGCGGCGTGCTCGTCGGCCACCACGTCTCGGTCGGCGCCTTCGCCACGCTGAACCCCGGCGTGAACGTGGGCGGCAACACCGCGATCGGCGAGGGCGCCTTCCTCGGGATCGGCGCCGTCGTCTCGAACGGCCGGCGCGTCGGCCCCGGCGCGGTCGTCGCCGCGGGCGCGGTCGTGGTCGGCGACGTCCCCGACGGGGCCCGCGTCCAGGGCGTGCCGGCGCGGCCCGCCCCGTGAGCCTCGCGGCCCGCGCTGCCCGCGGCCTCGCGCGCCGGCTCCGGGGGCCGTACCGGGCGCTCGCGCGGATCGAGGCGAGGCTGGACGAGCTCGAGGCCCGGCTCGCGCGGGCGGAGGCGGGTCGAGGGGAGGCGCTCGCCGCGGCGCGCCGCGGCGGCGACGCCGCGGCCGCCGCGCTCGAGCTGCTCGGCGGCGAGGTGCGGGCCGTCTTGCGCGCGCTCGTGGCCGACGAGAGCGGCAACCGGCGCCGCCTCCACCGGCTCCGGGCCGAGCCCGGCTACGAGGCGGCGTGGGCCGAGGAGGAGCCGCTCGTCAGCGTCACGATCGCGACGCGCGGGCGGCCGGAGCTGCTCGCGGGCCGGGCGCTCCCCTCGATCCTCGGGCAGAGCTACGAGCGGCTCGAGGTCGTCGTCGTCGGCGACCACGCCGACGAGGCGACCGAGCGGGCGGTCCGCGGCATCGGGGACGCCCGCGTCTCCTACGCCAACCTGACCCAGCGGCTCCCGCTCTCCGACGACCCCCGGCGGCGCTGGCTGGTGGCGGCGACGATGGCGCGCAACGAGGCGATGCGGCTGGCGCGCGGGCGCTGGGTCGTCTCCTTCGACGACGACGACGCGATGCGCCCCGACTGCGTCGAGCGGCTGCTCGCGCACGCCCGCGCCGGCTCGCTCGAGGCCGTCTACGGCCGCGCCCGGGTCGAGCCGCGCGACGGGGCCGCGTACGAGATCGGCGTCTTCCCGCCGGAGTGCGGCCAGTTCACCTGGGCCTCGGCGCTCTACCACGGCGGCCTCCGCTTCTTCGAGCGCGAGCTCGTCGCGGCCGACCTGGGCGTGCCGGGCGACTGGTACCTGGCCGAGCGGATGCTGCGGGCGGGCGTGCGCTTCGGGATGGTCGACGCCGTCCTCTGCGACGTCTTCCCGTCGGGCGGCATGGTGTAAGGTGTGCCTTACATGGACGCGCCGGAGCGGGAGGACGCGGGCGAGCTCGAGCTGACGCTGCGGGGCTTCTCGCCGGCCGAGCTGCGGGCCTGCGCCGAGAAGCGGTGCGCCTGCTACGGCTACCGCGTCTCGAAGGCCGAGATCCGGCCCTGCATGGTGAGCGCCGGCGGCCGGGTGCGCCTCTACGAGGGCCGCTTCGTCGCCGCCCGCGCCTGAGGGCGCCTACGCGCTCCGCGGGTCGAGCCTCCGCGCGATCCGTGCCGCGAGCCCGCGCTTCTCGACGACGACGTGCCGCTCGTCGCGCGCGACCACCTGCTCGAGCTCCCGAGCGGCGTGCCCGCGGGCGAGGACGAAGCGGGTCGGCTTCGCCCGCACCTCCTCGTACTGGGCGCAGGTCAGCGCGATCCGCTCGGTGCAGGCGGGGTCTGCGCACTCGCAGAGGAACTCGAACGCGCGGCCGTCCTCGGGGCCCGGCGAGACCTCGCGGATCCGCTCGTTGACCTGGCGGAAGAAGGCCTCGTTCCGGGCGAGCCTCTCCGCCGAGCCGGCGTCCACGCCCTCGTTGTGACCGGCTCGGAGAGCGGCCAAACCCCGGGGTAGAATCGGGCCGTGGACCTCTGGCGGCGCCGGGCGGGGGCAGCGGCGGGCTTCGCGCTCCTGGCCCTGCTCGCCGAGCTGACCGGACGCGCGGTCACGGTGCGCCTCGACCGCGCCCTCCACGTCGACCCGCTCGCCACCCCGACGACGCCCTACTACCCGTTCCTGCTCGCGGGCGTCCGGGTGCTCGCGGGCGCCGTCGTCGCCGCGGCCGCCTGGCGCGCGCTGCGCGCGCACGCCGCCGCGCGGGCCGGCGAGCGCCTGCTCGGCCGGATCGGACGCCGCCCGAAGCCCCGCGTGACGCTCTCGCTGCGGCTCTGGGCGTGCTCGTTCGCGGCCGTCTGCGGCTGGTTCCTCGTCCACACCGAGGCGCTCAGGGTCGCCGCGGGCGGCTCGCCGCAGCCAGGCCCCTGGCTGCACGGCTACGCACTGCCCGTGCTCGCCGTCTGCTCGCTCCTGCTCGCGCTCGCGTGGGGCGCGGCGCGCGGCTGGCTCGCCGCGGTCGAGCGCTACGCCGCCTCCACGCTCGCGCGCGCCTCGCGGCTCCTGCGCGCCTCCGCGCCGCCCGCCCGCCGGCGCCGCGCCGGCGACGACCGGGCGCCGCGCCGGCTCCACGGCCTCGCCTTCGAGTCGCGGCCGCCTCCGCTGCCCGCCTAGCCCGCGGCACCTGCGCCCCGGCGCGCCGCGGGCCGGTTCCGGCGTTCGACCAAGCGGAGGGAAAGTGACACAACTCGCGAGAGAGCTGCCGGCCGAGCGGACGAGGGCCGGCGCACGCGTGCGCCTGATCTCGGCGCTCGGGCCGCTCACCGTCGCGGCCGGGGTCGTGTGGGCGATCGTCCAGCCGTACCGGCTCACGCTCCTGCACCCGCACGGGCAGGGGTTCTGGTGGCTCGCGATCGAGCCGCCGCTGCTCGTCGTCGCGGCGGGCGTCGTCTTCGCCGTCTTCGTCGCGCGGCCGCTCGTCGCCGACCTCGAGGCCGAGGAGGGAGAGCGTGGAGCCGCCTAGCGAGATGGTGCACTGGCTCTTCGGCATGGGCATCCTCCTGCTCGGGCTGCTCATGCTCGCCCAGGTGATCGCCGGCCCGGCGGTCTGGGCGCGGCGGGCCTGGCGCACCTACCTCTGGCCGGGGCTCGCGTTCGGGCTCGGCGTCCTCATGTGGCCGGTGATGACCTTCTTCACCAACTCGGCGATCCACATGGTCGCCCACGGCGTCTGGGCGCAGGGCCTGATGGCGATGGGCGCGGCCGAGCTCGGGCTCGCCAGGGGGAAGCTGCGCAGCCGCCTCTGGAAGCTCGCGACGCCGGTCGGGATCGCGGTGTCGGGCGCCGCGTTCCTCGTGCACGAGCAGAACGACTGGCTCTTCGCGCGCTCGGCCTTCCTCCACCACCTGATCGGCTGGACGCTCGTCGGCTTGTCGCTCCTCCCGCTCGCGCTGATCGCCCGGCCGCGCTCGGTCACGCTCCAGACGGCGTTCGCGCTCTCGGTCGTGGCGCTCTCCGTGATGCTCTTCGCCGACCGCGACCTCGCGCCGATCTTCGGCCACCTGTCCCCGCTCGCGGGGCCGCCCCACCGGTGAGGCGGGCGGCCCTCCTCGCGGTGCTCGCGGCGCTCGCGGCGCCGGCCGCGGCGTGGGCGCACGCGACGCTGAAGGCCGAGACGCCGGGCTTCCAGCAGGAGCTCCGCGCCGCCCCGCGGGCGGTCACGCTCGAGTTCGACCAGCTCGTCCAGCTCCCGTCCGTGCAGGTGCTCGACGTCCACGGCCGCAACCACGCCGCCGCCGCGGTCGTACGGGGCCGGGAGGTGTCCGCGGCGGTCGGGCGGCTCCCGGCGGGCGCGTACACCGTGCGCTGGCACGTCCTCTCCTCCGACGGCCACGTCGTCTCGGGGGTGTGGACCTTCGGGGTCGGCGTCGCCGCGCCCCCGCCCACGGAGGCCTACGGCGCGGGCGGCCCGACGCGCGCCGAGCACGTCGTGCGCTGGCTCTACTTCGTGGCGCTCGCCGTGACGATCGGCGCGCTCGGCTTCCGGCTGCTCGTCCTCCGCGGCCTCGCCGTCCCGCCGGCGCTCGAGCGGCGCCTGCTGCTGCTCGCCGGCGCCGGCGTCGTGGGCGTGCTCGAGGTCGGGATCGCCGCCTTCCTGCTCCGCTGCGCCGACGTGCTCCAGCTCCCGTTCGGGAAGTTCCTCTACGGCGACCTCTCGCCGATCTCGGAGGGGACGCGCTACGGGAAGGCCTTCGTCGCGATGACGCTCGGGTTCGCGCTCGTCGCCGCCTTCGTCTACCTGGCGTGGCTGCTCGAGCGCACGCTGCTGCTCGTCCCGGCGCTCGCCCTCGCGCTCGGGTTCGCGGCCGGGCTCTCGCTCTCCGGCCACGACGCGGTCGACGCCGGCTCGTCGTGGCGCAGCGAGCTCGCCGACTGGGTCCACCTCTCGGCCGTGTCGCTGTGGGTGGGCGGGCTCGTGGCGCTCGCGGCCGCGCTCTGGCCGGCCGCCCCCGCGCTCCGGCGCGAGGTGTTCGGGCGCTTCTCCCGTCTCGCGACCGTCCTCGTCGCGCTCGCCGTCGCGGCCGGGACGTACCTCGCGATCGTGCGGCTGCCGGCCTTCCACGACCTCTGGCGGGCCGGCTACGGCCGCGTGCTGCTCGTCAAGCTCGCGCTGGTCGCGCTGGTGCTCGCCTGGGGCGGAATCCACCGCTTCGTCGTGCGGCCCGCGCTCGCGGGCGCCGGCGAGGGGCTGCTCGCGCGGGTGGGGCGCAGCGTCGCCGGCGAGAGCCTCGCCGGGCTCGCGGTGCTGCTCGCGGCGGCCGTGCTCGTCGACTCCAAGCCGCCGCCTCAGCCCTCCTCGAGCAGCTCGAGCAGCCGCGCCGCGTACGCGGGGGCGGTCGGCTCGGCCTCGTGGCGGAAGTAGGCGAAGGTCGTCCCGGGCCCGCGGAGGCGGGCGGCGAGCGCGCGCAGGTCGGCGTCGGAGTAGGGCGGCTCCCGCAGCCGGACGTAGCGGAACGGCCGGGCGTCGAGGTCGCCGACCGCGACGACGCCCTCGGCGCCGGCCCACGACTCGTCGCGGAAGTCGAACGCGAGCCGGACGGACGGGTCGACCGAGCCCGCCACGTAGGCGAGCACGCCGTCGTCGCGCGGACTCTCGACCACGACCCGCACCGGGCCGAGCCGGTCGCCGAGCGCCGCGACGCGCTCCACGAACACCGGCACCCGGTCGAGGCGGCGGAGCGCGAGCTTCGGCGCGAAGGAGAAGCCGTCGGGGACGGCCTCCGCCCAGCGCCGGAACTGGTCCTCGGCCGGCAGCCGGTAGCCGGTCGTGTCGAGCTCGACCGTGTCGAACCGGCTCGCGTAGTGGGCGAGGAAGTCCTCCGGCCTCGACCCGGCGGGGTAGAACCCGGGGCGCCAGGAGGGGTACGACCAGCCCGAGGTGCCGACGTGAACGGGCATCCGGGGGCCAGACTAGGGTTCCGAGGCTCGATGGTGCGCCCGGCAGACGTCTTCCCCGAGGACGCGATCCGCGTCCTCGACCACGGCTTCGTCCGGCTGGACGGCGCGATGGCGGACGACCTCTCGGTCGCGAACGCGGCGCGGGTGTCGTTCGCGCGGCGCAAGACCGAGCTCGACGAGGCGGACGAGGGGCTGATCCGCTTCCTCATGCGCGACCGCCACGGCACGCCGTTCGAGCACAACGCCTTCCGCTACCACGTCCGCTGCCCGATCTTCGTCGCGCGGGAGTGGTTCCGCCACCGCATCGGCTCGTTCAACGAGTTCAGCCTCCGCTACGCGCGGGCGACGGAGGACTTCTACGTGCCGGAGGCGGACGACGTCCGGACGCAGGTCGGCAAGCCGGGCGCCTACAGCTTCGAGGCGGTCGACCCGGAGCTGGCCGAGCACGCCCGGGCCGAGCTGCAGGCCGTCTACGACCAGGCCTACGCCACCTACGAGCGGCTCATCGAGGCCGGGGTCGCCCGGGAGCTCGCCCGCTCGGTGCTGCCGGTCGGGGCGTACACCCAGTTCTACTGGACGGTCAACGCCCGGGCCCTGATGAACTTCCTCTCGCTGCGGAACTCCGAGTTCGCCCAGCTCGAGATCCGCCGCTACGCCGAGGCCGTGGAGACCCTGTTCGCGGGGAAGATGCCGGTCACCCACGAGGCGTTCGTCGCCAATGGGCGTACCGCACCCTAGGGATTCTGCTCAGGAATGCCGGGCTCCCCGGCGACGTTCTCAAGGTGGGCGGAGAAGCGCGGCCAACAAACAAACCGCGCGCCCGTCACACCCGAATGAAGGAGCAGATGATCGACGACATCCTCACCCTGGACGCCCCCGACGGCCCCGAGGCGGAGCCGGCGCCCTCGTACGTCCTCGACGAGATCGAGGCCGAGCTGGACGAGGACGACCTCGACCTCTCCGCCGAGGCCGCCCTCACCACCGACTCGCTCCAGCTCTTCCTGAACGAGGCCGGGCGCTACCCGCTGCTCACGGCGGCGGAGGAGGTCGAGCTCGCGAAGCGGATCGAGCGGGGCGACATGGCCGCCAAGGAGCGGATGATCACGTCGAACCTCCGGCTCGTCGTCTCGATCGCCCGGCGCTACCAGACGCAGGGGATCACGCTCGGCGACCTGATCCAGGAGGGCGTGATCGGCCTGATCCGGGCGACCGAGAAGTTCGACTGGCGCAAGGGGTTCAAGTTCTCCACCTACGCGACCTGGTGGATCCGCCAGGCCGTGCAGCGCGGCGTCGCGAACAAGTCGCGGACGATCCGCATCCCGGTCCACGTCGTGGAGCGGGAGCAGAAGGTGGCCCGCGTCGAGCGCGAGCTGCTCGCGAAGCTCGGGTACGCGCCGAGCGACGAGGAGATCGCGCACGTCTCGAAGCTGCCGCTCGCGCAGGTGCGCGAGGTGCGGAACGCCGCCAAGGCGGTGGCCTCGACCGACGCGCCGATCGGCTCCGACGGCGACTCGAGCTTCGGCGACCTGTTCGCCGCCGGCGGCCCGACGACCGAGGACGAGGTCGACCAGACGATGCGCACGGACGCGGTGCGGCGCGCGGTGGCGAAGCTGCCGGAGCGCCAGCGCGACGTGATCTCGCTGCGCTTCGGGCTGCGCGGCGGCGAGCCGACCTCGCTCGAGCAGATCGGCAAGGAGCTCGGCATCACCCGCGAGCGCGTGCGCCAGATCGAGGCGGACGCCCTGCGCCGCCTCGCCGCCGACGAGACCCTCGTCGACGCGGCCTAGCCTCGCCCGGGCGCCCGGGAGGGGGCGTCTCCGGCGCGGGTCGGACGGGCGCCCTCCCGGGCGACGGGGTCAGACGGTCTTCATCACGACGTCGCCCGGGTAGCGCTCGCCGGGGTCGACGCGCGTCACGACCCACCGGGTCGAGTCGTCGATCGCGTACGGGACGTCGAAGTGGAGGTTCGTCTCGCTGCCCTGGACCCGGAACGCGCCGCAGACCCCCGCCGGCTTGCCGTCGCGCCAGACGAGCAGGAGGTAGTAGGCGCGCACGTCCGTGAGCGGCGGCAGCCCGCGCACGGTGAGCTCGATCGGCCAGTTGCCGCTCGCGTAGCGCTCGCCGACGCGCAGCGACGCGAGCGCGCGCCCGCCCCGCGAGTCCTCGAGCGCCGCCGTGCGGACGACGGCCGTCCCGCCGCCCTCCCGGTCGCCCGCGACGTAGCCGGCGGTGAAGCTCGCCGCGACGAGGAGCGCCGCGGCCGCGAGCACCGCCGCCCAGGGGCGCCGGCGCCAGCCCGGGAACGCGATCACCTGCGCCGGCGGGCGCTCGAGCCCCGCGGGCAGCTCGGCCGGCGGCCCGGCGGCGAGCAGCAGCTCGTGCACGCGCTCGAGCCGGCCGCGCTCCTCGGGCGAGAGCCCCTCGACGTCGACCCAGTCCTCGAACGCGCGGCTCACGTCAGATCTCCCCCTCGAGCGCCTCGGCGAGGTGCGCGAGCGCTGCGCGGGTGCGCGTCTTGACCGTCCCGAGCGGGATGCCGAGCCTCGCCGCCACCTCGCTCTGCGAGAGGTCGCTCCAGTAGGCGAGCGCGATCACCTCGCGCTCCCGCTCGGGCAGCGCCTCGAGCGCCCGGTGGATCCGCCACTGCAGCCACGCTCCCTCGGCGCGCTCGTCGGGCCCGGCGTCGAGCGACGGCTCGTCCGGCGCCTCGGCGGCGGGCTCGTGCCGCGCCCGGCTGCGGTCGACGATCGCGTTGCGCGCGACCCCGTAGAGCCACGGCGCGCCCGGGCCGCGCTCCGGGCTGTAGGTGCGCGCCGAGCGCCAGATCGAGACGAACGTCTCCTGGAGCGCGTCCTCGGCCCGGCCGCGGTCGCCGAGGCGCCGCAGCGCGAGGCCGAACACGGGCCGGGCGTACCGCTTGTAGAGCTTCTCGAACGCGGTCCTGTCCCCGGCGCCGGTCCGCTGGATCAGCTCCGCGTCCGAGCACACGGAGGCAATCCTAGGGGTCTCGAGGGCGAACGCCATCCCCGGTCCTACGGTCGCCGCCGGGTAGTCGGTTTTCGACTATTGGCTCGACGCCGCGTCGAAGCGGCGGCCGACCTCCTCCCAGTCGACGACGTCCCACCAGGCGGCCAGGTAGTCGGGCCGGCGGTTCTGGTAGGCGAGGTAGTAGGCGTGCTCCCAGACGTCGATTCCGAGCAGGGGCACGTGGCCGTCCATGAGCGGCGAGTCCTGGTTCGGCGTGGAGCGGACGGCGAGGCCGTTGCCGTCCCAGACGAGCCAGGTCCAGCCGGAGCCGAAGCGCTTCACGCCGGCGTCGTTCACCTGCGCCTTGAGCTCGTCCGGGTCGCCGAAGGCGGCCTCGATCGCCGAGCCGAGCGCCCCCGCCGGCTCGCCTCCGCCGCCCGGCTTCATGATCTGCCAGAAGAGGCTGTGGTTCGCGTGGCCGCCGCCGTTGTTGCGGACGGCCGTCCGCTTGTCCTCCGGGATGCGGTCGAGCTCCGCCAGCACCTGCTCGACCGGCTTGTCGGCCCACTCCGTGCCCTCGACGGCGGCGTTGAGGTTCGTCACGTAGGCCTGGTGGTGCTTGTCGTGGTGGATCTCCATCGTCCTCGCGTCGATCGTGGGCTCGAGGGCGTCGAAGGCGTAGGGAAGCGGCGGCAGCTCGTGGGCCATGGCATCTTCTCCTTAGGTCGTCGTCGGCCGTGAGGATATGCTCGCGCGCGGCCATGTCGCTCGCCTACGGACACGTGAGGATCGAGGCCCGGGAGCTGAAGCCCGCGCTCTACGACCTCGAAGGGATCTCGCGCCAGGCGGTCGAGGCCCACCACCGGCTCTACCAGGGCTACGTGGCGAAGCGGAACGAGATCCTCGAGCGCCTCGCGGGCGCCGACCTCGACGACGCCAACCAGACCTACTCGGACCTCCGAGAGCTCAAGCTCGAGCTCACCTTCGCGATCGGCGGGATCAAGAACCACGAGCTCTACTTCGAGCACCTGGGCGGCTCCGGAGGCGACCCGAAGGGGGCGTTCGGGCGGCTCGTCGCGCGCGACTTCGGCTCGGTCGCCGCCTGGAAGGCGGACCTGAAGGCGACCGGCCTCGCCGCGCGGGGGTGGGCCTGGACGGCGTACGACTGGGACGAGGGCCGCCTCTTCAACTACCTCGGCGACGCCCAGAACACGTTCCCGGTCTGGAACGCCACGCCGCTCGTCGCGCTCGACGTCTACGAGCACGCGTACTTCCTCGACTTCGGCACCGACCGCGCCGCGTACGTCGACGCCTTCTTCGACAACCTCGACTACGACGTGGTCGACGGCTGGGTCGAGGCGTACGGCATCCGCCCGTGACCTTCGCCCTGATCGTCGCCGCCGGGTACCTCGCCGGCTCGTGCCCCTGGGGCTACTGGTTGCCGCTCGCCTTCCGCGGCGAGGACGTGCGCCGCCACGGGAGCGCGTCGATCGGCGCCTCGAACGTCTGGCGCACCTACGGGCGCGGCTACGGCATCCCGGTGGTCGCGCTCGACGCGCTCAAGGGGTTCGGGCCGGCGCTCGCCGGGGTGCTCGCGGTCTCCCACCTCTGCGGCATCCTCGCGGGCGTCGCCGCGATGCTCGGGCACGCGCGGCCGCTCTTCCTCCGCTTCGAGAAGGGCGGCAAGATGGTCGCGACGGCCGGCGGCGTCCTCTTCGCCGTCTGCGGCTGGGTCGCGCTCGCGATCGGCGGCATCTGGATCGCGACGTTCGTCCTCTTCCGCTACACCTCGCTCGCGTCGGTCGTGAGCGCGCTCGCCCTGCCGGTGCTCGCGGTCGTGTTCGGCTACCCGGCGGAGGTGATCGGGTTCGCGGCGTTCACGGGCGCGGGGGTGATCCTGCTCCACCGCGGCAACCTGCGCCGGCTCCGCGCCGGCACCGAGAACCGCTTCCGGCTGCGCCGCGCGGCGCGCGTGTAGCCCGTCAGGCGCGCAGCCAGTCCTGGAGCTCCGTGCGCACGGCCGCCGGCGCGCCGCGGCGGAGCTCCGCGCGCAGCTCGCCGACCGTGCCGCCGCGCTCGGCCAGCACATCGTGGTCGTGGATCGTCTCGAGGTTGACCTGGCGGGAGAAGACGAAGTCGCCGTCGCCGAGGTCGGGGTAGCGCTCGAGCGTCTCGGCGAGCGCGACCCGCACCGAGTCCTCGACGAAGCGCGGCTGGAGGTGCGCGTGCTCGACCACGAAGAGCTCGTCGGGGCGCTTCAGCAGCTCGTACACCGGCGAGCTCATCGACCGCTCGACGATCTCGACGAGCCGCTCGGCGTTCACGTTCGCGTCGGTGCCGACGAGGAGGGTGCCGCGTCCGCGCTGGTTGTGCGTCGCGAGCGGGACGAGCTCGAGGATCCGCTCGACGTCGCCGTCCGAGAAGCCCGCCTCGAGGAGGCGGTCGGCGGCGGCGCCGCGCACGAGCCCCTGCGCGCACGGGCACGCGTTGATGCCCGTCGCCTCGACGCCGACCACGCGCCGGACGCGAGCCGGGGTGGCGGCGGCGATCCCGATCAGCCTGGCGATCTCCTGCGTCCGCAGCCCCGTGACGGGGGTGCGCCGCTCGATCGGGTACTGCGCCTCGATCCGCACCTCCGCGCGGAGCGCCGCCTGCCGCTCGACGATGCGGGCGGCGATGTGGGCGGCGAGCGTCTCGACGAGGAGGGCCTCGTCGATCACGACGCTGTCGATCGCCTCGCCGAGGAGCTCGGGGAAGCGGCTCATGTGCACGCCCTTCTGGGCGGGGTCGAGGTCGACCGTGCACGACACGGTGGCGGCGAAGGTCTGCCTCCGGCCGGCGTGCTCGATCCGGATCGCCTTCGAGACGCCGGTGACGCCGACCCGGTCGAGGCCGAGCTGGACCTCCGGGGTGGAGGCCTGGAGGTCGGCGGTGGTCGCGCGGCGGGTCGTCGCCATCGGATATGAACCGTACCGTCGATGCCGAACCCGGGGTTCGCACCACTCGTCTCGCTCGCCTGCCACGACCTGCGCACGCCGCTCGCGACGGTGACCGGCTTCGCCAAGACGCTCAGGCGCGGCGGCACGCTCGCCGAGCGCGAGGAGCGCTTCGCCGGCCTGATCGAGGCCGCGGCCGACCAGATGGCGGCGCTCCTCGACCTGCTCGGGCTCGCGGCCAGGATCGAGTCGGGCCGGTACGAGCCGGTGCTCGCCGAGGCCGACACGCGGGAGCTCGCGCTCTCGCCCGACGAGCGCGTCCACGTCGTGGGCGACGGGGAGGCCGTCCAGACCGACGCGGACGCGGTGCGCCGCGCGCTCGGCGCGCTCGCGCGCGCGGCCGCGGTCTACGGCGCGGTGCCGGCGGTGACGTGGACCGTCGCCGGCCGCTCGCTCGCGCTGGCGCCGCTCGAGCGCGAGGCGCCGGCCGTCGTCACGGGCGAGGCGCCGCGCGACCTCGGCGCGCTCGTCGCGCGCATGGTGATCGAGCGCCTCGGAGGCGGAGTGGAGCTCGCCCCGGGCGAGCTCCGCGTGCGGCTCTGAACGGGCCCGCGGGCCGCGCGGATGCTGCGTCCGGGTGATTGCGGCCCGCCCGGCGCCGTCCTACAAGGAGACGATGAAGCTCGTTCCCGTCCTCGCCGCGCTCGGCCTCGCGGCGGCGGCCGCGGGCGCGGCCCAGGCGAAGGCCCCGCTCGCCTACCGCACCGACGAGGCCGCGGAGACCTACCTCGAGCGGCTCACCTCGTGGCACGGCGTCCGCCTCGTCCCGGCCCTCAGCACGGCGATCTGCATCAACGGGTTCTACTCGAAGACCGAGCAGCACACGCGCAGGCACTTCGAGCAGCGCGTCGCCGCCTCCGGCGAGGGGATGTTCCACTCGTTCCGCTGCATCCTCGGCAGCAACGGCCACACCTTCAGCCTCTACGTCGTCGCGAGCCCCCGGGGCTTCACGATGCGGCTCGACCGCTAGGACTCGGCTTCCGCGGGGCCGGGGCGGCACGCCCGGCTACCACGCCGGCGTGCCAGGCGGCGGAGCGCCCGGCGGCGAGGAGCGCGCCGCGGGGGCCGGAGCGCTACGAGGCGAGCTCGAGGTCCTCTCGGCGCACCTCGTAGCAGGCCCGGCAGCGCGCCTCGTAGGAGTCGAGGGCGCCGATCTGGACGGTCGCGCCCGAGAACGGCGCGGGCTCGCCGCCGACCAGCCGCTGCGTCAGCGTCGCCGGGCCGCCGCAGCGGTGGCAGACGGCCTCGAGCGTCTGCACGTGGTCGGCGAGGCACAGCAGCGCCGGCATCGAGCCGAACGGCAGCCGGCGAAAGTCCTGGGCGAGGCCGGCGGCGACGACGCGGGCGCCGCGGTCGACGAGGCCGGAGACCGCGTCGACGATCCCCTCGTCGAAGAACTGCACCTCGTCGATCCCGACCGCCTCGTAGCCGGCGGCGAGCCGCCGCACGTCGGCGCCCGAGGCGGCGGTCACCGCGCGCATCCGCGAGCCGCCGTGCGAGACGACGTGGCCGACGTCGTAGCGGTCGTCGACGGCGGGCTTGACGATCAGCGCGCGCAGGCCCGCGATCTCCGCCCGGCGCAGGCGGCGGATCAGCTCCTCGCTCTTCCCGCTGAACATCGGCCCGCAGACGACCTCGAGCGAGCCGTGGCGGACGAGCGGGGTCCGGAACACGCGTGCGAGCCTAACGGGGCCACCAGACGTACACGTTCGTCGGCTTGCGCACGAACCCGAGCCGCTTGTAGAGGTGGTTCGCCGCCTGCCGGTAGGGCATCGACGTCAGCTCGAGCATCAGCACGCCGGCCTCGTTCGCCCGCCGCATCCCCTCGCGGACGAGCGCCTCGCCGACGCCGCGGCCGCGGGCCGACTCGTCGACGATCACGTCCTCGATCCGGCCCTTGAGGCCGGACGAGACGCGGTAGAGGACGAACGTGAGCGTCCCGAGGATGCGCCCGTCGCCGTCGCGAGCCACGAGCAGCGTCTGGCTCGCGACCACCTCCCGGAGCTGCTCGAGCGTCGGGGGCGTGCGGGCCTCGCTGAGCTGCGGCAGGAGGGTGCGGATCGTCGCGACGAGCTCCTCCGTCGCCTCGTGCACCTGCTCGATCCTCATCGGAGCAGGCGCGAGAGCCGGCGGTCCTTGAGCACCCGGCCCTCCGTCTGGCACTCGGGGCAGTAGTAGATCGTGTGCTCGTCGAAGTCGACGCGCGCGAGCGGCGTGCCGCAGCGCCAGCAGGGCTCGCCGAGCCGGTCGTGCACGCGGTAGGTCTTCGAGTCGCCCGCGCCCGCGAGGCGGAGCTCGAGGCCGCGCGCGAGCTCCGAGCGGATCGCGCCGGCGAGGCGCTCGACCTCGTCCCCGGAGAGCTGGGTCGAGAGCGCGTAGGGCGAGAGCCGAGCCGCGTGCAGGATCTCGTTCGCCCACGCACGGCCGATCCCCGCCACCACCCGCTGGTCGCGCAGGAGCGAGTGGAGGCGGCGCGAGCCGGACGCGAGGATGCGCTCGAGCGCCTCGGCGTCGAGCTCGTCGGCCTCGGGCCCGAGGTGCGCGAGCTCGGCGGCGAGCGCCTCGGGGCGCAGGAGCCAGACGCCCGCCCGGCGCTTCGCGCCCGCCTCGGTCAGCACGAGCCGTCCGCCGTCGGAGAACTCGAGCGCGAACACCGGCGCCTTCGGCCCCTTCTCGGCGGTGTGCAGGTAGCGCAGCCGGCCGGCGCTCATCAGGTGCACCATCAGCACGAGCTCGCCGTCGTCGGTGGGGAAGAGGAACCGCTTGGCGCGGCGCCGCGCGCCGGCGAGCCCTTCGCCCTCGAGCGCCCCGAGCGGCGGGTCGAAGGTCTTCAGCGTCGCCACGTGCGCGGGACCCGCGCGCGCGACGGGGTAGCGCCGGACGTCGGGGTCGAGCTGCCGCCGCCAGGCCTCGACCTCGGGGAGCTCGGGCACGGAACGGCCTCGCGGCTACGCCTTGAAGACGCTCTTGCCGCCGATCGCGATCAGCGAGTGATAGGCCTTCGCGACGGCGGCCGACCCGAGCTTGAACTCGCCCGCGCCCTTCGTCACGAGCGACTGGGCGAGCTTGGCCTTGTTCTTTCGCACCGCCCCGACCGCCTGCGCGAAGTCGTGGGCGCCGGCGGTGTCGTGCGTGCAGGCCGAGGAGAGCGCGGCGTGGAACCGCTTCAGCCGCGGCGACGGCGGCTGGCCCGCCTTCTCGATCGCGGGCCCGCACGAGACGAACACCGCGAGGATCGTCGTCAGCCGGCCGTTCGCCTTCGTGCCGGCGATCAGCGCGTCCTGGGCGAGGGCGGCCTTGATCACGAGCTGGAGCGCGGCGTTCTGCTGGTTCCACACGGTCACGAGCGGCTTCGCCCACCTCTCCTCGACCGGCGTCAGGCTCGCGCGCGCCGAGCCCGCGGCCAGGCCGGCGACCGCCGCGACCGCTGCGACTGCGAGGAGCCTGCGCATCCGGGACAGTGTGCCGGAAGCGGCGAGCGAGGGCGCGGCGCGCCGGGGCCCGCGGCGGTTACTGTCGGACGCGATGCTCGTGCCGCCGCTGCGCTGCGCGTGACCGCCGTCCGCTTCGAGCAGGTGACGGTGCGGCGCTCCGGGCGCGTGATCCTCGACGCGGTCGACTGGACCGTCGGCGCCGGCGAGCACTGGGCCGTGCTGGGGCCGAACGGGGCGGGGAAGACGACGCTGCTCCGGGTCGCGTCCGCGCAGACCCGCCCGAGCGCGGGGCGGGCGGCCGTGCTCGGCGGCGTGCTCGGGCGCGTCCCGCTCGCCGACCTGCGCCGCCGCGTCGGCTTCGTCGAGCCGGCGCTCGGCCGGCGCTTCCACCCGGTGCAGACCGCGCTCGACGTCGTGTGCTCCGGCTTCGCCGGGACGATCCTGCCGGAGGAGGGCGCCGACGAGGAGCGCGCACGGGCCCTGCTCGCGGCGGCGGGCGCCGCGTCGCTCGCCGGGCAGCTCTTCAGCTCGTGCTCGGAGGGCGAGCGCGCCCGCATCCTGCTCGCCCGCGCGCTCGCGTCGGAGGCCGAGCTGCTCGTCCTCGACGAGCCCGCCGCCGGGCTCGACCTGCCCGGCCGGGAGCTCCTGCTCGCCGCCTTCGACGGCTCGGTCGGCGGCCGCGACGGCCTCACGACGATCACGGCGACGCACCACCTCGAGGAGCTCTCGCCGCGCACGACGCACGCGCTGCTCCTCCGCGGCGGCGCCGTCGTCGCGGCCGGGCCGCTGTCCGAGGTGCTGCGCGAGGAGCCGCTGAGCACCTGCTTCGGCCTCCCGCTCGCGGTCGAGCGCGCGGGCGGCCGCTACCTCGTCAGAGCACGAGCTTGAGGATCGCGGCGGTCCCGACCGCCACGATCACGCCCCGGAGGACCGGGAGCGGCAGCCGCCGCCCGACCCGGGCGCCGAGGACGCCGCCGAGGGCCGAGCCGGCCGCGATCAGGCCCGCGGCCGGCCAGCTCACGTGCTCCGCGGCCGCGACGAACACGAGCCCGGAGACGAGGTTCGTCAGCGCGGCGAGGATGTTCTTGAGCCCGTTCAGCGCCTGCAGGCTGTCCGGCAGGGCGAGCCCGAGCAGGGCCAGCAGCATGATCCCCTGGGCCGCGCCGAAGTAGCCGCCGTAGACGCCGACGGCGAGCACCCCGGCGTGGAGCGCGCCCCGGCCGCCGAGCGGCAGCCCGTGACGCCCGGAGAGCCGGCGGACGAGCCAGGGCTGCAGGACGATCAGGACGAGCGCCGCGGCGATGAAGCCCGGGACGATCGCCTTGAACGCCGCCTCGGGCAGCGCGAGCAGGAGGAGCGCGCCCGCGATCCCGCCCGCGAGCGACGGGACGGCGAGCGCGAGCGCGCGGCGGCCCTGGCCCCGGAGCTCGGCGCGGTAGCCGTGGGCGCCGGAGACGGAGCCGGCGACGATGCCGATCGAGTTCGAGACGTTCGCGGTGACCGGCGTGTAGCCGAAGGCGAGCAGGACCGGGAAGGTGATCAGCGTCCCGCTCCCGACGACCGCGTTGATCGTCCCGGCCGCGCCGCCGGCGGCGAAGATCGCAACGGCCTCGGCGGCGCCCACCGCGCAAGTTTCGCCCGCCGCCGCTCCTCGCGGCTCCGCGACCGGGCCGGCGGGCCGCCGCGGGGGCGGTATAGTCGCCGCGTTGCCCGCGACCCCGGACCGGAGCCAGGCGTGAGCGCCGCCGTCCTCGCGCCGGCGGACGCGGATGTCCTCTCGGAGGAGGCGCTCCGGTTCGTCGAGCTCTTGCAGCGCGAGCTCGGCCCGGCGCGGCGCGAGCTGCTCGAGCGGCGGCGGGAGCGCAAGGAGGCGCTGGACGCGGGCGAGCGGCCGCGGTTCCTGGAGGAGACCCGGAGCGTGCGCGAGGGCGACTGGCGCGTCGCCGGGGCCCCCGCCGACCTGCGCGACCGGCGCTGCGAGATCACCGGGCCGGCCGACCGCAAGATGATGATCAACGCGCTCAACTCCGGCGCGCGCGTGTTCATGGCCGACTTCGAGGACGCGCTCTCGCCGACGTGGCGCAACGTCGTCGAGGGGCAGCGGAACATCCGCGACGCGGTGCGCAGGGAGATCTCGCTCGAGACGCCCGAGAAGACCTACCGGCTGAACGACGAGGTCGCGACGCTGCTCGTCCGGCCGCGCGGCTGGCACCTCGTCGAGCGGCACGTCGAGGTCGACGGCGAGCCGGTGTCGGCGAGCCTGTTCGACTTCGGCCTGACCGCGTTCCACAACGCGGCCGAGCTGCTCGAGCGCGGCAGCGGGCCGTACTTCTACCTGCCGAAGCTCGAGGGCCACCTGGAGGCGCGGCTGTGGGCGCGGGCGTTCGCGCTCGCCGAGGAGACGCTCGGCCTGCCGCGCGGGTCGATCCGCTGCACCGTCCTGATCGAGACGATCCTGGCCGCGTTCGAGATGGAGGAGATCCTGTACGAGCTGCGCGACTACGGTTGCGCGCTCAACGCGGGCCGCTGGGACTACATCTTCAGCACGATCAAGAAGCTCGGGGCGCTGCTGCCCGATCGCGCCCAGGTGACGATGACGGTGCCGTTCGTGCGCGCGTACACCGAGCTGCTCGTGCGCTCCTGCCACCGCCGCGGCGCCCACGCGATCGGCGGGATGGCGGCGTTCATCCCCTCGCGCCGCGACCCGCAGGTGAACGAGGTCGCGCTCGCGAAGGTGCGGGAGGACAAGGAGCGCGAGTCGGGCGACGGCTTCGACGGCACCTGGGTCGCGCACCCCGACCTCGTGCCGGTCGCGACCGAGGTCTTCGACGGCGTGCTCGGCACGCGCCCGAACCAGCTCGAGCGGCTGCGGGAGGACGTCCAGGTGACCGCCGAGCAGCTCGCCGACTTCGCCGTGCCGGGCGGGGAGATCACCGAGGCCGGCCTCCACCTGAACGTGTCGGTGGGCGTGCGCTACCTCGACGCGTGGCTCGCGGGCGTCGGTGCGGCGGCGATCGACAACCTGATGGAGGACGCCGCGACGGCCGAGATCTCGCGGGCCCAGGTCTGGACCTGGGTGAAGGCCGGCCGGTTCACGGAGGAGCGCGTGCGCGAGGAGATCGCCGGGGTCGACGCCGGCGACGCCGCGAAGGAGCTCTTCGCCGAGGTCGCGCTCGGCGACCCGTTCGTCGAGTTCCTCACCCTCCCGGCCTACCGGCGGCTCGACTAGGGACCGTATCCTTCCCCGTGATGGACGCGGGGACGAAGGCGGACGAGATCGCGCTCGCGCTCGAGGAGGCGATCGTCGCCGGCGAGCTCGAGCCCGGCACGGTGCTGCGCCAGGAGCAGGTGTCGGCGCAGTACGCGGTCAGCCGCACGCCCGTGCGCGAGGCGCTCCGCCGCCTCTCCGCGCTCGGGCTCGTGTCGTTCGAGCCGAACCGCGGCTTTCGCGTCCGGACGCTGTCGCGGCAGGAGATGTGGGAGGCCTTCCAGGTGCGCGCGGAGCTCGAGAGCCTCGTGACGGCGGTGGCGGCGCGGAAGATGACGAAGGACGACCTCGACGAGCTCGACCGCGCCGAGAAGCGCTTCGCGCGGCTGACCCGCGCGCTGCGCGCGCGCGAGCCGGGCGAGGACCGGCGGGCGCTCACGGCGGAGTGGATGAAGGCCAACCACGGCTTCCACGACGTCATCTACCGCGTCGCCGACCTCCCGTACGTCGAGCAGGTCGCGAAGAGCGCGCGGCGGACGTTCTCCGGCCCCGCCGTGTGGGCCCCGGGGGACGAGACGATCGACGAGCTCTACCTCCAGAACGAGCGCCAGCACGAGGCGATCAAGGACGCGCTCGCGGCGGGCAGCGTCGAGGGCTCGCGGGTGCTCGCGCGCGAGCACGTGGTCGCGTCGTTCAACCTGCTCGAGACGATCCTCGAGCAGGTCGGGGCCGGTTGGCGGTCGGCCGGCCGGGTGTAACGGCGTACGCCGCGACGGCGCGGCGGGTGCTCCTGCGCGAGCGGGGCCGCGGGCTGCCCTCGCGGCTGCGCGGCGGCGAGGGGCGGCTCGTCTTCGTCGTCGGCTCGCCGCGCTCGGGGACGACGTTCCTGGCGGGCGCGATCGGCGCCGTGCCGGGCTTCGCCGACCTCACGGAGGTGACGCCGCTCAAGGCCGCGATCCCGTCGCTCGTCGCGCTCGGCGAGGCCGAGCAGGCGGCCCGGATCCGCGCGATCCTCGAGCGCGTGCGCACGCTCGCGCTCGTCCGCGGGGTGCGCGGCGTCGAGCAGACGCCCGAGACGGCGTTCGTGCTCGCCGCCGCGCTGCGGGCGTACCCGGACGCGCGGGCGGTGCACGTCGTCCGCGACGGGCGCGACGTCGTCTGCTCGCTGCTCGACCGCGGCTGGCTGTCGGCCGGCCACACCGGAGCCGACGACGCGCGGCTCCCCTACGGGGCGGGGGCGCGCTTCTGGGTCGCGCCGGACGAGCGCGCGGCGTTCGAGGCGGCGAGCGACGCCGGCCGGGCGGCGTGGGCGTGGCGCGCCTACGTCACGGCGGCGCGCTCGGTGGGCGAGCGCGTGCTCGAGGTGCGCTACGAGTCGCTCGCGCAGGCCGCGCCCGCGCTCGCCGCGCACCTGGAGGTGGACGCCGCGCCGCTCGCGGCGAGCCTCGGCGGCTTCCACGATCGCTCGGTCGGCCGCCATCGCGAAGACCTCTCGCCGGCGCAGCTCGAGGACGTCGAGCGCGTCGCGGGGCCGCTCCTGCGCGCGCTCGGCTACGCGGCCGCCCCGCACCGCGGCGGCCCCGCGTAGCCCCGCACCCCCACCGGGCGCAACGACGTGGGTCGACGCTCACGTGTTGCGCGCCGGCGGGCGGCCGCGGAGCGGGGTCAGCGCGCCTTCGGGCCGCGGATGCGGTTGACGACCGGGACGAAGCGCGGCTCGAGCGGGCCCAGGCCGGCCGAGGCGGCGGCCGGGGCGACCTGCGACTCCGCGAAGCGGGCGAACGCCTCCGGCGAGTCCCAGAGGTCGACGATGAGCAGGCCGGCGTCCTTGACGGCCGCGACGTGAGAGGCGGCCGGGTGCTGCGAGCCGTCGCCGGCGTGCGCCGGCATCGACCCGACGACCGAGTCGTAGGCCTCCGGCCCGAAGCCGGGGACGTCGATCAGGACGATCACCCGCGGCTCGGCCCCCGCGCCCCGCGCGATCAGGTTGTGCACCGGGAGCACGAGCGGCTCGCCCGCCTCGACGCCCGCGTCCGCGAGCGCCTGCCCGGCCCGCTCCCGGAAGAACCGCTCGAACTGCTCCCGGGACTCCCACACGTCGGCGACGAGGACGCCGTCGTCGGTGCGGCCGGCGACGTGCCAGACGAGCCCGCCGGGCGCGTCGCCGTCGCCGCGGATCCCCATCCGCTCGTTGACCTCGTGGTACTGCTCGACGGTGCCGCCGGGCACCTCGAAGATCATCAGGATCGACATCGCCGCAGCTCCTCTCGCTCGTTTCGAGGACACTACATCCGGTCCCATTCGCGGCTCCGCGCCCGGCGGTTCGGCCGCGCCGGCGCTTGACGCCGCGGGCCGGGCCGTGAGAGCCTTCGGCCGCACGCGACACGGGGGGCAGGGTGAGCTCCCGCGCGCGCCCGCGACCCTCCGTCGACGACCTGCTCGCCAGGCTCCCGGCCGCCGGGCCGGAGCGGCGCGCGCTCGAGGCCCGCGCCCGTGCCCACAGCCGGGACTGCGGCTGCGCCCTCGGCGGCGTCTTCCTGACGGCGGCGCTCGTCGCCGTACCCGCGTACGTCGTCGCCGCCGGCGACCACCGTGTCCGGACGCTCGCCGCCGGGGCGCTCGCGCTCCTCGGCGCCGCCGCCGCCGGGAAGCTCGCCGGCCTTGCGCTCGCGCGCGCGCGCCTCGCGCTCCTGCGGCGCACGCTGCTGCGCAAGGTCGGGGGCGGGTAGCGCGGTGTCGACGTGCACGAAGTGGGTGACGCGGTGGGTGATCACCTGCAAGAACTGGTCGTCCGAGGTCGACTACGAGTGCACCGCGTGGGCCGACGAGGGGTCGAACGAGTGCTCGCAGTGGGCGGACGAGGGCTCGAACGAGTGCGTCTCCTGGGAGGAGTGCCACTGGTACACGCCCTGGAACTGCATCGCCGGCTTCTTCTGCCGCGCGTGGTACTGGGTCGCGAAGTGGGTCTGCAAGGCCTGGTACTGGGTCGCGAAGTGGGTCTGCAAGGCGTTCGCGTGGGTGGTGAAGGCGGTCTGCGTCGCCTTCTCGTGGGTTGCGCAGCTCGTCTGCGTCGCCTGGGACACGCTCCGCTGCGCGCTGCTCGCGCTGGCGCAGGCGCTCTTCGGCCGCCGCGGCGGCCGCGGCCGCGACGCGCCGCGGATCGAGCACGTCTTCGTGCTCATGCTCGAGAACCGCTCGTTCGACCACGTCTTCGGCCTCGCCGGCCTCCGCGGGGTCGGCATCGACGGCGAGCCGACCGAGGCGATCGGGGCCGACCCGCTCCGCGACGCCAACGTCGACCCGCGGACCGGGACGCCCGTCCTCGTGTCGGCGCCGGCGGACTTCGCGCTCGCGGGAGTCGACGAGGACCCGGGCCACGAGTTCGAGAACACGCTCGTCTCGCTCTGCGGCGAGGACGCGGTCTACGACCCGGTCCCCGGGGGCTACCCGCCGGTCGACAACTCCGGCTTCGTGCAGAACTACCTCGACGGCGGCTCATCGACGCCGGAGCGGATCATGCGCTGCTTCGCGCGGGAGCAGCTGCCGGTCCTGAACGAGCTCGCGGCCGAGTTCGCGGTCTGCGACCGGTGGTTCTCCTCGCTCCCGGGGCCGACGTGGCCGAACCGGTTCTTCCTCCTCGCCGCGAGCTCGGGCGGCCTCGACAGGAGCCCCAGCACGCTCGACGTCGTCACGGCCACGACGGTCGAGGGCTACCGCTTCTCGAACGGGACGATCTTCGACCTGCTCGACGACCGCTGCATCGAGTGGCGGATCTACGAGGGCGACGAGTTCCCCGTGAGCTTCGCGATCTCCGGGATGAACCTGAACGCCCTCCAGGGACGCTTCCACGACTTCGAGGACTTCGCCTCCGAGCTCGCCGGGACGAGCTTCGGCCCGCGCTTCGTCCTCGTCGAGCCGAAGTACGGCGAGCACAGCTTCGACGTGACCGGCCCGGGCGACTTCACGTGCGGCAACTCGATGCACCCGCTCGACGACGTCACGCGCGGAGAGCTCCTGCTCAAGACCGTCTACGAGGCGATCCGGAGCTCGCCCCACTGGGAGCGCAGCATGCTCGTCGTCGTCTTCGACGAGCACGGCGGCTTCTACGACCACGTGCCGCCGCCGGCCGCGGTTCCGCCGGGCGACACGATCACGACGAGCTACCAGCAGCACGGTTTCCTGTTCGACCAGCTCGGGGTGCGCGTGCCCGCGCTCGTCGTCTCGCCGTACGTCCGCCGGGGCGTGATCGACCACACCGACTACGACCACTCCTCCCTGCTCGCGACGGTCGAGCGCCTCTTCGGGCTGCCGCATCTCACCGAGCGCGACCGGGCGGCGAACGACTTCCTCCACCTGCTCTCGCTGGAGGCGCCGCGAGAGGACGCGCCGCTCACGCTCCCGGACCCCGCCGTCAACCCGGACCCGCTCGACTGCGAGGAGGACGACGAGGACACGCTCCTCGCGCGCCGCTCGGAGCTCCGGATCGCGCAGCGCACCGGCCGCTACCGCGAGCGCGACGTCGCCCGCTTCCGCCCGACGTCGACCCAGATCGGCTTCACGCAGGTCGCGCTCCTGAAGGTGCTGCAGACGGCCTCCTACCCGGAGCGCGAGCGCTGGATCGAGCAGTACAAGGCGATCGCGACCGGCGTCGACGCGGCGCTCTTCGTCACGGAGGCGAGGCTGAAGGTCCGCTTCGGGATCGACCTCAAGCGCTTCGACCGGGTCGACAACCCGGACCGCAGGGTGCGGCGCCACCACTGATCTCGGAATGCCCCCGTTCTCGTGGGCGTCTGAGCGCTGGGTCGGCAGTGTCCGATTCTGGCGGGAAGTTCGCGACCCGGGCTCAACCGGTCGTCGCGCTTCGGCGAGCGCCGCCGCGAGCTCGGCAGCCACCGCTCGATGGGGGAAGTAGGGTCTACTAGGGCGCGCGCAGCGGGTAGTGCGGGTCGAGGTCCGGGTCGCCGAGGATGCCGACGGGACGGCAGCGCGACGGAGCGTCGAGCGCGGTGCGATCGGCCGCGACGAGGAGCGCCGCGCGCCGGTTCGACGGGACGGCGCGCAGCCAGGCGCGGCGGAGCGCGAGGCCCCGCCCGACGAGCGCGCGCGGCGAGGCGGGGGTCGCGGAGGCCGCGAGCAGGAAGTGGCCGGCTACCGTGCGCACGCCGACGCCGGGTACGCCGGCGAGCGCGCGCTCCGCGGCGGCGAGCTGGTCGGCGTAGGCCGCGTAGAAGACCCACACGCCCCGTCGAGGCGGGCCGCCGTCCCGGAGGAACGCGACGACCGGCACGCACGTGTCGTCGTTCACGACCGGCAGGCCGGGGAGGCGCAGCGAGAGGTAGCGGTCCGCGAGGGCGGCGGGGCGGCCGAAGGTGAACGCGCCGAGGAAGCCGCCGCGGCGGGTCGAGCCGGCCGAGCCGAAGAGGACGGCGCCGTCGCTCTCGTCGCGGACCGCCGCCGTCAGCGTCCCCAGGCCGAGCCGGGCGAGGTGGCTCTGGCGGGTGAGCACCGGCCGCAGCTCGACGGTCAGCAGCCCGGCGACGAGGAGGACGAGCGCCGGCACGCGCAGGCGCCAGGCGAGCTGCGCCCCGGCGACGCAGCCCGCGGCCGCGAGGGTCAGGAACGCCGGCAGGGCGGGGAGCATGTAGCGGTCGAAGAAGAGGCCCGAGGTGCCGCTCGTCGGGACGGCGCTGAAGAAGACGACCGGCGCGACCACGGTCAGCACGAGGACGGCCGCGGCGCGGCCGCGCCTGCGCGCGAGCAGCGCCGCGAGCCCGGCCGCGGCGGCCGCGGACAGCCAGTTGAGGTCGTGCCGGCCGGGGGCGACGACGTGGAGCGCGTCGTGCCAGACCGGGTTGCCGCTGAAGGTGCGTCCGCTCTCGCCCCCGCCGACGCCGTAGCGGTCGCGCAGGACGTGCAGCGTCGCCGCCTCGTACGGGACGAGGGTGACCGCGAGCGCCACGGCGCCCGGCCACGCGCGGAGCGGGCGGCGCGCATAGAGGACCGCGCCCGCGAACGCGACGAGCGCGTAGAGCGGCGCGGTCGGGTGCGCGAACACCGAGCTCCCGAGGACGGCGCCGGCCGCGACCCACAGGCGCGCGCCGCCGCGGCGGGCCGCGAGCAGGCCGAGCGCCGTCCCCCACTGCGTCCAGGCGAGGAGGAGCGCGTGGGGCCGGCCGAACGTCGAGTACGAGACGGCGAGGGGGGCGGCGCCGAGGAGCAGCACGGCCGCCGCCGCCGCGGCCCTCCCGGCGAGCTCGGCCGCGACGAGCGCCGCGGCCGGCAGGGCCGCGAGGAGCGCGAGGAGCGACGGCAGCCGCAGCCCGGCGAGCCCGCCGGGCCAGCTCCGCGTCGCGTGCTCGAGCCAGAAGTGCACCGGGCCGCCGCCGCGCTCGGACGAGACGATGTGGAAGATCGAGCCGAGCGACTCGCCCGCGATCCGGAGCGTCAGCTCCTCGTCCACGTTGAGCGGCGCGCGCAGGAACGCCCGGAGCCCGAGCACGAGCACGAGCGCGGCCGCGGCGGCGGTCGCAACCGGAAGCGCGCTCTTAGGGAGTTCTAAGTCGCCTTTAAGGCGCGCGACGTATGGTCCAGACGGCAATCGGGGCACCGGACGGCGATTCTGAAAGGTGGTTGCGATGGGACGGACTCTCATCCGTCGGATCTCAGTGGGAACCCTGGTCGTCGCGGTGGCCGGCATCGCCGCCCTGTCCGCGTTCGCAGCGTCGGGCAGCCGCGGCCGTCACCTCCTCCCCCCGCGCGCCGGGATGATGGGCCCCGGCTTCGGGATGATGGGCCCGCACGGCTTCGGCGTGCACGGGCCCGGTGCCCGCGGCGGGCTCGGCCTCCTCGGCGCCGACGTCCTGACGCCCGCGGCCTCGTACCTCGGGATCTCGCTCTCCGACCTCCAGGCCGACCTGAGAAGCGGCAAGACGCTCGCCCAGGAGGCGACGGCGAAGGGCAAGAGCGTCGACGGGCTCGTCGACGCGATCGTCGCCGCCGAGAAGAAGGTCCTCGACTCGAAGAAGGCTGCCGGCTGGCTCACCGACGAGCAGGAGTCGATGCTCCTCTCGAAGCTCGAGGACGGGGTGGCCGACCTCGTCCAGAACGGCCCGGCCGTGCCGCCGGTGGTCAAGGCCGGCACCCTCCAGGCGGCGGCCGACTACCTCGGCATGAGCGTGAGCGACCTGCGCTCCGACCTCCGCGCCGGCAAGACGCTCGCCGGCGAGGCGGCGGCGAAGGGCAAGAGCGTCGACGGGCTCGTCCAGGCGATGCTCGCGCCGCTGAAGGCGCAGCTCGACAAGCGCGTCGCCGCCGGCGACATCACCGCCGCCCAGGAGACGTCGATCCTGAACCGCGAGACGCAGCGGCTCACCGACCTCGTGAACGGCAAGGCCGGCATGCGGATGCGCCCGGCCTTCGGGATGGGGCTGCGGATCGCGCTCCCGTTCTTCCGCTAGCAGGACGTCTCCCTCGACCCGGCAGGGGCCGGCCGCTCGGCGTCCGGCCCCCGCCGCTACGCCGGCTGGACGGCGCGGCGGCGGCGGGCGACGCCGCTCTGCTCGGCCGCCGAGGCGACGGCGGCCGCGACGAGCGGCGCGACGTCGCGGTTGAAGACGCTCGGGATCACGTACTCGGGCGAGAGCTCGTCCGGCTTCACCGCCGACGCGATCGCCTCCGCGGCGGCGAGCTTCATGTCCTCGTCGATCGTGGACGCGCGGACGTCGAGCGCGCCGCGGAAGATCCCGGGGAAGGCGAGCACGTTGTTGATCTGGTTCGGGTAGTCGGAGCGGCCGGTGGCCACGACCGCGGCGAGCCCCTCGATCTCCTCCGGCGCGACCTCGGGCGTCGGGTTCGCCATCGCGAAGACGATCGCGCCGTCGGCCATCGACGCGATGCCGTCGCGGGTGACGGCGCCGGGCCCGGAGAGGCCGACGAAGACGTCGGCGCCGGCGAGCGCCTCGTCGGCCGTGCCGTCGAAGCCGCGCGGGTTCGTCCGCTCGGCGAACGCGGCCTTCCACGGGCCGAGGTCGTCGCGCGTGCGCGAGAGCGCGCCGTGCCGGTCGCAGCCGACGATGTCGCGGACGCCGGCGGCGAGCAGCATGTCGGTCGTCGCGATCCCGGCGGCGCCGACGCCCGTGAGCACGACGCGGACGTCCTCGGGCCGCTTGTCGACGATCCGCAGCGCGTTCAGGAACGCGGCGAGCACGACGACGGCGGTGCCGTGCTGGTCGTCGTGGAAGACGGGGATGTCGAGCGACTCCTTGAGGCGGCTCTCGATCTCGAAGCAGCGCGGCGCCGAGATGTCCTCCAGGTTCACGCCGCCGAAGCCGGGCGCGATCGCGGTCACCGCGGCGACGATCGCGTCGGTGTCCTTCGTCGCGAGGCAGATCGGCCACGCGTCGACGCCGGCGAACTCCTTGAAGAGCATCGCCTTCCCCTCCATGACCGGCATGGCGGCCTCGGGGCCGATGTCGCCGAGCCCGAGCACCGCGGTGCCGTCGCTCACGACCGCGACCGTGTTGCTCTTGATCGTGAGGTTCCAGACTTTCGCGGGATCGTCGGCGATCGCGAGGCAGACGCGCGCGACGCCGGGCGTATACGCCATCGAGAGGTCGTCGCGGGTCTTCAGCGGCGTCTTCGACGCCATCTCGATCTTGCCGCCGAGATGGAGCAGGAACGTGCGGTCCGAG
>DASRHI010000009.1:0-54562 GCA_035650615.1 Gaiellaceae bacterium | reverse complement strand
GGCGAGCTCGAAGATGTCGCCGGTCTTCATCTTGTCGCGGTTGTGCTTGAAGCGGCGGTTCCAGTTCTTCGGCATCTCGGTGCCGCCGCTCGTCAGGTACTTGACGACCTTCTTGACCGCTTCCTCGTCGATCACCTTGCGCAGGCCGACCAGCTCGGCGTTCTCCGCGGGGACGTTGACCGTCATGTCGTTGTGCTCGATGCGAATGGTCAGGTATTCGCGCTTCTCGCCGAGCACCTCGCGCTTCTCGCGCTTCACAACCGTCCCCGCACCGTGGTGCGGATACACCACCTTGTCGCCGACCTTGTACAAGCTGACTCCCTCTCCCGTGGGTTTCAGAGAAGCGCCGGCGGCCTCGGAAGGCCCCCGGCACGAGCAACGAAGGATAGCAGGAATCCCGAAAAAGCGCCACTTTTGCAGGGGTTTTCGAAAACCCCTGCTCAGGCCGCCTTCTGCGCGAGCGCGAGCCCGAGCGCGGCTCGCAGAGTGTCCGCCTCGAACGGCTCGAGCCCGAGCTTGCGGCACTCCTCGGCCCGCCTCGCCGCCTGGGTCGCCGGGCGCAGGCGCCCGGTGAGCCCGACCTCGCCGAAGGCCGCGAGGCCCTCTCGCACGGGGACGCTGCGCGCGGCCGAGGCGATCGCGAGCGCGACGCCCAGGTCGGCCCCCGGCTCGTCGATCCGGACGCCGCCGGCGACGTTCACGAACACGTCCGCGCCGCCGAGCGGCAGGCCGCCGTGGCGGGCGAGCACGGCGACGACCATCGCGAGCCGCTTGGGGTCGACGCCGGTGCCGACGCGGCGCGGCATCGCGAGGTCGGTCGGCGAGACGAGCGCCTGGATCTCGAGCAGGATCGGCCGCGTCCCCTCGAGCGCGCACGCAACGGCGGCCCCGACCTCGCCCGCCTCGCTGCGGCCGAAGAGGGCGGACGGATCGGGGATGCCCACGAGCCCCGCGCCGGTCATCTCGAAGACGCCGAGCTCGTTCGTCGAGCCGAAGCGGTTCTTGACGGCGCGCAGCACGCGGTGGGCGTGGTAGCGGTCGCCCTCGAACTGGAGCACGCAGTCGACCAGGTGCTCGAGCACGCGCGGGCCGGCGACGGCGCCGTCCTTCGTCACGTGTCCCACGAGGAACGTGGCGACGCCGGCCTCCTTCACGACCCGCAGCAGGCGCGCGGCCGCCTCGCGCACCTGCGCGACCGAGCCGGGCGCCGAGCCGAGCTCGGCCGCGTACAGCGTCTGCACCGAGTCGATCACGCAGACGTCCGGGCGCTCGCGCTCCAGCGTCGCGCACACCGCGTCGAGCTCGGTCTCGGCGAGGATCTCGACGTCGCCGCAACCGCCGAGGCGGTCGGCGCGGAGCTTCACCTGGGCGACGGACTCCTCGCCCGTGACGAGCAGTGCGCGCCGCCCGCGCGAGATCGCGCCGAGCGCCGACAGGAGGAGCGTCGACTTGCCGACGCCCGGCTCGCCCCCGACGAGGACGAGCGACGCCGGGACGAGGCCGCCTCCGAGCACGCGGTCGAGCTCGTCGACGCCGGTCGGGATCCGCGCCGCCTCCTCGGCCTGGACCTCGACGAGCCTGAGCGTCGGCCGCGCCGCCGCGACCGGCTCGCCCGCCGCCTCCTCGACGAGCGTCCCGAAGGCGCCGCAGCCGGGGCAGCGGCCGAACCAGCGGCCGGTGACCGTGCCGCACTCGGTGCACGCGTGCTGGAGCGCCGCCGCCTTCGCCATCTCCCCAGGGTACGCGCGCCTCCCGACGGCAATTGCGACGACTCGGCGACAGGTTAACCTCGCCGCATGCCGAAGCCCCGCAGCCGGCGCGAGGTCGTCGACCGCTGCTCGGCGCTCCGGACGCTCGTCCGGGAGGCGCTCGCGCGGCTCCCGGAGGGCGCGAGCGACCCCGCGGTCGTCGAGTCCGCCTGGCAGGCCGAGGGGCTCGGGACGCTCCTGTGGGCGCTCGGGCGGGCCGACCTGCCGCCGTACGACCGGCGCTTCGCGCACGACCGGGTGCTGGCGGCGCCCCTCCACGGCGCGGTCCTCCGCCCTGCGGAGGAGCTCGAGCGGGCGCGGGAGACGGCGCGCCTGTGGCACTGGCGCGCGCGGACGAGCGCCCTCCTCGAGGCCTCCGCGCTCGAGCTCCCGTACCGCTGGCAGTCGTTCGAGCAGCTGATCGCCGCGACGGCGATGCGCGCCCACGAGCGGGGCCTCCTGCCGCCGCCGCTCCGCGGCGACTTCGCGGCCTTCGGCGCGGTCTACCGCGACCTGCCGGAGGAGCGGCTCGCCGAGGCGGAGTCGATCGCCTGGGAGCGCCACCGCGCGCTCAACTGGGTGTGCGGGCTCGGGCGGAGCTGGGACGACGTCCCGCTCGACACCTAGCCGCCGGCGCCGCACGGGCGCGGCGCGCGCGGCCGCGGGCGCCCGACGCGGCGCCTCCCCCGTTCAAGGGTCGCGCGCGCACGCGCCGCCGCCGAGACTCGGAGGAGGCCCATGGCCCGCGCCCGCCTCACGCTCCACGCGCTCGCCGCCGTCGCCGCGCTCGCGACGGCCGCGCCGGCCCTCGCCGACGAGCCGAAGCACAGCCCCGACCCGCAGGACCAGGCGCTCGCGCGGAACGCCGTCGTCCGGCTCTCGGACTTCGCGCCCGGCTCGGGCTGGACGGGCGGGCCGCGGAAGCCCGGCGGCCCCGACCGGTCCGGCTGCAAGCTCCGGCTGAAGCAGTCCGACCTGGTCGAGACCGGGGACGCCGAGAGCTCGTTCATGTACCGGATCCCGATCGTGCAGGTCTTCAGCGACGCGACCGTCTACCGCACCGAGCGGATGGCCCGACTCTCCTGGGAGCGCGCGAGGCCGGGCCTGCTCGGCTACCTGCGCTGCCTGTCGCAGCGGAGCCTCGGGGAAGGCGTGAAGGTGGTCTCGGTGAAGCCGATGAGCTTCCCGCGCGTCGGCTCGTACGGGAGCGCCTACGAGACCGTCTTCGACCTCACCTCCGCGGGCGAGACGCTCCGGATGGTGATCCACGTCGAGGTCTTCGGCAGCGGCCGCACGCTGATGCTGCTGATGCAGTTCGCGCCGTACGCGAGCGCCGAGGCGGCGAAGGCGGGCGAGGCCCGGCTCGCGGCCTTGATGACGGCGCGCCTGCGCGCGCTCGTCGCCTAGCCGGCGTCGGGCTCGCCGCCGGGGTCGCCGTCCTCGCCGTCCGGGACGGCCGGCGCGCCGACCGCCGCCGGCTCCGGCACCGACGTGGGCGGGATCACCTCGATGTCGACCTCTTCCTCGTTCTTCCGCTTGACCACGATCGTCGAGCCCGGCTCCATCGAGCGGCCGAGGACGAAGTCCGCGAGCGGGTCCTCGATCAGGCGCTGGATCGCGCGCCGCAGCGGCCGCGCCCCCATCGCCGGGTCGTAGCCCTTCTCGACCAGCATCTCCTTCGCCTCCTGCGTCAGCTCGATCGTCACCTCGTGCTCGGCCAGCTGCACCCGCAGCCGGTTCAGCATCAGGTCGACGATCTGCAGGATCTCCTCCTTCGTCAGCTTCGGGAAGACGATCACCTCGTCGATCCGGTTCAGGAGCTCGGGCCGGAACACCTTCTTCAGGTCGCTCATCACCCGCGACTTCATGTCCTCGTACGAGAGCCCCTGCTCGTCCGAGATGTTGAACCCCAGCGATACGTTCTTCGAGATCGACGCCGACCCGATGTTCGAGGTCATGATCACGATCACGTTCCGGAAGTCGACCTTGCGCCCCTGCGAGTCGGTCAGCTTCCCGTCCTCCAGGATCTGCAGCAGGATGTTGAAGACGTCCGGGTGCGCCTTCTCGATCTCGTCGAAGAGCACCACGGAGTACGGCTTGCGCCGCACCGCCTCGGTCAGCTGGCCGCCCTCGTCGTAGCCGATGTACCCCGGCGGCGAGCCCACGAGCCGCGAGACCGCGTGCTTCTCCATGTACTCCGACATGTCGATCTGGATCATCGCGTCCTCGTCGCCGAACAGGAACTCCGCCAGCGTGCGCGCGAGCTCGGTCTTCCCCACCCCGGACGGGCCCAGGAAGATGAACGAGCCGGTCGGCCGCTTCGGATCCTTGATCCCCGCCCGCGCGCGGCGGATCGCCTTCGAGACCGCCACGATCGCCGCGTCCTGGCCGATCACGCGCTTGTGCAGCTCCTCCTCCATCCGGATCAGCTTCTGCGACTCCGCCTCGGTCAGCTTGAACACCGGGATCCCGGTCCACATCGAGACGATGTCGGCGATCTCGTCCTCGCCGATCTCCGGCTGCTCGACCTGCTCCTGGTTGCGCCACTCCTCCTCGAGCTCCCGCTTCTTCTGCGTCAGCTTGCGCTCCTTGTCGCGCAGCGACGCGGCCTTCTCGAACTCCTGGTTCTCGATCGCGTCCTCCTTGTCCTTGCGGACGCGCTCGATCTCCTCCTCGAGCTCGCGGTAGCGCGGCGGCGCCGTCATCGTCTTGATCCGCATCCGCGACGCGGCCTCGTCGATCAGGTCGATCGCCTTGTCGGGCAGGTGCCGGTCCTGGATGTAGCGGTCGGCGAGCGTCGCCGCGGCGTCGAGCGCCTCGTCGGTGATCTTGCAGCGGTGGTGCGCCTCGTAGCGGTCGCGGAGGCCGCGCAGGATCTGCACGGTGTCCTCGGTCGAGGGCTCCTCGACGCGGATCTGCTGGAAGCGCCGCTCGAGCGCGGCGTCGCGCTCCAGGTACTTGCGGTACTCGTCGAGCGTGGTGGCGCCGATCGTCTGCAGCTCGCCGCGGGCGAGCGCCGGCTTCAGGATCGAGGCGGCGTCGATCGCGCCCTCGGCGGCGCCCGCGCCGACGAGGTTGTGGAGCTCGTCGATGAACAGGATGATGTCGCCGCGCTGGGAGATCTCCTTCATCACCTTCTTCAGGCGCTCCTCGAACTCGCCGCGGTACTTCGAGCCCGCCACGAGCGCGGCCAGGTCGAGGGTGTAGATCTGCTTGCCCTTGAGGATGTCGGGCACCTGGTTCGCGCTGATGCGCGCCGCGAGGCCCTCGACGACCGCGGTCTTGCCGACGCCCGGCTCGCCGATCAGCACCGGGTTGTTCTTCGTGCGGCGGGAGAGGATCTGCATCACGCGCTCGATCTCGGTCTGCCGCCCGACGACGGGGTCGAGCTTGCCCTCGGCCGCGAGCTTCGTCAGGTTGCGGCCGAACTGGTCGAGGAGCTTCGAGCTCTTCGACTTCTCGCCCGCGGCGCCACCCTGGCCCTGCTGCCGGCGGCCGGGGCCGGAGAGCATGCGGATGATCTCGTTGCGGATCTTCTCGGCGTCGGCGTCGAAGTCGAGCAGGATGCGCGCGGCCACGCCCTCGTTCTCGCGCACGAGCCCGAGCAGGATGTGCTCGGTGCCGATGTAGTTGTGGCCGAGCGAGAGCGCCTCGCGCAGCGCGAGCTCGAGCACCTTCTTCGCCCGCGGCGTGAACGGGATCTGGCCGGTCGTGACCTCGTCGCCCTGGCCGACGATGCGGGCGACCTGGGCGCGCACCTCCTCGACCGTGATGTCGAGCGACTCGAGGACGCGGGCGGCGAGGCCCTCCTCCTCGCGCAGGAGGCCGAGCAGGATGTGCTCGGTGCCGATGTAATTGTGCTTGAGCGCACGAGCCTCGTCCTGGGCCAGAACCACGACCTGGCGGGCGCGCTCCGTGAACCTCTCGAACATGGAGGGCACATGGTAGCCCCTTGCGCGGGTGTGGCGCACGGGCGCCCAGGAGCCCGCGCGGGCCCGGATCCCCGCCCGTTTCCCGCCCGGCCGGCCCCGCTGTCAGGATCCCCCCGTGGACGCCCGCCGGGAGTACGCGCACTTCCGCCTCCTGCCGACCCGCTGGCTCGACAACGACGTGTACGGCCACGTCAACAACGTCGTCTACTACGCCCTCTTCGACACGCTCATCAACAGCTACCTCGTCGAGGAGGGCGGCCTCGACATCCACGCGGGGGCTGCCATCGGCGTCTGCGCCGAGTCCCACTGCCGCTACCGGGAGGGGTTCTCCTTCCCGGAGACGGTGGAGGGCGGGCTGCGGGTCGGCGAGCTCGGCCGGAGGAGCGTCCGGTACGAGATCGGCATCTTCCGGCAGGGCGCGCGGGAGGCGGCCGCGGAGGGCTGGTTCGTGCACGTGTTCGTCGACCGCGAGTCGCGGCGCCCGGCCGAGATCCCGCCCGGGCTGCGCGCCGCGCTCGAGCGGCTCCGGACCGGCGCGTGAGGGTCCGCGCCGCCGTCCTCGCGAGGTCGGGGCTCGAGCGGCCCTACGCCCGCTCGCGCCCGCTCGAGGTGCTCGAGCTCGAGCTCGAGCCGCCCGGCCCGGGCGAGCTGCTCGTGCGCATCCGCGCCGCGGGCCTCTGCCACTCCGACCTGTCGGTGATCGACGGCTCCCGTCCGCGGCCGCTGCCGATGGTGCTCGGCCACGAGGCCTCCGGCGAGGTGGTCGAGCTCGGGGCCGGCGTCGAGGGCTTCGCGCCGGGCGACCACGTCGTGCTGACGTTCGTGCCCTCGTGCCGCGCCTGCGCGCCCTGCCGCGCCGGGCGGCCCGCCCTGTGCGAGCCGGCCGCGGCGGCGAACGGCGCCGGCGAGCTCGCCACCGGCGGCCGGCGGTGGCGGAGGGACGGCGGGAGCGTGCACCACCACCTGGGCGTGTCGGCCTTCGCCGAGCACGCCGTCGTCGCGGCCGCCTCCGCGATCCGGGTCGACCCGGCGCTCCCGTTCGACGTCGCCGCCCTCTTCGGCTGCGCGGTCGTCACGGGCGTCGGGGCGGTGGTGAACGCGGGCGCGCTCCGGCCCGGCGAGCGCGTCGCGGTGTTCGGGCTCGGCGGCGTGGGGCTGGCCGCGGTGCTCGGCGCGGTCGAGGCCGGCGCCGGCGCCGTGATCGGCGTCGACCCGGTCGCCGCCAAACGCGAGCTCGCCCTCGCCCTCGGCGCCCACTCGGCCCTCGACGCCGCCCTCGACCCCGTCGCGGCCGTCCGCGAGCTCACCGGCGGCGGCGCCGAGCTCGCGGTCGAGACGGTCGGGAGCGAGGCCGTGCTGGCGCAGGCCTACGCCGCCACCCGCCGGGGCGGCACCACCGTCACGGTCGGCCTGCCGGACCCCTCGCGCCTCCTGACGATCCCGGCGCTCGGCCTCGTCGCCGAGGAGCGGACGCTGCGCGGCTCCTACCTCGGCTCCGCCGTGCCCGAGCGCGACGTCCCGCGGCTCGTCGGGCTCCACCTGCAGGGGCGCCTGCCGGTCGAGCGCCTCCTCACCCATCGCCTCCGCCTCGAGGAGGTGAACGAGGGCTTCGACCGGCTCGCCGCGGGCGAGGCGGTCCGCCAGGCGATCCTCTTCTAGAGCCGCTCCCGCAGCGCCGGGAAGAGGATCACGTCGCGGATCGACTCGCGGCCGGCGAGCACCATCGCGAGGCGGTCGATCCCCAGCCCGAGCCCGCCGGTCGGCGGCATCCCGTACGAGAGCGCCTCGACGTAGTCGGGGTCGCCCTGCTCGGCCTCGACGTTGCCGCCCGCGCCCTCGGCCGCCTGGAGGGAGAAGCGCTCGGCCTGCTCCTTCGCGTCGTTGATCTCGGTGAACGCGTTCCCGAGCTCCATCCCGCCCGCGTAGTACTCGAACCGCTCGACGAGCGTGGGGTCGCCGTCCGTCGCGCGCGCGAACGGCGAGAGCTCGATCGGGTAGTCGTGCAGGATCGTCGGCTCGACGAGAGCGGGCTCGACGAAGTGCGACAGGGCGTGGTCGACGAGCTGCGCCCACGTGCGGTCGGCCCCGGTGTCGACGCCGCGGTCGTCCAGGCGGCCCCGGAGCTCCGCCTCGTCGCGCGTCCAGAGGCCGTGCTCGGCGAGCGCGTCGACGAGCTTCAGCCGCCGCCAGCGCGAGAGGTCGAGCTCGTGGCCGCGGAAGGTCACGCGCGTGGAGCCCGTCGTCTCCTCGGCGACCCGCGCGACGAGCCGCTCCATCCGGTCCATCGTGTCGCGGTAGTCGGCGTAGGCCTCGTACCACTCGAGCATCGTGAACTCGGGGTTGTGCTTGTACGAGACGCCCTCGTTGCGGAAGTCCTTGCCGAGCTCGTAGACGCGCTCGAGCCCGCCGACGATCAGGCGCTTGAGGTAGAGCTCGGTCGCGATCCGCAGGTAGAGCGTCTGGTCGAGCTCGTTCGAGCGCGTCTCGAACGGGCGCGCGAACGCGCCGCCGTAGCGCGGCTGCAGCACCGGGGTCTCGACCTCGACGAAGCCCTCCTCGTCGAGCGCGCGCCGGATCGACGACACCATGCGCGCGCGCAGCACGAAGTCGGCCCGGGTGGCCTCGTTCATCAGCAGGTCGAGGTAGCGGCGCCGGTAGCGCTGCTCGACGTCGGTGAGCCCGTGGAAGGTGTCCGGGAGCGGGGAGCGGATCCGGGCGAGCAGCTCGAGCCGGTCGACGGCGAGCGACGGCTCGCCGCGGCGGGAGCGCGCCGGACGCCCGACGGCGCCGACGACGTCGCCGAGGTGCACCTCCACCGCGCCGGTGCGGTCGGCGGAGCAGAGGAGCTGGATCCGGCCGGAGCGGTCGACGAGGTCGAGGAAGGTGAGCCTGCCCATCTCCCGCCGCGCCATCACCCGCCCGGCGAGGCGGCGCTCGGTCCCCGCCTCCGCCCCGGGCTCGAGCCGCTCGGCCTCGGCGCGGACGGCGGCGACCTCGTCCCGGTCGGGGAAGCGCTTGGGCAGGCCGGTCATGACAGGCGCATCATCCACGCTCGCGGGCCGCCGTCGGGGGTGTGACCCTCGCGGACGACCTCGAAGCCGTGGCGGCGGTAGAAGGAGAGGTTCCGCTCGGAGTTCGTGAGCAGGGCGCAGGGAAGCCCCGCCTCGGCGGCCGCCTCGAGGCCGGGCGCGAGGAGCGACGCGCCGATCCCGCGGCGCTGGTGCGACGGCTCGACGCCGATGCCCGCCAGGTACCAGTGCGGCTCGGGCACCGCCGCCGCGCGCATCGCGTCGACCGCCCGGCCGTACGCGAAGAAGCGGCTCGTCGCCTCGCGGGCGCGGAGCGGCGTCGCGACGAGGGCGCGCAGCATCGCTCCGACGTGGACGTTCGGGCGGCCCGGCGGAAGCCAGCGCGCGACGCCGAGGAGCTCGCCGGCGGTCGTCCACACGTCCGCGTCCGCGATCTCGAACCCGAGCTCGAACAGCCAGGGGAGCAGGGCGGCGCGCCGGCGGGCGTTCGGGAACACCCACCCCCAGGCGGGGTCGTCCTGGAAGGCGCGGGCGAGCAGCGCGCTCGCCTCGCCCACGCGCTCCCGCGGCAGCCTGACGACCTCCACCGGGCGACGATAAAGCGTCGGGCCCGCGGCGGCCGGGCGCGCCTACGCAGCCCGGATCTCGAGGATCTTGAACCGGAGCGACCCGCGCGGGGCGGCGACCTCGACCACGTCGCCCTTCTTCTTCCCCATGATCGCCTTGCCCACCGGCGACTCGTTCGAGAGCTTGTTCTCGGCGGGGTTCGCCTCGGCCGACCCGACGATGTGGTACTCGAAGGTCTGCTTCGCGTCCACGTCCCGGAGGCGCACCTTGGAGCCCACGGAGACGGTGTCCTTGGAGATCTCCTTCTTCGTGATCACGCGCGCCGACAGGAGCCGCTCCTCGAGCTGGGCGATCTTGTGCTCGAGCATCGCCTGCTCGTTCTTCGCGTCGTCGTACTCGGCGTTCTCGGCGATGTCGCCGAACTCGCGCGCCACCCGGATCCGCTCCGCGACCTCGCGGCGCTTCTCCGTCTGCAGGTACTCGATCTCCTGCTTGAGCTTCTCGTAGCCTTCGGGGGTGAGGATTACCTCTTTCAACCGGCCTCCTGCGCCAAAAACGGGCGGGAATAGTAGCCCCGGCCGGGCGGGTGCCGCAAGGGGGGCCGCTACCCTGGGGCGGGCCGTGGACGTGGACCTGGCGCAGCCCTGGGCGATCGGCGGGGTCGAGATCCCGACCCGGCTCGTGCTCGCGCCGATGGCGGGGGTCTCGGTGCAGGCCTTCCGCCGGCAGGGCCGGCGCTTCGGGGCCGGGCTCGTCTGCTCCGAGATGGTCTCGGTGGCGGGGATCGCCCACCGCAACGAGCGCACCCTGGGCTACCTGCGGGTCGCCTCGGACGAGCACCCGCTCGCGATCCAGATCTTCGGCTCCGACCCGGCAGCGATGGCCGAGGCGGCCCGGATGGTCGAGGCCGCCGGGGCAGACGTCGTCGACGTCAACTTCGGCTGCCCGGTCAGGAAGGTGACGAAGACCGGCGCCGGCGCCTCGCTCCTCGACGACCCGGACGGCGCCGCCCGGATCGTCGAGGCGGTGGCGGAGGCGACCTCGCTGCCCGTCTCGGTCAAGATGCGGCGCGGGACCGAGGACGGGTCGCGCGACTGCCTCGCCGTCGGGCCGAGGCTCGTGGAGGCCGGGGCGGCCTCGCTCACGCTCCACCCGCGCTCGGCGAGGCAGATGTACACGGGCGCCGCCGACCACTCGCTGACGGCGGAGCTCGTCTCGCTCGTCGACGTGCCCGTGGTGGCGTCGGGCGACATCACCTCGCGGGCGCGGGCCCAGGCGGTGCTGGCGACGACCGGCGCGGCCGCGGTCATGGTCGGCCGCGCGGCCCAGGGCAACCCGTGGGCGCTCGCCGAGATCATGGGCGCGCCGGCCGAGCCGACGCGGGAGGAGGTCGTCGCCGAGCTGCTCCTCTTCGTCCGCGAGACCGTGCGGGAGCTGGGCGAGCAGCGGGCGACCGGCTTCCTGAAGAAGTTCTACGGCTGGTACCTCGGGCGGGGACGCTTCCCGAAGCCGTTCAAGCAGGAGCTCGTCACCCTCCCGACCGTCGCCGACGTGGAGCTGCGGCTGCTCGCGGCCGCCCCGGGCGCGCGCGAGGCGCTCGGGCGGCTCGAGGCCGAGATGCCCGCGGTCGACGAGGTGCTGCTCGACTCGCTGCCGATCTCCGCCTACGGCGGCGGGTAGGGCGCGGGCCGCGCTACCGCGCGCCGGGGGCGTGGAGCGCGTCCAGGTGCGGGAGCAGAACGACGCTCTCCTGCTCGTCGGGGTCGGTGCGGGCGGCGACCGCCGTCGCGGGCTCCGAGTCGCTCAGGTTGAACGGCTGGTGCGGCGTGTTCGGCGGGATGTAGAGGAAGTCGCCCGGGCCCGTCTCGACGTACTCCTCGAGCCCGTCGCCGAACCACATCCCGACCCGGCCGGCGAGCGCGTAGAGCGCGGTCTCGTGGTCGCGGTGGAGGTGCGGCCGGGCGCGCGCGCCGGGCGGGAGCACGATCAGGTGCAGGCAGAGCCCCCGGGCGCCCGCGCTCTCCCGCGAGACGCCGACGAAGCTCTCGAGCCCCTGCAGCGTCCCGACCCGCTCGCCGGGACGGACGACCCGGCACGTCCGCTCGCCCACGGCCGGAACCTTAGTGGTTCCGCTCCCAGACGAGCCGCAGCCCGTGGAGCGTCAGCTCGGGGTCGACGGCGGTGATCGTGCGCGAGTGCGGGGCGATCAGGTCGGCGAGGCCGCCGGTCGCGACGACCGGGGCGGCCGCGGCGCCGAGCTCGGCGCGGATACGGTCGACGATCGCGTCGACCTGGCCCGCGAAGCCGTACACGAGCCCGGACTGGAGCGCCTGCACCGTCGTCTGGCTGATCACGCGCTCCGGCGCCTCGAACGGCACCTTCGGGAGCCGGGCGGCGCGCGCGAAGAGCGCGTCCATCGAGATCTCGATCCCCGGGGCGAGGACGCCGCCGGCGAACTCGCCCGCGGCCGAGATCACGTCGAAGTTCGTGGAGGTGCCGAAGTCGACGACGACCGCGGGGGCGCCGTGGCGCTGGCGCGCGGCGACGGTGTTCGCGATCCGGTCGGGCCCCACCTCGCGCGGGTCGTCGTAGCGCACCGGGACGCCCGTCGAGACGCCGGGCCCGAGCACGAGCAGCTCCACGCCCGCCCAGCGCTCCGCGAACGACTCGTACTCCCGGACGAGCTGCGGCACCGACGAGCAGAGCGCGATGCCGTCGAGCGACTCGAGGTCGACGAACGCGCGCAGCAGGACGGCGAGCTCGTCGCCGGTGTGCGCGGGGTCGGTGCCGACGCGGAACTGCTCGGCCAGACGGCCTCCGTCGAAGAGACCGAAGACGGTCTGCGTGTTGCCGACGTCGACCGCGAGCAGCAGGGCGAGCCCGCTACGAGAGGTCGTCGTCGTTCGCGCGGTCGCTCAGGCGCTTCGCGAGCGCCTCCGCGGTGAGCTCGGGCTCGTCGCCCTCGCTCCTCAGCTCCTCGACGGTGACGTCGGCGGAGGTGTAGACCTCGACACGGGGGATCATCCGGCGCGGCCGGTTCTTGTCCCAGACCCAGACGTCCTCCATCTTGACGTGGAAGAACGGGTACGAGGGCTGCGGGAGGTACTGCAGGTCGAGCCTGTTGCAGAGGTACGTCGCGTCCTGGGTCAGGACGCAGAAGCGGAAGAGCGCGTAGACGGCGCTGTACTCCTTCTTCAGCCGGAGCTCGAGCTCGGCCTCGAATTCGTCCAGTTCGTCGAGGTGGCTCACCCGGTCGATTGTAGCCTTGCGATCAGGTCGGCCACAGAGCCGCGCCCGGGCACGAAAAGCCCTGCATCCAGGCTGAAGAGCGGCTCGAGGGCGAACAGGCGCTCGTGCAGGCGGGGGTGCGGGACGGTCAGGCCGGGCTCCTCCACCACCGCGTCGCCGTAGAGGAGGAGGTCGAGGTCGATCGCCCGCGGGCCGTAGCGGGGGCCGCCGCGCGTGCGGCCGAGCTCCCGCTCGAGCTCGAGCAGGCGGTCGAGCAGCCGCCGCGGGCCGAGGCGGGTGTCCAGCTCGGCCGCGGCGTTCAGGAACCGCGGCTGGTCGGCGTAGCCCCACGGCTCCGTCTCCACGACCGGCGAGAGGCGCCTCGCGCCGAGGAGCGACGCGGCCTTCCTGATCGTCGCCTCCCGGTCGCCCAGGTTCGCCCCGAGCCCCACGTACGCGCGCGTCACGGTCGCGGCCGCTCGGCCGTGACGGCCGTGTACTCCACGGGCATGCCCGCGGGGCGCTTCCGCACCCGCACCCGCACGCGGGCGAGGCCGAACCGCTCCGTCAGCGTGTCGGCGAGGGTCGAGGCGAGCGCCTCGAGCAGCTCGAAGCGGCGCTCGTTCACCTCGCGCACGACCGCCACGACCCGCCGGTAGTCGACCGCCCCCTCGATCCGGTCGTCCGCGCCCCGCTCCCCGACCTCGAGCTCGAGGTCGTACCAGAACCGCTGCCCCCGCTCGGCCTCCTCGGCCAGCACGCCGTGCCGCCCGAAGAGCTCGAGCCCGTGCACCTCGACCAGCACCGGTCAGCCCACCGCGGCGGCCGCGCGCAGCGCCTCGACGTGCTCGCGCACGTCGTGGACGCGCAGGATCGTGGCGCCGCGCTCGTAGGCCGCCACGGCGACCCCGACCGACGCCGCGGTCGACCCCACGCGGGCGTCCGGGTCGCCCGCCAGCCGCGCCAGCGAGCTCTTGCGGGAGAAGCCGACGAGCACCGGGCGCCCGAGCGCGGCGAGCTCGCCGAGGCGCCGCACGAGCTCGAAGTTGTGCTCGGGCGTCTTGCCGAACCCGATCCCGGGGTCGAGGCAGACGAGCTCCTCCCGCACGCCCTCCCGCACGGCGAACGCGAGCCGGTCCTCGAGGAAGGCCTTCACCTCGGAGACGACGTCCTCGTAGCGCGGGTCGGCCTGCATCGTGCGCGGCTCGCCGAGCATGTGCATCAGGCAGAGGTACGCCCCGGCGTCCGCGACGACCCCGGCGAGCTCCGGGTCGGCGCGCAGCGCGGTCACGTCGTTCACCATCTCCGCGCCGAGCGCGAGCGCCCGCCGCGCCACCTCCGCCTTGGAGGTGTCGATCGAGACCGGCTCGCCGCGCAGGGCCTCCAGCGCCGGCTCGACGCGCCGCAGCTCCTCGTCGAGCGGCACGCCCGCCGAGCCCGGCCGGGTCGACTCGCCGCCGAGGTCGACGATCGCGGCCCCGGCGTCGAGCATCCCCCGCGCCTCGACGGCCGCCGCGTCCGGGCGCAGGTAGAGGCCGTCGCCCGAGAACGAGTCGGGGGTGACGTTGACGACGCCCATCACCGACGGGCGCGGGAAGCGCTCCTCGAGGGGCGGGCGCGCGGTCACCGCCCCATTGTCGCCGCGGAGCGCCCGCCTGCGCCCGGACGAGGGGCGCGCGCCGCGCAGGTACGGTGGCGCCGATGACGAGGGCCCTCTCGGTCCGCGGGCTGACCAAGCGCTACGGGTCGGTGCAGGCGCTCAGGGGCGTCGACCTCGACGTGGAGGCCGGCGAGCTCGTCGGCCTGCTCGGCCCGAACGGGGCCGGGAAGTCGACGCTCGTGAAGATCGCCGCCGGCCTCGTGCACCCGACGTCGGGGAGGGCCGACGTGGCGGGCGCCCGCGCCGGCACGCGCACCGCGCGCGCCGCCCTCGGCTACCTCGCCGAGCTCTTCCGCTTCCCCGGCTGGTACACGGCCGAGGAGGTGCTCGAGCTGCACCAGCGGCTCGCCGGCTCGCGCGGCGGCGCCGCCGAGCGGAGGCGCCTGCTCGAGCTCGTCGCGCTCTCCGACGCCGCCGGCCGCCGCGTCGACGGGATGTCGAAGGGCATGGCGCAGCGGCTCGGGATCGCGCAGGCGCTCGTGGGCGAGCCGCGGCTGCTCCTCCTCGACGAGCCGACGTCGGCGCTCGACCCGGTCGGCCGGCGAACCGTCCGCGAGCTGCTCGAGGCGCTGCGCGGCCGCGGCGTGTCGGTCCTGCTCAACTCGCACCTCCTCTCCGAGGTCGAGCTCGTGTGCGACCGGGTGGCGATCCTCCTCGGCGGGGAGCTCGTCGCCGCCGGCGCCCCCTCCGAGCTCGCACGCCCGCGCGGGGTCGAGCTCGAGACCGACGAGGGCGTGCGGACGGTCGCCGGGGCGACGCGCGAGGACGCGCCAGGGCTCGTCGCGGAGGCGGTCGCCGCCGGGCGCCGGGTGTACGGCGTGCGGGTGCTCACCTCCACGCTCGAGGAGGTCTACCTCGAGACGGTCGGCCGCGAGAGCTCGTGAGCTCGGTCCGGGTGATCGCCGGGTACGGCCTCCGCGAGGCCGTGAGGCGGAAGGTGTTCGCCGTCGTCGTGCTCCTGACCGCGGCGTTCCTCGTCCTCTTCTGGCTCGCGAACCACTACGTCTTCGCCGACCTCGCGAGCATCACGCCACCCGTCGGCGTCCGGGTGGACACGCGGACCTTCGCCGGCGCCTTCCTGTTCGGGCTCGCGCTCTTCGCGACGCTCTTCCTCGGCGTCGTCCTCGCCGTGTTCCTCACGATCGGAGTCGTCACCGGGGACGCCGAGCGCGGCCTCCTCCAGCCGCTCGTCGTGCGGCCGGTCGGCCGGTCGACGCTCCTCCTCGCCCGCTTCCTCGGCGCCGCCGGCGTCTGCGTCGGGTACGAGCTCGCGGTGTACTTCGCGGCGATGCTGATCACGGGCCTCACCGGGCACTGGTGGCCGGACCGGGTCGTCTGGCCGGGCGTGGAGCTCGCCTTCGCCGTCGTCCTCGTCGTCGCGCTCTCGATCCTCGGCTCGGTCGCCCTCTCGACGACCGCGAACGGCATCGCCGTCTTCATGCTCTTCGGGGCCGGGCTCGTCGGCGGGCTCCTCGGAACGGTCGGGCACGCGCTCGACTCGCACGCGGTCAAGCAGGCGGCGACGATCGCGGCCTGGGCGCTGCCGTTCGAGGCGCTCTACCAGGACGCCCTGCGGATGATCACCGAGGACGCCTCCGGCCTGACCGGCTTCCTCCTCCAGCTCGGGCCCTTCGGCGGCGCCTACGTCCACGGCGTCGGCATCCGCGTGTGGTCGGCCGCCTACCTCGTCGCGGTGGGCGCGGCGGCGCTCGCGGCGTTCTCGCGCCGCAACCTCTGACGGCCCGGGGCCCGGCCTGCCGGCCCTTAGTTCGCGCCCTCGGGCTCGGGCGGCTGCATCGTCGCCGGGCCGGGGAGCGGGAACGGCCGCCGCACCGGCTCGCGCCTGCGCTCCGGCTCGGGCGGCGCCTTCGGCGCCTTCTCCTCCTCGCGCGGGAACACCGCCTCCTCGGTCTCGCCGGCGAGGAGCCGCTCGAACTGGTCCTTGTCGATCGTCTCGCGCTCGATCAGGATCTGCGAGAGGCGGTGCAGGTCGTCCATGTGCTCGCGCAGCACGGTCAGCGCGAGGTCGTGGCCGTCCTCGATGATCCGCCGCACCTCGTCGTCGATCTCGCGCGCGACCTCGTCCGAGTAGTCCGGCTCGCTGCCCATCTCGCGGCCGAGGAACGGCATGTCCCGGTTGTGGCCGAGCACGCGCGGGCCGAGCTTCTCGCTCATCCCGAAGCGCATCACCATCTGCTTCGCGAGGCTCGTGATCTTCTCGAGGTCGTTCGCGGCGCCGGTCGTGACCTCGCTGAAGACGAGCTCCTCCGCGGCGCGGCCGCCGAGGGTCATCGCGATCTCCTCGAGGAGCGCCTGCTTGGTCTGCATGTAGCGGTCCTCGGTCGGGAGCGAGATCGTGAGGCCGAGCGCCTGCCCGCGCGAGACGATCGTGATCTTGTGGATCGGGTTCGTGTTCTCGAGGAAGTGCCCGACGAGGGCGTGGCCCATCTCGTGGTAGGCGGTGATCCGCTGCTCCTTCTCGGAGAGCAGCCGCGCCTTCTTCTCGGGCCCTGCGATCACGCGCATGATCCCCTCCTCGAGGTCCTCCTGCTCGATCACCTTCTTCCCGTGGCGCGCCGCGAGCAGCGCCGCCTCGTTGACGAGGTTCGCGAGGTCGGCGCCGGTGAAGCCCGGCGTCCCGGCCGCGAGCGCGTCGAGGTCGATCTGCGGCGCGAGCGGCTTCCCCTTCGAGTGCACCTCGAGGATCTTGCGGCGGCCGTTCCGGTCGGGGCGGTCGACGACGATCTGGCGGTCGAAGCGGCCGGGGCGCAGCAGCGCCGGGTCGAGGATGTCGGGCCGGTTCGTGGCGGCGATCAGGATGATGTTGTCCTTCATCTCGAAGCCGTCCATCTCGACGAGGAGCTGGTTGAGCGTCTGCTCCCGCTCGTCGTGGCCGCCGCCGAGGCCGGCGCCGCGGTGACGGCCGACGGCGTCGATCTCGTCCATGAAGACGATGCACGGCGCCGCCTGCTTCGCCTGCTCGAAGAGGTCGCGCACCCGCGAGGCGCCGACGCCCACGAACATCTCGACGAAGTCCGAGCCGGAGATCGAGAAGAACGGCACGCCCGCCTCGCCGGCGACCGCGCGGGCGAGGAGCGTCTTGCCGGTGCCGGGCGGCCCGTAGAGGAGCACGCCCTTCGGGATCCGGGCGCCGAGCGCCTGGAACTTCTTCGGGTTCTCGAGGAACTCCTTGATCTCCTGGAGCTCCTCGACCGCCTCGTCGACCCCGGCGACGTCCTTGAAGCCGATCTTCGGCGAGTCCGGCGCCATCCGCTTCGCGCGCGACTTGCCGAAGCTCATCACCTTGGAGCCGCCGCCCTGCACCTGGTTCATCAGGAAGATCCAGAAGCCGATCAGGAGCAGGAAGGGCAGGAAGGACCCGAGCAGCGCCGTCCACGAGAACCCGCCCGTCCCCTTGGAGTCGTAGGTGATCCCCTCCTTGTCGAGGAGGTTCTCGAACTCCACCTGGGACTGGTCGCTCGGGTAGTGGACGGTGACCGTCGACTCCGGGTTCCCGCTCAGCTTGGCCGTGATCGAGCGCTTGTCCGGGTTGAAGACGACCTCGTCGATCTGGCGCGGGTCGTTCCGGACCGCCGTCTTCAGGTCCGAGTACGTCTTGATCGCCTTGTTCGTGTGCCCGTGCTTGGGGATCAGCGTCTGGCTCGCCAGCCAGACGAGCAGGACGATCACGATGAGCGGGAAGAACGCGCTGCGGAAGAAGCGATTCACGGAGTCTCCAGGGGCAGGGTACCCGAGGCCCTTTCGCGCCGGGGCGGATTTGCCTTTCCGTCCACCATCGGCCTAGACCCCCTCGGGCATGAGCGATTCGTGCAGGATCCCCACGTAGGGCAGGTTCCGGTACCGCTCGGCGAAGTCCAGCCCGTACCCGATCACGAACCGGTTCGGGATCTCGAAGCCCACGTAGCGGACGTCCACGTCGATCTCGCGCCGGGCGGGCTTGGTCAGGAGGGCGCAGACCTCCAGGGTGGCCGGCTCCCGGGACTCCAGGTTCCGGACGAGGTAGGAGAGGGTGAGGCCCGAGTCGATGATGTCCTCGACGACGAGCACGTGGCGGCCCTCGATGTTGATGTCGAGGTCCTTCAGGATCCGGACGACCCCCGAGGAGTCGGTCGAGGCGCCGTAGCTCGAGATCGCCATGAAGTCGATCTCGCACGGGACGGTGATCGAGCGCATCAGGTCGGCCATGAAGAACACCGCCCCCTTGAGCACCCCCACGAGCAGGAGCTCCCGCCCGGCGTAGTCGGCCGAGATCTCGCGGCCGAGCTCGCGGATGCGCGCCTGGAGCTCCTCCTCGCCGATCAGCACCTCCCCGACCGCGCGCTCGAGCTCGGCCCTGTTCACTCCCGCACCGCCTCGATCCCGGGCGCGTCCACGATGCCCGGCACGGCCACGACCTCGTCGCCGCGGACGACGAGCGGCCACCCCTCGCGGTCGGAGCGCGGGATCTTCGCGTCGACGAAGACGTCCTGCACCTTCTTCGTCCGGCCGGCCAGGCGGTCGCCGGGTCGCCAGCCCCGCACGCGCAGGCCCGGGAGCGACGAGCGGATCCGCCAGCTCCCCCAGCGCACCTCCCCGTCGAGGGCGACCGGACCGCTCTCGAGCCAGAGCCGGTCGTGCTCCCGCACCGCCTGGAGCCCGCCGCCGAGGTCGACGCGGTGGGAGCCGGCGGGCGAGTCGAGGAGCGTGGCGAGCGCGGGCGGCATCGTCCGCCGGGGGTCGAGCGCCCGCAGGACGTTGGCGCGGGCGGCCGGGTGGAGCCGCTCGAGGAGCGGCAGGATCTCGCCCCGGATCAGGCCGCGGACGGTGTCCGGATTCGACGAGTCGCGCCGGTAGGCGAGGCCGCGCTCCTCGCAGAACGCCTCGGTCTCCTCGCGCCAGACGGTCAGGAGCGGCCGCACCACCCCGTCCTCGCGCTTCGCCTTGATCCCTTTCGTGTTCCCGCTCGTGACGAGCCGGTAGAGGATCGTCTCGACCTGGTCGCTCGCCGTGTGGCCGGTCGCGCGGAGCCGGTCCGGCGCCTGCGCGTAGCGAATGGCGCGCAGCTCGGCCTCGCTCGCGCCGTGCGCGTCGAAGTCGACCACGTGCGCGCCGAGCTCCCGCTCGCAGAAGCGCGCGTCCTCGTCCGACTCGGCGCCGCGGAGGCCGTAGTTCACGTGGAGCGCCGAGACGCGGTAGCCGAGCTCGCGGAGCGCGTGGTAGAGGCACGTGGAGTCGGGGCCGCCCGAGACGAGGCACAGCACCTCGCCGCCGGGCTCGATCAGGTCGCCGTCGCGGACGTGCGCCTCGATCCGTTCGAGGATCTCCACGGGGGAAGTGTTGCACTACCAGGTCGGCGCCGCCGCCCACCGCTCGAGCACCGCGACCGCCGACTCGAGCTCGCCGGCGGAGAACGGGTACGGCGCCGCGTGGGCGACGAGCGGCATCCGGACCGCCGGCGGCCGGCCCGCACGGGCCTCGAGGGCGTACGACACCGGAAGCGAGTGGCAGACGACGAGCACGTGCTCCTCCGGCCGCTCGAGCACGGTCCTGAAGCCGCGCGCGTAGCGGCGGACGAGCGCGAGGCGGCTCTCGCCGCCCGGCTCCGGGGCGGCCGACGACGGCGCCGCCGCCGCCCACGCTCGGTACTCCTCGATCGACCCGCCCTCGTAGGGGCCGTAGAGCGGGTCGTTCAGCTCCGGCAGGACGAGCCTGGGCACGTCGCGGCCCCCGAGCGCCTCGTCGGCCGTCTCGCGGGCGCGCTGGAGCGCGCTCGTCACGCAGAGCTCGAGCGGGTCGCCGCGCAGCGCCTCGCCGAGGCGGCGCGCCTCCTCCCGGCCGCGCGCGGTCAGGCCGCACGGCACGGCGGCGTCGCCGTTCAGCCGGCCGCGGGCGGAGTACTCGCTCTCGCCGTGCCGCGCGAGGATCGCCAGCCGCATCAGAAGAGGATCGAGCGGTAGCTGCCCGCCCGCCGCATCCCGACCGACTCGTAGAGGCGGATCGCGACGGCGTTGTCGGTGCGGACGAAGAGCGTGACCCGGGGCGTCGTCTCGAGCAGGAGGCGGCAGAGGTCGCGCATGCCCCGCTTCCCGTAGCCGAGCCCGCGCACGACCGGGTCGACCCAGACCTGCTGGATCTGCACGGCGAGCGGCGTCCAGGCCGACGCCTCGGCCTTGAAGAGGATCGAGCCGTCCTCGAGCCAGATCCAGGAGCGGCGGTCCTCGATCTGGGCCCGCGTGCGCCAGCGGAAGCCGTCGGCGTCGCGCTCGAGCGGGTCGATCCCGAGCTCCTCCGCGTGCGCGGCGGCGCACGCCGGCACGAGCACGTCGAGGTCGGCGAGCTCGGCGGCGCGGAGGCCGGTCTCCCCCGGCTCCGGGGGCTCCGAGATGACGAAGACGGGCTGCCCGGGGCGGTCCTCCCTCGGGGCCGGCAGCCGCCGCCGCACGGCCGCCCAGAGCTCCCCCACGGCCCGCTCGTCGCCGATGATCATGCGCGAGCCGGCGTGGGCCGCGGCCCCGGCGAAGGCCGCGCAGCCGTCGCCGGAGGGGACGAGGTTGACGCCGACGTGGCAGAGCGCGTCGAGGCGGCCGTCGCCGCGCTCGACCGCGTGGAAGCGCCCGAGCCCGCGCCGCGCGACGTCCTCGAGGAACACCCGCTCGACGGGCTCGCGCGCGCAGAACTCGAGCACCTGCTCGTAGGACGGCTCCGTGAGGCCCACGACCGGCGAATCCTCGCATCGCGCCGCCGCGGCCCCAAGTAGAGTCACGCGCCATGCCGATCCACGTCCGCGCCGAGCCCGGGGACTACGCCGAGGCGGTCCTGCTGCCGGGCGACCCCCTGCGCGCGAAGTACATCGCCGAGACCTACCTCGAGGACGTGCAGCTCCGGAACGAGGAGCGGGGCCTGCTCGGCTACACCGGCACCTACGGCGGCAGGCCCGTGTCCGTGCAGGGCACCGGCATGGGCTGCCCGGGCGCGACGATCGTGTTCGAGGAGCTGATCCAGCTCGGCTGCAGGCGGCTCGTCCGCGTCGGCACCTGCGGCGGCCTGCAGCCCTCGCACTCGCTGGGCGACCTGATCGTGGCGCTCTCGGCGGTCCCGGCCGACTCGACCGCGACGCACCTCGTCGGCGGGGAGCCGCACTGCCCGACCGCGTCCTGGAGCATCGTCCACGAGGCCGTCCACGTGGCGAAGCGCTCGGGCCTCGAGCTCCACATCGGCCCGATCGTCTCGAGCGACCTCTTCTACAACCCGGACGAGGGCCAGTACGAGCGCTGGTCGGCGCGGGGCGTGCTGGCCGTGGAGATGGAGGCGGCGGCGCTCTTCACCCTCGGCGCGCTCCGCGGCGTCGAGACGGGCTGCTTCCTCACGGTCAGCGACATCGTCGTGGAGGGCGAGTTCACGCGGATCGGCGACGACGAGCTCCGCGCGGCGGTCGACCGGATGACGAAGCTGGCGCTCGACGTTGCGGTCGCCTGACGCCGCCTTCCTCGTCAACCCGGCGAGCGGGAACGGCGCCACCGGCAGGCGCTGGCCGCGGCTTCGCGAGCGCGCTCGGGAGCTCGGGCTCGCCGGCGAGGCGCTCGTCTCCGAGCGGCCGGGTCACCTCACCGAGCTCGCCCGGGCGGCGGCCGCCGAGCACGAGCTCCTCGTCGTCGTGGGCGGGGACGGGACGCTGAACGAGGTCGTGAACGGGCTGGCCGGGCGACCGGACGCCGAGATCGCCGTGCTGCCGGCGGGCACCGGACAGGACTTCGGCCGGACGTACGGGATCCCGACGCGCTTCGACGACGCGATCCGGGTCGCGCTCGAGGGGGAGACGATGACGATCGACCTCGGCCGCGCGTCCTTCGGCGGCCGGGAGCGCTACTTCGCGAACGTCGGGTCGGTCGGGATGAGCGGGGCGGTCGCGCTCCGGGCCAACTCGATGACGAAGGCGCTGGGCGGCCGGATCACGTTCTACTACGCCCTCGCCCGGGAGTTCGCGCGCTGGCGCAACACGGAGGTGACGATCGCGTTCGAGGGCGGCGGGCGCCGCGGCCCGATGCACGACGTGGTCGTCGCGAACGGCCAGTGGCACGCCGGGGGGATGTGGGTCGCGCCCGAGGCGAGCTTCGACGACGGCCTCTTCGACGTCGTCGTGATCGGCGACGTGACGAAGCTCGACTTCCTCACCACGTCGCCCAGGCTCTACCGGGGCGGGCACGTGCGTCACCCCCGGGTGGAGGTGCTCCGCTCGTCCTGGCTCTCGGTCGAGGCGGCCGCGCCGCTCCCGATCGAGCTCGAGGGCGAGCCGGTGGGGACGACGCCGGTGCGCTTCGAGGTCGTCCCTGCCGCCCTCCGCGTCCGGGTCCCCCGCCGCCGCTGAGCGGGGGCCGCTACTCGCCCTGCGGGCCGGTCGCGGCCTGCTCCGGCCCGGCCGCCGGCTTCGCCGCCGGGGCCTTCCTCGCCGCCGGCTTGCGCGCCGGCGCACGCCGCCGCTCGAGCGCGTCGAGGCGCTGCTCGACCGCGGCCAGGCGCTCCTCGAGCGTCTCGAGGCCCTTCACGAGCTTCTCGACCCGGTCCTTGAGCTGGAGCGCGCCCTCGAGCGCCTTGTGGGTGACCGGGTTCTGGGCGAGCCTGCCGATCGCCCCCTCGCCGACCGAGGCGAGCTGCCCGAGCACCAACCGCTTCGCCACCATGCTTCTCCTTTCCCCGGTTGTGCCGGGAACCATACGTCGCGTAGCATCGCGCCGTGAGCAGGCTCAGGGGGACCGCGACTGCGGCGGTCCGCTGGGTGGGCGCGGAGATCGCCCCCATCGTCCTCCTGCCGCTCGCGGCCGTCCTCGTCTGGGTCTCGGTCTGGAAGGTCTGGCTGCCGGCGCCCGGCGCGGGCACGCCGTCGCGGCGCTCCGTGACGCTCGCGATCGTCCTGCTCGTGCTCGGCGTCAGCTCGGCCGTGATCGCCGTCTTCCACGACCGGCTGCGGCGGATCCAGCTCTCGCGGACCGGGCTGACGGTCACGCTGACCGCGCCCGAGCGCGACGGTCTCGGCGCGCTCGTGGAGCGGCTCGCCGCCGGAGGGGCGTCCTCGGACAGGGTCGCCGAGGCGATCCGCCGCTACCTCGACGCCGTCCAGAGCCGCCGGCCGGCGAAGCCGAAGGCGCTCGCGCCCGCCGGAGAGGGCCTCTCCGCCGAGGAGGCCCACGCGCTCGCGGAGCGGATCGCCGCCGAGACCATCTGAGCCGCCGCATACGCTGCGGCCGTGATCGTCGCCCACCTCGACCTGGATGCCTTCTTCGCCGCCGTCGAGGAGCTCGAGCGGCCGGAGCTGCGCGAGCTGCCCCTCGTCGTGGGCGGCGACCCGCGCGGCCGCGGCGTCGTCTCGACCGCGAACTACGTCGCGCGCCGGTACGGCATCTCGTCGGCGATGTCGTGCGCGGAGGCGCTGCGGCGCTGCCCGGCGGCCGTCTTCGTCCGGCCGCGGATGTCGCTCTACCGGGAGCGCTCGCGCGAGGTCTGGGCGATCGTGCGCGAGATCGTCCCGGCGGTCGAGCAGGCCGGGATCGACGAGGGCTACCTCGACCTGGGCGCGCTCGCGCCCTCGTTCGGCGACGCGCGGGCGCTCGCCGAGACCGTGCAGGCGGTGGTGCGGGCGCGGACGCGGCTCTCGTGCTCGCTCGGCGTCGCGACGTCGAAGGTGGTCGCGAAGATCGCCTCGGACCGGCGCAAGCCCGGCGGCCTCACCGTCGTCCGGCCCGGCCGCGAGGCCGCGTTCCTCGCGCCGCTTCCGCTCCGCCTCCTGCCCGGGATCGGGCCGCGCGCCGACGAGCGCCTGCGCGCGGCCGGAATCGAGACGGTCGGCGCCCTCGCCGCGCTCGGCGACGACGACCCGCTCGTGCGCGGCAAGGTCGGCCGGATGCTGCGCGACCGCGCCCGCGGGGTCGACCCGCGCGTGCTCGAGCTCTCGACCGAGCGCAGCTCGATCTCGCAGGAGGAGACCTTCCCCCGCGACGTCGCCGACCGCGAGCGCCTGCACGACGAGCTCCGCCGCATGGCGGCCCGCCTCGCCGGGCACCTGCGCGAGCGGGGCCAGACCGCCCGCACGGTCACGACGAAGCTCCGCTACCCCGACTTCTCGATCAGGACGCGGTCGACGTCCCTCCCGGCCGGAACCGACGACGGCGACCGCATCGGCGAGCTCGCCTGCGCGCTCCTCGACCGGGCGCTGCGCGACCGCCCGGGCGCGCTCCGCCTCGTCGGCGTCGGCGTCTCCGGCCTCGCCGACCACGCTCAGCTCTCGCTCGCGCTGCGCTGATGGAGGGCTTCGCGTTCGCCTCCGAGATCCGCGTCCGCTTCGCCGAGACCGACGCGCAGGGGGTCGCCCACAACTCGAACTACTTCGTCTGGTTCGAGGTGGCGCGCGTCGAGTTCCTCGAGCGCTACGCCGGCGGCTACCAGCGCCTCCGCGACCAGGGGATCGAGTCGCTCGTGCTCGAGTCGCATGCCCGCTTCCGCGCGCCGGCGTTCTTCGACGACCGCCTGCTCGTCCACGCGCGCTGCCACGGCGTCCGCGGCGCGCGCTTCCGCTTCGACTACGTCGTCGAGCGCGCCGGGGCCGTGCTCGCCGACGGCTGGACGGTGCACGGCACCGTCGACGCCGCGACGCTGCGGCCGACGCGGACGCCCCCCTGGCTGGTCGAGGCGCTCGCGGCCGCCGGCTGAGCTCAGTGCATCGTCGGCGCCTGCGGCTCCGGCCCGGGCGCGACCTTCCCGGGCGGCTGCCGCTTCGGCTTCTTCGGCCCGACCCGCACCACCTTCGGCTCGGCCACGTAGCTCGAGTACCAGGTCGAGTCGTAGAGGAGCCTGCCGTCCTGGGAGTAGACGCGGCGGCGCACCCACGTCGACTGCGCCGGGACGCCCGGGTCCTCGACGACCTTCTGCCCCGGCTTCAGCGACGGGTCGACCACCTTCTGCACCGGCGGAGCGTGCACGAAGCGGAGCGGCGAGGTCTCCGTCTCGACGCGGCGGTGCTGGGGCGTGCCGTAGAGGTTGACCACGAGCGACGAGGAGGTGACGAACGTCCGCAGGAGCAGCCAGCGGCGGGTGTCGTTCACGAACCTCAGGTCGACGTCCGGGTAGTCCACGGTCGCGTCGCGGCCGAGCGGGTAGTGGGAGATGTAGAGGGCGTGGTTCGTGCGGGCGGTGATCGGGAGCCCCGCCTCGTACGCGGCGTTGAAGACGGTCGTCGAGACCTGGCAGACGCCGCCGCCGAGCGCCGTCTGGAGCTCGCCGTTGATGATCACGGGGGCGTCCAGGAAGCCCTTCTCCGCGGTGCGGGCGCCGGTCGTCCCGTTGAAGGAGAACGTCGCGCCGGGGGCGATCAGCTTCCCGTCGACGAGGTGGGCGACGAGCTCGACGTTGTGGATCCGGTTCGGGATCCCGCCGAAGACCGTCCGGTAGCTCCCGACGACGCCGGTGATGCCCATCGCCCGCGCCTTCGCGGTCGTGAGGTGCGGCTGCACCACGGCCTCGTAGATGTGCGCGACGCGGCGGGTGGAGCGCTCCGCGGCGGCGAGCAGCGAGGCGGAGGTGCGGGGCACGTCGACGGCGATCCCGGCCTGCGACGGGACGATCCGCACGGTCGAGCCTTCGACCTCGAAGCGGGCGTCGCGCGCCGGCTTCGCGAGCCGCCGGTCGAGCCGAGCGAAGTAGGCCGTCGCCGCCGGGCCGCCGAGGACGAGCGCCCCGGACGGGTCTGCGGGCAGGCGGAGCATCCGCCCGAGCTGCCGCGGCGTGACCTCGGTCGCCGCCGAGCCGCGGACGAGCGCGACCGGGGCGGAGAGGACGCGCCGGGCGAGCGCGCGGGTGCGCGCGAGGTCGCTCGTGCGCACCCGCGGCGGGTCGAGGCGCACCGGCAGCGGGACGGGCGCGCGCGAGAAGCCGGCGAGCGCGCTCACGATGACGCGCGCCGCCGCGGTCCGGTCGAGCAGCCGTCCGGTCCGGCCGGGGAGCGCGACCACGTCGAGCCCGCGCCGGACGAGCCGCGCCTCGACGTGCGCGCGGTCGATCCTCGACGCGAGCAGGTCGACCTCGTAGGAGACGGCGGCGTCGTAGGCCTTCACCGCCGGCTCGATCGACGTGCCGCCGAAGCGCAGCCCGAGGCGCCGGTAGCCGCGCGAGACGGCGAACCCGCCCCCGCGCGCGAGCGCCTCGTCGACCGCGCCGCGCCAGTCCGCCTTCACCCCGAGCTGCTCGGGGCGGATGCGGAAGCGCCGCCCGCCGGCGACGAACGTGACCGGGACGCCCTCGAGCCGCGCCGCGCGGGCCCGGAGCGCCGACAGGGCCTGTTGCCGGGTCAGGCCGCCGACGTCGACGCCGGCGATCTCGATCCCGGAGGCGATCCGGTCGGCCGAGCCGGCGAATCCCAGCCCGACCGCGAGCGCGGCGGCGGCGACCGCCGCGCCGCCCGCGGCGAGCCGCAGCCTCCTCGTCCGGGCGGTCGCGCCCCTTCGCCGGACGCGCGCACGCGTCACCTCGCCCCTCGCACTCAAGGTGCGGCCCATCGTAGCCTCCTCGCCCGCGGGCCCAGGACGCGACGCCACTAGGCTTGAGCCCGTGGAGCTCGAGCTCACCGACGAGCAGCGGCTGACGCAGGAGACCGTCCGGGCGTTCGTGGACGAGCGGGTGCTCCCGGTCGCGGTCGCGAACGACCTCGCCCACCGGCTCGACCTCGACCTGGTCCAGGGGCTCGCCGAGCTCGGGCTGCTCGGGATCGTGATCCCGCAGGAGTACGGCGGCGCGGGCCTCGACTTCGTCTCCGAGGCGCTCGCGTGCGAGGAGATCGAGCGCGGGGAGGCCGCGTTCCGGACGCTGATCTCCGTGCACGTCGGCCTCAACTCGCTCGCGCTCCTGCGCTACGCGACCGAGGAGCAGAAGCGGCGGTGGCTCGTCCCGCAGGCGCGGGGCGAGAAGCTCGCGTGCTTCGGGCTGACCGAGCCGGGCGCGGGGTCGGACGTCGCCTCGCTCGCCTCGACGGCGCGGCGCGAGGGGGACGTGTACGTCCTGAACGGCCAGAAGAACTGGATCTCGTACGCGACGGTCGCCGACCACGCGCTCGTGTTCGCCAAGACCGACCCGGCCGGCTCCCACCGCGGCATCAGCGCCTTCGTGCTCGAGAAGGGGATGCGCGGCCTCAGCGCGCGCGACCAGGAGGGGAAGCTCGGGGTCTGGGCCGGCTCGACCGGCGAGCTCTTCTTCGAGGACGTCGAGGTGCCGGCCGAGAACCTCGTCGGCGAGGAGGGCCAGGGCTTCGAGATCGCGATGTACGCGCTCGACCAGGGGCGCTTCACGGTCGCCGCCGGCGCCTGCGGCGTGATCCGCGCCTGCCTCGAGCGGTCGGTCGCCTACGCCCGCGAGCGGACGACGTTCGGGCAGGAGATCGGCCGCCGCCAGTTCGTCCAGGACATGATCGCGACCATGGTGCTCGGCTACGAGACGTCGAAGCTGCTCGTGATGCAGGCGGCGTGGATGAAGAACGAGGGGCGCCGCTCCACCCGCGAGACGTCGCTCGCGAAGTGGCACGCGACCGAGTCGGCGTTCGAGGCCGCGCACCTCGCGCTCCAGGTCTTCGGCTCGTACGGCTACGCGGCCGAGACGGGGATCGAGCGCTACTTCCGGAACGCCCGCGCCCCGCTCATCTACGAGGGGACGACGCAGATCCACAAGCTGATGCAGGCCGAGCACGCGCTCGGGTACCGCGCCCTGAACGGCCGCGGCGGCGACGTCTCGCCGCTCTGCTCCTGGGCGCCGGCGCTCGCCGCCGTCCACGCCGGCCGCTGACCCGGCGCCGATCGCGCGGCGGTCGGCATGTCGGTCGGGCCGGGGACCGGCCCCGGCCAGAACCGGTCAGATGCCGAGGGCGGCGGGGAGCTCGCGCAGGTCGCCGAGCCGGCCGGCGACGCCCGGGTAGCGCCCCTCGCGGTCGAGCAGGAGCGCCCGCATCCCGACCGCGAGCGCGCCGTGGACGTCGTCCTCGATCGTGTCGCCGACCATCGCCGCCTCGGGAGGCGCGACGCCGAGCCGGCCGAGGATCGCCCGGAAGATCGTCTCGTGCGGCTTCGTCTTCCCGTGCGCGTGCGAGGTCAGCACGGCGTCCGCGACGAGCCGGTGGTGGGCGACGAACTCGTCGAGGTCGCGCGAGGAGTTCGAGAGCAGCCCGATCTTGAGCCCGCGCCGGCGCAGGAGCTCGAGCACCGGGAGCGCGTCGTCGTAGAGCTCGAAGTGGGCCGAGTGCGACCAGCGCCGCTCCATCTCGACCGCGGCGGCGTAGGTGTCCCCGCGTCCGCCCATCCCGACGATGATCCGCTCCGTGAAGAGGATCCAGATCTCCTCGTCGTGGTCGAGCTCCGGGTGCCGCTTCACCTCGGCGAGCGCGGCCGCCCGGGCCTCGTCGTAGCGCGACGGGTCGAGCTCGAGCCCGTAGCGCCGGCCGAGCTCGCGGTACCCCTCCGGCCCGAGGTCGGGCCCCGGCCGGGCGAGGGTGAAGTCGACGTCGAAGACGACCGCGCGCAGCACGCCTCCGAGGATAGGCGGGGGAACGGCGTTCCCCCGCCGGCGGGCAGGCCGGATTCCGGCCAATCGGGGTGCCCAGATTTGAACTGGGGACCTCTCCGACCCGAACGGAGCGCGCTACCAGGCTGCGCCACACCCCGAGCCGCGAAATCGTACCGAGGTTTTGCGGCCGTCGGAGGCGTCGATTATCGTGTGTGCGATGACGGCGCTCCGGACACGGTACGGTGAGTGAGTTGCCTGCCGAGTCGAACGGAGCGGAAGGACTGAGCCCGCGGCGCCCGAGCGCAGCGGGCTTTTTCGTTGCCTGAACGAGAGGAGCGACATGCCCAACCACCTGACGCCGGAGGAGTTGTCGAAGGAAGTCGGGCTCGACCGCGACGAGGTGATCCGCATCTGCGTCGAGGAGCACGTCCCGATCTACCAGGGCAAGATCGACAAGACCCTCTTCCAGGCGCAGCTGGAAGCGACGAGGAGCGCTCCCGCCCCGCGCTGAGGCGGTCTTCGAGCCGAGGCACGGGCCTCGCCCGTGCCTCCGGGCTCACTTGCGCCCGGCGGCGGCGCGCTTGCGGGCGGCCGGCTTCCGGGCCGGCGCCGCCTTCGCCCCCTTCTTCGCGGCGGCGACCGAGGCCCGCAGCGCCTCCATCAGGTCGACGACCGGCGCCTCGGCGGGGGCCGGCTCGGGCTCGACCGGCTCGCGCCCCTCGAGCTTCGCCTCGAGCAGGCCGCGCAGGGAGGTGCGGTACTCGCTCGTGAGGGCCTCCTCCGGCTCGAAGGGGCCGAGCAGTCCCGAGATCAGCTGCTCGGCGAGCTTCAGCTCCTCCTTCCTGACCGCGGTCGCGCCCACCGCCTCGTCGATCTCCTCCTGGCTTCGGACGTCCTCCGCGACGAAGAGCGTCTCGAGCGCGAGGGCGTCGCCCTTGGGCCGGATCGCGGCGAGCTTCTCCTTCCCGGCGAGGACGAACGAGCCGATCCCGATCACGCCGGCGTCGCGCATCGCCTGGAGGAGGAGCGCGTACGGCCGCCGCTGCGCCTCGGTGCCGGCCGGGACGAGGTAGTAGGTGCGGTCGAAGTAGACCGGGTCGACCTGGTCGGCCTCGACGAAGCGGATGACGTCGATCGTGTGGGTCGTGCCGCGCTGCTCGAGGGCCTCGAGCTCCTCGTCCTCGATCGCCACGAACTGCCCCTTCGAGACCTCCCAGCCGCGGACGAGCTCGTCCGGCCCGACCTCGACGTCGTGCACCGGGCACCAGCGCTTCTGCTTGATCGGCGTCATGCACTCGCGGTGGAGCATCCGGAACTGGACGTCCGACTGGCGGGCGGCCGGCGCGGTCGCGGGCGCGAGCCCGACGGGGATGTTGACGAGGCCGAAGCTGATCGAGCCGTTCCAGGTCGTGCGCATGGGCAAGGGAAGTGTAGGGGACCGGTCCGGTTCGGCTTCGGGCGCGCCGCTCCTGCCGGCTACAGCACCCGGCGGGCGCCGACGTAGCCGCCGGCGTAGGAGCCCGAGTCCATGCTCGAGACCTGGACGACCGTGCCCGTGTGCGGGGCGTGGACGAAGTAGCCGTTCCCGACGTAGATGCCGACGTGGCCGAGGCCGTCGAAGAAGACGAGGTCACCGGGCTCGAGCTGGTCGCGCGGGACGGGGACGCCGACGTTCCAGAGCGCGTACGAGGAGTGCGGGAGCGAGACGCCGAGCTGCGCGTACGCCCACATCACGAGGCCCGAGCAGTCGAAGCCGCCGGGCGAGGAGCCGGCCCAGACGTACGGCGTGCCGACCTGGGAGAGGGCGACCCCGGCGGCGCCGGTGTAGCCGGACGACGGGACGACGGTCGCGCCCTCGGGCGTCGAGGCCGACGCGCCGACGACCGCGTCCGCGAACGTCCGCGCCTGGACGCTCTGCGCCTCGTCGACCCGCTGCCGCGCCCTCTGAGCCGCGAGCAGCTCCGCCTGCTGCTGCTCGTGCACGAGCTCCGCGATCTCGGAGTCGAGCGACGAGAGGAGCCGCCGGCGCTCCCCGAGCCGGACCTCGATCGCGCGCTCCTGACGCCGCCGCATCGCCACGAGCCGGTCGACGCGCCGCCGCTCGGTGGCGAGCCGCCGCGCGTGCACCTTGATCGCGGCCTTGTACGTCCGCACCTGCTCGATCACCTGCGCGTCGAGCGAGGACACGCGGTTCTCGGTGTCGAGCTGGTTGAGGATGTCGTCGAGGCTCTTCGCGCCGAGGATGAGCTCGAGCGTCGACGAGCCGCCCGTCGTGTAGAGGGTGACGAGGCGGCGCGCGATCGTCCGCCGGCTGCGGGCGAGGTTGTGCTTCGCGACTCGCAGCTCGTGGCGGTTCTCCGCGATGTCGCGCTTCACCTCGGCGAGCCTGAGGTTCGCCAGGTTCAGCAGCTCGTCCGCGCGGTTGAGGCTCCTGTTGAGCCCGTCGACCTGGGCGAGCACCTGCTGCGCCTCGGCCCGCTTCGCGGCGAGCCGCGACGAGGGCGGGGTCGCCAGCGCGGGCACCGCCGCGACGCACGCCAGCAGCGCTCCGATCAGCACGTACGGCGCCGCGCCTCGCGTCCGGAGCATCTCGACGAGGGCGACGCACCGGTGGGGCCGGTGCAGCACGAGTGCGGGAGGTTAGCAACGTGTGAAGACGGCGGCAAACGAGAACCGGCTCCGAACCGGCATAAACCTATGCGAAACTGCTGCGAATCTTCGTCGAAGTGTATGGAGAGCCTGTGGTACGGTCCGGCGGTGCGCAGGCCCCCGCGGCGGCTTCTCGTCGGCACCGTCGCGGGCGCGGCGGTTGCAGCGCTGGCAACGGCGGCCGCGGCGCGGACCCCGACGGCGGCCTCGCTGCGCGCCGACCGGCAGGCGGTCGCGAGCGAGCGGCGCGCCGCCGTGCTCGACCTCTACTCGCTCGACTCGCGCCTCGCCGCCGCGGGCGCGCGCCTCGACGGCCTCCGCGCGCGGACCGCCGCGCTGCGGGCGGAGCGCGCGCGTCTCGAGCGCGTGCTCGCGGTCGCGCGCGCCGGCGAGCGGACGCTCGAGCGGCGGCTCGCCGCCCGCCTGCGCATGCTCTTCGACCGCGGCGCGGCGAGCGCGCTCGACGTGGTGCTCGGCGCCGGCTCGCTCGGCGACGCGCTCACGAGCCTGGACGACCTCGACCGGATGTCGTCCGCCGACCGGGAGCTGCTCGGCCGCCTCCGCGCCGCGCGGACGCACGCGGACAGGGTCCGCGCGGCGCTCGCCGCCCGCGGCGTGCGGCTCGGGGCGGCGCTCCGCGCGGCGGCGGCGGAGACGCGACGCCTCGCCGGCGTCCGGGCCGAGCGCGCGGGCTACCTCGCCCGTCTGGCACGGCGGGAGGAGCTCGACCGGCGCAGGCTCGCCGAGCTGGAGGCGCTCGCGCGCGCGGCCGAGGCGAAGGCGCGCGCGCTGACGCGGGCGCCGCCGGCCGCGGCGGCGGCGGTGCCGGCGCGGCCCGCGGAGCCCGGGTCGATCACGGTCCTCGCGACGGGCTACTGCCTGAGCGGGCGGACGGCCACCGGCATCCCCGCCGGCTGGGGCGTCGCGGCCGTCGACCCGGACGTGGTCCCGCTCGGCACCCACCTCGTCGTCCCCGGCTACGGGGAGGCCGTGGCGGCGGACACGGGCGGCTCGATCTCGGGCGCCAGGATCGACCTCTGGTTCCCCACGTGCGCTCAGGCGGGCGGCTGGGGCTCCCGGTCGGTCACAATCGCCTTGCACTGACCGAGGAGACCTCAAACCGCCGCCCCTCGCCGCGCGTCCTGCTCGTGGACGACCACGACCTGTTCCGCACGGGCCTGCGGACGCTCCTCGAGGAGCAGGACGTGGACGTCGTCGGCGAGGCCGCGAGCGGCACGCGGGCGCTCGAGCTGATCCGCGAGACGGCGCCGGAGGTCGTCGTGATGGACCTGAACATGCCGGGGATCAGCGGCGTCGAGGCGACCCGCCAGATCACGATGATCGCCCCGCTCACGCGCGTGCTCGTGCTCACGATCTCCGACCAGGACGAGGACGTGATGGACGCGATCCTCGCCGGCGCGTGCGGCTACCTGCTCAAGGACGCGTCGATCGAGGAGCTCCTCGCCGGCATCGCCGCCGCGGCGGCGGGTGAGTCCCTCGTCTCGCCGGCGATCGCGGCGAAGGTGCTCCAGCGCCTCCGCGCCACGACCACCTCCGCGCGCGAGGCCGAGGCGATCCGCTCCGAGCTGTCGGAGCGCGAGCTCCAGGTGCTGAGGCTGATCGCGAACGGCAAGGACAACGCGCAGATCGCGGCCGACCTCCACATCAGCCCGAAGACGGTCAAGAACCACATCTCGAACATCCTCATGAAGCTGCAGATCGAGAACCGGATCCAGGCCGCGGTGTACGCGGTCAGGTCGGGGCTCGTCTAGCGGCTGCGTCCGCGAGGACGGAAACCGCTAGCCGCGAACCGCGCGCACGGCGCTCGAGTGCCGCCGGCGCAGGAGGGCGAGCTGCCCGCGCAGCGCGTCGACCTCGGCCTCGCGCCGGTCGAGCTCACGCGCGAGCGAGGCGAGCTCGCGGCTCCGGCCGCCCGCCCCCGTCAGCGCTCCGATCCGCTTGCGCAGGCGGCTCCGCTCGGCCTCGAGCGCGAGCGCGCGGGCGTAGCCGTCGGTCAGCGTGCGCTCGAGGCGGCCGACGTCGAGGCCGCTGTCGGCGGCCTCGAGGAGCGCCGCGATCTCGTCGAGCAGGGGGTCCGCGGCGGGCATCGAGCCAGTATCAGCGCGGCCGGACCGCCCCGGTAGGGTCGCCGGGCCCATCTTGCAACCCAGAAAGACCCAGGTTTTTCCGGCACAATCTCCGCCGTGCGCCTTCGAGGGCTGGCCGCGGTCTGCACCGTCGCGCTCGCGGCGGCCGCCGCCGCGCAGGCGACCGCGCCGAGCACGGCCGGCCGCCTCGGCCGGGCGCTCCGCGTCCCCGGCGTCGACCCGGCCGCCTCCGCCGCGGCCGTCGTCGACCTCGCGACCGGCGAGGAGGTCTTCAGCCGGAACGCCGGGCTGTCGCTGGCGCCCGCGTCGAACGAGAAGCTCGCCGTCGCCTACACCGCCCTCGTCGAGCTCGGGCCGGGCTACCGCTTCGCGACCAGCGTCCTCGCGGAGGGCCGGCAGGCCGGGAGCGTGTGGCGGGGCCGGCTCGTGCTCAAGGGCTTCGGCGACCCGACCCTCCAGACAGACGACCTGAAGCGGCTCGCCCGCCGGCTCCACGAGCGCGGCATCCGGCGCGTGACCGGGCACGTCGCCGGCGACGGCTCGTGGTTCGACGACCGCTGGACGGCACCCGGCTGGCGCCCCGGCTTCTACGGACTCGAGTCGCCGCCGCTCTCGGCGCTCGTCGTCAACCGGGGCGTCCGCCACCGCCGGCTGGTGCGCGACCCGCGCCTCGCCGCGGCGGCCCTGTTCGACCGGATCCTGCGCGAGCAGGGGATCGACGCGCGCGACGCGGTCGTCGGCGCCGCCCGGCCGGGCGCGGTCACCCTCGCGACCGTCCGCTCGAAGAAGCTCGCGAACCTGCTGCGGTCGATGGACGCCGACAGCGACAACTTCACCGCCGAGCTCGTGCTGAAGGCGATCGGCGCGAAGGTGCAGGGCGTCGGCTCGACCGCCGCGGGCGCCGCGGTCGTCCGGCGCGACCTCGCCGCCGCCGGCATCCCGCTCGCGGGCGTCCGCATCGTCGACGGCTCGGGCCTCTCCAGCCTCGACCGGGCGACGGCGCGCGAGCTCGCGGCCCTCCTCTACCTGTGCTGGCGCACGCCGAGCCTGCGCGCGCTCGTCCCGGCGTCGCTCGCGGTGGCCGGCGAGACCGGGACGCTCCGCCACCGCCTGCTCGGGCCGGGGACGCGCGGGATCGTCCGGGGCAAGACCGGCACGACCGCGCTCGCCTCGGCGCTCTCGGGCTACGTCGGCACCCGGTTCGCCTTCGTGCTGCTCCAGAACGGCCACCCGGTCGACTGGGGCGCGGCGCACGCGCTCCAGGACCGGTTCGTCGAGACGCTAGCGCGCCTGCAGAAGCGCCTCTAGGTCGGCCTCCGTGAGGAGCGGCACCCCGCTCGAGCGGGCCTTCCTGAGCTTCGACGACCCGGGCTCCTCGCCGACCACGAGCCCGGACGTCTTCTTCGAGACGCCGTCCGAGACCTTCGCCCCGAGCGCCTCGAGCGCCTCCTTCGCCTGCTCGCGCGTGTAGCGCTCGAGCGTCCCCGTGATCACGTACTGGCGCCCGGTCAGCGGCCCCTCCGTGGGCCGCTCCTCCTCGCCGAGCTCGAGCCGCAGCCCGAGCTCGCGGAGCTCGCGGACGAGCGCGCGGTTCTGCTCGTCGGCGAACCACTCGGCGACGCCCTCGGCGCGGTCGGGGCCGATCCCCTCGACCTCCTGGATCTCCTCCTGGCTCGCCTCCGCGAGCCGGTCGACGCTCCCGAAGTGGCGCGCGAGGTTGAGCGCGAGCACCCAGCCGATGCGCGGGATGTTGAGCCCGAAGAGCACGCGCGAGAACGGCTGCTCCTTCGAGCGCTCGATCGCCGCGACCGCGTTGCGGGCCGAGACCTCGCCGTAGCCGTCGAGCTGCACGAGGCGCTCCGGCGTGAGGCGGTAGAGGTCCGGCATCGAGCGCAGCAGCCCCTCCTGCCACAGGCGGCGCACGAACTGCTCGCCGACCCCTTCGATGTCCATCGCCGCCTGCACCCAGTGGATGAGCGTCTCGAGCCCACGGGAGGGGCACGCGCGGTTGGGGCAGCGGTGCATCGCCTCGCCCTCCGGCTTGACGACCGGCGTGTCGCAGAGCGGGCAGCGCTCGGGCATCCGGAACGGCCTCGTCCCCTTCGCGTGGGGCAGCACCGGGCCGACCACCTGCGGGATCACGTCCCCGGCGCGCTGCACGATCACGGTGTCGCCCTCGCGGATGTCCTTGCGGTTGATGTCCTCCTCGTTGTGGAGGGTCGCCGTCGAGACGGTGACGCCGCCGACCTCGACCGGCTCGAGCTGCGCCCACGGGTTGAGCGCACCGGTGCGGCCGACGCGGATGCGGATCGCGACGAGCTTCGTCTGCGCCGTCATCGGCGCCCACTTGTAGGCACGCGCCCAGCGCGGGCGCTCGTGCAGCGCGCCGAGCCGGGCCTGCTGGTCGAGCGAGTCGACCTTGATCACGATCCCGTCGATCTCGTAGTCGAGCTCGGTGCGGCGGCGCTCCCATTCGGCGCACGCGCGCGCGACGTCGTCGATCGACTCGAGCCGCTCGGCGTACGGGTTCGTGCGGAAGCCGTGCTCCCGCAGCCACTGCAGCGTCTCCCACTGCGACTCGAGCGCGAGGCCCTCCCGGGCCCCCGTGCCGTAGACCCAGATCGCGAGCGGCCGGCTCGCGGTGATCGACGAGTCCTTCTGCCGCAGCGACCCGGCGGCCGCGTTGCGCGGGTTCGGCGCGAGCTTCTGCCCCGTCCCGGCGAGGCGCTCGTTCAGCTCGCGGAAGCCGGAGAGCGGGAGGTAGACCTCGCCCCGGACCTCGAGCAGAGCCGGCGGCTCGCCGCCCTGCATCCGCAGCGGGATCGTGCCGATCGTGCGCAGGTTCGGCGTCACGTCCTCGCCCTGGATGCCGTCGCCGCGCGTCGCGCCGCGGGTGAGCACCCCGTTCTCGTAGGTGAGGCTGACCGCGAGGCCGTCGATCTTCGGCTCGATCACGTACGCGACGGGCTCGTCGGTGCCGAGCCGCTTGCGCACGTCGTCGGCCCACTTGGCGAGCCCCTCGTCGGTCGTCACCTTCTCGAGCGAGCCCATCGGCGTCAGGTGCCGCACCTTCTGGAAGCGCTCGGAGGGCGGCGCCCCGACGCGGTGCGTCGGGCTGTCGGGCGCGGCGAGCTCCGGGTGCTCGCGCTCGAGCGCGGCGAGCTCGTCGAAGTGGCGGTCGTAGGTGGCGTCGTCGACCGACGGCCGGTCGAGGACGTGGTACTCGTGGCTCCAGCGGTTGAGCAGGTCGCGCAGCTCGGCCGCCCGGGCCGCCGGGTCAGAGGACGGCAAGGAGCTCCTCCGGCGCGTCGACGACGACGTCGGCCTCCGCGAGCGTCTCCCGCCCGTGGATCCCGCCCCAGGTCACGCCCACGGCGTGCAGGCCGGCGGCCCGTGCCGCCTGCATGTCGAACGGCGAGTCGCCGACGTAGGCGGCCTCGCCAGGGCCGGCGCCGAGCCGCTCGAGGGCGAGGAGGAGCAGGTCGGGCGCGGGCTTCTGGTTCGCGGCCTCGTCGCCGCCGACGACGACGTCGAAGAGGTGGCCGATCGCGACGCTCGCGAACGCCAGCTCGACCGTCCGCCGGCGCTTGGCGGAGACGATCCCCAGCCGCCGCCCCTGCTCCTTCAGCGCCACGAGGACGTCGTCCATCCCCGTGCAGCAGCGCAGCTCGTCGTGGAGCGGCTCGTTGTGCTCGCGGTAGACGCGGATCAGCTCCTCGACGTGGACGTCGCCGCCGAAGACGCGCATCTGGTGCTCGAGACCCGGCCCGCCGACCGCCGCCATCAGCGCCTCGTCGGAGAACTCCCGCCCGAGCACCGTGCGCGTGGCGTGCCGCATCGATGCGAGGATGATCCCGCCGGAGTCGACGACGGTGCCGTCGAGGTCGAACAGCACGACCCGGAAGCGCACGCGCGCGATGGTAGCCGGGCGGCGCCGACCGCCCGTCCGGGGCCATCCCGACCGGACGGGCACCCGACTCCACGTCGTCCACGACGACGCCGAGCCGCGAAGACGAGACGCCGTCAGTCGTAGCCGACGCCGACGAGGTAGAGCCCGCAGGCGGGGGCCGTCGAGCCCGCCCGCGTTCGGGGCGCGCCCTGGAGCAGCTCGACGAGGTCGTCCGGGTCGCGCTCGAGCATCGTCCCGACGAGCGTCCGCACCATGTGGCGCAGGAAGGAGTCGGCGGTGATCTCGAGCTCCACGGCGTCGCCGCGGTCGTGCCAGCGCGCGTCCTCGACGACGCGCACGAACACCTCGTGCTGGGTGTCGGTCGGGGTGAAGGCGCGGAAGTCGTGCTCGCCCATCACCATCGCGGCCGAGGCGTTCAGCTTCTGGAGCTCGAGCGGCCGCGGGTGCCAGTGCGCGCGGTTCACCTCGAACGGGGAGCGCTCGCGCCGGCGCCACACGCGGTAGCGGTAGGTGCGCGACCGCGCCGAGAAGCGCGCGTGGAAGCCGGCCGGGGCCTCCTCGGCCGCGACCACGGCGACGTCGGGCGGCAGGAGCGCGTTCAGCGCCTCGGGCGCGCGCGCCGGAGGCGGCCCGCCCTCGACCTCGACCGACACGACGTTCGCGAGCGCGTGGACGCCGGTGTCGGTCCGGCCGGCGACGGCGAGCGCGCGCACGGCCCCGTAGGCGCGCTCGAGCGCGTCCCGCAGGACGCCCTCGACCGTCCGGGCCCCCGGCTGGCGGGCGAAGCCGCGGAACCCCGTGCCGTCGTAGGCGACCTCGAGGCGAAGGAGCGACGTCAGGGCGCCCTCACCGCTCTTGTCAGGCATTCCTCATGCTCTACGTCCTTGCAATACCTTTGATATACTCTAGTCCGTGACGGACGAGCACCACTTCCTGCTCCAGCGCGTGCAGCCGGCGATGGTCGGCCTGATCGACGGCTCGCTCTCGACGCTCGCGCCGATCTTCTCGGTCGCGCTGATCAGCCACAAGCCGTTCTACGCGTTCGTGGCCGGCCTCGCCACCTCGATCGGCGCCGGCATCTCGATGGCGTTCTCGGAGGGCCTCTCCGACACCGGCGAGCTCACCGGCCGCGGCAACCCGATGGTGCGCGGCGGGATCACCGGGATCGGCACGTTCGTCGGCGGCATCCTCCACTCGCTCCCCTTCCTGATCCCGAGCTACCACGCCGCGCTCGTCACCGCCTTCGCCGTCGTCGCCTTCGAGCTCGTCGCGCTGGCGGCCCTGCGGTGGCGCTTCTTCGGGACGAGCTTCGGCGGCTCGCTCGGAGCCGTCTCGCTCGCGGGCGCGGTGATCGTCGCCGTGAGCGCCCTGCTCGGCGCGAAGGCCTAGGACTCGGCTCTGGCCGAGTCCGTTCCTGCCTCGGCGGAAGCGGGCGCCTCGGCGCTCGCCCCCTCCTCGGCGGGAACGTCCTCGGAGACCTCGGCCTCGGCCTCGGGCTCCTCGGCCTCGGGCTCGTCCGCGGCCTCCGGCTCTTCCTCCGCCGCCGTCGGCTCTTCCTCCGCCGCCGTCGCCGGCAGCTTCGTCTTGAACACGAGCGGCGAGTCCACGAGCTCGAGGTAGGCCATCTCGGCCGAGTCGCCCGGCCGCGGGCCGATCCGGGTGATGCGCAGGTACCCGCCCGGGCGCTCGGCGAACGCGGGCCCGACCTCGGCGAACAGCCTGTGCACGATCTCCTTCGAGCGCAGGAACGCGACCGCCCGCCTCCGGGCGTGGAGGTCGCCGCGGCGGCCGAGCGTGATCAGCTGCTCGGCGATCGGCTTCACCGCCTTCGCCTTGGTGACGGTCGTCCTGATCCGGCCGTGCTCGATCACGGCGCCGGCGAGGTTCGCGTACAGGGCCCGGCGGTGGGCCATGTCGCGGCCGAGCTTCTTGCCGGAGCGGGCGTGCCTCACGCTACTCGCCGCCCCCGTTGTCGCCCCGGAGGCGCAGGCCGTGCTGGGCGAGGGTCTCCTTGACCTCCTCGATCGACTTCTTGCCGAAGTTCGGGATCGCGGCGAGCTCGTTCTCGGTCTTCGTGACGAGGTCGCCGATCGTCTCGATCCCGACGCGCTTGAGGCAGTTGTACGAGCGGACGCCGAGCTCGAGCTCCTCGATCGGGAAGTTCTCCATCCCGTGCGCGAGCTGGACGTCGACCATCGCGCCCTCGAGCGGCGCGGTGTCGGCGCCGAAGCCCTCGATGCGCTCGAGGTCGGTGAAGATCGCGAGCTGGCGGATGAGGATCTCGGCCGCCTGCGCGATCGCGTCCTTCGGCTCGATCGAGCCGTTCGTGGTCACGTCGAGGATGAGCTTGTCGTAGTCGGTGCGCTGGCCGACGCGGGCGGCCTCGACGTCGTAGGCGACCCGGCGGATCGGCGAGAACATCGAGTCGACCGGGATCACGCCGATCGTGTGCGCCTGGCCGCGGTTGCCCTCGGCGGGCACGTAGCCGCGGCCGCGGCCGATCGTGATCGTGAGCTCGAGCCGGCCCTTCGCCGAGAGGTTCGCGATCTCGAGCTCCGGGTTCAGGATCTCGAGGTCTGCGGGCGCCTCGATGTCGGCGGCGGTGACGACGCCCTCGCCCTTCGCGGTCAGCCGCACCTCGATCTCGGGCGACTCGCCGTGGAGGATGCAGACGAGCTGCTTGAGGTTGAGGATGATGTCGGTGACGTCCTCGCGGACGCCGGGCAGCGTCGTGAACTCGTGCGCGACGCCCTCGAGCTTCACCGAGGTGACGGCGGCGCCCTCCAGCGAGGAGAGCAGCACGCGGCGCAGCGAGTTGCCGAACGTGTAGCCGAAGCCGCGGTCGAGCGGCTCGATCACGAAGACGCCGCGGTTCTCCTGGACGTCCTCGTGGGTGATCTTGGGGACCTGGAAATCCATCGTGGTGCTGCGAGCTGCCATCTTGTCCTTTCCTTCGAGGGTCGAGCTGCGCTACTTCGAGTAGAGCTCGACGATCAGCTGTTCGGAAACCGGCGTGTCGATCTCCTCGCGCTCGGGCCACTTGAGCACCTTGCCGGTGAGGCCCTCGTGGTCGGCCTGGAGCCAGGGCGCCACCGCCGCGGTGAGGTCGGTCGCGTCGCGCACGGTCTGCTCGGCGGTCGAGCCCGGCCTGAGCGTGACCACGTCGTCGGGCCGCACCTGGAAGCTCGGGATGTTCACGCGCCGGCCGTTCACGGCGAAGTGCCCGTGACGCACGAGCTGCCGCGCCTGGGCGCGCGAGGCCGCGAAGCCGAGCCGGTAGACGACGTTGTCGAGCCGCGTCTCGAGCGCGCGGAGGAGGTTCTCGCCCGTCACGCCGCCCTGCCTCGTCGCCTTCTCGTAGTACGTCCGGAACTGCGTCTCGAGCAGGCCGTAGTAGCGGCGCGCCTTCTGCTTCTCGCGCAGCTGGAGCAGGTACTCCGACTGCTTCACGCGGCCGCGCCCGTGCTCGCCCGGCGGGTAGCTCCGGCGCTCGACGGCGCACTTCTCGGTCAGGCAGCGCTCGCCCTTCAGGAAGAGCTTCATCCCCTCCCGGCGGCACTGCTTGCATTTCGGCGACCTGTCCCTCGCCATCAGACGCGCCTCCGCTTCTTCTGGCGGACGCCGTTGTGCGCCTGGGGGGAGACGTCCTTGACGCCGAGGATCTCGAGCCCGGCCGCCTGCAGCGACCGGATCGCCGTCTCGCGGCCCGAGCCCGGCCCCTTCACGAACACCTCGACCTTCTGCAGGCCGTGCTCCATGCCCTTGCGCGCGGCCGCGTCCGCGGTGACCTGCGCCGCGAAGGGCGCCGACTTGCGCGAGCCCTTGAAGCCGGCCGAGCCGGCGGACTCCCACACGATCACGTTCCCTTCGGGGTCCGTGAGCGCGACGATCGTGTTGTTGAACGACGTCTTGATGTGCGCCTGCCCGATCGCGATGTTCTTGCGGACACGGCGGCGCGTGCGACCCCGGGTCGCCGTCTTCCTGGTGCCGGGCACTTACTTGGCCGCCTTCTTGCCGCGCCCGACGGTCTTCTTCGGGCCCTTGCGGGTACGGGCGTTCGTCTTCGTGCGCTGGCCGTTCACGGGCAGGTTGCGGCGGTGGCGCAGGCCGCGGTACGCGCCGATCTCGGAGAGGCGCTTGATCGCCTGCGTGCGCTCGCGCCGCAGGTCGCCCTCGACCTGGTGGTTGGCGTCGATGTGCTCGCGGAGCTTCGAGACCTCGTCCTCGGTCAGGTCGCGCACCTTCGTGTCGGGCGAGAGCCCGAGCGCCGCGCAGATCTGGCGCGCGGTCGGCTGCCCGATCCCGTAGATGTAGGTCAGCCCGATCTCGAGCCGCTTCGTGTTCGGGAGGTTGACGCCGGCGATCCTGGCCATGCGGCTCGTTAGCCCTGCCTCTGCTTGTGACGCGGGTTGGAGCAGATGACGACGGTGCGCCCGTGACGCTTGATCACGCGGCAGCGCTCGCACATCGCCTTGACGGAAGGACGGACTTTCATGCTCTGTGGCGGTAGGTGATCCGGCCGCGGGTCAGGTCGTAGGGCGAGAGCTCCACCTTGACCTTGTCCCCCGGGAGGATGCGGATGTAGTGCTTGCGCATCTTCCCGGAGATCGTCGCGAGGACGTCGTGGCCGCCGTCGAGCTTGACGCGGAACATCGTGCTCGGCAGCGCCTCCGTGACCTCGCCTTCGACCTCGATCTTCTCTTCCTTGCTCGCCATCCTCTCTCAATCGGACACACGCGAAAACACGGCTTCCCGCCGTGGTGCCCTCATGGTACCAGGACCGGCGCCGGCCCCGTCAGGACCCGGGGCCCGGCGGCCGTGATCGCGACCGTGTGCTCGTAGTGCGCCGTCAGCGAGCCGTCGACCGTGACGATCGACCAGCCGTCGTCGAGGGTGTCGACCCGCGGCCCCCCGGCGGTGATCATCGGCTCGATCGCGAGCGTCATCCCCTCCACGAGCTCGGGGCCCCGGTAGCCGCCGACCCAGTTCGGCACTTGCGGGTCCTCGTGGTAGTCGCGCCCGACGCCGTGCCCGACGAGCTCGCGGACGACGGAGAAGCCGGCCTCCTCGACCGTCCGCTGCACCGCGGCGGAGATGTCGCCGACGTGGGCGCCCACCTGCGCCGCCTCGATCCCGGCCTCGAGCGCCGCCCGGCAGGTGTCGAGCAGGCGCTGGGCCTCCTCCGAGATCTCGCCCACCCCGAAGGTCGCCGCGGAGTCGGCGATCAGCCCGTCCTTCGTGACCCCGACGTCGAAGGTGACGATGTCGCCCTCGCGCGCCCGGTAGCGGCCCGGGATGCCGTGGACGATCATCTCGTTCGGGGAGATGCAGATCGCCGCCGGGAAGCCCTTGTAGCCCTTCGAGGTCGGGACGGCGCCGTGGGAGCGGATCACGTCCTCGGCGACGCGGTCGAGCTCGGCCATCTCCACGCCGGGCTCGAGCCGCTCCTGGAGGACCGAGAGCGTCTGCGCGACGACCGCCCCGGCCGCCGCCATCAGCTCGATCTCCCTCGCGCTCTTGCGGATGATCAAACCTTCACCTGCTCCAGCGCCTCCTGGACCTCCGCCCAGACCTGCTCGATCGTCCGCTCGGCGTGGAGCGGCACGAGCCGCCCGGTCACGCGGTAGTGCTCGACCACCGGCTCGGTCTGCTCGTGGTAGAGCTCGAGGCGACGCGCGATCACCTCCGGGGTGTCGTCGGGGCGGCCCTCCTCCGCGGCCCGCCCGAGCATCCGCGCCGTCACGACCTCGTCGGGGAGGTCGAAGAAGAGGATCGCGTCGAGGCCGCGCCCGATCTCGGCGAGCATGCCGTCGAGCGCCTCCGCCTGGGCGAGGTTGCGCGGGAAGCCGTCGAGGACGAAGCCGCCCCCGGCGTCCTCGGCCGCGAGCCGCTCGCGGATGAGCGCGACCGTCAGCTCGTCCGGCACGAGCTCGCCCGAGGCGAGGATCGGCTCGACGCGACGGCCGAGCTCCGTCCGCGCGGCGATCGCGGCGCGGAACATGTCGCCGGTGGAGACGTGGGGGACCCCGTACTCGGCCGCGATCCGCTTCGCCTGCGTCCCCTTCCCGGCTCCCTGGGGGCCGAGGACGAGCAGGTTCAACGTTGCGTCACCTCAGGAACCCTTCGTAGGAGCGCATCATCATCTGCGATTCCATCTGCCGCATCGTGTCGAGCGCGACGCCGACGACGATCAGCACGGAGGTGCCGCCGAGCGCGCGCGAGGTCGCCTGCGAGAAGCCGCCGTAGCGGATGAAGATGGAGGGCAGCACGGCGACGACGGCGAGGTACAGCGAGCCGGGGAGCGTGAGCCGGGTGAGAACGCGGTCGAGGTACTGCGCGGTCGGCGGGCCGGGCCGGATGCCCGGGATGTAGCCGCCGTACTTGCGCAGGTTGTCGGCCTGGTCGACGGGGTTGAACTGCACCGCGGTGTAGAAGAACGTGAAGACGACGATCAGCAGCCCCTCGAGGCCGAGGTAGGCCCAGTTCGAGGGCGAGAAGTGGGCGTTGATGAACCCCTGCGTCTGCGGGAAGAACTGCCCGATCGTGGGCGGGAACGCCATGATCGCGGCCGCGAAGATCACCGGGATCACGCCGGCCATGTTGACCCGGAGCGGCATGTAGGTCGACCCGCCCGCGGTCTGGCGCCGCCCCACCATCCGTTTCGCGTACTGGATCGGGATCCGCCGCTGGCCCTCCTGGATGAAGACGACCGCGACGACGATCGCGAGCGCGACGATCGGGAAGAAGAGCTTCTCCATCGGGCCGCCGTTCACCCAGGCGTTCACCCCCGCCGGCGCCGACGTGAGGATCGAGGCGAAGATGAGCAGCGAGATCCCGTTGCCGATCCCGCGCTTCGTGATCAGCTCGCCCATCCACATCAGCACCGCGGTGCCGGCGGTGAGGGTGATGACGATCAGCACCAGCCGGCCGGTGTTGATCTCGAGGGCGCCCTGGCGCCGGAACAGGTATGCGTATCCGGCGCTCTGCGCCGCGGCGAGCGCGACCGTGAGGTAGCGGGTGTACTGGTTGATCTTGGCGTAGCCCGACTCGCCCTCCTTCTGGAGCTGCTCGAGCGTCGGGATCACGACCGTGAGGAGCTGCAGGATGATCGACGCCGTGACGTACGGCATGATCCCGAGCGCGAAGACCGAGAAGCGCGAGAGCGCGGAGCCGGAGAAGAGGTTGAGCAGGCCGAGCACCGTGCCGCCCTGGCCGTTGAAGTAGTCCTGGATCGTCTTCGAGTCGACGCCCGGAGCGGGCATCCAGGAGCCGAGCCGGTAGGCGGCGAGGATGACGCCCGTGAACAGCACCCGGCGCCGCAGCTCCGGGACCCGCCACGCGTTGGCGAGCCAGGAAAGCAGCGCCTACTCCTCGCGCGCCGAGACCTCGGCCTCCGCCGGCGCCGCTTTCCTCGCAGACGTTCGGCGCTCGCGCCGAACGTCCGGCTCCTTGAGCAGGGTGAGCTTGCCGCCCACCCCGCGCACCTTGTTGGCCGCGCTCGCCGAGGCGTGGTGGACGGTGATGTCGAGACGCTTCGAGAGGCGCCCGACGCCGAGCAGCTTCACGTCGCGGCGGACCGAGCGGATCAGGCCCTTCGCCTTCAGCGACTCCGGCGTCACGGCCTCGCCCTCCTCGAAGCGGTCGAGGTCGCGGAGGTTCACCGGCTGGGTGTGGGTGCGGAAGGGGCCGACGGGCATCGCGTCCTTCGACGTCGAGCCGCGCTGCTTGGGCAGACGCATCGCGAGCGGCATCTGCCCGCCCTCGAAGCCGGCCCGCATGGCGTGGGAGCCCGCGCGCGCCTTCTGGCCCTTGATCCCGCGGCCCGCGTAGCGGCCCTTGCCGGAGCCGGGGCCGCGGCCGACGCGCTTGCGGTCGCGGCGCGGCTGGGCGGGGCGGAGGTTGGACAGGTTCAGCTCGTCGGGCATCAGGCGTCTTCGACCTTCACGAGGTGGCGCACCTTCCTCAGCATGCCAGCGATCGCCGGGCTCTCGCCGTCGTGCTGGGCGGAACGGCCGATCCTCCCGAGCCCGAGCGCGCGCAGGGTGCCGCGGTGACGGGGCGACTCGCCGATCGCGCTCCGCACCTGGGTGACCCGGATCCTAGGCACCGACCGGCTCCTCGGCCCGGTAGGGCAGCACCTGGGAGACCGTCTTGCCCCGCGCCTTCGCGACGTCCTCGGGACGCCGGAGCGCGCGCAGGGCCGTCTCCGCCGCCTTGAGCATGTTGATCGGGTTGGTCGTGCCGAGCGACTTCGCGAGCACGTCGCGGACGCCTCCGAGCTCGAGCACCGCGCGGACGCCCCCGCCGGCGATGACCCCGGTGCCGGGCGACGCCGGCCGCAGGAGCACCTTCGCGGCGCCGTACTCGCCGAGCACCTCGTGGGTGATCGTCTGGCCGTGCCTGGGCACGGAGAAGAGGTTCTTCTTCGCGTCGTCGACGGCCTTCGAGATCGCGAGCGGCACCTCGCGCGCCTTCCCGTAGCCGACGCCGACGCGGTCGACCTCGTCGCCGATCACGACGAGCGCGGTGAACGAGAACCGCCGGCCGCCCTTCACGACCTTGGCGACGCGGTTGATCTCGACGACCCGCTCCTTCAGCTCCCTGGTCTCGGCGATCTCACTCACTCAGAATCTCAGCCCTCCCTCGCGTGCGCCCTCCGCGAGCGCCTTCACGCGTCCGTGGTACAGGTAGCCGCCACGGTCGAACACGACCCGGCGGATGCCGGCCTCCTTCGCCGCCGCCGCGAGCCGCTTGCCGACCTCGCGCGCCTGCGCGGTCTTGTCGCCCGCGAACTCGCCGAGCGCGGTCCAGCTCGCCGCGGCGAGCGTCCGGCCCGCGTCGTCGTCGACGAGCTGGGCGAAGATGCCCCGGTTGGAGCGGAAGACGACGAGGCGCGGGCGCTCCGCGCTGCCGCGGATCTTGCCGCGCACGCGGCGGTGGCGCCGCAGGCGCTTCTCGCGCACGGTCTTGACGGCGAGCGCGCTCATCGGTCGAGGGAGGCGCCGGGCGTCATGCGCGCTTGCCCACCTTCCTCCGGACGGACTCGCCCTCGTAGCGGATGCCCTTGCCCTTGTACGGCTCCGGCGGGCGCACCTTGCGGATCTCGGCGGCGGTCTGCCCGACGAGCTGCTTGTCGATCCCGCGCACGACGACCTGCGTCGGCGCCGGCACCTCGAATTCGATCCCCTGGCGGGGCGTGATCCGCACCGGGTGCGAGTAGCCCACCTGGAGCTCGAGCGTCGTGCCGGCCAGCGCCGCGCGGTAGCCGACGCCCTGGATCTCGAGGCGCTTCTCGAAGCCATGCGTCACGCCCTCGACCATGTTCGCGACGAGCGTGCGCGTGAGGCCGTGCAGGGAGCGGTCCTCTCCGCGCTCGGTCGGGCGCGAGACGGTGATGACGCCCTCCGCCTGCTCGATCTTCATCCGCCGCGGCACCTCCGCGCGCAACTCGCCGCGCGGGCCGTGCACGGTCACCCGGCCCGGGTCGACCGAGACGGTGACGCCGGCGGGGACGGGGATGGGCTGTCTTCCGATCCTGCTCATGGCTACCAGACGAAACAGATGACCTCGCCGCCGACGCCCTCGCGCTCGGCGGTGCGGCTCGTGATCACGCCGCGGGACGTGGACAGGATTGCAGTTCCCATGCCGCCGAGCACGCGCGGCAGGCGGTCCTTGCGGGCGTAGATGCGGCGGCCCGGCTTGGAGACGCGCTTGAGGCCGGTCAGCACCCGCTCGCGGCTCCGCCCGTACTTGAGCTCGACGACGAGCACCCTGTACGGCAGCTCGCCCGGCTCGCGCACGTGGTAGTCGCGCACGTAGCCCTCCTCCTTGAGGATGCGGGCGATCTCCTCCTTCAGCTTCGAGGAGGGCATCTCGACGCGGTCCTGCAGCGCCTTGTTGGCGTTGCGGATGCGGGTGAGCATGTCGGCGACGGGATCGGTCAGCATGGGATCACCAGGAGCTCTTCGTCATGCCGGGGATCACGCCCTGGTGGGCGAGCTCGCGCAGGCAGATCCGGCAGAGCCCGAACTTCTTGAACACCGCGCGCGGCCGGCCGCACTTGTTGCAGCGGGTGTAGTTTCGCGTCTTGTACTTCTGCGGCCTGGCGGCCTTCGCGATCAGCGACTTCTTGGCCATCTCTATCCTCGCTGCTCCTCGGTCGCGAGCGGAAAGCCGAGCCCGCGCAGGAGCGCCTCGGCCTGGCCGTCCGTCTCGGCGGTGGTCGTGATCGCGACGTCGAGGCCGCGGATCTGGTTGATGCTGTCGTAGTCGATCTCGGGGAAGATGATCTGCTCGCGCAGGCCGAGCGAGTAGTTGCCGCGGCCGTCGAACGAGCGCGGGTTGAGGCCGCGGAAGTCGCGGATGCGCGGGAGCGCGATCGAGATCAGCCGGTCGAGGAACTCCCACATCCGGTCGCCGCGCAGCGTCACGCGCGCCCCGACGGGCATGCCCTCGCGGATCTTGAACTGCGCGATCGACTTCCGCGCGCGGCGCACGTGCGCGCGCTGGCCGGCGATCAGCGACAGCTCGTCGATCGCCGAGTCGAGCGCCTTCGCGTCGGTCTTCGCCTCGCCGACCCCCATGTTGAGGGTGACCTTCGTGATCCGCGGCACCTGCATGATCGACTTCAGGCCGAGCTGCTCCTTCAGCTCTGCGCGGAGCTCGCTGTGGTACTGCGCCTTCAGGCGCGGCACGTAGGTCTCGGCGGTCGCGCTCACCTGTCGATCTCCTGGCCGCAGCCTTCGCGCTTGCAGACCCGCACCTTCACCGTCTCGCCCTTGACCTCCTTGGTGCGGTAGCCGACGCGCGTCGGGAGCTTGCACGTCGGACAGACGACCATGACGTTGCCGACGGGCACGGCGACCGGCTTCTCGATCCGGCCCCCAGGAGCCACCTGCGTGCCGCCCATCCGGTTCGCGTCGCGGATCGGCCGCGGCTTCTGGTGGCGGGTGGCGACGTTCAGGTTCTCGACGACGACGCGCCGCTCGCTCGGACGCGCGTCGATGACGCGACCCTGCTTGCCGCGGTCCTTGCCGGCGAGCATCTGCACGAGGTCGCCCTTCTTCACCTTCATCGCGTTCGACACGACTACAGCACCTCCGGAGCCAGGCTCACGATCTTCATGAAGTTCTTCTCGCGCAGCTCGCGCGCGACCGGGCCGAAGATACGGGTGCCGCGCGGGTTGCGCTGGTTGTCGATGATCACGGCGGCGTTCTCGTCGAACGCGATCAGGGTCCCGTCGTCGCGTCCGAACGGCTTGCGCGTGCGCACGACGACCGCCTTCACGACCTCGCCCTTCTTCACCGCGCCCTGCGGCGCCGCCGTCTTGACGGTGGCGGTGATGATGTCCCCCACCCGCGCGTAGCGGCGCCGGGAGCCGCCGGCCACGCGGATGCAGAGGAGCTCGCGCGCGCCCGTGTTGTCGGCGACCTTGAGACGGGTTTCCTGCTGGATCACGTTCGCGCGTCTCCTACTTCGCCTTCTCGAGGATCTCCGCGAGGCGCCAGTGCTTGGTCTTCGAGAGCGGCCGCGACTCGACGATCCGGACGACGTCGCCGACGCCCGCCGCGTTCCGCTCGTCGTGGGCGTGGAACTTGCGCGTCCGCCGGACGACCTTCTTGTACTTCGGGTGGAGCTTCGTCACGTCGACCGACACGACGATGGTCTTGTCCCCCTTGTCGGAGACGACGACCCCCCGCCGCTCCTGGCGGCGGCCGCGCTCGGACTCCGGCTTCGGCGTGCGCACGATCGGCCTGCGCTGCGCCGGGCGCTCCCGCGCCGGCTTCGAGCGCCTGCGCCGGAGGGCGCGCGGCAGGCGCTTGCGCGAGCGCTTCGGCCCGGGCTCGGCGGGCGCCTCGGCTGCGGGCTCCGGCGCCTCGGCGGCCTCGGGCTCGGGCGTCGCCGCCACCTCGGCCTCCTCCTCCGGGGTCACGTTCTCGTCCTCAGCCACCGTTCCGCTCCTCTCGCACGGTCAGGATGCGCGCGATCTCGCGCCGGGCGAGGCGCAGGCGCGCGGTGTTCTCGAGCTGCCCGGTCGCCGACTGGAAGCGCAGGTTGAAGAGCTCCTGCCGCGTGTCGGCCAGGCGGCGGTCGAGCTCGTCGTTCGACAGGTCGCGGAGGTCCTTAGCCCGCAAAGAGATCACCACCCTCACGGCGCACGAACTTCGTCTTGATCGGGAGCTTCTGGCCCGCGAGCCGGAGCGCCTCCTTGGCGAGCGGCTCGGGGACGCCGGCGAGCTCGAACATGACGCGGCCGGGCCTCACGACGGCGACCCAGCCCTCGGGCGAGCCCTTGCCCTTGCCCATCCGCGTCTCCGCCGGCTTCTTCGTGAACGGCTTGTCGGGGAAGAGGTTGATCCACACCTTGCCCCCGCGCTTGATCTTGCGCGTCATCGCGATCCGGGCCGCCTCGATCTGGCGGTTCGTGATCCAGCCGGCCTCGAGCGCCTTGATCCCGTAGTCGCCGAACTGGACGGTCGCCTGGCCCTTGGTCTCGCCGGTGCGGCGGCCGCGGTGGGCCTTGCGGAACTTGGTGCGGCGGGGCAGCAGCATCAGCTCTCGCCTTCCTGCCCGCCGCCGGGTGCGCCCTCGCCGGCAGGCTGCTCGCCGGGCTCCGCGGCGGGCGCCTCGCGCGGCTCCGCCGGGGGCGGCGGCTGCACGGCGGGCGCCTCGCGCGCCTCCGCCGCCGCGGCCTCCCCCTCGGGGCGCGGCTGCTGCTGCCCGCCCGCCGCGGCCGGGCGTCCGCCGCGGCGCTGTCCGGGCCGCCCGCCCCGCTGTCCGGGGCGGCCGCGCCGCACCGGGCCGAGGCCCTCGCGGTCCTGGCCGCGGCCGCGCCCGCTCTCGCGGGAGGCGCCGAGCCCCTCGGTGACGCCGCCGCGCCGGCGCGCGGTGTCCTGGTCGCCGAGGCGGGTCTCGCGGCCGCCGCCCGGGATGCCCCCGTAGCCCTCGGGCATGATCTCGCCCTTGTTGATCCAGACCTTGACGCCGATCCGGCCGGTCGGGGTGCGCGCCTCCGTGAAGCCGTAGTCGATGTCGGCGCGGATCGTGTGCAGCGGCACTCGCCCCTCCGAGTACTGCTCGGAGCGGCTCATCTCGGCGCCGCCGAGGCGGCCCGAGCACTGCACCTTCACGCCCGCGGCGCCCGAGCGGATCGCCGAGGCGAGCGAGCGCTTCATCGCGCGCCGGAACGAGACGCGGTTCTGGAGCTGCTCGGCGATCGACTGCGCGACGAGCTTCGCGTCGAGCTCCGGGCGCTTGATCTCGTTGATGTTGATGTGGACGTTCTTCTGCGTCATGCCGTGGATCTCTTTGCGCAGCGCGTCGACCTCGACGCCCGACTTGCCGATCACGATCCCCGGCCGGGCGGTGTAGATGTCGACGGTGATCCGCTGCTTGTCCTTGCGGATCAGGATGTCCGAGAGGCCCGCGTGCGCGAGCTTGCGCAGGATGTGGTCGCGGATGCGGATGTCCTCGAGCAGCGCGCCGGCGAACTCCTTCTTGCCGACCATCCAGTTCGACTTCCAGTCGTGGATGACGCCGACCCGCAGGCCGCCGGGGTGAACCTTCTGACCCATTAGCTCGCCACCGCCTCCTTCTTCCTCCGCGAGCGGCTCGGCTTCGCCGTCTCGTTCGCGGGCCGACCCTTCGAGGGCGCCTTCTGTGATGCGGCTCGATCTGCGAGATCGAGCCGGACGGTGATGTGGCAGGTGCGCTTGAGGATCCGGTTCACGCGGCCGCGTGCACGGGCGCGCCAGCGCTTCGCGGTCGGGCCCTCGTCGACGAAGACCTCCGAGATGTAGAGCTCGTCGCCGTTCCAGTGCAGGTTCGGGTTCGACTCCGCGTTGGCGACCGCGCTGCGCAGCACCTTCTCGACCTCGCGGGCGGCCGCGCGAGGCGTGAACGCGAGGATCGCGCGCGCCTCGGGCACGCTGCGGCCGCGGACGTGGTCGGCGACGAGGCGCGCCTTGCGGGGCGACACGCGCACGAACTTGGCGACAGCCTGGACGTGCGGCCTGGACCGAGTCATCGCTTCACCTGCGTCTTCGAGTCGCCCGCGTGGCCGCGGAAGTGGCGCGTCGGCGCGAACTCGCCGAGCTTGTGACCGACCATCTCCTCGGAGATGAAGACCGGGACGTGCTTGCGCCCGTCGTGGACCGCGATCGTGTGGCTCACCATCTCGGGCGAGATCGTCGACGCGCGCGACCACGTGCGCACCATCTGCTTCTTGCCGGAGGCGTTCATCTCCTGGATCCGCCGGAGCAGGCGCTCCTCGACGAACGGCCCCTTCTTCAGCGATCTGCTCACCGCTTCTCCTTGCCGCGCCTGCGGCCCCTCACGATCAGCTTGTCCGATTCCTTGTGCTTCGCGCGCGTGCGCTTGCCGAGCGTCGGCACGCCCCACGGCGTGACCGGATGCCGGCCGCCCTTCGACTTGCCCTCGCCGCCGCCGTGCGGATGGTCGACGGGGTTCATCGCCGAACCGCGCACGGCCGGGCGCTTGCCGAGCCAGCGGCTCCGGCCGGCCTTGCCGCCGGAGACGTTGCCGTGGTCGACGTTCCCCACCTGCCCGACCGTCGCGCGGCAGGTCAGCAGCACCCTGCGCATCTCGCCGGAGGGGAGCCGGAGCGTGGCGTAGCCGGCGTCCTTCGCGACGAGCTGGATCCCGGAGCCGGCCGAGCGGGCGATCTGGCCGCCCTTGCCCGGCTTCAGCTCCACGTTGTGGACGAGCGTGCCCGTCGGGATGTTCTCGAGCGGCAGGGCGTTCCCGGGCTTGATGTCGGCGTCGGGCCCCGACTGCACCGTCGAGCCGACGCGCAGGCCGGCGGGGGCGAGGATGTAGCTCTTGAAGCCGTCCGCGTAGTGGAGCAGCGCGATCCGGGCGGAGCGGTTCGGGTCGTACTCGATCGCCGCCACCTTCGCCGGCACGCCGTCCTTCGCGCGCTTGAAGTCGATCACGCGGTAGCGGCGCTTGTGGCCGCCGCCCTGGTGGCGCGTGGTGATGCGCCCGTTCGCGTTGCGGCCGCCCTTCTTCGTCAGCTTCTCGGTCAGCGCCTTCTCGGGCTTCGACTTCGTGATCTCCTTGAAGTCGGAGACGGTCATGAAGCGGCGGCCCGGCGACGTGGGCTTGAAGCGCCGCACGGGCATCAGCGGCCACCCCCGGCCATCAGATCTGCGCCCCCTCGAAGAACTCGATCGTGTGGCCCGGCTTCAGCTTCACGATCGCCTTCTTCCAGCCGGGCTTCGTGCCGCGGATCATGCCGCGGCGCTTCGGCTTCGGCTGCACCTTGAGGATGTTCACGCGCTCGACCTCGACGCCGAAGAGCTGCTCGACCGCCTGCCGCACCTGGGTGCGGTGCGCGTCGTCGTGCACGCGGAAGGCGTAGACCCCCGCGGTCGTGCCGGCGTAGCTCTTCTCGGACACGATCGGCTTCAGCACGATCTGGCTCGGGTCCACTACCTCGCCCTCCCTTCCAGCACCGGCAGCGCCGCCTCGGAGACGAGCAGCGAGCGCGCCCAGACGACCGCGCCCACCTCGAGCTCGGACGGCGGGACGACCGCAACCCGCTCCAGGTTCCGGAACGACTTCGCGAGCACGGCCTCCTCCTCGGTGCAGACGAGCACGATCGGGCGCGGCAGCTCGTCCACGAGCGCGGCCGCCCGACGCGTCGACGGCGTCTCGAACGCCGCCGGGTCGACGAGCGCGAGCGACCCCGCCTGGACGTGGCTGCTCAGGGCCGACCGGAACGCCGCCCTGGCGGCCTTCCGGTTCACCTTCTGCTCGAAGGTGCGCGGCGTCTTCGCGAACGCGTGGCCGCCGCCCTCGAACTGCGGCGCGCGGATCGTGCCCTGGCGGGCGCGTCCGGTGCCCTTCTGGCGCCACGGCTTCGAGCGGCCGCCGGAGACGGCGCCGCGGTTCTTCGTCTGCGACGTGCCCGCCCGCCGGGCGTTCGCCTCCGCGCGGACGGTCTCGTGGACGAGGTGCGCCTTCACCTCGGCGCCGAAGATCGCCTCGTCGAGCTCGCGCGAGCCGGACCCGCCGAGCACGGGAGCGGTGGGGGGCATCAGCCGCGCACCTCCACGATCCCGTTCTTGGGCCCGGGGACGGAGCCCTTGACGAGCAGCAGGTTCCGCTCCGGGTCGACCCGGTGGACGGTCAGCCCCACCTGCGTCACGCGCTTGCCGCCCATCCGGCCGGCCATCCGCACGCCCTTGAAGACGCGCGACGGCGTCGCCGACGCGCCGACCGACCCGGGCGCCCGGATGTTGTGGGAGCCGTGCGCGCGGGGGCCGCTCGAGAAGTTGTGGCGCTTGATCGTGCCCTGGAAGCCCTTGCCGATGCCGATCCCGGACACCTTCACCTCGTCGCCGGGCTCGAAGACCGCGACCGTCACCGCCCCGCCCGCGACGCCGCCCTCGATCGGGCCCCGGAACTCGACCAGCCGGCGGTGCGGGCCGACGCCGAAGCGCCTCAGGTGCCCGAGCTGCGGCCGCGTGAGCTTGCGCTCCGGCACCGGCTCGTACGCGAGCTGGACGGCCTCGTAGCCGTCGACCTCGTTCGTCCGCACCTGGACGACCGGGCACGGCCCCGCCTCGATCACCGTCACGGACGTGACCCCGCCGGTCTCCTCGTCGAAGACCTGGGTCATGCCGAGCTTCTTGCCGATGATGCCCTTCACAGCTTGATCTCGATGTCGATGCCGGCGGGCAGGTCGAGGCGCATGAGCTGGTCGATCGTCTTCGGCGTCGGGCTCAGGATGTCGATCAGCCGCTTGTGCGTACGCACCTCGAAGTGCTCGCGCGAGTCCTTGTCCTTGAACGGACTGCGGATCACGCAGTAGACGTTCTTCTCCGTCGGCAGGGGAACCGGACCCGTGATCGTCGCGCCGCTCCGCTGCGCGGTGTCGACGATCTGCTGGGCCGACCGGTCGAGCTGCTGGTGGTCGTAGCCCTTGAGCCGGATCCGGATCTTCCCCTGCGCCATGGCTACTTGATCACTTCCGTGACGACGCCGGCCCCGACGGTGCGACCGCCCTCGCGGATCGCGAAGCGGAGCCCCTGGTCCATGGCGATCGGCTGGATCAGCTCGATCTCCATGTTCGTGTTGTCGCCCGGCATGACCATCTCCTGGCCCTCCGGGAGCTTGATCGAGCCGGTCACGTCCGTCGTGCGGAAGTAGAACTGCGGCCGGTAGCCGTTGAAG
>DASRHI010000008.1:0-50065 GCA_035650615.1 Gaiellaceae bacterium | reverse complement strand
TCGGGATCTGGGACTGGGCCTCGAACGACGAGGGCGACCCCGACGTCGTGATCGCCTCCTGCGGCGACGTGCCGACGCTCGAGGCGCTCGCCGCGGTCGACGTGCTCCGCCGCGAGCTCCCGTCGCTCCGGGTCCGGTTCGTGAACGTCGTCGACCTGATGCGGCTGCAGCCGGAGAGCGAGCATCCGCACGGCCTCTCCGACCGCGAGTTCGACACGCTCTTCACCACCGACCGGCCGGTCGTCTTCGCGTTCCACGGCTACCCGTGGCTGATCCACCGGCTCACCTACCGGCGCCGCAACCACGCGAACGTCCACGTGCGCGGCTACAAGGAGGAGGGCACGACGACGACGCCGTTCGACATGGTCATGCTCAACGACCTCGACCGCTTCCACCTCGTCGTCGACGTGATCGACCGGGTGCCGCGCCTCGGCTCCCGCGCGGCGCACCTGCGCCAGGAGATGCTCGACGAGCGGCTGCGCTCCCGCGCGTTCACGCGCCTCGAGGGCGAGGACCCGCCGGCGATCCGCAACTGGACCTGGCCGTACTCGTAGCCCGGCGCGCGTGAGGGTGCTCGTCGTCAACGCGGGCTCGAGCAGCCTCAAGCTCTCGGTGCTCGACGAGCACGACCGGCTGGTGCTCTCGGAGACCGTCGCCTCGGCCGGCGGGCGGCCGGACGAGGAGGCGGTGCGCGCCGCCGTCCGGCGCGGCGGCCCGGTGGACGCGGCCGGCCACCGCGTCGTGCACGGCGGCACCGAGTTCCTCGAGCCGGCCGTCGTCGACGAGGCGGTGCTGCGTCGCCTGCACGCGCTCGCCGACCTGGCGCCCCTCCACCAGCCGAAGTCGCTCGCCGCGCTCGAGCTCGTGACACGCCTCCTGCCGGGCGTCCCGGCGGTCGCCTCGTTCGACACCGCCTTCCACGCGCGCATGCCGGAGGCGGCGTCGACGTACGCGCTGCCTGCGGAGTGGCGCAAGCGCTTCGCGCTCCGGCGCTTCGGCTTCCACGGGCTCTCGCATGCCTACGCGTCGCGCCGCGCGGCCGAGCTCGCGGGCGTGCCCGCCGACGGCTTCCGCGTCGTCACGTGCCATCTCGGCGCGGGGGCCTCGCTCGCGGCCGTCGAGAGCGGGCGCTCGGTCGACACGACGATGGGGTTCACGCCGCTCGAGGGGCTCGTGATGGCGACGCGGGCCGGGACCGTCGACCCCGGGCTCGTGCTCTGGCTCGAGGAGCACGTCGGCATGCCGCCCTCCGAGCTCGCCTCGACGCTCGAGCATCGCTCGGGCCTCTACGGGCTCGCCGGCAGCGCCGACATGAAGGCCGTGCTCGAGGCCGAGGCCGCGGGCGACGAGGACGCGGCGCTCGCGGTCGCGGTGTACCTGCACCGGCTCCGCGGCGGGATCGCGGCGATGGCGGCCGCGCTCGGCGGCCTGGACGCGCTCGTCTTCACGGGCGGCGTGGGCGAGCGGTCGGCGCCGGTCCGGGAGCGCGCCGCGGCGGGGCTCGGGTTCCTCGGGGTCGAGCTCGACGCGGCCGCGAACGCCGCGCCGCGGCTCGACGCGGAGGTCGGCGCGGCCGGCGCGGAGGTGCGCACGTTCGTCGTCGAGGCCCGCGAGGACCTGCAGATCGCGCGCGACGTCCGCGCCGCGCTCCGCTAGCCTCGCCGGGCCGGGGCGCGGCCCGGCGGCTGGCTCGGAGCGGGGCGGACCGGGGCGGGCGGGATCGGCTCGACCGCTGGCCGCTCGGCCGAGACCGCGATCGTCCTGCCGTGGTGGCCGAGCTCGAGCGGCGCGCCCTCGAGCAGCGTGTAGGTCGCGTGCGTCCTCGTCGCCTCGACGAGGAGGCGCCGGCCGCGGAAGAGGAGGCGGAAGGAGAGTCGCTCCAGGCGCGGAGGCAGCCGCGGCGCGAACGTCAGCTTCCCGCCGTGGTCGCGCATCCCGCCGAAGCCGGCCACCGCCGCGAGCCAGGTGCCGGCGAGGGAGGCGACGTGGAGGCCGTCGCGCGCGTTGTGCCCCAGGTCGTGCAGGTCGACGAGGGCCGCCTCCCCGAAGTAGTCGTACGCGAGCTCGAGGTGGCCGACCTCAGCCGCCACGATCGCCTGGGTGGCGGCGGAGAGCGAGGAGTCGCGGACGGTGATCCGCTCGTAGTACTCGAAGTCCCGGGCCTTCTCCTCGGGCGTGAAGGCGTCGCCGCACACGTGCAGCGCGAGCACGAGGTCGGCCTGCTTGACCACCTGCTTGCGGTAGAGGTCGAAGTAGGGGAAGTGGAGGAGGAGCGGATACTGCTCGGGGGCGGTGCGGTCGAAGTCCCAGAACTGGTGGCCCGTGAACCCCTCCGACTGCGGGTGGACGCCGAGCGCCTCGTCCCACGGGACGACGACGTCCCGGGCGGCGTCGCGCCAGGCGGCCGCCTCCTCGAGGTCGGCGCCGAGCCGGGCCGCGTGGCGGGGGTGGCGGGCGACGGCGTCGGCCGCGGCGCGCAGGTTCCGCTGCGCGAGCAGGTTCGTGTAGACGTTGTTGTCGGCGATCGCGCTGTACTCGTCCGGGCCGGTCACCCCGTCGATGCGGAAGCGCCCCTGCGGGTCGTGGTGGCCGAGCGAGCGCCAGAGCCGCGCGGTCTCGACGAGCAGCTCGAGGCCGACGTCGCACTCGAACGACTCGTCCCCGGACGCGGCCTGGTAGCGGACGACCGCGTCGGCGATGTCGGCGCCGAGGTGGAACGCCGCCGTTCCGGCGGGCCAGTAGCCGGAGCACTCCTGGCCGCGGATCGTCCGCCAAGGGAACACGCAGCCGTCGAGGCCGAGCTGGGCGGCGCGCTCACGCGCGAGGTCGAGCGTGGCGTGGCGCCAGCGGAGCGCGTCCCCCGCCGCCCGCGGCGCCGTGTACGTCAGCACGGGCAGGATGAAGCGCTCCGTGTCCCAGAAGGTGTGCCCGTCGTAGCCCGGGCCGGTCAGGCCCTTGGCCGCGATCGCGCGCTGCTCGGCCCTCGCCCCGGCCTGGAGCGTGTGGAAGAGGGCGAAGCGGACCGCCTGCTGGAGCTCGGGGTCGCCGTCGAGCTCGACGTCGGCCCGGTCCCAGAAGTCGTCGAGGTAGGCCCGCTGGCCCGCGAGCAGCCCGTCCCAGCCGGTGTGTCGGGCCTCGGCGAGCCCCCCCACCACCTCGTCGCGGAGCGCGGGGTGCGACCGGCGGCTCGACCACGAGTAGGCGAGGAACTTGACCACGCGCAGCCGCTCCCCGGGCGCGAGGTCGGAGGCGACCGTCACGCGGCCGACGTCGGGGAAGCTCTCCCCGGTCGCGTCGGTGCGGGCGGGCCCGTCGATCACGTGGTCCATGCCGGCGGCCATCCCGAGCCCGCTCGCCCGCGTCCCGTGGACGAGCACCACCCGCGCGACGTGGGCGAAGTGCTCCTGCGCGACGAGCGGGGACTCGAGGGCGGCCGCCGCGCGCGGGTCGGCGCTGCGCGGGGGCGCGGGCTCGTTCGCGACGAGCTCCGACTGGAGGACGACGCGCACCGGGTCCGAGAGCGGCTCGACCTCGTACAGGATCGCCGCCGCCGCCCGCTGGACGAACGAGACGAGCCGGGTCGAGGCGATGCGGACTCCGGCGCCGGCAGGCGAGCGCCACTCGGCCCGGCGCCGCAGCACCCCGGCGCGCAGGTCGAGCTCGCGCTCGTGCGAGAGCAGCTCTCCGTACCGGACGTCGAAGGGCTCGTCGTCGACGAGCAGGCGGACGATCTTCCCGTTCGTGACGTTCACGATCGTCTGACCCGACTCGGGATAGCCGTAGCCGGCCTCGGCGTACGGGAGCGGGCGGAGCTCGTAGAACGAGTTGAGGTAGGTGCCGGGGAGCGCGTACGGCTCGCCCTCGTCGAGGTTCGCGCGCAGCCCGATGTGCCCGTTCGCGAGCGCGAACACCGACTCCGTCTGCGCGAGCACGTCGAGGTCGAGCTCCGTCTCGCGCACCGACCACGGCTCGACCGCGAACGTGGGGTGGGCGATCATCCGCCGAGGAGCTCCGACAGGTCTCGGACGACGACGTCCGCGCCGCGGCTCCGGAGCGCGTCCGCCTGGCCGGCCCGGTCGACCCCGACGACCAGGCCGAACCCACCGGCGCGGCCGGCCTCGACGCCCGCGAGCGCGTCCTCGAACACGGCGCCCTCGGCCGGCGGGACGGCGAGCCGGCGGGCGGCCTCGAGGTAGGTGTCCGGGGCGGGCTTCCCGCGCAGGCGCTTGCGCTCGGCCACGACGCCGTCGACCCTCGCCTCGAAGAGGTGCGCGATCCGGGCGGCCTCGAGCACCTCGCGGCAGTTCGCGCTCGCGGAGACGACCGCGCGCCGCAGCCCCGCCTCGCGGGCCGCCTCGACGAAGGCGACCGACCCCGGAAACGGCGTCACCCCGCCCTCGCGGAGGAGCGTGAGGAGGAGCTCGTTCTTCCGGTTCGCGAGGCCGCCGACGGTCGCGACGCCGGGCGGGTCGTCGTGCGTGCCCTCGGGGAGCTCGACGCCGCGGGAGGCGAGGAAGGCGCGCACGCCGTCGAAGCGCTGCCGCCCGTCGACGTACTCGTCGTAGTCGCGGACGGGGTCGAAGGGCACGAACGCCCCGCCCCCCGCCTCGGCCCGCCCGCGCAGGAACGAGTCGAACGTCTCCTTCCACGCGGCGGCGTGCACCTGGGCCGTGTCGGTGAGCACGCCGTCGAGGTCGAACAGGCACGCGGCGATCGCGGCCGGCAGGCGCGGCGCCGTCACGCGGCGGCCTTCCGGTCGAGCAGCTCGGGCAGCCCGGAGACGACGAGGTCGGGGCTCGCGTCCCGCAGGGCCTGCGTCTCGCCGAGGCGGTCGACTGCGACGACGAGCCGGAAGCCCGCGGCGCGGCCCGCGGCGACTCCCGCGGGCGTCGTCTCGAACACGGCCGTGTGGGCCGGGTCGACGTCGAGGCGCCGGCAGGCCGCGAGGACGATGTCGGGCGCCGGCCGCGGTCGCAGGCCCTCCGCGACGATCGCGTCGCCGTCGATGCGCGCCTCGATCAGCGGCGCGAGCCCGGTGCGGTCGAGGATCGCGGCGGTGTTGGCGCTCGCCGACACGACGGCGCAGCGCACCTCGGCGTCGCGCGCCGTCTCCAGGTAGCGGCGCGAGCCCTCGAAGGCGCTCAGCCCCTCCCGGCGCAGCAGCCGCTGGAGGGCCTCGTTCTTGCGGTTCGCGAGCCCGTGCACCGTCTCCGCGCCGGGGGCGTCGCCGGGCTCGCCCTCGGGAAGCCTGATGCCGCGGGAGGCGAGGAACGCGCGGACGCCGTCGAGCCGGGGCTTGCCGTGGATGTGCGCGCGGTAGTCCGTGCGCGGGTGGAAGGGGACGAAGTGCCCGCCGGTGCGCTCGGCGCGCCGCGAGATGAACTCGTCGAACGTCTCGGTCCAGGCCGCGAGATGGAGCGCGGCGCTGCCGACGAGCACGCCGTCGAGGTTGAACACGCAGGCGTCGACGTCGGAGGGCAGCCCGAGCAGCCTCCTCGCGGCCCACGGGGCGATCGACAGGTGCACGTACGAGGCGGCCAGGTGCCGGTCGCGGGCGAGCTCCTGGAGCAGCAGGTCGGTCGACTGGAGCTCCGCCGCCAGCCGCCGGCCGCGCTCCGCCGCCTCCCGGGGCTGCAGGTAGCCGCCCGCGGCGCGAAGCGCGGCGTGCGCGGCGAAGAACGCCGACGACCAGCGCGCGCGGAGGGTCTCGACGCCGACCCGCGCGGCTCCCGTCCGCGGGGGCGGCGAGGCCCGGGCGGGGGCTCCCGCCCGGGCGGGCGAGGGCCCGCGGCCGGCGCGGGCCGGGCCCGCGGGGCGCCGGGCTAGCGTGGCCATGCGTCGGGGCGACGTGTATCGGACCCGCGGGTGCTCATGCTCGCAGGGTCCGTCCTCCCGCCGCCGGCGGCATCCGAGCGAGGCCCCTCGCGGCTGCGGGAAACCCGCGGGCGCCCCGGGGCAGGCGGGCTACCAGGCGCCCCCGCCGCCGCCCCCGCCGCCGCCTCCGCCTCCGCCCGAGAAGCCGCCGCCTCCGCCGCCCGCCCCGGACGAGGGCGGGGCGAGCGCCGAGCCGAAGCCGGCGGCGAGGTCGCCGATCCCGAGCGAGGTGGCGCCCGAGCCGGGGCTCCCGCCGGAGGAGATCCAGTAGATCGAGGAGGCCTGGACGAGCTCCTCCGGCATCGCGAGGTGCGCGGCCTGGAGCACCCGCTCGGCGATCCCGAACGCGATCCCGTACACGAGCAGCCGCTCCCACAGCGCGAGCGTCGCGGGCGGCGCCTCGTCGAGCCGGGGGAAGTCGGTGAGGTAGCGGCGGAACGCCTCCCACCGCTCCGCCTCCGCCTCGGCCGCCGGCGAGCGCCGGCGCCAGAGGGCCCGGTGGGCGAGGGCGGCGAGGAGGACGAGCGCGTCCAGGACGAGCGCCACGGCGATCCCGACCAGCACGACGTCGCCCCAGCGCGGCGAGACGGCCCGCCAGCGCTCCACGGCGACGAAGAACGTGACCGCGGCGGCCGCGCCGAAGGCGAGGAACGCGAGCCCGAGCGGAAGCGCGCCGCGCGCGACGAACCAGCGGCGCTCGGCCGTCTCGCGCCGGACGGCGGACTTGAACGCGGTGAAGTGCCGGCTCATCGTCGAGCGCTTCGCCTCGATCCGCTCCCGGAAGCGCGAGAGCCGCTCGGAGCCGCCGTCGAGGACGCCGTCCACGACGTCGGAGACGGCCCGCTCCCACGGCCGGAGCGGGGCGCCCGAGTCCCCGGCGGTGAGCTCGAGGTCGGCGACGTGCTCGTGCCGGAGGCCGCCCCAGACGGGGCGCTCGGTCGTCGCCGGCCTCGCCGCGTAGACGCCGCGGCGGATCAGGTCGAAGAGCGTCGCCGTGAACTCGAACGAGCCGGCGTCCCCGCCCTGCCGCAGGAGCACGGGCACGAGCGCGGGCGCGGTGTCGGCCGGCGGCTCCTGCTCGTACTCGCGGTCGTAGCGCGTCCGCCGCTCCCGCCCGTAGGCCAGGTAGACCGCGGCGACGACGAGCGCGGCCGGCCCGAGCCCGAGCAGCAGCACGTAGAGGAGGTAGGGCCACGGATGGCGCTTCGCGTGCTCGATCCGGTCGCGGTCGCGGACGAACGCCGCGGCGTCGGCTCGCTCCTCGGCGGCGATGCGCGCGAGGCCGTCTCCGCCCGCGACGCGCATCCCGGCGGTCGACGAGAAGGCCGAGCGCGGCACGAGCGCGCGCAGCTCGACGAACTGCCGGGACGGCACGTCGAGCGCGCGCAGGACGACGCGGGCGCCGGCGAGCCGGACGTCGCCGCGCACGTACGCCGGGTGGCCCCAGGCTCGCCGCACGCGGCCGGGGGCGTCGAGCGTCGCGACGAGCCGGCCGAGCCCCTCCCTCCACTCGTCGCCCCAGACCTTCAGGTCGACGTCGACCACGTCGTCGTAGGCGACCGCGACGCCGCGCAGGGCGTAGCGGAGCTCGAAGGTGCGCACCTCGTCGGTCGCGCGGTAGTGCCAGACGATCCGCGTACGGTCGCCGAGGTCGGCGACGCCGAAGGTGCCGGGCGCGTCCTCGCAGCCGAGCTCGGTGCAGCCGCCGGGGCGGTACGGCTTCCCGTCCTCGAGGACGGACACCTCCGAGACCGACTCCCCGGCCCGCAGCGGGAGCTCGCGGTAGGCGCCCGAGAACGGGCCCGAGAACGCGAACTGGATCCGCTCGCCGACCGCGAGGGACCCGTCGGCGCGCACCTGCACGGCGACCGTCGCCTGCGGCAGGGTGAACGACTTGTCGCCGAGCGCCGGGGCGGCGAGCGCGAGCGTCGCGGCCGCCGCGGCGGCGAGCGCGCCGCTACGTCGCCGGAGGCGCATCCGGCCGGAAGCCGACCGCGGGAGGCTCGCGGTCCTCCGCGTCCTCGAGCTCGAAGAACTCGCGCTTCGAGAAGCCGAGCGCGCCGGCGACCAGGACGGCCGGCAGCGTCTGGATCGCGTTGTTGTACGTGAGCACGGTGTCGTTGTAGACCTGGCGCGAGACCGCGATCCGGTCCTCGGTGTCGCGGAGCTGGCCCTGCAGGTCGAGGAAGTTGTCGCTCGCCCGCAGCTGCGGGTACGCCTCGGCGACCGCGAAGAGGCGGCCGAGCGCCTGGCTCAGCGCGCTCTCGGCGGTGGCCGCGGCCGCGGGCCCCCGCGCGCCGGCCGCCGCGGCCCGCGCCTGAGTCACCGCGTCGAAGGTCTCGCGCTCGTGCGCCGCGTAGCCCTTCACCGTCTCGACGAGGTTCGGCACGAGGTCGTGCCGGCGCTTGAGCTGCACGTCGACCTGCGCCCACGCGTTGTCGACGCGGTTCCGCTTCCGGACGAGCCCGTTGAAGAGCAGGACGAGCCAGAGCAGGAGGAGCGCCGCGACGACGACCACGACGACCACGATCCACGACATCGGGGCGACTCTAGAGGCCGGAGCCGCCCGCGTCCACGAGCGCCGCCCGGACCCGCTCCGGAAGCGGCGCGGGACGGCCGGCCTCGTCGACGTGGACGACGGTGTGGGAGCCGCGCACCGCCGTCTCTCCGCGGTGCTCGATCCGCCAGGCCCACGTGATCGAGGTGGCGCCGACGCGCTCGGGCGCGAGCGCGACCTCGACCTCGTCCTCGAAGCGCAGGACGGCGAGGTACTCGGCCTCGACGTGCCGGCGCGGGTAGTCGGCCCAGTCGTCCATCAGCCCGAGGCGGCGCCGCAGGCCCGCCTCGGCCGCCTCGACCCAGCGGAAGATCGCGGCGTAGTGGATGCGCCCGCCGGCGTCGGTGTCGATCCAGGCGACGCGCGTCCGCTCCCGGTGCTCGAGGGCCACCGCCCCGGAGCCTAGCCCTCGCCGGCCGCCCGTCCGGCGTTTGCCCGTCCGGCCTTCGAGTATAAGAGCAACTGTTTTGACGTTATGATGGGAGGGGTGCCCACCGCGACCGAGCCCGGGCGCATCGGCGGCGAGGACGGCGGCCTCCGCCACGGCCTCGACCGCGCCGGGCTGCTCGCGCTGCACCGCTCGATGGTGCTCCTGCGCGCCTACGACGAGCGCTCCGTCGTCTACCACCGCCAGGGGCGGATCGGCACCTACGCGATCTTCTGGAACCACGAGGCGATCCAGGCCGGCGCGGTGCACGCCCTGCGCGACGACGACTGGATCTTCCCGAGCTACCGCGAGTCCGCGATCGGCCTCCTGCGCGGGATGCCGCCGCAGGTCGTGCTGCAGTGGTGGCGCGGCCACCCGTCGGGCTGGTGGAACCCGGCCGACTGGAACGTCGCCTCGATCGCGGTGCCGGTCGCGACGCAGGTGCCGCACGCCGCCGGCTTCGCCTGGGGGAAGAAGCTGCGCGGCGAGGACGTGTGCGCGCTCGTCTTCTTCGGCGACGGCGCGACGAGCGAGGGCGCCTTCCACGAGGGCGTGAACCTCGCCGCCGTGACGAACGCGCCGCTCGTCCTCCTCTGCAACAACAACCAGTGGGCGATCTCGACGCCGATCGAGGCGCAGACGCGGGCGAAGGCGCTCGCCGACAAGGCGGTCGGCTACGGCATCCCCGGCGTCCGCGTCGACGGGCTCGACGTGCTCGCGGTGTACGAGGCCGTGCGGGAGGCGGCCGCGCGGGCGCGCGCCGGGGGCGGGCCGACGCTGATCGAGGCCGTCCACTACCGCGCGGCGCCGCACGCGACCGCCGACGACCCGCGCGCCTACGTCGACATGGCGCGCGTCGAGGAGGAGCGGAGCCGGGAGTGCGTCGGCCGTTTCGAGGCCTACCTCCGGCGCGCGGGGCTGCTCGACGACGAGCTCGCGGCGTCGATCCGCGAGGAGGCGCTCGCGGCCATGCGCGCCGGCATCGCCGCCGCCGAGGCGGAGGAGCCGCCCGACCCGGAGCTCCTGTTCGCGAACGTCTACGCCGACCCGCCGCCCCACCTCCGAGATGGCTGAGCTCACCCTCCTCGAGGCGGTCAACGACGCGCTCCACACGGAGCTCGCGCGCGACGGCGACGTGCTCGTGCTGGGCGAGGACGTGGGCCGCGCCGGCGGCGTCTTCCGCGCGACCGCGGGCCTGCGTCGGCGCTTCGGCGCCGACCGCTGCGTCGACACGCCGCTCGGCGAGGCCGGCATCCTCGGCGCCGCCGTCGGCCTCTGCCTCGCCGGCTGGCGCCCGGTCTGCGAGATGCAGTACGACGCGTTCTCGTACCCGTGCCTCGACCAGCTCGCGACCCACGTCGGCCGCTACCGCTGGCGCTCGGGCGGGAAGCTCGAGTTCCCGATCACGATCCGGATGCCGTACGGCGGCGGGGTGCGCGCGCCCGAGCTGCACGACGACTCGCCCGAGGCCTACTACGTGCACACGCCCGGGATCAAGGTTGCGGTCCCGTCGACCCCGGCCGACGCGAAGGGCCTGCTCGCCGCCGCGATCCGCAACCCCGACCCGGTGGTCGTGCTCGAGCCGAAGCTCGTCTACCGCACCGCGCGCGGCGAGGTGCCGGAGGGCGAGCACGTCGTGCCCCTCGGGACCGCGCGGGTCGCGCGCGCGGGCACGGACGTGACGCTGCTCGCCTACGGGGCGATGGTGCCGGTGTGCGAGCGGGCGGCGGGCGTGCTCGAGGGCGAGGCCTCGTGCGAGGTCGTCGACGTCCGCTCGCTGCGGCCGCTCGACGAGGAGACGATCCTCGCCTCGGTCGCGAAGACCGGGCGCGTCGTGATCGTGCACGAGGCGCCGCGCACGGCCGGCTTCGGCGCCGAGCTCGCGGCGCTCGTCGCGGAGAAGGCGATCTTCGACCTGCAGGGGCCCGTGCTCCGCGTCACCGGCTACGACGTCCCGTACCCGTACTGGACGCTCGAGGACGAGTACGTGCCCTCGCCGGCGCGCGTCGCCGCCGCGGTGCGCCGGCTGCTCGCGTAGCGGTGGCCGAGCTCCGTCTGCCCGACCTCGGCGAGGGCCTGACCGAGGGCGAGGTCGGCCGCTGGCTCGTCGCCGAGGGCGACGAGGTTGCGGAGGACGACCCGCTCGTCGAGATCGCGACCGACAAGACGACGGTCGAGATCCCGTCCCCCTGCGCCGGCCGGGTGGCGCGGATCCTCGTGCCCGAGGGCGAGGTCGTGCCGGTCGGGACGGTGCTGGTCGAGCTCGACGGCGGGCGCGGTGCCGGCGGGGGCCGCCGGCCGGACGCGCGGGCGCCCGCGCCCGTGCGCGCGACGCCGCGGGTCCGCAGGCTGGCGGCCGAGCTCGGGGTCGACCTCGCCGCGCTTCCCGGGAGCGGCGGGGAGGCGATCTCCGAGGCCGACGTGCGCGCGGCCGCGGCGGGCCGCGGGCCGGCCGCGCCGGAAGGGCGGCGCGAGCGGGTGCGCGGCGTGCGGCGCACGATCGTCGAGCGCCTCGCCGCCGCCCACCGGGAGGTGCCGGCGGTGACGTTCGTCGAGGAGTGCGACTTCAGCGGCGTCGACCTCGACCTCCTGGTCGCGCTGACGCTCGGGGCCGCCGCCCGGTCGCTGCGGGAGTACCCGGAGCTGAACGCTCGGCTCGAGGGCGACGAGATCGTCTACCTCGACCGCTACGACCTCGGCGTCGCGGTGCAGACCCCGGCCGGCGTCCTCGTCCCGGTCGTGCGCGGCTGCGACGGGCGGTCGGTCGAGGAGCTGGACGCGGAGGTCCGGCGGCTCGCCGAGGGGGCGCGCGCCGGGACGCTCGCGCCGGAGGAGCTGCGCGGCTCGACGTTCACCGTCACGAGCGCCGGCAAGCTCGGCGGCCTCTTCGCGACGCCGCTCGTCAACCACCCGGAGGTCGCGATCCTCGGCCTCCACCGGATCGCCGACCGGCCCGTCGTCCGCGACGGCGAGGTGGTCGTACGGCCGGTCGGCAACGTGTCCGTGACGTTCGACCACCGCGTCGTCGACGGCGCCCGCGCCGCCGCGTTCTGCCTCGCCGTGATCGAGCGGCTGCAGGCGACGGCGCCGGGAACCGCTCAGCCGGCGTCGCCGTAGTCGTAGAACCCGCCGCCGCTCTTCCGGCCGAGGCGGCCGGCGGCGACGAGCGCCTCGAGGATGCGGGGCGGCCGGTACTGCTCGAGCCCCGAGCGCGCGTGCAGGCTGCGCAGGTTGTTGAGCCGCGCGTCGAGGCCGACCAGGTCGGCGAGCTCGAGCGGGCCCATCGGGTGGCCGAAGCCGAGCCGCATCGCCCTGTCGACGTCGGGCGCGGAGGCGACGCCCTCCTCGACCAGCCGCATCGCCTCGTTGCCGAGCAGCAGGCCGAGCCGGCTCGTGACGAAGCCGGGGACGTCGCGCACGACGACCGGCTCCTTGCCGAGCCGCGCCGCGAGCTCGAGCGCCTCCGCGAGCGCCGCCTGGCTCGTCGCCTCGCCGACGACCACCTCGACGAGCGCCATCCGGTGCACCGGGTTGAAGAAGTGGAGGCCGATCACGCGCGGCGAGCCGCCGCAGGCTTCCGCGAGCGCGGTGACGCTCATGGTCGAGGTGTTCGTCGCGAGCAGGGCGCCCGCGGGCGCGGCGTCGCGCAGCCGCGCGAACACGTCGCGCTTGAGGTCGAGGAGCTCCGGCACCGCCTCGATCACGACGTCGGCCTCCGCGACGGCCGCTTCGAGCTCGGTCGCGAGCGAGAGCGCCGCGAGTCGCCCGGCCGCGCCCTCACGCTCGAGCCGCCGCTCGATCGCCGTCCGCGCGGCCGCGAGCGCGGACCGGTCGACGTCGACGAGGACGGCGTCGAGCCCCGCGGCGAGCGCGGCCGCGGCGATCCCGCGCCCCATCGTGCCCGCGCCGATCACGCAGACCAGCATCAGCGGCCGAAGTCGAGCGTCACGCGCGGCGTCCGCGGGTGCGACTGGCAGGCGAGCACGAAGCCGGCCTCGAGCTCGTCGGGCTCGAGCGCGTACCCGCCGTCGAGGTCGACCTCGCCCTCGACGAGGCGGGCGCGGCACGTGCCGCACATCCCGGCCTTGCACGCGTAGGGAGCGTCGGGCCGGAGGGCGAGCGCGGCGTCGAGGATGGGCGCGCCGCCGGCGTCGAGCTCGAAGCTCGTCGCGCGCCCGTCGAGCAGGATCGTGACGAGCGAGCTCCCGGCCGCGCGCCCGCGTGGCGGCGTCCGCGCCGGCGGGCCCGCATGGAAGACCTCGCGGTGGACGCTCCCCGGGTCGGCGCCGGCGTCGACGAGCGCCGCGCGCAGCTCCTCGACCATCGCGAGCGGCCCGCAGAGGAACCACTCGTCGAAGTCGCGCCCGCGCAGCACCGTCGAGAGGAAGAGGCGCAGCCTCGCCGCGTCGATGCGCCCGCCGTGCAGCTCGACGTCGGGCGGCTCGCGCGAGAAGACGAGGTGGAGCGCGAGCCGGCCGGGGTGGAGGTTCTTGAGGTCGAGCAGCTCCTCGAGGAACATCGTCGAGGCGACGGTGCGGTTGCCGTAGAGGAGCGTGAAGGTGCTCGCCGGCTCGACCTCGAGCGCGGTGGCGGCGATCGAGAGGACGGGCGCGATCCCGGAGCCCGCCGCGACCGCCGCGTAGTCCTTCGCCTGCGCCGGGTCGAGCGGCGTCGAGAAGCGGCCGAGCGGCGTCATCACGTCGAGCTCGTCGCCCGGGCGCAGGCGCCGGTGCGCGTGCTCGGAGAAGACGCCGCCGGGGATGAGCTTGACCGCGACGCGCAGCTCGCCGCTGCCCGCCGGGGTGCAGATCGAGTAGCTCCGGCGGATGCTGTCCGCCTGGCCGGGCAGCGCGAGCGCGACGTGCTGGCCCTGCACGAAGTCGAACGCGTCGCGGAGCTCGGCGGGCACGTCCAGCGTGATCGCGACGGCGTCGTCGGTGAGCCGGTCGACGCGCGCGACACGGAGGCGGTGGATGGTCGCGCGGGGCGGCGGCGCGGCCGCTCGGGGCGCGGCGGTCACAGCTCCTTGAGCTCGTCGAACGGCTCGCCGCAGGCGTTGCAGACGCGGTGCGCTGTGCACGGCGTCGAGCCGAAGCGCGAGACGAGCCGCGTGCTCGCCGAGCCGCAGCGCGGGCACGGGACGGAGAGGCGCACGAGCTCCGGCCCTCGCCTCGGCCGCGGCGGCGCGACTCCGAGCTCCCGCAGGCGCTCCCGGCCGCGCTCGCTGATCCAGTCGGTCGTCCACGCGGGCCGCAGCGCGGTCCGCACCTCGACGCGCTCGAACCCCGCGGCCGCGAGCCGCGCCGAGATCTCGCGACGGATCGCCTCGAGCGCGGGGCAGCCGGAGTATGTGGGCGTGACCGTCACGACGACCTCGTCGCCGCGGGCCTCGACCGAGCGCAGGACGCCGAGGTCCCCGATCGTGACCGCGGGCAGCTCGGGGTCCGGGATCGCGGCGACGAGCTCGCGGGCGGCCGCCGCCGCGCTCACCACGCGACTCCCGGGTGCGAGCGGTGCAGGTGCTGGAGCTCGGCGAGCAGGTAGCCCATCGCCTCGGTGTGGCGGCCGGCGCGGCCGCCGGAGGGCCGCGGGCCGCCGGGCGGCGGCTCGAGCGTCGCCTCGGCGAGCACCGCCCCGACCCGCCGCTCCCAGCCCGGCCGCAGCTCCGCGGGGTCGACCCCGACGCCGGCGGCCGCGAGGCGCCCGGTCACCGCGTCCGGCTCGAAGAGCTCGTGCGCGTACGGCCAGAGCCGCTCGAGCGCCGCCTGCGCGCGGGCGCGGCTCTCCTCGGTGCCGTCGCCGAGCCTGAGCGTCCACACGCCCGCGTGGTCGACGTGGTAGGCGACCTCCTTCGCCGCCTTCGCAGCCACGCCCGCGAGCCGCTCGTCGCGCGAGCGCTCGAGGCGCGGGTAGAGCTCGAGCTGGTAGGCGGAGAAGAGGAGCTGGCGCACGATGGTGACGGCGAAGTCGCCGTTCTCGTGCTCGACGATGAGCGCGTTCCGGAACTCGTGCTCGTCGCGCAGGTAGGCGAGGTCGTCCTCGTCGCGGCCCGCGCCCTCGACCTCGCCGGCGTAGGCGAGGAGCTCGCGCGCCTGCCCGAGCAGGTCGAGGGCGACGTTCGCGAGCGCGACGTCCTCCTCGATCTCGGGCGCGTGCGCGCACCACGCCGCGAGCCGCTGCGCGAGCACGAGCGCGTCGTCGCCGAGGCGGAGCGCGTACTCGAAGAGGTCGCCGTTCACAGCTGCTCGACCCCCTCGGGCACGTCGTAGAAGGTGGGGTGGCGGTAGGCCTTGTCCCCGGCCGGGTCGAAGAAGGCGTCCTTCTCGCCGGGGGACGAGGTCGTGATCGCCGAGCTCGGGACGACCCAGATCGACACCCCCTCGTTGCGGCGCGTGTAGACGTCCCGCGCGTTCTGGAGCGCGAGGCGGGCGTCGGGCGCGTGCAGGCTCCCGACGTGCGTGTGCGCCACGCCCCGCCGCGCGCGCACGAACACCTCCCAGAGCGGCCACTCGCCGGCCCGTCTCTCGCCGGCGGCGGCTCCCGCCGGGCCGCTCGCGCCGTCCTCAGCCATCCGCGCCGCGGTGTCTCGCCGCGTACGCGCTCGCGGCCTCGCGCACCCAGCGCCCCTCCTCGTGCGCGCGCACGCGCGTCTCGAGCCGCTGCCGGTTGCAGAGGCCGTCGCCGGCGAGCACCGCCTCGAACTCGCTCCAGTCGGGGGTGCCGAAGTCGAAGTGGCCGCGCGCCTCGTTCCAGCGGAGCTCCGGGTCGGGGAGCGTGAGCCCGAGCGCCTCCGCCTGCCGGGCGCACATGTCGACGAAGCGCTGGCGCAGCTCGTCGTTCGTGAAGCGCTTGATCTTCCAGGCCATCGACTGCGCGCTGTGCGGCGAGCGGTCGTCGGGCGGCCCGAACATCATCACCGCGGGCCACCACCAGCGGTCGACGGCGTCCTGCGCCATCCGCCGCTGCGCCTCCGAGCCGTGCGCGAGCGTGTGGAGGAGCTCGAAGCCCTGCCGCTGGTGGAAGCTCTCCTCCTTGCAGATGCGGACCATCGCGCGCGCGTACGGGCCGTAGGAGCAGCGGCAGAGCGGGATCTGGTTCGTGATCGCGGCCCCGTCGACGAGCCAGCCGATCGCCCCGACGTCGGCCCAGGTGAGGGTGGGGTAGTTGAAGACGCTCGAGTAGCGCTGCCGGCCGGCGTGGAGCAGGTCGAGCAGCTCCCCGCGCGAGACGCCGAGCGTCTCGGCCGCCGAGTAGAGGTACATCCCGTGGCCGGCCTCGTCCTGGACCTTCGCGAGCAGGATCGCCTTGCGCCGCAGCGAGGGCGCCCGCGTGAGCCAGTTCGCCTCGGGCTGCATCCCGATGATCTCCGAGTGCGCGTGCTGGGCGATCTGGCGGACGAGCGTCCTGCGGTAGCCCTCGGGCATCCAGTCGCGCGGCTCGATCCGCTCGTCGGCCGCGACCAGGCGCTCGAACTCGTGCTCGAGGTCGGCCTCCGCCGCGACCGTCACGCCTCCTCCTCGAGCGGGCGGCGCGACTGGACGACGTGGAAGCGCGGCGCGACGAAGGCGCCGTCGGTGAGCGAGGCGCTCGCGGCCGGGTTCGCGGCGGTGGCGTGGAAGTCGGAGAACGCGGCCGACTGGTTCACGTAGACCCCGCCGGCGAGGTTCTCCGAGAGCGCGACGCCGGCCTCGAGCGCGGCGCGCTCGGCCTCGGCGAGCACCGCCTCGTCGGTCGACCAGACCGCCGCGGTGATCGCGCCGCGGCGCGCGCTCGTCTCCCGCAGGAGGAGGAGCGCTGCGGCGGTGTCGTCGACGGCGACGAGGAACGCGACCGGGCCGAACTGCTCCTCGAGGTGCGGGCCGTCGGCGGCGCCGTCGACCGCGACGAGCGCCGGCGTGCGCACGGCCGCGCCGGGGAAGTCGGGATGCTCGACCGGCGCGGACGGGCGGATCAGGCGGCCGAGCTCCCCCGCGCGCTCGGCGCGCGCGAGGATCTCGTCGCTCGAGATCGCGCCGAGGATCGCCGCAGCGCGCGGCGGCTCGGCGAGCAGCCGGTCGATCGCGGCCGCGAGGTCGGCGCCGACCTCGTCGAAGCTCCTGTGCCCCTTGTCGGTCTCGATCCCGCCGCGCGGGACGATCAGGTTCTGCGTCGTCGTGCACATCTGGCCGCTGTAGAGCGAGAGCGTGAAGGCGAGGTTCGCGAGCATGCCGTCGTAGTCGTCGGTCGAGTCGAGCACGGCGCTGTTCACGCCCGCCTTCTCCGCGAACACGACCGCCTGCGCGGCGTTCCGCTCCAGCCACTCGCCGAACGCCGACGAGCCGGTGTAGTCGATCAGCCTGACCTCGGGCCGCAGCGCGAGCTCGGCCGCGCGCCGCTCGCCGTCGGCGTCGACCGCGAGCGTGACGAGGTTCGGGTCGAAGCCCGCCGCCTCGAGCACCTCGCGTGCGACGGCGACCGTGAGCGCGAGCGGGAGCACGGCCCGCGGGCTCGGCTTCACGACGACGGCGTTGCCGGTGACGAGGCTCGCGAACAGGCCCGGGTAGGCGTTCCAGATGGGGAAGGTGGAGCACCCGATCACGAGCGCGACGCCGCGTGGGGCGATCCGGAACGACTTGCGCAGGCGCAGCGGCGGCCGCTTGCCCTGCGGCTTCTCCCACACCGCCGCGGGGGCGTGGCGGCTCATCTCCTCCCACGCGTACGCGATCGCCTCGAGCCCGCGGTCCTGCGCGTGCGGGCCGCCCGCCTGGAAGGCCATCGGGTAGCCCTGCCCGGTCGTGTGCATGACCGCGTGCGCGAGCTCGTGCGAGCGCTCGTTCAGCCGGACGAGGATCTCGATGCACGCACCGGTGCGCGCGTCCGCGCCGGCGTCGCGCCACGCCGGGATCGCGGCGGCGGCCGCGGCGAGGAGCGCGTCCGTCGCGGAGTGCGGGTAGCGGATCCGGAGCTCGGGCCCGTACGGCGAGCGCTCGCCGCCGGCCGTGCCGTCCGCGCCCGGCTGGTCGAGCGGGAACTCGCGCCCGAGGCATGCCTCGAAGGCCGCCTTCCCGGCCGCAGCGCCGTCCTCGCCGTAGAGGGCGAGGTGCTCCGGGAACGCCGACCAGAAGGTGCGCTCGCGGATCGCGGCGCGCGCTCCGTCGAGGAGGGCCCGGTGCTTCTCGGCGAGGGCGGGATCGGACACGGCGAGCGGCATCGGACCTCCTTCCGGACGACCGGGCGAGCTTACCAAACGACCGTTGGGTTGTGCGCCGGGCTACGCTTGCGCGGTGACGGAGCTCCCGACCAGGCAGCGCCTCTCGGCGGCGGCCGCGCGCCTCTTCGCCGAGCGCGGCTACCACGGCGCGTCCGTGCGGGAGCTCGCCGCCGAGGTCGGGATCGACAAGAGCTCGGTCTACGCGCACGTCGCCGGCAAGGAGGAGCTCCTGGCCGAGATCGCGCTCTCCGGGGCCGCCGCCTTCCACGGGGCCCTCGACGCGCTCCCGGCCGGCGCGCCCCCGCTCGAGCGGATCCGGCTCGCGCTCCGCGCCCACCTCGAGGTCGTGCAGGCGCAGCTCGACGTCGCCACGGTCTGGCTGCGCGAGTGGCGCTACCTGAGCGGGCCCGCGCGCGAGCGCTTCGCCGGCGAGCGGCGCCGCTACGAGCGGCGCATCCGCGCCCTCTTCGAGGAGGCGGTCGCGGCCGGCGAGGCGCGCGCCGACCTCGACCCGCAGCAGGCGGCCCTCCTCTTCCTCTCGGCGGCGAACTGGGCCTACACGTGGCTCGGGCACGAGATGCGCGTGGAGGAGCTCGCCGACGGCTTCTGGCGGCTGCTCGCGGACGGCATCGCCGCCTGACGCGGCGATACTTGGCGCCGTGCCGGCGCCGGCGTCCCGTCCCTTCGTCGAGGCGATCGAGTCGACGCGGACGTTCGAGGCCGCGATCGAGCACCTCGTCGAGGGGATCGAGCGGGCCGGCCTGCGCGCCGGGGCGCGACTGCCGACGGAGCGCGACCTCGCGGCCGAGCTCGGGATCTCGGTCCCGACGCTGCGCCAGGCGCTCACCGTGCTCGAGCGCTCGGGGCTCCTCGGCGCGCGGCAGGGGAAGGGCGGCGGCTGGTTCGTCACGAGCGAGCTCGTCCCCGCGGAGGCGATCTCGGCGGCGGTCGCGGTCGAGGAGGAGCTCGCGATCGAGAGCCTGCGCGCGCGCCGGCTCGTCGAGTCGAGCATCGCGCGCTACGTCGCGCTCACCGCGACGCCGGAGGACGTCGCGCAGCTCGAGTGGGCGAACGAGCTGCTCGAGCGCCACCTCGACGACCGCGCCTCCGTGATGGAGGCCGACGCGGCGTTCCACCGCGCGCTCGTGCGGGCCGCGCGCAGCCGGCCGCTGCAGGAGGCGATGCGGCCGATCTCGCGCCACCTGCACGGGATCCGCGACGCCTACGGCGGCGGGCGGGAGGAGAACCTGAAGACGCTCCGCGTCCACCGCCGGCAGACGAAGGCGATCGCCGAGCGCGACCTCGACGCGCTCGAGCGCGTGCTCGACGAGCACCTGCGGATGCTCGAGGACGCGTTCGCCGCGGCGATCGGGCGGAGCGCGAAGGAGCTCTTCCGGACGGTGCGCGCGGCGTCGTGAGCGCGGGCCGCGTCAGTGCCCGGTCGCGGAGAAGTGCATGTAGTCCTTCGTCGAGCCGGACCAGGAGCCGCCCCAGCCCCAGCCGATCGCCGCGAACGCCCGCACCACCGCCGGCGTCACCATCCCGCGCCGCGCCCGCGAGCGGTCCAAGTAGGAGAGCGCGGTCCGGTCGCGCGTCGTCCCGCAGCCGACGTAGGGGTTCTCGACCGGGTTCAGGTCGACGGCCTCGCCGTAGGCGTGCTCCGACCACGTGCCCGTGCCGCTGCCGCCGGTGCACGGGGACGGCACCGCCTGCCGGCACTCGAACGAGCCGGTGACGTCGCCGTCGGCCGGTCGCGAGCCCCGCGGGCCGTAGAGGTCTGCCAGGCGCATGTGGCGGATCGGGAAGCGGAGCGCGTAGAGCCGGCGGAAGACCTCGACGAGCCGGCCGGCGGCGCGCGCCGAGACGACGAGCTGGCCCGTGTGGCGGCGGCCGTCGAAGCCCCAGTGGACGACCGTCAGGAGCCGCAGGCCGGAGAGCGGCACGGGGCAGCCCTCGTGCCAGTTGCCGCTCGAGACGACGAGCGTCCGCACGTCCGGCGGCAGCGGCCGCGCCGTCGCGTGGAACGGGTGGACCGCGAGAGCCGAGAGCGCGAGCGCGAGCAGGCGCACCGCCCGATTGTGCCCGCGCGGGCGGGCGGCTACACCGGCTGCTGCGCCGGGCGGATCGGTACGACGTCGAACGCCTCGAGGCCGCGGGCGCCGGTGTCGACCGCGAACGCGACGCGGACGCCGGGGGCGAGCGCCCCGCCCGGGGCCTCGGTGTGGAAGACGAGGTCGTCGTCGCCCTCGTCCGGGCTCACGAGGCCGTCGCCGCGGACGGGGTCGAAGCGCTTCACGGTGCCCGTCCCGACCACGATCTCCGCCGTCAGGCGCTCGGCGACCAGCCTCTCCTCGGCCGTCTCCGTCACGCTCGCCTCCTCTCGTCGTTCCCCGCATCGTCGGGTGCCCGCGGCGGCGCCGTCATCGGTGAGGCTCCCGATCCGCGCTGCGGGGAGGAGGCCGCCGCCGCCCGGCGATCCGGCGGCCTTCCCGCACGCTCGGTGCGCCGGATTACCGATTCCCGCCGGGCCGGAAGGCGGGACAGTCCTGTCATGAGCGGAGCGGAGAGGTGAGCGCCCTCGACCCGAAGACGCGGCGCGTCAGCGACCGCTACCACCGCCTCCTCGACGAGGGCGCCGAGCCGCACGAGTGGGCCTACGCCTGGCGGAGCGAGCTCAACCGCGGCGGCTTCCGCGCCGTCGACTTCCTCCGCGAGGAGGTGGTCGAGGCCGGGAAGTGCGTCGGCTGCGCGGCGTGCGTCTCGATCTGCCCCGTCGACGTCTTCGACTACGCCGACGAGCGGCCGGTCGACAGCCGGTCGTCCGCGTGCGTGCTGTGCGTGCTCTGCGTGGAGGCCTGCCCCGTGCTGCGGCCGCCCGACCGCGACCTGGCCGAGCTGCTCGAGCGCCGCGAGCCCGTGCGCGACGACGGCTACGGCCCGTACGCCTACGGCCTCTACGCCCGTGCCGCGCGGCCGGACCTCCGCGAGCGCGCGCAGGACGGCGGCGCCGTCAGCGCCGTCCTCGCGCACGCGCTCGCTGCCGGCACGATCGCGGGCGCCGTCCTCGGCGACGTCGTGTCGGGCGAGACGCAGCTCGGCCGGCAGAAGCTCGCCACGACGGAGGCCGAGGTCGTCGCCTGCACCGGCTCGCGCTACACGTACTCGCCGAACACGCTCGCGCTCCGCGAGGCGGTCGAGCGCGACGTACGGCCGCTCGCCGTCGTCGGCGTCCCCTGCCAGGTCACCGGCGTCCGCCTCGAGCAGAACGCCGGCTTCTCGGCCGCGATGGCCGGGTGGTACCGCGACGGGGTCGCGCTCACGATCGGTCTCTTCTGCTCCGAGGCGTTCACGCACGAGAGCGTCGGCCGGCTCGCGGAGATGTTCGGCGTGCCCGCCGAGCGCATCGCCCACGTCAACATCAAGGGCAAGGTCGTGGTGCGGCTGGACGACGGCACGGAGCTCTCCGGCTCGCTGAGGCGCTACCGCGAGCTCGCGCGGCCGGCCTGCCTCTACTGCCTCGACTACGCCGCCGAGCACGCCGACCTCTCCGCCGGCGGCCTCGGCCTCGAGGGCTGGACGATGCTCGTCGTCCGCACCGAGGCCGGGCACCGGTTCCTGCAGGCCGCGATCGCCGACGGGTGGCTCGAGACGCGCCCGCTCGCCGACGACCCCGCCGGCGAGGAGCTGCTGCGGCGGCTCGCCGCCGAGAAGCGGCGCAACCGGCCCCTTCCCGCGCGGATGCCGACGCTCGCCGAGCGCCGCCGGCTCGGGCACCTCGACCCGAAGACCTTCTACACGACCGGCCCGGGAGCGCCGGCGGGGTAGCGATGGCGGTCGCGGAGCGCGTCACCGACCTGAACGTGATGGTCGGGGGCCAGGGCGGCGACGGCTCGCTCACCCTCGTCGGCCTCGTCGCCGACCTGCTCGGGCGGCGCGGCTACCACCTCTACGAGTCCCGCGACGTCGGCTCGCGCATCAAGGGCGGCTGCGCCGCGGGCCTCCTCCGCGCCTCGACCGTGCCGCGCGGCTGCCTCGGCGACCGGCTCGACCTGCTCGTCGCCTTCGACCGCGAGGCGCTCGAGCGCGGGGCGCCGCTCCTCCGCGAGCGCGCGTGGGTCGTCCACGACTCCTCGGACGGGCCGGCGCCGCGGGACGCGCTCCCGCCCGGGGCGACCGTGGTCGAGGCGCCGTTCGGCCGTCTCGCCGTGCGCGACCTCCGGCGCGACCTCTACAAGAACAGCCTCGCCTTCGGCGTCGTCGCCCGCGTGCTCGGGCTCCCCGACGGCGACGCCGAGCAGGCGCTCCGGCGCAGCCTCCGCCGCCTGCCCGCGCGGCTCGTCGAGGCGAACGTGCAGGCGCTCCGCCGCGGCCTCGAGCACGCCGGCGAGGCCGGCCTCGGCGAGGGCGACGGGTGGCGGCTCGCCGACGGGGAGGCCGGCCGGCGCCTCCTCCTCTCCGGGAACGACGCCGTCGCGCTCGGCTTCCTCGCCGCGGGCGGCCGCTTCTTCGCCGGGTACCCGATCACGCCGGCGACCGAGATCCTCGACCGGCTGCTCGCGCACCTCCCGGCGTTCGGCGGGACGGCGGTGCAGTGCGAGGACGAGCTCGCGGCGGTGAACATGGCGATCGGCGCGGCGCTGACGGGCGTGCGGGCGATGACCGCCTCGTCGGGCCCGGGGATCGCGCTCATGCAGGAGGGGATCGGACAGCTCGGCTCGGCCGAGATCGGGGTGGTGGTCGTCGACTGCCAGCGGGCGGGCCCGTCGACGGGGATGCCGACCAAGCCGGAGCAGTCGGACCTCGGGATGCTCGTGCACGGCGCGAACGGCGACTTCCCGCGGATCGTGCTCGCGCCCGCCGACCCGGCCGAGTGCTTCGAGCTGACCGCGCTCGCGGTGAACCTCGCCGAGCGCCTCCAGGGCCCCGTCTACGTCGCGCTCGACCAGGCGGTCGCCCAGGACGCCGTCACGGTCGACGGGATCGACCTCGACGCCGTCACGGTCGAGCGCGGGAAGCTCCTCGGCGAGGCCGACCTCGCGCGGCTCGGCGAGTACCGCCGCTACTCGCTGAACGGCGACGGCGACGGGATCTCCCCGTGGGCGCCGGTCGGAGCCTGCGGCGGCTGCCACCTCGTGACCGGCAACGAGCACGACGAGTGGGGCCGCGTCTCGGCCGACCCGGGCAACCGCGTGCGGATGGTCGAGAAGCGGCTGCGCAAGCTCGACGCGCTCCTCCCCGGCCTGCCCCGCGCGCTGCGGGCGGGCGACCCGGACGCGGAGGTCGTGCTGGCCGGCTTCGGCATGAACGGGGGCGTGCTCCTCGAGGCCGCGGACGCGCTCGCGGCGGCCGGGCTGCCCGTGCAGGTGCTCCGGCTCCGCACGCTCTGGCCCGTGCTCGGCGAGCTGGCCGAGGCGGCCGAGCGCAGCCGCCGGGTGTACCTCGTCGAGCAGAACGCGACCGGGCAGTACGCACGGGTGCTCGCCGGCGCGGGCCTCCCGGCCGCGGGGCTCGAGAGCGTCCTCCGCTTCGACGGCCGGCCCTTCCGGCCCGCCGAGCTCGCCCGCGCGATCCTCGAGCGGGAGGAGGCGCGGGCGTGAACGTGACGCGAACCTACGAGCCCGCCGCGCCCGTCTGGTGCGCCGGCTGCGGCCACTTCGGAGTGCTGAACGCCCTCCGGGCGGTGCTGCGCGACCTCGAGCTCCCCCTGCACGAGGTCTTCGTCGTCGCCGGGATCGGCTGCTCGGGCTCGATCCAGAACTACCTCGGCGCCTACGGGTACCACGCGCTGCACGGCCGGCTCCTGCCCGCGGCGGCGGGGGCCGCGCTCGCGAACCCGGAGCTGACGGTGATCGGCGCCGGCGGCGACGGCGACGGCTACGCGATCGGCGCCGGCCACCTCGTCCACGCCTTCCGCCGCAACGTCCCCTTCACCTACCTGCTGATGAACAACGAGACGTACGGCCTGACGAAGGGCCAGCGCTCGCCCGGACGCTTCGTCGACCGCGACCCCGGCGAGGGCTGGGTCGACGGCGCGCTGCTCGGGCTCGGGATTCCCTCCTCGACGTTCGTCGCGCGCGGCTACAGCGGCTGGCCGGAGCAGCTCGCGCGGCTCCTGCGCGCCGCCATCGAGCACGCGCGGAGCGGGCGCGGGTTCGCCTTCCTCGAGGTCGTCTCCCCGTGCGTCACCTACGACGACACCTACTCGCGCTGGCGGCACGTCCTCCACGACGTGGACGCGGACCCGGGCTGGGACGCGACCGACCGCGCCGCCGCGTTTCGCGGCGCGGTCCGGCTCGCCGCCGAGGACCGGCTCCCCGCCGGGCTTATCTTCCGCGCTCCGGACGCGCGGCCGCGGGAGCGCCCGGCGCCGGCGTCCGCCCCGCTCGAGGGCGAGGCGGTCCGCCGGCGGCTCCGGGAGCTCGCGGGGCGCTACCTCGTCGACGGCTCCTAGCCGCCCCTACGCCGCGAGCCGCACCGCCCCCTCGCCGTCGAGGGCGCGCAGCCGGCGGATCCGCTCCTCGATCGGCGGGTGCGTCATGAAGAGCGTCGCGACGCCGGCGCGCGGCAGCGGGTTGACCGCGTAGAGCGACGCCGTCGCGGGGTTGACCGCCATCGGCAGCGCCTGCGCGCCCCGCTCGAGGCTCTCGAGCGCGTCGGCGAGCGGCGCGGCGCGGCCGAGCAGCCGGGCGCCGGTGGCGTCGGCGAGGTACTCGCGCTGCCGGGAGACGGCGAGCTGCAGGAGCATCGCCGCGAGCGGCGCGAAGAGGATCGTCGCGATCGCCCCGACCAGCCCGAGCGGGCCCGAGTCCTCCTCGTCGCCGCCGAAGAGGAAGGAGAGCTGGAGGACGTTCGCGATCGCCGAGATCGCGCCCGCGACCATGGCCGCGATCGACGAGACGAGGATGTCGCGGTTCCGGATGTGGGCGAACTCGTGCGCGAGCACGCCCCGCACCTGGTCCTGCGGGAGCTGGCGGAGGAGGCCCTCGGTGACGGCGACCGCCGCGTGCCGCGGGCCGCGCCCCGTCGCGAACGCGTTCGGCTGCTCGGAGGGGACCAGGTAGAGGCGCGGCGCCGGCACGCCCGCCCGCGCCGCGAGCTCCTGCACCGCGGCCTCGAGCCACGGCAGCGAGCCCGGCTCGACCGGCCGGGCGCGGCTCGCGCCCAGGGCGATCCGGTCCGAGAACCAGTAGCCGACGAGGTTCATGACGACGGCGAGCGCCGCGAACAGGTAGAGGGCGCCGCCGCCGATCGCGGCGCCGATCGCGACGAGGAGGGCGGTGAGCCCCGCGATCAGCAGCCAGGTGCGGATGCGGGTCGTGAAGCCGGTGGCGGTGATGCTCATGTCTCGGAGTCTCCTTTCGACTGAGCGTCTGGGGTTGACGGTCAGCCGAAGGTCTCTCCCGCCCTCTCGGGCCGGCGCGCCCGGGCCGATTGCGGCCGTACTGACGAGCGACGCCCGTTCGGGGATACTGCCCCCCGGCGCTCCCCATGATAGCGCGGAGGCCGGACGGCCGCTTTCGTCGGAGCAAACGGCCGCGAGGGGCGGTTCGGCAGGCGGCTACGCAGGCGCCAGCGCCGCCACCGCCGACGGTCGTGTCGCCGGGACGCCGGCCGCACGCTCGAACGCGGCCCCGACCCGCAGCACCGTGAGCTCGTCGAAGGCAGGGGCGACGAGCTGCAGCCCGACGGGAAGGCCCTCCGAGCTCAGGCCGCATGGGAGCACGAGGCCGGGCAGCCCGGCCACCGAGACCGGCATCAGGTACCTGCCGTAGGCGAAGAGCACGTCCTCCTCGAACCCGTCCGGATACTCCACGCCGATCTGCACGGGATGGTCGATCGGTCGCTTCGCGACCGCGGCCGTCGCCGGTGTGACCACCACGTCGACGTGCTCGAACGTGCGCTCCCAGTCGGCGACGATCAGCGCACGCATCTGCTGGGCGCGGAGGTAGTCCTTCGCGAGGATCATGTTTCCGAACTCGGCCCAGCCGCGCACGTCGTCGCCGAGCAGCCGAGCCGACGGGCCGCGAAGGTGCTCGTGCTGGAGCGCGGCGGCCTCGGCCACGACGATCACGAAGAAGACGTTCGAGGCGTGGCGGGCATGGGGGACGTCGACCTGGCGCAGCGTCGCGCCGAGGCTTTCGAGGACGTCGAGAGCTGCGCTGACGTTGCGCTCCACATCGGGCTCGACGTGATCGAAGAAGTGACTTCGGGGCACGCCGACACGAACTCCCGTGAGCCCGTCGCCGAGAGCGTCGAGCGCGGAGGCGAAGTCCGGCACGGGAGCCGTCGAGCTGCGAGGGTCGGCGGCGTCGTAGCCGGCCATCGCCTCGAGCGCGAGCGCGATGTCGCGGACGCTCCGGCACAAGGGGCCGAGGGTGTCGAGCGAGAGCGAGGCCGGAACCGCGCCCGTCGCGCTTACGCGTCCGAACGTCGGGCGGATGCCGCAGATACCGTTGAGCGCGGCGGGATTGCGCACCGAGCAGCAGCAGTCGGTCCCGACTCCGATCGTCGCCTGACCGGCTGCGACCGCGGCCGCCGAGCCGCCGCTCGAGCCGCCGGGAACGGACTCGCCGTCCCACGGGTTGCGCACCGGGGGGCTCGTCGAGCCGAAGGCGAACTCGTGCGTGACCGTCTTGCCGAGGCAGATCGCCCCTGCCCGACGCAGGCGCGCCACGACCGTCGCATCCGAGCGCGGCACGAAGCCGCCGACGAGCTTCGACGCGACACCCATCGGGACGTCCCGGACTGCGATCAGGTCCTTGACGGTGAACGGGATGCCGTGGAGCGGTCCGCGATCGAGTCCACGTGCGAGCTCCCGGTCTGCCGCGTCGGCGGCCGCCAACGCCTCGTCGCGGGTCACGGTCACCCACGCCCGTGTGACGTGATCGCTCTCCTCGATCCAGCGGAGGGTGTCCTCGGCCAGGTCGCGGGCTGAGAGCTCTCGGCGCCGCAGCGCGACCCCGGCCTCGGACGCGGTCAGCCAGTGCGGACGTTCAGCCCTCATCGGATCCGTCTGCAGGGCGGTTCTCGCCGGGTGCGTCGGGTCGTCGCCACTCCGGCCGGAACTGCGCGAGGAGGGGCGTGTAGGAGAACGTCCCGTCCTCGAACCGGAAGGGAAGACGTTCGTCCGCCCACTCGTCCATCCAGGCGGCGAACTCTCTCAGCCGTTCCACGTGAGCGTCGACGTCCTCCACGGCGAGCGCGAGTCCCGCGTACGCGGCGAGACGCTCGACCGTGGCGCGGTCGAGAGGGCGCGTCTCGCCGGAGGGCGTGCCCTCCGTGGCGGCGTCCGCGTCGGCGCCGGCGAGTGCCGAGCGCGCGGCACGGAACGCGTCGACTCCGGCAGGCACGCCGCAGTAGACCGCGACCTGGAGCAGCACCTCGCGGATCTCGGCGCGCGAGCAGCCGTTGCGGAGCGCGCCCTTGACGTGGAGCTCGAGCTCGGACGGGCGGTTGAGGGCGGCGAGCATCGCGAGGGTGACGAGGCTCCGCGCGCGCCGCGACAGCCCCTCGCGACCCCACACCGCACCCCAGCAGTACTCCGTGACGAGCTCCTGGAAGTCGGCCGTGAGCTCGTCGGCGCCCTCCACAGCGCGGTCGACGTGGTCCGCACCGAGCACCTCGCGCCTGATGCTCAACCCTCGTGCGTGGCGTTCGCGGTCCATCTCAGCCTCTGGCCGGAACGCGGAAGCTCTCGGACCGCATCGCCCGTGCCTGCCTAGCGCAGCCCGTCGCCGACGGCGTCTTCCAGCCGCAAGCCGCCGACACGGGCGTTGAGACGGCCTCGGCTCGCGTAGGCGCAGCAGACGACGACCTCGTCGGGGAGCGGTGCATCTCCGATCGAGAAGGTGATCGCGTCGTAGTGCGACCTGACGAAGAGCGCGTCCTTGCTCGCGAGCGGGATGTCGATCGCCGTGCCGGGCGCGCCGCGCTTCGTGACCGAGCTGATCCACGCCGGCCCACCGCCTGCGAGCTCGCGCATGGGCCGCGCGAACTCGGTGGTCAGGAACGCGACGGCGACCTCCTGGTCGCCGGCGGCGCCGACGATCGCGCCCTTGCCGAAGCTCTCGGGCCTCGCTCCGTCGAGCGCGGCGAGCGCACGTGCCGCGAGCTCGCGCCCGAGGCCCTTGCTGTACTCCACGATCGCCGACAGGTCGCTTTCGTAGCGGCCGGCGTAAGGGTTGTTGACCACCGCAGCCGCGCAGACCCGGCGGAGGGGCTCGCCGTCCGCCGGCCGGCCGTTCTCGCTGCGCACCTCGTCGGCGATCACCACGAACTTCCGAACCTCGATCATCGTCGTCCTCCTTTGCGAGCGGCAGCTGCGATCGTCTCGGGGCTGACCGGGATCTCGTTCAGCTCGACGCCGAGCGCATCGGAGAGCGCGTTCGCCAGCGCCACCCCTCCGCCGATCACACCTCCTTCGCCGACACCCTTGTAGTCGGCGCGCAGCTCTCGCGGCCGGTGCTCGAGGTGACCTATGTCGAACGTCGGCACGTCGTGCGCCGACGGAACGAGGTAGTCCATGAAGCTCGTCGTCAACGGCTGCCCCGACTCGTCGTAGACGACGCTCTCGAGCAGGCACGCTCCGATCCCCTGCGCCGTGGCCCCGTGCGTCTGCCCTTCCACGATCGTCGGGTTGATGATCCGTCCGCAGTCCTCCACGACCGCGTAGCGGAGGATCTCGACGCCGCCCGTCTCGGGGTCGACCTCGACCATGCACGCATGGGCGCCGTAGGAGTAGGCGGTCTCCGGCGGGTCGTAGCGCTCGACGACGTCGAGGTAACCCTCCGGGGCGGCCTCCGCAAGCTCGGCATACGTGACCTGGGTGGCCGGGACGCCGCGGACGCCGACGGCGCCGGTCCGGAACTCCAGGTCGTCCACGTGGATCTCCAGCCGCGACGAGGTGAGCTCGAGCAAGCGGGCTCGCAGCGTCTCCGACGCTTCCATCGCCGCCGCCCCGCCGATGATCGCGCTTCTGCTCGCGAACGTCCCCGTCCCGTCCGCGCCCGCGCTCGTGTCGACCGCCGCCACGGTGACGCGGTCGGGCGGCAGGTGGAGCTCGTCGGCGACGATCTGCGCGAGCGTCGTGGGGATGCCCTGCCCGGCGGTCGGCAGGCTCGACCAGACCGTGGCCGTCCCGTCGCGGTTGACGGCTATCCGGACGTCGTCGAAGCCGACGATGCCGACCATGCCCCGGCCCTGGAAGACCGCGGAGCCGATGCCGGTGTACTCGACGTAGAACGCGTGGCCCACGCCGAAGAGCCGTCCGCGCCTCTCGGCGCCGGCCCGGAGCTCCTCCGCGTCGCGGTGACCGATGCGCTCCAGCGCCTCGGCGAGAGCCCGCGGGTAGTCGCCGCTGTCGTAGATCATGCCCGTCGGACTCTCGAACGGCAGCTCCCCGGGCTGGACGCTGTTGCGCAGTCGCACGTCGGCGGGATCGAGCCCGAGCCGGTTCGCGACGATGTCGATCGCCCGCTCGTGCACGAACGCCGCCACCGCGAGGCCGACGCCGCGGAAGGCCCCGCCCGGACACTTGTTCGTCGCGACCGCGCGGGCGCGGAAGCGGACCGCGGGGACCTTGTACGGGCCGGAGATCATGATCGGCGTCCCGAGCACCTCCAGGAGGTGTCCGTGCGGGTAGACGCCGTACGCGCCCATGTCGCAGAGGATGTCGGCGTCGAGCGCCGTCAGCCGACCGTCCGCGGTCGCACCCAGACGGACCGTGACCACCTGCCCGCGTGCCTGGCTCGAGGCGATGAGGTTCTCGCGCCGGTCCTCGGTCCACTTGACCGGCCGGCCGTATCGGAGCGCGAGCAGCGGGACGAGGATCTCCTCCGGGTAGACGTGGGCCTTCTGGCCGAACCCGCCGCCGACCCACGGGCACGTCACGCGGACGCGCTCGCTCTCGAGGCCGAGGATCGGCACGAGCGCTCGCTGTAGCTGGTGCGGCGCCTGCGTCGACGTCCAGACCTGCACGCCGTCTCGGGTCGGCGCCGCCAGGACGCCCCGCGGCTCCAACGGGGCCGCCGCGTACCGGGCGACCTTGAAGGTCCTCTCGATGACGACGGCGGATGCTGCGAGCGCCTCGTCGACGCCGCCCCGCTCGTGGGCGTGCTCGTAGAGGACGTTGCTCGGAACCGGATGGAGCACGGCCGCCGACGGCGCCAGGGCAGCGTCCACGTCCGGCACGACGGGCAGGGGCTCGTAGTCGACGAGGACGCGCTCGCAGGCGTCCTCCGCGACGTACCGGCTCTCCGCGAGCGCAGCCACGACCGCCTCCCCGACGAAGCGCACGACCCCTCTCGCGAGCAGCGGCCGCCGGGGGCTGAACGTCACGCGTTCCGGCGTCTCCAGCCGCGCCCAGAGGTCGGTGCTCTCACCGAGGTCTTCGGAGGTCAGGACGGCATGCACCCCCGGGAGCGACGCGGCGTCCTTGGTGTCGATCGCGCCGAGCGCCGCGTGAGCGATCGGAGAGCGATGGAATGCGACGTGGAGCGTGTCGGGCAGACGGATGTCGTCGACGAACTCGGCCCTTCCACGGAGGAGGGCGTCGTCTTCGGCCCGCGGGAGCGGGCGGCCCACGTAGCCGTCGTCCACTCAGCTCACCGCCCAGTCGGAGTCCCGGAAGGCGCGGACGGCCTTCTCGATGTTCTGGTAGCCGGTGCAGCGGCAGATGTTCCCCGCGAGGACGGTCCGGATCTCGTCGTCGGCCGGCGGGCCCCACTGCTCGAACCTCGACACGAGGCTGAGCAGGAAGCCGGGCGTGCAGAATCCGCACTGGAGCGCATGCGCTTCGTGGAATGCCCTCTGCAGGGGATGCAGCTCTCCGTCGAGGGGAGCGAGCCCCTCCACCGTGGTGATCGCCTTGCCGTTCGCCTGCACGGCCAGCATCAGGCACGAGCGCACGGCCGCCCCGTCGAGGATCACGGTGCACGCTCCGCACACGCCGTGCTCACAACCGAGGTGCGTTCCGCGCAGGTCGAGGTCGTCCCGCAGGAAGTCGGCGAGTAGCCGCCGCGGCTCGACTCTCCGGTCGACGGCGACCCCGTTGACCGTCGTCCGGATCGTGCGGAGGGCCGTCACCGGGCCTCTCCGTCGACCGCACGCTCGATCGCGCGAGCGGCGAGCTCGGCCGCGAGCGAGCGCCGGTAGTCGGCGCTGCCGTGGAGGTCGGCGACGGCATCGACCTCCGAGAGGGCTCTGGCCGCGGCGCTGCGCAGCTCGTCGCCGTCGAGGACGTGTCCGACGAGCTCCTCCTCGAGGCGTTCGAGCCGGATCGGCTTCGGGCCGACGCCGAAGACCACCACCTTCACGTCGCTCATGCTGCGGCCGGCAGACGAGACGCGGCAGACCGCGCCCGCCAGGGCGAAGTCTCCCGGCCGTCGCGCGAACTCGACCAGCGCAGTCGCCGAGCCCGCCGGCTGGACGGGCACCCTGATCTCGGTGAGGAGCTCGTCGGGCCTCAGCGCCGTCGTCAGGTACCCGAGGAAGAACTCGTCCAGCGACACGAGGCGCTCGCCGCCGCGCGACCGTGCGACGGCGGTCGCGCCCAGCAGGAGAAAGGCGGCCGGAAGCTCGGCGGCGGGATCGGCGTGGGCGAGGCTTCCACCGGCCGTGCCGCGGTTTCGGATCTGGAAGTGACCGACGTGACGCAGCGCCTCGCCGATGAGAGGCCACCGGTCCGCGATCAGCTCGGACCGCTCGAGCTCCGCCATGCGCGTCGCCGCGCCGATCGCCAGCGGCTCGCCGTCGCCCGCCGAGACGAAGTCGAGCTCCTCGATCCGGTTGATGTCGACGAGTCGGCCCGGCACTGCGAGCCTGAAGTTCAGCAGCGGGATCAGGCTCTGCCCGCCGGCGAGGACCTTCGCGTCGTCGCCGTGCTCGGCCAGGATCGCGACGGCCTCCTCGATCGTCTCCGGGTCGTCGTACTCGAACACGGGCGGCTTCATCGGCCGCGACCTGCCGACCCGAGCCGCACGGCGAGCCAGTCGAACATGAACGGGAAGCAGTCGGCCCAGTTGTCGTAGTTGCAGTGGAGCGCGCCGCCCTCGCCGGGCTTCCAGATGCGGATCGTCCGGTCGTCGCTCGACACCGACTCGTACAGCCGCCTGGCGCTCGACGCAGGCATCAGATCGTCCTGCTCGCCGTGCGAGATGAGGATCGGGCAGGTGATCTTCGCCGCGACGTCGGCGAGCGTGAACTCCGCCAGCTTCTCGAGCGCGTCGTCCTCGCCGGCCGCGCCGACGATCCAACGGAGCTGCGAGCGAATCGGGGGGTAGTAGAGGTAGAGGTCGTTGAGGACGTCGAAGCAGGCGCACCAACAGACGAGCGCGCGGATGCGGTCGTCCGCAGAGGCGAGCCGAGGCGCGTAGTAGCCGCCGAGGCTGAGCCCGACGGCGCCGATCCGGCTCGGGTCGACGAAGGGGAGCTTCTCCAGCGCGTCGACGACCTTGGCCGCCGGGACCTCGTAGTCCGGCCTCGAGACGATCCCGTGCCGCCGCAGCGTGCCGCCGCGACCGGGCGTGTCGGCCACGATCACGGTCATGCCGCGCTCGGCCATTGCGCGCCCGCCGAAGGAGTACAGCTCCTCGGCGTACGAGTCGGCGCCGCCGAGGAAGACGACGCCCGGCCCTGGAGCCTCCTCGCTCGCCCCGCGACCGCGGAAGACGTAGCCCTCGTAGGTCGCGTCGCCGTCGGCGACCTCGATGACGGTGGTCTCGACAGGCAGATGGGGAACCGCCTTGCGGAACGTCGCCTGCGTCTCGTCGAAGAGCTCGCGGCGGAGATCGGCCCCATGCGGAACGAAGAACTCGGCGGTGCGGAGGTAGTTCGTCGCCCGCAAGAGCCGAGCCACGGCGCTCGTCGCCCCTGCAGGCCCCGCGGCGAGGTCCTCCTCGGCCCGGCGCGCGAGCGCGCGGCCCAGCCGCTGCCACTCCTCGCGCCAGACGGGCTCCGTCAGTCCACGCTCGCGGATGCGACCCGCCGTACGCACGCACTCGAAGACGTCCGAGCCGCCGGACTCGGCCTCCGCGACGAGCCTCATGACCTGTACGTCCCAGTCCGGACGCTCGGGGAAGAGCGTCAATCCCTCGACTCGAGCTGCTCCTGGTGCTTCGGTACCACCGATTGCCTGGCTCACGTACGAACCTCCGCGTTCTTCTCGACGATGACCTCACGAATTGGCGCCGGCGTGTTGCGGCTTCGGAACGCCCGCGGTACCCCGTCGATCACGGTGCCGACGATCGACGGGATGTCGCCGTTGGCGATCGCGGCGAGCGCGTCGCTCTTCGATCCGCCGAGCGGCGCCTGAAGCAAGACGACGTCGGCGGGCCGTCCGACCTCGAGCACGCCCTGCTCGAGGCGCAGGGCAGCGCCTGCATTGCCCGTGGCGAGCGCGAGGGCGTCCGTCGGAGCGAGATCGCCGAGGGAGGAGAGCTCGACGACCGACTTGATCATCCCGAGCGGCATCACGCCGGTGCCGCTCGGCGTGTCGGTCGCGATCACGATCCGCCCGAGTGCGCCGCGCTCCCGGGCCAGGCCGAGGATCGCGAGCGCCGAGCGCAGATTGCCCGCCTGCACCAGCTGGATCGTGCCCTTCGTCTCGTCGATCAGCCGTGGCAGGTCGCCGTCGGGCAGCGCGGTCGTCCCGCCGTTCGCGTGGCCGATGATGTCGGCCCCCAGCGTGACCACGTCGTCGATCGTGACCGGCGACGAGCCCGGGATCGAGGCCCCGCCCGTGTGGGTCATGACGAGGAAGCCGCAGCGCTGAGCGGAGCGAACCGCAGGCGCGGCCGCACCCTGGGGCGACCAGGCGCCGAATCCGACCTTCGCGAGCCAGACCCCCTCGCGGGCGAGCTCTGCGAAGTCGTCTTCGGTCAGCCCCGGCTCGATGATCACCGAGCCGCCGAGGACCTTCATTCCCCCGGGCCGGAACGCGGCATAGGAGCGGTGCGCCGCGAGCGCGAGCGCCTTCACCCCGGCCGGATCGCTCGGGCGCCCCGGAAGGTGGACCTCGCTCGCGGACATCAGGGTGGTGACGCCGCCGTGGACCGTGCTCTCGATCCAGCCGATCGTCTGCTGGCGCGGTGTCCAGTCGCCGAAGACGACGTGGGAGTGAGAGTCGATCAGCCCGGGCGCGGCGATCGCGCCGGCCGCGTCCAGGACGACGACGGCGTCGGAGCCGGAAGCGCCGTCGCCGATCGACGCGATCCGGCCGGACTCGAGCAGCAGCGAGTCCGTCTCGACGAACGGCTCCCCGAGGCGCCCTGTGACGAGTCCGGCCAGCCCGCGTATCAGCACGGTCGTCACGGCTTCACGACTCCTTCGCCAGGCGGCGCGCCATCGAATCGAGCGCCAGCGCACCGATCAGGATCGCGCCCTTCGCGATGTCTTGGTAATGAGGGTCGACGTTCAGCAGGTTGAAGGCGTTCGCGATCGAGGCGATGATCGCGAGTCCGACCGCCGTGCGCCACATGCCGCCGAAGCCGCCGGCGAGAGATGTCCCGCCGAGGATGACCATCGTGATGACGTTGAAGAGAACGTCCGGGTCGATGTTCCCCTGCGCCGATCCGAGCTGCGAAGCCGAGATGCACCCCGCGACGCCCGCGCAGAGCCCGCTGATGACGAACGCGCTGGCGACGACGGTGCGGACCCGGACTCCTCCCAGGCGGCTGGCCTCCGGGTTGCCGCCGACCGCGTAGATCAACTGGCCGTAGACCGTTCGCGAAAGGATCAGCCCACCGACGAGGAAGAAGCAGACCAGTGTGATCCCGGTGTAGGGAATCGTGTGCCACGTCCCCGTGCCGAAGGCGAGAAAGTCCTCGCGTTCGACCACGTAGGGGACGTTGCTGGTGAGGATCTGCGCGACGCTCGTCAGCGCGAACGACATTCCGAGCGTGGCGATGAACGAGTTGATCTGGGCGACCGTGACGAGGATCCCGTTGAACAGGCCGATCCCGAGCCCGAGCCCGACGGAGGCCGCGAACGCGAGGATCGGCGCGTGCGAACGGCCGACGTACGCGGCGAGGATCGCGCACAACGAGAAGGTCGCGGCGAACGAGAGGTCGAGGCCGCCGACGAGGATGACGAACGTGACCCCGACGGCCATGATCCCCGCGGCCGACCATTCGCTCGAGATGTTGAAGATGTTCTGCCGGCTGAGAAACGACGGCTCCTGGATCGAGACCCACGCGACCACGATCACGAGAGCGGCGACGATCGCATACGTCCTCAGAACGGTCGTGCCGTAGCGACTGCTCGTCGACCGGGCTCGTTCGAGGGCTCTGGCGAACGCGGTTGCCCCGCCCACGCTCATGCCGCCGCCGTGACGGCGAAGATGCGACGCAGAATCTGCTCGACCGAGCATTCCGAAGCCTCCAGGGTTGCGATTTGCCGACCGTCGGCGAGAACGAGCACTCGATCCGAGATCGCGACGACCTCCTCCAGCTCCGACGACGCGAAGATCGTCGCGACGCCTTCGCCGGCGAGCCTTCGAACGATTCCGAGGAGCTCGGCCTTCGCACCCACGTCGATCCCGGCCGTCGGCTCGTCGAGCAGCAGCACCCGCGGCGCGAGGTTCAGACAGCGCCCGACGACCAGCTTCTGCTGGTTCCCGCCCGAGAACGTCCCGGCTTTCGTCCGGAGCCGCGTCACGTCGAACGCGAGCGGCCGCATGATCTCCGCCGCGTGATCGAGCAGCCGCTTCCGCTGCAGCACTCCCAGCGTCGAGACCGCGCCCAGGCGTGCCAGGCCGACGTTCTCGGCCGCGCTCCTCGACAGGACCAATCCCTCCGTCTTCCGGTTCTCCGGAGCCAGTACGATCCCGAGGGACACGGCGGCCGTGATCGACCGCGGCCAGCGCCGCTCGCGGCCGTCGAAGACGAACGTGCCCTCGACGCGCGACTCGGCGCCAGCGAGAGCGCGGAGCAGGCTCGTCCGCCCGGAGCCGACGAGGCCCGCCAGACCGAGGATCTCACCCTCGTGGAGCGCAAAGGACACGTCGCGGACGCGCCCCCGCAACGACAGCTCGACCCGCAGGACCTCACGGCCCGTCGCACGCCTGGCGGAGGCGGTCGGTACGACGGACACGTGACCGAGCATCGCGTCGACGAGCTTCTCGACCGTCCACTCGCCCGCGGGCTTCGTGGCGATCAGCCGCCCGTCTCGCATGACCGACACCCGGTCGCACAGGCTCATCACCTCCTCGAGGTCGTGCGAGATGTAGACGACGCTGACGCCCGACGCCTTCAGCTTGCCGATCACGTCGTAGAGGTGCTCGCGCTCGACCGGGCCGAGCGAGGCGGTGGGCTCGTCCATGATCAGGATCCTCCCTTCCGACTCGAGCGCGCGCATCACGTCGAGCAGCCGCTGCTTCGCGATCGGCAGGGCGCCGGCCGGTACACCCGGTGGGATCTCGACGCCCATCCGGTCCGCGAGCTCCGCGAAGCGCCGCCGCGCGGCTGCGCGCCTGACGAACCCGAAGCGAGAACGCGCTCGGCCGAGGAGCACGTTCTCGAGGGCTGATCGAGCGGGGACGAGCGTCGGCTCCTGGTACATCATCGCGATGCCCGCCCTGGCGTGCCCGCGCGGGTCGCCGAGGTCGAGCTTCCGCCCGCTCCGCTCGATCGTCCCCGTGTCGGGTGCGTATGCCCCGCTGATCACCTTGGCGAGCGTCGACTTGCCGGCGCCGTTCTCGCCGACGAGCCCGTGCACCTCGCCCACTCGTACCTCGAAGGTGACCTCGCGCAGCGCCTGGATGCCCGGGAACGCCTTCGACAGGCGAGAGACACGGAGGGCGGCGAGCTCGTGACCGGTCTCGCCGTCCCTCGTGCCAGCCGATGCGTCGTCGTTCCTCACTTCGCCCGACGGCGTGCGTTCAGTACTCCGGCTTCCACTTGCCGACGTTCGCCTTCGTGATGAAGAGCGAGCCGATCTTCTTCACGAGGGGGTCCTCCCCCGTCCAGAGAGTGCCGACCGTCTTCTTGCCGGTGATGAGGTACCTCATCATCTCGTGCATGGCGTAGAACCCCTCCTCGTACGGCTGGAGCATCGTCGTCTCGGTCATCGATCCGTTGCGAACAAGAGCCGTGCCCGTCTTGTCAGCGCCGTTGCTGTAGATCCGCACGTCCTTGCCCGGGGTCTTGCCGGCCGCCTTGATCGCCCGGATCACCCCGACCATCTCGTCGTCCCACTCCGAGATCACGACCTCGATGTTCGGGTGGGCGGTGAGGGCGTCGCGCATGATGCTGAACCCCTGCTGTGCCGAGAAGTCGCTCGCCTGGTTGACGACGACCTTCACGTTCGGGTAACGCGCGGACATCGTCTTGACGGCGTTCTCGCCCTTCGTGGTCACGTCGAAGCCGACGGGGCCCGTGATGACCGCCGCCTCGCACTTCGTCTTGCAGGACGAGAACGCGTAGCGCACGTGCGCGTCGAAGTACCGCTGAAGCTGAAGCCCGGCGTAGCCGACCGTCCCCTCCGTGTACCCGTCGTCACCGCAGAGCGGCTGGTTGTCGACGGCGACCGGGACTCCCGCCGCGACCGCCGCCTTCACACGCCCGCAGATGACCTGTCCGGCGACCGGCTCGACGACGATGCCGTCGAACTTGTGCGCGTTGTACGCCGTCAGGGCGTCCTGGAGCTGCCTCAACTGGGTGGTCGGGTTGAAGGCAGCATCGAAGACCTTGACGCTCGCGCCGAAGACCTTCGCGGCGGCAAGGCCGCCGTTCCGCTCCGCGATGGTGTAGGGATTGTTCGCGTCGGCCTTCAGCCAGGCGATGCGGTAGACCTTCTTCGCCTTGGCGGGTGCCTTGATCCAGTCCAGGATCTGCTGCAACGGCGAAGCCGCACGGCTTCCATCCGACACTCGGGCGACGTGGACCTGAGCCGCAGAAGCCGTTGCGAAAACCGCAGCTGCCGCTGCCGCGACGGCCGTCATGCGACGGACGCGATTCCTGCGCACCGTACCTCCTTTCGTAGGCAGTGGGTAGTGGGAGAAGCCACGACGGTGTGTCCGGGCCGCGCCGCGAGACCGAGTTCGCGGGTCGACCGGCCGCTCCAACCCGATGACGAGCTTCTGACGTGAACGACGGCGGATGCCGAGCTCGGCGCTCGCGGGCAAGGGGGACCGATGGTGCTCGGAGGCCGGCGCATCAGGACCGATCCGTTCGACCGCCGTCCGTCGGCGAGGAGGTCCCGGGAGCCGTCGTCGCGACGGGGCCGTCCGCACTCCGACGGAACTCGGCCGCCTGCTTCCGGAGCGCACGCTCCGCCACCGACCACTGTTCCGGAGCGAGGTCGCGCGAGATCCCCGCGCACGTCAGTCCCGCCGGTTGCGTCCCGCCGTAGCGTCCGGGGATCGGGATCGCCATCGCGTAGAGCCCGTCCGAGAGCTCCGAATCCGCGTACGCGATGCCCTCCTCTCTCGCCTTGGCGACCTCCTCGAGCAGCTCCGACCGATCGGTGATCGTGCGTGCCGCGAACGACGGAAGCCGGGCTGGGAGGAGCCGCCGGACCTGGGCGAGGTCGAGCTGTGTCAGGATCGCCTTGCCGACGGCCGTCGCATGCAACGGCAGGCGCTCGCCGAGCATCGCGGCCGCCCGCAGCGCGCTGTGGCTCTCGTGGCTCGCAACGATCGCGACGGCGTCCCGCTCGAGAACGCCGATCTGCGTGGTCAGACGGCTCTCCTCGCCGATCTCCTCGATGCGCCGCAAGAGCTCGCGCCGGCGCGGGTCTCCCGAGACGGAGATGGCGGCGAGCTCGACCGGCAGGAGCCCGATCCGGTAGACCCCGTCGTCGTCGAAGTCGAGGACGGAGATGTCGACCAGCGCCTTCGCGAGCCGGTGCGTCGTCGCCATGTCCCAGTCGAGCGCGCGCGCGAGCTCGTGCAGCCTCCAAGCGGGGCGCGCGACCGTGAACACGGAGAGAAGCTGGCCGATCCTGTGGACGGTCGGCACCCGTGGCTTCATCGTCGTGCCGCCGGTGGGGCTCATGACAAAAGTGAAAGAGACATATCAGTAATTCGCTGGGCGATCGTAGACCGTCGAGGGAGGCGCCGTCAAGATGGCGGGCGGCCCGTCGGCAGACCCCGCGCGCGGGCCGCCCTCGACCACCGCGTCGGGCCCGCCGCTCACGGTCGGCGCTCCGAAGGCCGGGTGGTCGCCGCGCCGGAAGATCGAGATCGGGTCGTGGGGGCGGCGAGGCCGGCGGAGGCCGGCCTCCGCTCCCTCGGGCCTCCGGACGGCGGCGGCCCTCGAGCCGGCTTCGAGCTCCGCCGCCTTCTGCTCGTCGAGCTCCCGGCCGCGCCTGACGAGCTCGAGCTGCTCCTCCGAGTAGGCGCGGTGGAGCGACTCGGCGGCGGCCGAGCGCACGGACTCGGGCCTCGGGCTCACGCGGGCCGGGCCGCTCGCCGCGCCGCTCCTCGGCAGCGCGTGGCTTCCCACCCGCTCCTGCCGCGCCTACCGGCGCTCGGAGGCAGCGGCTCGCCGGGACGCGCGTGCGGGGAATGCCCGCTCGATCGGTACTTGGCCGTAACGGCGATGCGCGTTCGCTCCGATGCTCCTCGAGGCCGCGGGATCGACCATTTCGTCGATGAGGTCGAGCGGTGTGCAGGCGCCTGCGGTTACCCCTCCGACGCTGACGATCCGCAATCCAGGGACCGGAGAGCCGCTCGGCGAGGTGCGCGTCGCCTCCGAGGCCGACGCGGAGGCCGCGGTCGAGGTCGCGCAGCGCGGGAAGCTCGCGACGGCCGCTCTCGCCGCACACGAGCGCGCCGCGCTGCTCTTCGAGGTCGCCGCGGCGATGGAGGGCGAGCGCGAAGAGCTCGCGCGCCTGCTCGCCGCCGAGAACGGCAAGCCGATCCGGCAGACCCGCGAGGAGATCGGGGCCGCGATCCGGATCTTCCGCGGCTTCGCCGAGGAGGCCAAGCGGATCTTCGGACGCCAGATCCCGCTCGACGCGGTGCCGGGCCTCGAGCGCGACCTCGCCTTCACGATGCGCGAGCCGCTCGGAGTCGTCGCCGCCATCGTCCCCTTCAACTACCCGGTCGAGCTCTACGCGCACAAGGCCGCCGCCGCGCTCGCCGCGGGCAACGCCGTGATCGTGAAGCCGCCGAGCAAGTGTCCGCTCACGCTCGCGCGCGTGCACGAGCTCTTCGGCGAGGCCGGCAGCCCGCCCGGAGCCCACCAGCTCGTCGCGGGCGGACACGACGTCGTGCGCGCGCTGGCGCGGTCGCCCGGGGTACAGATGCTCAGCCTCACCGGAGGCACGGCCGCCGGGATCGCGCTCGCGGAGCTCGCGGCCGGCACGCTCAAGCGCGTCGACCTCGAGCTCGGCGGCAACGACGCGATGATCGTCTGCGCCGACGCCGACGTGGCGCGCGCAGCCGAGGCGGTCGTGCTCGGCCGGCTCGCGCGCGGCAACGGCCAGATCTGCTGCGCCGTGAAGCGCGTCTACGTCGAGAGCGCCGTCTACGACGGCTTCGCCGAGGAGCTGGCGGGCAGGGCGCGGCGGCTCGTCGTCGGCGACCAGCTCGCCGAGGAGACCGACGTCGGGCCGCTGATCGACGAGGCGGCGGCGGAGGCGGTCGCGGCCTCGATCGAGGCGGCCGTCGCCTCGGGCGCGCGGATCGCCGCCGGCGGCGGCCGGCGCGGCGCCTTCGTCGAGCCGACCGTGCTCGTGGACGTCCCCGCCCGGGCGCCGGCCGTCGAGCGGGAGATCTTCGGCCCCGTGGCGCCGCTCTTCCGCGTCGCGAGCGCCGACGAGGCGGTCGCGCTCGCCAACGACTCGCCGTTCGGGCTCCAGGCGTCGGTCTTCACGCGCGACGTCGGGCGCGCGTTCACGCTCGCCCGCCGGCTCGAGGTCGGCGCCGTGGTCATCAACGGCTCGTCGGCGCTGCGCGCGGAGAACCTGCCGTTCGGCGGAGTCAAGCTCACCGGCGGCACCCGCGAGGGCATCCACGACACGCTGCTCGACATGACCCGGCAGAAGGCGGTGATCGTGAAGGAGGCGTTCGAGCGGTGATGCTCGAGCTGCGCGGAATCGAGAAGTCGTACGGCCGTGTCCGCGTCCTCCACGGCGTCGACCTGGACGCGGACGGCGGGGAGGTGCTCGCGCTCTGCGGCGCGAACGGCGCCGGCAAATCGACGCTGATCAAGATCCTCTCCGGCGCGTTCACCGCCGACGCCGGGGAGATCCGCCTCGACGGGCGGCCGGCGGCGATCGGCTCCGCCCGCGACGCGCACCGGCTCGGCATCCGCACCGTCTACCAGGAGCTCAGCCTCGTCTCCAACCTGAGCGTCGCCGAGAACATCCTCCTCGGCCGCCTGCCGGCCCGCCGCGGGTGGGTCGACTGGCGCTCGAGCCGCGCCCGCACGCGCACGCTGCTCGAGCAGCTCGGCTTCGCCGGGATCGACCCCCGGACCCCCGTCGAGCGCCTCTCCGTGGCGCGTCAGCAGATGGTCGAGATCGCGAAGGCGCTCGCCGTGCCGCCGCGCATCCTCGTCCTCGACGAGCCGTCGGCCGTGCTCGGCGGCGAAGACCTCGAGCGCCTCTTCGCGCTGATCCGGTCGCTGCGCGACCGCGGCGTCCTCGTCGTCTACGTCTCGCACCGGCTCGACGAGCTGATGGAGATCGCCGACCGGATCGCCGTGATGAAGGACGGCGTGATCGTCGGCGTGAATGCGGTCGCGGACACGAGCCCGGACGAGATCGTGGCCCTGATGGCGGGCAGGAGGATCGAGCACGTCTACCCGAGCCGTGCCGGGGCCAAGCGAGGGAAGCCGCTGCTCGCGGTGCGCGGGCTCTCGCTGGCCGGCGCGTTCGAGGACGTCTCCTTCACGGTCGACGCCGGCGAGATCGTCGGCATGTTCGGCCTCGTCGGCAGCGGCCGCAGCGAGGTGGCGCTGTGCCTGTTCGGCGCCCGCCGGCCGACCGCTGGCGCCGTCGAGCTCGACGGCCGCCCCGTGTCGTTCCGCTCGCCGCGGCAGGCGATCCGCGCCGGCGTCGCGCTGCTCACCGAGGACCGCAAGCGCGACGGTCTCGTGGTCGAGATGCCGATCCGCGACAACTCCTCGCTCGCGACGCTGGACCGGATCAGCCGCGGCGGCCTGCTCGACCGCCGCCGCCAGCGCGAGCGCGTCGCCGGGATGGTGGAGAAGCTCGAGATCAAGCCTCCGGACATCGACGTCACGGTCAAGCACCTGAGCGGAGGCAACCAGCAGAAGGTCGTGCTGAGCAAGTGGCTGCTCGCGAACCCGCGCCTGCTGATCCTCGACGAGCCCACCCGGGGCGTCGACATGACGACCCGCGTCGACCTCTACAGGATGATCGACGAGCTCGCGCGCGCCGGGGTGGGCGTCCTGCTCATCTCCTCCGACCTGAGCGAGATCCTGGGCGTCACCGACCGGACGCTCGTGCTCCGCGAGGGCCGCTTGGCGGCCGAGCTCGCCACCGCCGCGACGGACGAGAACGAGGTCCTGGGCTACTCGGTGGGAGTGGCGGCATGAGCCACTCCCACGTGCATCCCACCCCGCCGGCGCGCCTCCGGGCCCCGCTCGGCGACTGGGCGAGGCTCGCGCTCCGGGACCGCGGCATCCTCGTCAACGTCGTCTTCGTGCTCGCGTCGATCGTGCTCGTCGTCGTCGCGGCCTTCACGAGCCCCGCGTTCCTCACGCAGGACAACATCACCAACCTGCTCAGCCAGATCGCGACGCCCGGGCTGCTGAGCGTGGGGATGCTGATCGTGATCCTGACCGCCGGCATCGACCTCTCGGTCGGCTCGGTCGTCGCCCTGACCGGCGTGATGTCCGCCGGCATGTCGGGGAGCATGCCGCTCCCCGTCGCGCTCTTCCTCGCGATCCTCGTCGGCACGGGCTGCGGCGTCGCGAACGGGGTGCTGATCGCCCGCTTCGGGATCGCGCCGTTCGTGGTCACGCTCGCGGGGCTGACGACGTTTCGCGGGCTCGGCTTCGTCTACTCGCAGATCCCGATCGCGCCGGAGGACCCGAGCTTCCTCTGGCTCGGGTCGAAGCTGCTCGGCCCGGTGCCGCTCGTGGCCGTGATCATGCTGGCGGTCTTCGCGCTGGCCTGGATCTTCGTCAACCGCACGACGGTCGGGCGCGCGCTCGTGGCGATCGGCGGCAACCCCGACGCGGCTCGCCTCGCGGGGATCAGCGTCAGGCGCCACCTCGTGCTCGCCTACGGGATCTGCGGGTTCACGGCCGCGGTGGCCGGGGTCATCCTCGCCTCGCGCGTGGGCATCGCCCAGCCGAGCGTCGGCGTCGGCTTCGAGCTCGACGCGATCGCGGCGTGCGTGATCGGCGGCGCGAGCTTCATGGGCGGGCGCGGCAGCCTCGTCGGCACGCTCGGAGGCGTCGTCCTGCTCGGCCTGATCAACAACCTCCAGAACCTCTACAACGTCCAGAGCTACTGGCAGCAGGTGTTCAAGGGGCTGATCATCGTCGCAGTCGTCCTTGCGCGCCGCGCCGGTGCCCGCGAGGGAGGTGGTTGATGGTCGCGACTCCTGGCTCCAGCCCAACCCGACGTCAAGCACCTCTTGAAGGAGTGAAGGGAGATGAAAGTCCTGAAGACGTTCTGGCCGAGGTGGGCCGTGCTCGGCGTGACGGTGGTCGCGGCCCTCGTCACCGTGCCGATCGTGTTCGCCGGAAGCGGCGTCTCGCCGAAGAAGATCACCATCGGCGTCGCCAACTACACGTTGAGCGCGCCGTACTTCGTCGGCATGTCGAAGGCGGTGCAGAGCGAGGCGAGCCCGTACAAGAACGTGAGCGTGCTCGTCACGGACGCCAACGGCGACGCGGCCAAGTTCACCTCGAACATCCAGGACCTGCTCACCAAGCACCCGACCGGGCTCGTGCTCTCGGGCGGCCCGCTCGAGGCGGCGCCAGCGGCGCTGGCGGCGATCGAGAAGGCGGGCGTGCCCGTCGTGATGGTGGACCGCAAGCTCAAGGGCGGCAACTACACGAGCTGGATCGGCCCCGACAACTTCACGATCGGCGCCCAGGACGGCGCGTACATCGCGAAGCGGCTGAAGGGGCACGGCACGCTGCTGATCATCCGCGGCGGCCCGGCCGACAACTCGATCGGCCTCGCCCGCACGAACGGCGTGCTCTCGGTCGTCTCGAAGTACCCGGGCATCAAGGTCATCAAGGCCCCGGCCTTCGGCAACTGGAGCACGGACGGCGGCCTGGCCGTGATGGAGGACATGCTCGCGAAGCACAAGAAGATCGACGCGGTCTTCGCGGAGAACGACTCGATGGCGCTGGGCGCCCAGCGCGCGATCGCGAACGCCCACCGCTCGGGGGAGATGTTCCTCGCGGGCGTCGACGGGCAGAAGGAGGCTCTGAAGGCGATCCTCGACGGGACGAACTACGCTGTGACCGGGCTCAACAACTCCGACCAGATCGGCCGGGCCGGCTTCAACCGGCTGATGGCGATCCTGGCCGGCGCGGTCGCGCCCAAGGACACGGTGATGCCTTCGCCCGAGATCACCAGGGCCAACGTGGCCAAGTACTACAACCCGAAGGCGCTCTTCTAGGAGCCTCGGGGCGTGTCCGGGCGCCACGTGACGCGGAGCCGGCGGCCGGGGGCCTCCCCGGCCGCCGGCCACGCCGCGCGCACCGAGGAGGCGGTCGCGCGGCTCGCGCGCGCGCGGGTCCTGCCGGTGGCGACGATCGACGACCCCGACCGGGCGGCGGACGCCTGCGCCGCCCTCGCGCGCGGCGGCATCCGCTGCATCGAGGTCGCCTTCCGGAGCGAGGCCGCCGCGGCCGCGCTCGAGCGGGCGCGCGCCGTCGAGGGCTTCCTCCTCGGCGCGGGCACCGTCCTGTCCGCCGAGCAGGCGCGGGCGGCGGCGGACGCCGGCGCCGACTTCGCCGTCGCGCCGGGCCTCAACGAGGAGGTGGTCGACGCCTGCCGCGAGCTCGGCCTCCCCTTCTTCCCCGGGATCGCAACGCCGTCCGAGCTCGACCGGGCCCGCCGGCTCGGGCTGCGGACCCTGAAGGTCTTTCCGGCGGAGCAGCTCGGCGGCCCCGGGTTCCTCCGCGCGCTCTCGGCGGCCTACCCGGACGTCGGCTTCCTGCCGACGGGCGGCGTCGGGCCCGACACCCTCGCCGGCTACCTCGCCGTCCCCGCCGTGGTCGCGTGCGCGGGCACCTGGCTCGTCAAGCGCGAGCTCCTGCGCGAGGGCCGGTTCGACGAGATCGAGCGGCTCGCGCGGGAGGCGGCCGCGCTCGCGCGGTGAGCGGGCTCCGGCTCCGCGCCGCCGGCGACTGCCGGTGGGACCTCGTCTCGCTCGGCGAGGTGATGCTGAGGCTCGACCCGGGCGAGGGGCGGATCGCCACGGCCCGCACCTTCCGGGTCTGGGAGGGCGGCGGCGAGTACAACGTCGCGCGGGGCCTGAAGCGCTGCTTCGGCCTTCGCACCGCGGTCGTGACGGCGCTCGCCGACAACGCCGTCGGACGGCTCGTCGACGACCTGATCTACCAGGGCGGCGTCGAGCGCGCGCACCTCGGCTGGGTCCCCTACGACGGCGTCGGCCGCACGGTCCGCAACGGGCTCAACTTCACCGAGCGCGGCTTCGGCGTCCGCGCCGCCGTCGGCGTATCCGACCGCGGGCACACCGCGGTCTCGCAGCTGCGGCCGGGCGACGTCGACTGGGAGCGGATCCTCGGCCACGAGGGCGCGCGCTGGCTGCACACGGGCGGGATCTTCTGCGCGCTCTCGGAGAGCACGGCGGGCGTGGCGCGCGAGGCGATGGAGGTCGCACGCCGGTACGGGACGATCGTCTCCTACGACCTCAACTACCGCCCCTCGCTCTGGAAGGGGGTGGGGGGCGCCGAGCGCGCCGCGGCCGTCAACCGCGGGCTCGTCGAGCTCGTCGACGTGCTCGTCGGCAACGAGGAGGACTACTCGGCCGCGCTCGGCTTCGAGCTCCCGGGCGGCGACGAGGAGCTGCTCCAGCTCGACCCGGCCGCCTACGGAGACCTGCTCGGGCAGGTGCTCGCCGAGTACGAGGGCGTCTCGATCGCCGCCGCGACCCTGCGCCAGGCGCGCACCGCGACCGTGAACGACTGGAGCGCCGTCTGCCGGACGAGGACGGGCTTCCACGTGGGGCCGGCGCTCGCCGGGCTCGAGATCCTCGACCGGGTCGGCGGCGGCGACTCCTTCGCCTCCGGCCTCTTCTACGGCCTCCTCACCGGAGCGGACGTCGACCGGGCGCTCGCCTACGGCGTCGCGCACGGCGCTCTCGCGATGACGACGCCCGGCGACACGTCGATGGCCACGCTCGCGGAGGTCGAGCGGCTGATGCGGGGCGGGGCGGCGCGCGTCGTCCGCTGAGCGGGCGCGGGCCCCGGGGCCGGGCGGCGGGGCCCGGCGAGGCGGCAGCACCGTTCGGAGCGACGGCGCGCCGCCGCGTCGGGCCGGCGATCGCCGCCGACTGGGAGGAGGACGCCCGCTCGACGTCGAGCCGGCCTCGTCGGCCGCTCGTAGAGGCGCGCGTACACGCCGTCCCGCGCCAAGGAGGCTCGCGTGGTCGCCCCGCTCGACCACCCGGCCCCGGTCGCAGACGAGGATCGTCTCGGCGGCCAGGATCGTCGAGGGCCGGACCGTCGATATATTTACGTTAATCGATATGACGGCACGTGCGGAGACACCGGTTCCGGCGGGGGCGGCGACGCCGGTCGCCTGCTGCGCCCCGCTCGCGGCGCCCGTGCTCGAGGAGGCGGAGGCGGCGGCGACGGCGGCGCTCTTCAGGTCGCTCGCCGACCCGGCGCGCGTGCGGATCGTCAACCTGCTCGCGACGACCGGAGAGCCGGTGTGCGTGTGCGAGCTGGTCGAGCCGCTCGGGCTCGCGCAGCCGACCGTCTCGCACCACCTGAGGAAGCTGCTCGACGCGGGGCTGGTCGAGCGGGAACAGCGCGGCCGGTGGGCGTACTTCTCGCTCGGGCGCGAGGCGGTCGAGAAGCTCGCGGCGGTCGCCGACCTGAAAGGAGCGTGCCGCTGATGGGTGCCACGGCCGACGAGCTGCGGGAGGAGGTGCGGCGCCGCTACGCAGAGTCGGCGCGCGCCGCGGGCGAGGGCCGGGCGGGACGCGGCTGCGGCGGCGGCTCCTGCTGCGCCGAGGGGGCGGGCGGCACGCCCGGGTTCGGCGAGGCGCTCTACGAGGCGGAGCAGCTGGGCGCGCTGCCCGCGGCGGCCGCGCGCGCGGCGCTCGGCTGCGGGAACCCGACCGCCGTCGCCGAGCTGGACGAGGGCGAGACGGTGCTCGACCTCGGCTCCGGGGGCGGCATCGACGCGATCCTGGCGGCGAGGCGGGTGGGGCCGTCGGGGACGGTCTACGGGCTTGACATGACGGACGAGATGCTCGCCCTCGCCCGCCGGAACGCGGCCGAGGCGGGCGTCCGCAACGTGCACTTCCTCAGGGGCGTGATCGAGCAGATCCCGCTGCCCGCGGACTCGGTCGACGTCGTGGTCTCGAACTGCGTGATCAACCTCTCGGTCGACAAGGCGGCGGTGCTGACAGAGATCGCGCGGGTGCTGAAGCCGGGCGGCCGGATCGGGATCGGGGACGTCGTCGCCGAGGACCGCCTGACCCCCGAGCAGCGCGCCGAGCGCGGCTCGTACGCCGGCTGCATCGCCGGCGCGCTCTCCAGGGGCGAGTACGAGGCCGGGCTCGAGGCGGCGGGGTTCGAGCGGATCTCGGTCGAGCTCACCCACCGAGTCGCCGACGGCATGCACGGCGCGATCGTCAGGGCGCGGAAGCCCGAGACCCCGCAGGCGCGGGGGCTCCCCCTCGTCCGGGCGGCGGCGCGGGCGGGCTGCTGCGAGTAGGGCGGGCTCGGCTACCGGTGCGCGGCGAGCGGGCGGCCGCGCGGCGGCCGGGCGGGCGTGCCGAACACGGTCGTGACCGGCACGCCGAAGAGGTCGCGTGCGCGCAGCTCGAAGTCGTCCTCGAGCCAGGAGCGTGCCGACGGGAGCGGGGCGACGACGAGGATCTCGTCGGCCGGGAACGCCGCGAGCGCGTCGCCGGCCGCCTGGAGCGGGTCGTCGGTCCCGACCGCCCCCCGCGCGTGGATCCCGGCCGCCTCGAGCGACCGGAGCGCCGCGTGGAGTCGCCTGCCCGCCTGTCCACGCTCCTGCCGCTCGTCCTCGGTCAGGAAGTGCAGCGGGCCGGCGACGATCGGGGCGACGACGCGAACCTCCGCCGCGCGGCCGACCACTCGCGCCCCGACCGCCGTCGCGAGCTCGCCGGGCTCCACGTCGGCGTCCGACACCACGAGGAGCCGGTAGAGGGGCCCGGGGCGGGGGTGGCGCCTGGGCGCGTTCGCCCGCAGGCGGGGGACGAGCACGAGAGCTGCGGCGCCGGCCAGCAGGGCGAGCGCCGCCAGGACGCCGAGTCCGATCCAGCCGCTCGCGGGCGGGCGCACCACGAACGCCGCGATCGCGAGCATCCCGGCCAGGTAGACGCCGATCGGGACGAACACGAGCAGCGCGAGCCGCCGTCCGCGGCGCATGCGGCCGAAGCCTCCGCCCGTCTCGACGTGCGGCCTGGGGTGGGAGTGGATCGCCATCGTCGCCTCCTCGGGATCGCCGTTCGTCCCCGATGCTGGCAGGCCGCGGACGCAGGAGCATCCGTGAATCCGGCGGTTCCGGCTGCGGAGGCTCCGCAGCCCGGCCGCCTCGGGGCCGACGCCCGCTGGCAGCCGCTGCGGATGCGTCCGGGGCCTCCCGCGGGCGAGAGTTCGCCGGAGTGACTGTGGCGGCTCGCGCTCGGCGGACGCCGGGACGCGCCGCGTCTCGCCTCGCGCGCCTAGTCGACGCCCACGGGCTCCGGCTTCGGGGCGCCGAGGATCGCGTGGCGCGCGCCCGGGACGCCGTACTCGTAGGGGCTCCCCACGACCTGCGGGATCTCGTGGAAGTTGAAGAACGGCGGGGGCGAGGAGACCTGCCACTCGAGCGTCAGCGCCCGCCACGGGTTCGCGTCGGCGACCGGGCCGTGCGCCCACGACCAGATCATGTTGCAGAGGAACACGATCGTCGACGCACCCAGGCCGAACGAGGCGATCGAGATGAAGAGGTTGAAGTCGGCGAAGCGGTCGGCGTAGTCGGCCACGCGGCGCGGCATCCCCTGCAGGCCGACGTAGTGCATCGGGAAGAACGTCAGGTTGAACGCGACGAACGTGAGCCAGAAGTGGAGCTGGCCGAGCTTCTCGTTGTACATCCGGCCGGTCATCTTGGGGAACCAGTAGTAGATCCCCGCGAAGATCGTGAACACGGAGCCGCCGAAGAGCACGTAGTGGATGTGCGCGACGATGAAGTACGTGTCGCTCGCGTGGACGTCGATCGGCACGGAGGCGACGTAGACGCCCGAGAGGCCGCCGATCGTGAAGCAGGCGATGAAGCCCAGGGCCCAGAGCATCGGCGTGGTGAAGTGGATCCGCCCCTCCCACAAGGTCGCGAGCCAGGAGAAGATCTTGATCCCGGTCGGGACGGCGATCAGGAGCGAGGTCACCATCATCGGCGTCCGCAGCCAGTCCGCCATGCCGGCGACGAACATGTGGTGGGCCCAGACCGAGAAGCTGAGAACGAGGATCGCGAGCAGCGAGAGCGCCATCAGGCGGTAGCCGAAGATCGGCTTGCGGCTCATCACCGCGATCACCTCGCTGATGATCCCGAAGCCGGGCAGCATCATGATGTAGACGGCCGGGTGGGAGTAGAACCAGAAGATGTGCTGGTAGCCGATCGCGTAGCCGCCGTGGCCGGTCTCGAAGAAGTTCGTGTGCAGGACGCGGTCGAACATGACGAAGAACTGCGAGCCGGCGATGAACGGCGTCGCGAGCACCACGAGCGTCGACGTGACGAAGTTCGCCCAGACGAGCAGCGGCATGCGCCAGAAGGTCATGCCGGGGGCGCGCATGGTGATGATCGTGACGAGGAAGTTGAGCGCGGTCAGGATCGAGCTCGCGCCGGCCCACTGGACGCCCATGTTGAAGAACACCTG
>DASRHI010000007.1:0-27135 GCA_035650615.1 Gaiellaceae bacterium | reverse complement strand
GGCCCGACTCGAACACCAGCCGCGTCGCGCGCTCCAACAACTCCACCGGGTACTTCCTCGCTCTCGCCATCACCGGAGCATCCCCTTCCGCCAGGACAGCGCCTGGCAGTCAGGTCTCCGTCAAACCCGGGATGGCTCAGCCAGCCTCCGGAGTTCCGGAGGAGGCGGCGAGGCGCGGCGGTCCTTCGGTGGGCGCGGCCGGCGCCGGACGGGCGGAGCGCGCCCCGATCAGGCGCGGCGGGCGAGGCGGCCGTCGAGGTCGCCGGTGAGGACCCAGAAGAGGAACGCCGCGAGAATGCGGAGGCGCCGCCGCCGCATCCGCGGGGATTCGACGCCCGTCCAGGCTCGCTCGATCGTCACCCCTTCGTTATGACGGCCCCGCCGACGCGCCGCCACCGCGCCCGCACGTACGCCCGTTGCGGAAAACTACGAAGGTTCGACGCATGAGGCGCCCCGTGTCAACCTCGAGCGTGTGCGCGCTCCCGGGCGCCGGCACGGGAGGCAGGCCCGACCGGCGGCAGGGCAGCACGGGCGACGGACGCGCGTGAGCGGGCGCGCGGTTGTCAGACTCCATGCCGATGGGTGAGGACGACCCCGGGCGGTGCATCGGGGGCGGCGGCCCACCGCTCCTCCGCACCGAGGTGCGAACCCACGAGGGGCGAAGCGGTGTCTGCCCGATCTGCTCGCAGCGGCTTCCGCTCGACGAGCGCGGCCGCCTGCCCGACCATGTCCTGCCCGACGACGACGTCGAGCGCCGGGGCAGCTACTGAAGCGACTGCGGGTGGAGCAGGCACATCACGTCGTCGTCGTCGGGGGAGGGTTCGGCGGATTGCAGGCGGCCCGAGGGCTGCGCCGCGCCCCGGTCGAGCTCGTGCTCGTCGACCGCCAGAACTACCACCTCTTCCAGCCGCTCGCCTACCAGGTCGCCACCGGCGCGCTCGCCGCGGCCGAGGTGACGGCGCCGCTGCGCGGCGTGCTCAAGCGCCAGGCGAACGCGCGCGTGGCGCTCGCCGAGGTGACGGGCTTCGACCTCGACGGCCGCCGCGTCCTCGCGCGCCGGCTCGCCGACGGCGCGGAGCTCGAGCTCGGCTACGACACGCTCGTCGTCGCGGGCGGCTCGCGCTACTCGTACTTCGGCCACGACGGCTGGCGGGCGTTCGCGCCGGAGCTCAAGTCGCTCGCCGGTGCGGTCGAGATCCGCACCCGCATCCTCGGGGCGTTCGAGGCGGCCGAGCTCGAGCCGGACGAGGAGGCGCGGCGGCGCTGGCTCACGTTCGCCGTCGTCGGCGCGGGCCCGACGGGCGTCGAGATGGCGGGGCAGATCGCGGAGCTCGCGCACGACACGCTGCGCCGCGACTTCCGCAGCGCCGACACCCGCACGGCGCGCGTCGTCCTGATCGAGGCGGCCGACCGGGTGCTGACGGCGTTCCCGCCGTCGCTCTCGGCGAAGGCCGAGCGGTCGCTGCGCGAGCTCGGCGTCGAGGTGCTCGTCGACCACACCGTCGTCGACGTCACGGCCGAGTCGGTCGCGGTGGAGAGCGGGGGCGGCGAGGCGGAGCGGATCGGGACGCGCACGGTCGTGTGGGCGGCGGGCGTCACCGCATCGGAGCTCGCGGCGGAGCTCGCGCGGGGGGCCGGGGCCGAGCTCGACCGCGCGGGCCGCGTCACCGTCGAGCCGGACCTCACGCTGCCCGGCCGGCCCGAGGTGTTCGCGATCGGCGACATGGTCCGCGTCCGGCGGGCCGGCGGCGGGATCGAGCCGCTGCCGGGCGTCGCGCCGGTCGCGATCCAGCAGGGCCGCTACGTCGCCCGCGCGATCCGCGACCGCCTGCGCGGCCGCACGCGCCGGCCGTTCCGCTACCGCGACAAGGGCAACCTCGCGACGATCGGCCGGTCGAGGGCGGTCGCCGACCTGAAGGGCATCCGGGCGAGCGGGTTCGTCGCGTGGGTGCTGTGGCTCGTCGTCCACCTCTTCTACCTGATCGGCTTCCAGAACCGGCTGCTCGTCGTGCTGCGCTGGACGTTCAGCTTCGTGACGCACGGCCGCGGCGCGCGGCTGATCGGGGAGCGCGTCTAGCGCGTGCGCCCGGGGTCGACCCTCAGCCCGACGAGCGCGTAGAAGGCGACGTAGGTCGCGGCGAGGAGGGCCGTGAGGAGCAGGCTCACGGCCGCCGCGTGCGCGACCGCGGTCGCCCGGTCGAGCTTCGGCGCGATCTCCGCGAGCCGCTCCCCCGGGCGGGAGACGAGGTCCCAGCTGTTCCATCCGAGGAACCGGCCGAGGTAGACGCCGGCGCTCGTGAGGCCGAGCGTCGCGAGCGCTCCGAGCCAGCCCGCGCGCGGGCCGAAGCGGTGGCGGGCGACGGCGTGGAGGAGGTAGAGCGAGACGAAGCCGAGGAGGACGCCGGTCCACGCGAACGCGGAGACCATCACGCCGTCGTACCAGAGCGGCGTCCGCCCGCCCGGCGACAGGTGGACGAAGTCGGTGACGATGTACGGCGCGTTCGGCAGGAAGAGCAGCCAGGCCACGACCGCCGGCGCGAGCAGGGCGAGCCTGACCCCGCGCCGGTAGCAGTCGTAGACGCCCACCGCCACGACGAGCGGAATCCACGCGAGCACGAGGTTCCAGAGCAGGAAGCGGAACCCCGAGTCGGCGAAGTGCCGCTCGCGGAAGAGCTCGAGCGCGACGCAGAGCGCGCTCGCGACGCCGAGGCCCGCGAGCACGAGCAGGCGCTCGGTCGGATGCCGCCGTGTGCGCATCGTCACGCACCAGGCTAGCGCCCGGACGCGCCGTCGCGGGCAGGGGCTCAGCGCGCGAGGATCGAGACGGCCGCGCCGAGGCTGTAGTGGCCGCGGATGTTGTCGAGCAGCACGTACGAGCCCGGCTCGAGGTCGAGCTCGACCGCGCGCGCCCGGCCGGGAGCGACGACGACGGGCGCTCCCACGGGCGTCCCGACGGCGCGGCCGTGCCGCACCCGGAGCCGCTGCCCCCAGCGCCTCGTCGGGATGACGTCGAGCTCGTGGGCGAGGCGGCCGTAGTTGCGCACCGTGATCCGCAGCGGGCCGGCGGCGACGAGGCCCTGGGACGGGACGACCGCCCACTCGGTCAGGCCGACGTGGAGCGCACGCGCGCTCGCGGGCGTCCGCGCCGCGCCGGCGCCGGCCCCGGTGGCGGCGCCGGCGGCGAGGATGAGCGCGGCGGCGATGCCCGTCCTGCGATTCACGCCTCCCATCGTCGCCGCCCGCGGCAGCGGCGCCCCAGCCCTGTGGGTTGGCCCGCCCCGGCCGTCGGATTGGACCGGGGCCCGCGGCTCCCTCGAACGGGCGATGCCGTGACGGGCGGCGCGCTCGGCGGCGTACGACGGGCGTGAGCCTGCTCCCCATCCCCGGCCGCACGCTCGCCGCCGCGCTCCTCGCCGCGGCGGCCGCCGGCACCGCGTCCGCCTCGCCGCGGGCGGCGGGCCCGATCGTGACGGTGGTCCGCCACGGCGGACTCTGCGCGTCGGGCTCCGAGTGCCGCACGGTGCTCCGGATCGACGACCGGCGCGTCTCCGGGGAGGGCTACGAGTCGCGACGGCTCGCGCCGGGCGAGCGCTCGGCGCTCCTCCGCGCGATCGCCGGGCTCGACCTCGCCTACCTCCGGCGTCATCCGTTCCGCGGCACCTGCCCGACCGCCTACGACGGCAGCGAGTCCGTCTACCGCTTCCGCGGCTTCCCGCACGCGCTGCCCTCCTGCACGTACGACCTGCACGCGGTCGCGGCGGTCCGGCTGGCGGAGCGCCTGCTCGGCTCGCTCGAGCCGGCGTGACCGGCGGCGCCCGTCAGGGGCCGAGCGCGGCCGTCGTGCACAGCGACGTGCGCGCGCCGAGCGCGGCCTTGAGGTAGCCGAAGCCGTTGTGCAGGACGACGATCGTGCCCTTCGCGCTCGACCGGTCGGCGTAGCAGGTCAGGAACCGGGACCGGTCGGACGGCTGGACGCCCCTCACCCGGCTGCCAACCCACGTGGCCGGCGCGCAGAAGCGCGACGGGCTTCCGATCGTGTCCCGGCTGCTCGCGAACGCGTCGCCGACCGGGACGTCGCCCCGCGTGCCCGCCGACGCGGCCGCCCCGTAGCAGCTGAAGCTGTCGAGGCCTCGCGCCGGCACGCCGGAGCCGCCCGCGTCGACTCGGGCGGACGGCAGGCAGAGCGCCGCGAGCCTGGAGACGGTGACGGCGAGCCTCGAGAACTCGTCCGCGGCGCGCACCGTCCGGGGCGCGCCCGCCGCGGTCCCGGCGAGAGCCGTGTAGCAGGTGAGGTAGGCGGTCGACGAGCCGGGAGCGGGCGCGCACACCGACTCCGGGCCCGCCACCGACACGGCGAGGCGCGAGAACTCGTCGGAGACCGTCACCGGCTGGGCGCGGAACGGGCCGAACTGCGCCGGGTAGCACGCGAAGCGCGCGCGCACCGCTCCGTGCGCCGCCCGCAGCGCCGGAGCGCTCGTCGCGCCGCCGACGAGCAGCACGGCCGCGGCGAGGAGCGCGGCGGCGGGGCGACGGCCGGCCACCTACGGGCCCGTCCCGCCTCCGGAGTTGCCGCCGCCGACGCGCCTGATCACGTCGATCCCCTGGTTCGAGCTCATCTGGGCCAGGAAGCAGACCGCGAAGAGCTTGGCGACGTCCTCGCCGCTCCCGCCCCAGGCGGGGTTCCCGCCGTACACCTGGCTGAAGACGAGCCAGGAGCCGACGACGGCGAGGACGATCGCGGCCGGGAAGCCGAGGTCCTTGACCGTGCTCGCGAGCGCCTGCAGCGGGCCGAGCCGCGCCTCCCGCTGCACCGCGGCGGCGTCCGACAGGAGCTTGACCAGCAGGCCGAGCAGCACGGCGACGACCACGGTCTCCAGGGCGGTCCAGTGCGAGGCGCGGAACGTCAGCTCGACCGGCAGCGACGCGAGCCGCGTCTGCTCGTTGCCCATGACGACCAGCATCGTGCCCCGGTAGCGACCGGGCGCGAGCCCGCCGATCGCCTTCGGCTGCACGAGCACGCAGAGCTCGAGCTTCCTCGGGCCGACCGGGATCAGCTTCGCCGCGAACCCGTCGCCCTCGCCGAGCGCGATCCAGTGGTCGCCGTCGCGGCGGATGTAGCTGTCGCCGAGCTGGACGGCGAGGCCGTGCCGGGAGGCGAAGTCGCCGGGGAGGAGCGGCTCGCCGTCCGCGCTGAGCACGACCGAGCCCACGCCCTGCGAGCGCGAGTCCCCGAAGTGCATCACGATCCCGCCGTCCGGGGCGGTGAGGTACGGCAGGTCCTCCCTGTGCCCCGGCGGGAGCGGGCGCGACTGCGAGCACGACGCGGGCCGCGCGCCCGCACCGCCCGCGACGGCCGCGCCCGCGAGCGCCACCGACCCGAGCGCCCCGAGCCAGCTCAGCGCGAGCAGCAGGCGACGGCGGCGCGCCACCGGTGACCTCCCGCGTCTCCGCAGGCGGAGGCGGCGAGCGCGGTGCCGCAGCTGGCCCTCCGACCGGCACCCATCGACGCTCCTCCTCGCTGCGGCGAGTCTACGACCCGCCGCGCCCACCCGTCAACGCCGCGGGCGCGGGGCCGGCGCGATGGGCGGTGCGCGGCTCGAACGCGCGGCCTCCTGCGTGTAAGGCAGGCGCTCTCCCAGCTGAGCTAACCGCCCGAGCGCGCACGCTACCTGCTCCCTCGGGACGGCGCGGCGGCGCGGCGCTCAGCCCGAGGCGCCGCAGCGCCGGGCGCCCGCGCCCGGGAGCCGGTAGACGAGCGCGCCCCCGGCCCGCTCGGGCGGCCCGAGCGGGGCGAGCACCGAGCGCCACGGATCGCTCGCCCGCGCGCTCACGACCGCGGCGGTCACGCCCTTGCGCCGCGCGAGGGCGAGGACGTCGCGGAGCGTCACCTCGAACGGGTTGTCCGAGGTGGCGACGCGTGCGACCCCCTTCGGGTGGAGGAAGCCGTCGGGGACCCTCTGCGAGACGTACCCGCCCGCGAACCGGAACCAGAAGCCGGCCTCGGCCTGCCAGACGAGCGAGTCGCCGCGCGCGCCGACGGGGAACGCGAGCACGTTCTCGCCGCGGCTCAGGCAGCTCCTGTACTCGCCGGTCGTGAAGAGCGACGGCACGTCCGGCCTCCGTGCCCACGCGTGCCAGGAGACGTCGGGGGCAACGAAGACCACGGCGAGGGCGGCGAGCGCCGGGCGCACCCACGCAGGGCGCAGGTCGGAGGCCGCCCAGAGCGCGACCGCCACGGCGAGCGCGAGCGACGCGTACAGCATGAACCGCACCGGCATCACGTCCTTCCAGAGCGGGAGCGTGGCGAGCCGGCTCCACGGCAGGGTGGCGACGCGCCGGCCGTCGACCGTCACCCACGACCCGAGCGCGGCGAGCACCGCGAGCGCGAGCCCCGCGAGGAGGAAGCGCGCGCCCGGCGAGCGCCGCGCGCGGAGGCCGAACGAGAGCACGATCGCGAGCGCCGGAACGCCGAGGTAGGCGCCGCGCTCGACGTCGTTCGCGGGGAAGCGCCCCGCGACGCCGTCGCTCCACCAGCCGCCCAGGCTCGCGCGCGTCGGGACGACGAGGTTGAGCAGGTCGGCGGAGAAGCTCGGAGCGTCCTGCGTCAGGCCCGAGACGTAGCCGGTCGCGACGTAGTAGAGGAGCGGCGCCGCGAGGAGCGCCGCGAGCGCGTACGCGCCCGCGAGCGGCGCGAGCGACGCGACGAGCCGGCGGCGCGCGGCCGGGACGAGCGCGAGCGCCTGGACGAGCGCGGCGGCGAGGGCCGCCGTGAGCGTGAAGAGGAGCTCGGTCGAGCAGTAGGCCTCGAGCGCGAGCAGGACGCCGGCGCGGACTGCGAGCCCGAGCCCCGAGAGCCCGCCGCGCACGAAGCGCAGCACCGCGAGCGCGAGGAGCGGGGCCGGGAAGACGGCGACCGTGTGCAGGTGGGTCAGCTCGCCGCCGAGCACGTAGCTCGAGAACCCGAACAGGTAGCCGCCGGCGAGCGAGGGCCACGTCCGCCCGGTGAGCTCGCGGCAGAGCAGGTACGCCGCCCACGCGGCGAGCGCCGGCATGACGACGCAGGCGGCGTCGTAGGCGAGCACGGGCCCGAACGCGAGCGTGAGCGGCGCGAACGCGACCGCGAGCCCCGGCACGCTCGTCGCCCACGCGAGGTTGAAGCCGTCGGGGGCCCAGATCGCGTGGGTGTAGAAGGGGTTCTCGCCGTGGAGGAGCGCGTGCGGCCACCACGCGAACGACCAGACGAAGATCTGGGGGTCGGTGAAGAGGCCGCCCACGTGCGTCCGCTCCGGGTGCGCGGCGACCCGGACGCCGAAGTAGGCGAACGCGAGGGCGAGGTAGCCGGCGAAGACGGCGGCGCTCGTGCGGTGGCGGCGCACGGCCGCGCGTCGTTCGGGTTCCACCGCGGGCGAGTCTACGAGCCTGCGAGGAGAGACCGGGCCGACCGCGAAGATGGCCCGGATGCGCTGGACGACTGCGGCGCTCGCTTCGGGGGTCTCCTGGCGGCGGCGACGGCGAAGCCTCGGCGGGCTCGCGCTCGCGGCCGCGCTCTGCCTCGGCGGGGCGGCGGCCGGTTCGGCCGCGCCGGCGGCGCGCACGGCCGTCTTCACCGGCTACGGGTTCGAGTCGTGCAACGCCCCCTCGCTCGCCGCGCTGACCGCGTGGCTCGCGTCGCCGTACCGGGCCGTCGGGATCTACGTCGGCGGGGTCAACCGGACGTGCGCGAACGCCGGCCTCACGCCGCAGTGGGTCGCGGGCGCGCTCGCCGGCGGCTGGAACCTGATCCCCACCTACGTGGGCCTGCAGGCGCCCTGCAGCTCGAACGCGAAGCGGGCGCGCTTCACGGCCGCGAACGCGCAGGGCCAGGGCGCGGCGGCCGCCGACGACGCGATCGCCGACCTGACCGCGCTCGGGCTTCCCGCCGGGAGCCCGGTCTACTACGACATGGAGGCGTACGCGCTCAAGGATCCCGCGTGCACGCAGGCGGTGCTGGCGTTCGTCTCGGCGTGGGTCGCGGAGCTGCACGCGCGCGGCTACGTCGCCGGCGTCTACGGGAGCGCGGCCTCGACGATGCGCGACGTGCAGGCGCTCGCGTCGACGCCGGCGAGCCCCGACGACATCTGGATCGCGAACTGGAACGGCTCCGAGAGCGTCTTCGGCGACCCGTACGTGAGCGACGCGCTCTGGACGAACCACCAGCGGATCCACCAGTACCGCGGCGGGCACCGTGAGAGCCACGGCGGCGTCACGATCAACGTCGACAGCGACTACGTCGACGGCGCGGTCGTCGGCGCCACGGGCGCGCCGGCACCGCCGCCGCCTCCGCCCCCGCCCGCCGGCGGGCCGAGCGAGGCGGGCTCGGCCGCCTCCGACGACGGCCAGGTGACCGCGAGCTGGGCGGCGGGCACCTTCGCGGGCCCGGTGCAGGTGACCCTCACGCAGGTCGCCCCCGGCCCGACGCTGCCCGGCTACGGCGCCGACGGCTACGGCGTCCAGCTCTCCGTCGCGGACGCGACCACGCTGGCGCCCGTGCGGACGTTCGCCGGCACGGTCGCGCTCGCGTTCCTGCCCCAGCCCGACCCCGTCGTCCCGGTCTACTCGACGAACGGCAGCACGTGGAAGCGCGTGCCGGCGATCGAGGCCGAGTCGCTCCCGCCCGGCGTGCGCGCCGGCTACACGCGCGCCGAGGACGGCTCGTTCACGGTCCGGACGGAGGTGGCGGGCATCTTCGCGCTCGTCCCCGACCTGACGCCGCCGTCCCCGCCGCGGGAGGTGAGCGGCCGGTTCGTCGCGGGCAGGCTCCTCCTCTCCTGGCGCGCCGCCGCCGACCGCAACGGGCCGGTCCGCGGCTACGAGATCACGCTCACGAACCGCCCCGTCGCCTCGCTGCCCGCGGGGGCCCGCCGCGGGACGGTCGCCGGGTTCCGCCCGAAGGCGCCGAGCGTCTTCCGGGTGGTCGCGCTCGACGCCGCCGGCAACGCGAGCCGGCCCTCGAAGCCCGTGGTCGTGCTGCCGAGGGCACGGCCGCGCGACCTCCCGAAGGCGCTCCCGCGCTGGGCGTGGGACCTGTTCGCCTGGCAGCGCCACGGGCGCTCCGGGCCGCGTCCGGAGGCGGCGCCGCGCGTCGTGCCGACCTGGTACTGGGAGTGGTCGGCCTGGCGCGCGCTGCCGTTCCGGCTGCGTGGGGCGTGAGCGCCAGGTAGCGTCCCGAGCGGCAGGAGTGGCCCGGTATCGCGACGACCTCCCCCAGCTCGGCGACGCCGTGTTCCTGACGGACGGCGGGATCGAGACGACGCTGATCTTCCACGAGGGCCTCGAGCTGCCGGCGTTCGCCGCCTTCGACCTGCTGAAGGACGAGCAGGGCACGGAGGCGCTGCGCCGCTACTACCTCCCCTACCTCGCGCTCGCCCGCCGGCATCGCACCGGCTTCGTCCTCGAGAGCCCGACCTGGCGCGCGAACCCCGACTGGGCGGAGCGGATCGGCTACTCGGCGGAGGCGCTCGACGCGACGAACCGCCGTGCGATCGGGCTGATGGAGGAGCTCCGCGACGAGCACGAGGCGGACGGAGCGCCGATCGTGATCAGCGGCTGCATCGGCCCGCAGGGCGACGGCTACAGCCCCGCCGCGAAGCTGACCGCCTCGGCCGCCGAGGACTACCACTCCGTACAGATCGCGACGTTCCGCGACACCGCCGCGGACATGGTCACCGCGATCACGATCACCTACGCCGAGGAGGCGGTCGGGATCGCCCGCGCCGCCGAGTCCGCCGGCCTTCCGAGCGCGATCTCGTTCACGGTCGAGACCGACGGGCGGCTGCCGAGCGGGCAGTCGCTCGCCGACGCCGTCCGCGAGGTCGACGAGGCGACCGACGGAGCTCCCGCCTACTACATGGTCAACTGCGCCCATCCCACCCACTTCGAGCACGTCCTCGCCGAGGGCGGAGCGTGGCTCAAGCGGGTGCGCGGCCTGCGCGCGAACGCGTCCACGAAGAGCCACGCCGAGCTCGACGAGGCCGAGGAGCTCGACGAGGGAGACCCCGCCGACCTCGCCGCGCGCTACGCGGCTCTGCGCCGCGGCCTCCCCCGGCTCAGCGTGCTCGGCGGCTGCTGCGGCACCGACCACCGCCACGTCGCGGCGATCTGCGAGGCGGCGCTGCAGGCGTGACCGGCCATACCCCCAGCGGGATTCGAACCCGCGCCACCGGCGTGAAAGGCCGGCGTCCTAGGCCGCTAGACGATGGGGGCCTCGCTGGAGCGTAGCGATCCCCCTCCCGGATCGAGCCCGGGCGACGGCCGGGCGCGCTCGGTCGCCGCGCGCGCGCCGGTCGCCGGGGCGTATCGTGAGCGGGACAGGAGCGACGTTCCGGTGGTGAGCGAGCACTGGCTCCGGCCGATGACCGAAGACCCCGAGCACGGGCCGGCCAGGCGGCGCCTCGCGCGCCGCGGCGCCGATCACGCGGGCCGCGACCGTCTCGGCCGCAGGGACGGGCGCCGGGAGCCGCATGCCTCCTGAGCCCCTCTCGCGCGCGACGAAGATCAGCCTGCTGCGCTGGCTGCGCCGCCAGCTCCGGCAGCGCGAGCCGCTGCGCGAGCGCCTCGAGGCCGCGATCGAGAACGACGACCCCGCCGAGGCGCGGCGCATGGTCGCGCGCTTCGCGTTCTCGGACGCGCAGCGCCGCCACGTCGAGCGGCTCCTCGACGAGTGGGAGCGGGAGCTACGGCGACCGGTGGACGACCTGGAGCCCCCACGCCCGGCCTGACGCGAAGAGCTCGTCCGCGTCGACCTCGTCGGCCCAGCCGATGAAGTGGCGCTCCGGCTCGTCCTCCGTCGACCCGTAGACCGCGCCCCGGCCCGGCTCGATCCCCGCGGAGCCGTCGTCGCCGCGCTCCAGCGCGGCCTGCCGCTCCTCGACCGCGGATCCTTCGGCGTACCCTTTCCCCATGCCCTGCAGTATGCGCGTTACGGGCCGGTAGCTCAGTCGGTAGAGCAGGGGACTTTTAATCCCAAGGTCGCAGGTTCGATCCCTGCCCGGCCCACTTTTTCGGACGTTGGTTGCGCAAACCTCGGGCGTGATCAGCCTGTAGGCCGGCTGGATCCGCGCTCGTCCGTCGACGCGTAGCTCCTGGATCAGAAGCCGCAGGAACGCCTTCGTCTTCTGCGGCTCGCCTTCGGCGAGGGACGTGCTCGAGTTCGTCGGCGATGGTCGCAAGGTCGGCCGACGTCGGCCTCTGTCCGGCCTCGAGCGCCTGTGCGATCAGGTCGCCGTCGCGGTAGATGCTGGCGAGCTGGGCGAGGACGGCCTGTTCGAGCTTTGCGCAGGGGAGCCGCTCGTTGCGGCAGGCCTTCGGCCCGTACTTCTGGCGGCCGGAGCAGGCGTAGTACGCGTCGCGGCCGCCGTTCCCGCGGGCGGACATGCCGATGTACGCCTTGCCGCAGTGGCCGCAGCGGACGACGCCGGAGAGCAGGAAGACAGAGGCGTTCCCGCGGAGGCGGGAGACGTCCTCGCCGCGCTCGCGGAGGATGGCCTGCCCTCGCTTGAAGGTGAGTTCGTCGACGAGCGGCTCGTGCACGCCGTCAAACACGCGGTCGCGCCAGCGGATCTTGCCCGCGTAGGTGGGGTTGCTGATGATCCAGTGCACGGCCGGATGCCCCCAGCCAGCCGACGGCGCGGGTGCGCCTTCCGATCGCAGCTGCTCGGCGATCGAGCGCGTGCCGAGCCGCCTTCGGGTGTAGAGGTCGAAGACGCGGCGCACCACCGGCGCCTTCACCCGGGTCGGAGGCGAGCACTCGTTCCTCGCTGGAGAACAGGTAGCCGAAGGGCGGCCGGCCGCCGAACCAGCGGCCTTCCTTGGCACGGCGCTCGATGCCGGCGGAGATGCGGTCGACGATGGTGGCGTGCTCGAACTCGGCGAACACGGCCAGCATTTGCAGCATCATCCGCCCGGCCGGGGAGCCGGTGTCGAACGGCTCTGTCGCTGAGCGCAGCACCACGCTGTAGGTGTCGAGTTCCTCGGCGAGCTGCGCGAGCTGCCGCACCTTCCGCGAGAGGCGGTCGACGCGGTAGACGAGCAGCAGATCGATCGCACCTGAACGTGCGAGTTCGAGCGCCGCTTGCAGGCCGGGCCGGTCGAGCTTGGTCCCCGTCGCCTGGTCTTGCTCGTGGGCGACGACCCGCCAGCCCTCCTGCGCCTTGCAGAACGCCTCCAGGCGTTCGCGCTGGGAGTGGAGCGAGGTGGGCTGGTTCTCCTCGTCGGTCGAGATGCGCGTGTAGAGGCAGACCCTGGTTACAGCCATGACCCCTCCTCGTCGTCGAGGTCTTCTTCGGGGTCTGGCATGAGACCATCGACGCCGACGGACGCAAGTCCTCGCTCGGGCCGGCCGCGCGGCGGCTCGCGCGCTCGATGTCGTCTAGCTCGGCTTGGCGGAGCCGTTGCAGCTGCTGGTGGAAGACGTCCGCCTCTGGGTCGACAGTAGGGTCGGCGGAAGCCGAGTCAAGCGGCTCGGCTGGCGACTGGAGCGCGCTCCGGTCGCCCGGATGCGCGCCTTCGGGCGCAGGCCGCGAGTACACGCGCGGGCGGTGAAGCGGCGAGAGTCGCTCCCAGAAGTCGGGCTGGTCGTGTCGCCAGCCGCGGCCGAGCGCGAGCGCAGGGTTGGCCGAGCCGAGTTCACGCCGCACGGGAAGCTCGGGGAGCGCCTGCGGCGGCGCGTTACCGTCGGTGATCGATTGCCAGACCGCGGCCAGCGGCCCCTGGCGGCGAAGCTCCGAGGCGGTGGCGGCGAGCGTGGGCCACGAGGCTTGGAGGGCGATGTGCCAGCGGTCGCGACGGACCCGCTCGCGCTCCTCCTCGTGCTCGTGGGCGAGCGCCCGACGGAGCGTCTCGATCCGCCCCTTTCCGGGGACGACGAAGAGGATGTTGCGCGGCTCGGGCTCGAAGAGCCGTAGGTGGTGCTCGGCGTTCCGGTAGCCGTGCAGCTTGCTCTCCAGCCGCTCCTGCGTCTCGGTACCGCGGTCCCATTCCAGCCAGCACTCGATCGCGCCGGCAGCGGTGTCGAGGACGAGGCCGGCGTCCGGGCGCAGCCGCTCCGTGTCGAGCAGCTCGGCGGCGTCGCGGCTCGAGTACCAGGCGCGCACGCCCATGGCCCGGTCGGGGAGGGTGGCGGCGATGAGGTCGGTGACGAAGCGATCGAGCTCGAGCCGGTGCCGAAGCTGCGGGTGCGACGCCCAGTCATCGCGCCGTTGCCAGCCGAGCTGCTTTCGCTCCACGCCGAGGATCGCGGCGACGACGATCGCGCCGGCCTCGTCGAGCAGCCAGTGCGCCTGCGGCTTACCAGCGCCGAAGGGCGAGGGCGGGTAGAAGCGGTCGAGGAGTCGGTTGCGGTAGAGGAAGAGCAGTCGGTCCTGCGCGCGACGCTTCGAAGAGAAGAAGAGCAGCTCGAACTGGTCGGTCGTCAGCAGCTTATGGTCGTAGAGGCAGAGCACGATCTCGCGGTCGCGCTCGGTCAGGTGTGAAGCGAGCTCGAACACTCGGTCGGCACTCACGCGCGCCGAGCGCATCTCACGACCATCGGATCGCACAGAGTTCAACGAGCCCTCCTACTTTGTCGGGGTACACGTGGTGCTGGATCACGCGGCCTCACGCGCGTTTCCGCGCCTCTCCGGGAGCGGGATGGCGCTGCCGGTAGCGCCGCCGGAAACGCCGCCGAAAGCGCCGGGAGAAGCGACCAGGCGACGTTTGTCGGCAGCGGCATCGAGCAGCAGCTCGGCGAACAGCGCGACCGCTTCGCGCTCCTGCTCGCGGGTCAGCGGGACCAGCCGTGGCTCCGCGAGCCGAAGCCCGCGGCGCTGGATGGAGGTCGTTGCGCGCCCCGTGGGGCGGCCAGTCTTCTCACTCAGATTGTCGGGGCCGGCGGAGGAGCGCCTACGGCAACGGGCGAGCTCCACGCGGGAGCCCTCCCACTAATAGAGATGCGGTTTTCGAGGCCCAGATTTGACAGGCCGTCGCGAAGATTCAGAGAGTCTTTACATTCAGTCCGCTTTCGATTTGCGTGTCCACCAGCTGGCAGCTTGCCCTCCCGATCTCACAGCCGGCTGGCAGCTCGCTGACAGTGCCCAGGATCCGCTGCCGCGGCGCCTCAGCGCTCACTCACCACGCGCCAGGGCGGCCGCGACCTCCAACAGCGCGGCGAGATCGAAGTCGTTCGAGCTGATGAGGATCCGTGTGCCAGCCTCCTCGAACCGGACATACGCATGCATCGCATTGCGCGACTCGGGGCGGACGACCTCGAACTCGCGGCCCTCGTACTGGTGGGTCTGCCATCGCTGGTTGGTCTCGATCTGGCTGGGCTGCCCGGCTGCGGTTTCCGCGATCAAGATGCGCCGCGAGTCTTCGTGCAGGAGTTCGAGGATGATCGCCTCCGGTTCGGGCGCCCCCGCATCACCCGGGAAGTAGCTCGTGTGCATAGTCCACTCTTCGGCGAGCGGCGGTGGCAGACGAACTGGAAACGCGACGAGCTGAGCAGCTTTTCGGGGTGAAACCGCTCGCGGCTCGACATCGGGACGCACCGGCACGTCGGTGATGGGGGCGAACGTATCCGGGGAGAAGCTCTCGTCAAAGCCGATCTCGAGCATCTCCTCCACTGACGACTCGACGCCTCCGTAGCGCGCGACCTTGCGCAGGAGGACGCCACGCTCCGCATCGACGTCCAGTTCGAACTCGTCGCCGGTGAGGTGAAGCTCGAAGTCGAGTTCTGTCGGTTGCTGGGCCACGCGACGGGTTCCGCGAAGTCGAATCGCCGCTCGCCCCGCGATCTCCGTCTCGCTGATCACCTCGAGGTCGAGCGCGCCGACGAGCGGCCTCGGGTCGAAGAAGAGCCTCGTGCTCTCGCCGATGTCGGTGTCGACCTCCGGCTCCTTCTCATTCGAGTAGGCGTCCCCTTCGTCATCGAGGGCCCACCAGCTGCCACCGCTACGGATCCCAAGGCGCCAGCCGCCGAGGACCCCCTCGCGCTCCTCGCGAATCTGGTCCGGCGGCGCCAGCCAGACGCGCAGGATTCCTGCGCGCGCACGCCTCTCGGTCTCGGGGAAGTCGTCTGGAACGTCGGTTGCTTCGTCCGGCTCGCCGTGCTGGTGGCGCAGCGTCATGCGCGCGCTCCTCGCCTCATAGCGCACGCTCAGCGTCGCGCGAACCGTCCGGTACCGGTCGCGAGCGCCGAGCAGGAGCGCGATGACGTCGCCGAGGTCGGTCACTCGCGGAAGAAGCGCGGCCGCTCTCCTGAGACCGGCGCAAAGGAGCGGGCGAACTCCAGCAGGCGCTCAAGCTCGAAGTCGTCGGACTGCAACTCGATGCTCGTGTCGCCCTTGTGGAAGCGGACGATGGTCGGCATCCGACGGCGATCCGGCCGCTGCCACACCCGAAACGCCTCGCCGCCCCGCTCGACCAGCTCCCAGCTCGCACCCCGTTTCTCATCACGCGCGGTCTCGTTGATGCCGAGCTGGCCCTGCTTCTCGTGCCGGTAGTGGAGCATCACCGTCTCGCGGTCGAGCGGACCCGGCTCGCCGCGCGCGTAACGGACGTTGATTTCCCAACCGCGGCCCATCTTGCGGGGCGCCCAAACGGTGAAGGACGCTCGGCGCGCGGCCTCGTCAAGGGTGACGTCGTCTGGGAAATCCTGTGCCAGCTCCTCCGGCGTGCGCACCCTCTCGCCGGGTGCAGGCTTGAGCACGAAGACCTCCGGTGGGAGCTGCTCGTCGAAGGCGACCTCGACTACCTCGCTCCAGGCGAGGGTGGTTCCCTCCAGGAGTGCCTCCGCGCGCAGCAAGATGCCTCGCTCCGCGTCGACCAGTAGTTCATAGCGGTCGGCGCCGGGCGCCAGCCCGAAGAGGTCGTGCCAGCTGACGTGGCGTGGAGCCGCGCGCAGGCGTACGGCTGCGCGTCCGGCGTGGTCGGCATCGCCGAGGAGCTCGAGTTCAAGGCCTGGCAGCAGCGGCGCCGGGTTCACGAGCTGCGTCGCGAAGAGGACTCCCTGGCCTTTCGATGCCTTCTCGCGCAGCAGTCCGAGCCGCGGGACACGACGCCACAAGTGCTCGCCGTCCGAGACGGCCGTCTGGTCGCCCCACGCTCCCTCGTACTCCTCACGAAAACGGTTCGGACGCTCAAGCCACAGGCGAACAGTCGCCTCGCTCGCCGTCGGCTGTGGTTCGTCGGAACCGGCGTCCAACACGATCGACAACGTGCCGCCGCCAGCAGACGAGCGCTCCTCCACGTGGCGGTCCCACGCCTCCATGTACTTCTCCTCGTCGCGCCAATGGCGAAGCGTCGCCCGCAGCGTCTGGAAGCTGTCAGACGCCTTCGACATCAGCGCGAGAACATCGGCTAGATCGGTCACGCGCCTCAGTCTAGGAAGAGAGGGGCTTGCGGCACGGAGTCCGCCCGCACGGCCCTCTACTCTCGGTGGCCGTGCCGCCCGACTTCCTCAACAGCCGTGAAGACGCCATCCTCGTCTGGACGGTCGCGATCGTCGGGTACGCGGCTTGGAAGGACCCACGCGGCATCGGCACCGGCACCTGTCGGCGGATGACGAAGTAGTCGGGTCCGGCTCCAATAAGGCTCGTCTCCTGGTCGGTGACCGGCCGCGCCTCCTCGAAGCGGCGTCTCACCTCGGCCACTGCGTCGCGACTGGCGTCTTCATCTCGCGGCTTCCCAAGCTCGGCCTCTTGGCGTCTGGCAACCTCGCGCCAGTCGGGGCGCATGTGCTTGTCCCACAGGCGCGTGACAGCGATATCCATTTCAGACGGCGGGTACGAGGCGAACTGCAGGACGCCGAGCTGCTTGATCTCCTCGGGCAGGCCGTCATAGTGCTCGTCTAGCTCGCGCAGCGCCTGCTTGAACTCGTCAATGTGCAGGTACGACTGATCTTCTCGAAGGAAGAGCGGCACAGTCCGCCGGTGCAGTCGGTCGCCAGAGACGAAGACCATGGCGGTGATCGTTGAGCTGAAGCGCGACAAGACGCCACGAGAGATCACAGCCCAGGCGCTGGACTACGCGTCATGGGTTGTCAACCTGACCCGCGAGCGGGTGACGGAGATCGCAGAGGAGTACCTCGCCGCCGAGTTCGGATCCGCGTTCGAAGCCAAGTTCGGTGCAGACCTTCCCGAGACGCTCAACGGAGATCACCGCGTCCTGATCGTCGGCTCGCTCATCGACCCGAGCTCTGAGCGGATCATCCGCTATCTGTCGGGCGTCCACGGGATGAACATCAACGCCGCGACGTTCAACTACTTCCGGCTTGAGGACGGGAAGGAGCTCTTGGCACGCATCTTCCTGATCGAGCCGTCCGAGGTCGAGCTGAAGACGCGGACGCTTGGCAGCTCGAAGCGTCGCCCCAAGCTCAGCTACCAGGAGCTGGAAGCGCAGGCGGAGGAGGCGGGGGTAAACGAGCTCTACCGGCATGCGGTTGCGGCTTTCGGCTCCTCCCTCAGGAGCTACACGTCTACAAGCGGCATCGGGTTTCAGTCGCAGATCGACGGAAGCTGGAAGTCGATCGTCACCTTCACGCCGAGCGAGAGTCGTCCAGGCGAGCTGCGCTACCGGCTGTACAAGCACCGATACGCAACCCTCGCGAGAATCACTCTCGAAGACGCAGAGGCCCTGATGCCGGAGCCCGTGAACCGGCAGCCGTATCTGCCAGAGCATCCCGACTACGCAGGATACGAGGGGATGATCACGTCCGCCGACGAGATCGATCGCCTTGCGCAACCGCTTCGCGATGCGATGTCACCCACGCAAGGCCACGGACAGCGGTTGAACCAGCACGTCACGAGCATCGAGCCGGGACACCCCGGGCGGGTCAACATCAGGTCGACAAGCGAGCCCGAGGGCGCCCGATGATGTACGACCACACTTCGCTCAACTATGCGGGATCAGACGTACCGCCGAGGCACTCTGAGCCCGCCTCCATCCACTCTTAATCCCAAGATCGCTGGTTCGATCCCTGCCCGGCCCATCGAATCCGAGACCACGCGAGTCGACTCGGAAGGGTGGCGTCGGATCCGTCCAGCAGGCCCGAGAGCTCGTGCGCACCGAGATCGAGGGAACTAAGGCTGCAGGTCGGCCTGGGGTCAACCCCAACGAGCCGGACCACGGAAGCCAACGGCGGCGACGTCGAGACGGTGGCCGCCCCGTGGCGGCGGGTCGCGCGACAGGACGCTGCGCTTCGTCAGGCGCGTGCTCGCGACCGCTCACCTGACGATCAGCACGTCGCAGCCGGCGCGGCGGGCAAGCTGCCCCTCGTCGGTCGTGCCGGCGACCCGCTGCCACAGGCTCGGGCGGTGGGCGCCGACCACGAGCAGGTCGGCGTGGTGCTCCAGCGCCAGCTCGACCAGCGCGTCGGGGTCGTCGGCGCCGGCGGCGACGAGCTCGGCCTCGTGTCCGCCGCGGGCGAGGAGGTCGCGGGCGCGCTCGAGGTGCTCGGAGGCCCGATCGACGGCCGGAGGCGCCGCGCGCGGCCGCGGGCTGAGGTAGATCGGGTTCTCGGTCAGCCTCGCCGTCTCGGTGCGCACGCTCTCGAACGACGGCTGGAGCGTCTCGACCGAGGGGGCCGGCTCGACCGGGGGCGCGACGCTCAGCACCACGAGGCGGGCCGAGAGCGCGGCGGCGAGCTCGGTCGCGCGCAGGAGCGCGCGCTCGGCGGACTCGTGCTCGTCGTAGACGACGGCGATCGTCCTCACCGCGCGGCGCTCCCGGGCTCCGCGGCCGCGGCGCGCCGCCTCCGGACGACGAGCCGCCGTTCCCACAGGCACCGGTCGCAGCCGACCGGCAGGAAGACGCTCTCCCCCGTGGCGAGGCGTGCGAGCTCGGCCTCGGTCAGCTCGACCCCGAGCAGACGATGCGCGCCGGAGCCGGGACAGAGGTGGTCGAGCGTGATCCTCGCGCCCTCCGTCTCGACGTCGAGGTCGAGGAGGTGACGCGCAGGCCGCCGCCACGGACCCCGCCCTCGCACCTCGAGCCGACGGCCGCGAGGGAACCCGCCGGTCGACCAGGGGCGCCTCACCCGCTCTCCATACCACATCGCGCGGCGAATGGTCTATCGTCACCGCTCCCCGTCCCCCGCCCATGAGGAGGATCGACGCGGTGCAGGCGCACGGCCAGCGCGAAGCTCGCACGGCTCCCCGGGCAGCGGCGTGATGTACTGACGCCTGGAGTGGGGGGCTCGCCTGGATGAAGCTCTCGGCGTACCTCGGGCGGCGGCTCGTGTTCGTCGTGCCGCAGCTCGTCGGGATCACCTTCATCACCTTCCTGCTCGTCCAGCTGATCCCGGGCGACCCGGCCCGCCTGATGCTCGGGCCGCTGGCGAGCGAGCAGACGATCCACCTGCTCCGCGACCACATGGGCCTCAACCGCTCCTTCCCGGAGCAGTACGGCCTCTACGTGTGGCACGCGCTGCAGGGCGACCTCGGCCGGTCCTGGCAGTCGGGGAACCCCGTGGCGACCGACCTCCGCCAGCGGCTCCCCGCGACGCTCGAGCTGATCACCTACGCACTCGTCCTGTCGGTGCTGATCGCGATCCCGCTCGGCGTGCGGGCGGCGCGGAAGCCGGGGAAGGTCTCCGACCGGTTCGCCTTCGGCTACGGGCTCGTCGCCGGCGCGCTGCCGGAGTTCTGGCTCGGCCTGATCCTGATCCTCATCCTCTACGTCAAGCTCGGCTGGGCGGCGGCGCCGGACGGCCGTCTCGACGTCGGGGTCGACCCGCCCACGCGGATCACCGGCGCGTACACGATCGACGCCCTGCTGACCGGGAACTGGGCCGCGTTATCGTCCGCGTACGAGCACCTCGCGCTGCCGGTGGCGACGCTGACGATCACGACGGTGGGGCCGATCCTGAAGATGACCCGCTCGACGATGCAGCAGATGCTCTCCTCGGACTTCACGCGCTACGCGCGCCTCTGCGGGCTGCCGGAGGGGCTGATCGGGCGCTACGCGCTCCGGAACGCCCTGCCGCCGGTGGTCACGCTCGTCGCCGTCCTCTACAGCTTCCTGATCGGCGGCGCGGTCCTCGTCGAGGTGGTGTTCGGCTGGGGCGGCGCGGGCCAGTACGCGGTGCAGGGCGTGCTCAACGCCGACTTCGCGGTCGTGCAGGGGTTCGTCCTCGTCGCCGCGGTCGTCTCCCTGATCGTCTACCTGATCGTCGACCTCATCTACTTCGCCATCGACCCGCGCCTCACCCGCTGATGGCGACCGCGGTCGTCGAGGTCGCGCGCCCGCGCCGCGCCGGCAAGCTCGAGCTCTTCCTGCTCGTCCTGCGCCAGCGGAAGCTGTTCGCGTTCGGCTACCTGCTGATCACGGCGATCGTGGTGCTCGCGCTCTTCGCGCCGCTGATCGTGCCGTACGACCCGGAGACGGCCGACCCGGCGATCACGCTCGCCGCCCCGAGCGGGTCGCACTGGCTCGGAACCGACATCTCCGGGATGGACATCCTCAGCCGCGTCATCTCCTCGGCGCGGATCGACCTCCTGATCGCCGTGCTCGGGACGCTCTTCTCCGTGCTCGTGGGCGGGCCGCTCGGGCTGATCGCCGGCTACTTCTCCGGTACGCGCGGGCTCTGGGGATGGGTGAGCGAGGGCATGATGCGCGTCGCCGACGTCCTGCAGGCGTTCCCGGTGTTCGTGCTCGCGATCGCGCTCGTCGCCGCGCTCGGCCAGAGCGCGCGCAACGTGATCATCGCGATCGCCTTCGTCAACGCGCCGATCTACCTCCGGCTGCTGCGGACGCAGGCGCTCTCGCTGCGCGAACGGCGCTTCGTCGACGCCGCCCGCGTCGCCGGCAACGGCGAGCTGCGGATCGTGTTCCGCCACATCCTCCCGAACGCGGTCGCGCCGGCGATCATCCAGGCCTCGGTGAACATGGGCTGGGCGGTGCTGCTCACCGCCGGCCTCTCGTTCGTCGGGGCCGGCGTCCGCGTCCCCACGCCCGAGTGGGGCAGCATGATCGCCGTCGGCGCCCAGAACATGATCACCGGGCAGTGGTGGCCGGCGCTCTTCCCCGGGATCGCGATCGCGGTGACCGTGCTCGGGTTCGCGCTGATCGGGGACAGCCTGGAGCTCATGCTCGACCCGGTGCGGAGGAGGCAGATCGTCCGTGAGCGCGGCTGAGGCGGCGGCGGCGCCGGCGACGGCGGCGCTCGAGGTCGACGACCTGCACACCTGCTTCTTCACGGCCGCCGGCGTCGTGAAGGCGCTGAACGGCGTCTCGCTGCGGGTCGAGCCGGGGCGCATGCTCGGGCTCGTCGGCGAGTCGGGCGCGGGCAAGACGACGCTCGCGCACTCGATCATGCGCGTCGTCCCCCCGCCCGGGCGCGTCGTCCGCGGCTCCACGGTGCTCTTCGGGCGAGACCTGCAGAAGCTCTCGGAGGACGAGCTGCGGAACCTGCGCGGGAAGGAGATCGCGATGATCGTCCCGAACCCGCGGGCGGAGCTGAACCCGCTGCTCTCGATCGGCGAGCAGCTCGCGAACGTCGCCCGGGCGCACCTGCGGCTCGAGAAGCGCGCGGCGCGCGAGCGGGCGGTCGAGATGCTCGCGCAGGTCAAGATCCCCGACCCGAAGCGCCGCGCCGACGCGTACCCGCACGAGCTCTCCGGCGGGATGGCGCAGCGCGTCGTGATCGCGATGGCGCTGATCGCGGAGCCGAGGGTGACGATCTCCGACGACGCGACGAGCGGCCTCGACGTCACCGTCCAGGCGCAGGTGCTCGACCTGACGCTCTCGCTCCTGCGCGACCACGGCTCGGCGTCGCTGATGATCACGCGCGACCTCGGCATCGTCGCGAACTACTGCGACCACGTCGCGGTGCTCTACCGCGGCCGGGTGCTCGAGAGCGCCGACGTCCGCTCCTTCTTCGCGAGCCCCCGGCACCCGTACTCGATCGAGCTGCTGTCGGCGTTCTCGTACGAGCCGCGCGGCGAGGCGGCCGCCCCCTCCCTCCCCTACGACGCCGAGGAGCTCGAGATGCGCGAGGTCGCGCCCGGCCACCTGGTGCGCGATGTCGCCTGAGGGCGGAAACGGCACGGCCCCGGTGCTCGAGGTCGTCGACCTCGTGAAGCACTACCCGATCGCCCACTCGCGAGCGTTCGTCGCCGCGGTCAACGGCGTCTCGTTCACGATCGGCAAGGGCGAGACGCTCGGGCTCGTGGGCGAGTCGGGCTCGGGCAAGAGCACCGTCGCCCGCTGCGTGCTGAACCTGACGGCGCTCACCCGGGGCCGGATCCTGTTCGACGGGCGCGACATCAGCCGCCTCGGCGCGGCCGAGGCGCGGGCGCTGCGGCGGAGGATCCAGCTCGTCTTCCAGGAGCCGTTCGACTCGCTCAACCCGCGGATGACGATCGGCTCGGCGATCGCGGAGCCGCTCGTCGTCCGGAAGGTCGAGAAGGCCGAGCGCCGGCGGCGCGTCGCGGAGCTGCGCGACCTCGTCCACCTGCCCGAGTCGGTGCTCGACCTCTACCCGCACGAGATCTCGGGCGGCCTGCAGCAGCGGGTCGGGATCGCGCGCGCGATCGCCACCAACCCGACGCTGCTCGTGCTCGACGAGCCGACGTCGGCGCTCGACCCGCGCGCGCGCCGCCAGATCATCGACCTGCTGATCGAGCTCCAGCGCGAGCTCGAGATGAGCTACCTCTTCATCACTCACGACCTGAACACGCTCCGCCACATCAGCCACCGGATCGCGGTGATGTACCTGGGGCTGATCGTGGAGGAGGGCCCGACCCAGGCGATCTTCGAGGAGCAGCGGCACCCGTACACGCGCGCGCTCCTCTCCTCGGTCCTGTACCCGGACCCCGAGACGCGCCGCGCCCGCTTCGAGCTCCGGGGCGAGATCCCGAGCCCGATCGACCTGCCGCTCGGCTGCTACCTCGCGTCGCGGTGCCCGCTCGTCGTCGACGAGTGCAGGGCCGGGATCCCGCCGCTCCTCGCGATCGGCGACGGCCGCACGAGCGCGTGCATCCGCCACGAGCTCGTCCCGAACGCGCGCGAGGCCGAGACCGCGGCCTGAGTGGAGGCTGATCGTCCCATCGTCCGACGCAAGGAGGGAAGCCCATGGACTTGACCGGCCAGGTGGTGCTCGTCACGGGAGCGGGCTCGCAGATCGGGATCGGCCGCACGATCGCGCTCTCCGCCGCCGCCCGGGGAGCGACGGTGTTCGCGAACGACGTCGTCGAGGAGGACCTCGAGAAGACGGTGGAGCAGGTGCGCGCCGCCGGAGGAGAGGTGACCGGCCACGTCGCCGACGTGTCCGACCAGGAGGCGGTCGGCCGCATGGTGACCGAGGCCGAGCGCGCCTACGGACGCGTGGACGTGCTCGTCAACAACGCCGGGATCGCCAAGAAGGCGCGCTTCGTCGACCTGACGGAGGAGCAGTTCCGCCGGACGATGGACGTGAACCTCGGCGGGACCTACAACTGCTCGCGCGCGGTCGCGCCGGGAATGATCGCGCGCGGCGCGGGCTCGATCGTCAACTTCTCGTCGCTCATGGGCCATCCCTGGGGCTGGAGCGACCACGTGCACTACAGCGCGTCGAAGGCCGCGATCGAGGGGCTCACGCGCGCGCTCGCGGTCGAGCTCGGCCCGCACGGGATCCGCGTCAACGCGGTCGCACCGGGGTTCGTCGTCACCGCCCAGTCGACCTCGCGCGAGCACTCGGTCGGCCCGGAGGGGCTCGAGCTGGCCGTCCCGTACGTCCCGCTCCGGCGGATCGGCCGGCCCGACGACATCGCCGACGTCGTGCTCTTCCTCGCCTCCGACGCCGCCCGCTACGTCACCGGGCAGACGCTCCTCGCCGACGGCGGGATCACCCTCGGCGACCTTCGCACCGCCTTCGCATCACTGCCGCCGGCCGGCGAGTCGGCGCAGCTCACCGCCCCCTCGACGACCACGACACCAGGAGGACCCACATGAACAGGATCCACGACCGGAGGTTCCTCGAGCTGGCCGAAGCGCTCGAGGAAGGGCGGATCTCGCGGGCGACATTCGTCCGCCGCGCGCTCGCGGCCGGCTTCGCCCTGAGCCTGATCGGCCAGGTGACCGACGCCCGCGCCGCGCTGCGCGGGCCGCGCGTCCAGTCGGCGGCCGAGCGGCGGCAGGCGGCGCAGGCGACGATCGTGATCGCCGGCGCGGACACGCCGCCGAGCCTCGACCACGCGTTCCAGACCGAGTTCTCCGCGCAGCAGGCGTTCCAGAATGTCTACGCCACGCCGCTCATGTGGCGGATGCGGCCGTACACGCAGGACTCGAAGATCCTCGTCCCCAACTTCAAGAGCGAGCCGGCGCCGTGGCTCGTCCGCGACTGGGAGATCTCGAAGGACCACAGGTCGATCACGTTCTCGCTGCGCAAGGGCGTGAAGAGCGAGCACGGCAACGAGCTCACCGCCGACGACGTCGTCTGGTCGTTCAAGCGCGACGTCGCGACGAAGGGCGTCTCGGGCGGCTTCATCTACCCCGTCGTCGGCTTCCCGGCGGACGGTGTGGACAAGCTCGACAAGTACACGGTTCGGTACCACTCGAAGAAGACGAGCCCGATCCTGATGCCGATCTTCGCCAACATGTACACGTACTGGTGGGACTCCACCGAGGCGAAGAAGCACGCGACGAAGGACGACCCGTGGGCGGAGAAGTGGCTGACCACGAGCTCGTCCGGCTTCGGGCCCTACAAGGTCACGCAGTGGCAGCCTGGGACGCAGGTCGTGTTCGACCGCAACCCGAACTACCCGTACCCTGTCAAGAACGGGCGCATCGTCTACAAGGCGATCCCGAACTCGTCGTCGCGGCTCGCGCTCCTCGTCGGCGGCGGCGTCGACGTGGCCGAGAACCTGGCGGCACGCGACCGCGAGCAGGCGCGGAAGACGCAGAACGTCTCCGTGCACGACTTCCCCTCGAACTGGCAGCAGATGATCGAGATGAACGCGAAGAGGAAGCCGTTCGACAACAAGCTCGTGCGACAGGCCCTCGCGTGGGCGACGCCGTACGAGGACATCCTCTCCGCCGTCTACCGCGGGCACGCGCTCCAGATGACGAGCCCGATCCCGTTCATCTACCCGGGCTCGAAGAAGCAGCGTCCGTACTCGTACAACCCCGAGAAGGCGAAGGCGCTCCTCAAGCAGGCCGGTCTCCCGAACGGGTTCCGGACGACGCTCTCCTTCGACGCCGCCCGCACCGAGCAGGAGCAGATCTCGATCCTGATGCAGTCGGCGCTCGCGAAGGTCGGCGTCCGCGTCGACCTCGCCAAGGTCCCCTCGTCCACGTTCTCCGACCTGCAGACGAAGCGGAAGCTCGACTTCTTCTTCTGGCAGGACATGCCGATCCAGCCGGACCCGGGCTACGCCCTCTTCCTCTACTACTACGGGCCCGCGTTCACGACCTACTCGAACTACAACAACCCGCGGGTCAACAGGCTGATCGAGGTCGCGACCGGCACCCCGGACGGCCCGAAGCGGACGGCCGCGCTCGACGAGGCGCAGCGGCTGATCTGGGACGACTGCCCCCACCTCTGGCTCGCGTGGCCTGGGTGGCACTACGCGACGCGGTCGAACGTCTCCGGCGCCAACTGGAACCCCGCGAACGAGACGCGCTGGGAGCTGATGGCGAAGGCGTAGCGACGGGGCCGGCGTCGTCGTGGACGGCGCCGGCGACCGAACCGGGCAGCGACGACGCCGCGCCGCGCCCCGCGCGCGGGGCGCGGCGCGGTCACCGCGACCGCCTGCCGCCGCGGAGGAGCTCGGCGAGCACCACGGCGTCGTTGTGCTCCGCGTCGCGCGCCGCGTAGACGAGGGTCACCGTCCCCGCGCGGGCGCGCCGGCGGAGCTCGCGCAGCTTGTCCTCGTGCGCCGCCAGCTCCTCGCGGTAGCGGCGGCGGAACTCGTCGAACCGTGCCGGGTCGTGGCCGAACCAGCGTCGCAGCCCGCCGCTCGGCGCGAGCTCGCGCGCCCACTCGTCGAGCCGGGCCTCCTCCTTCGAGACGCCGCGCGGCCAGAGCCGGTCGACCAGGACGCGGTAGCCGTCCGAGCGTGCCGGCGGCTCGTAGGCGCGCTTGAGGCGAACGTCCATCGCGCGATCTGCAGCCTCGGATTCGCGGCCAGCGTAGCGATCGGGCGCTCCCGGCGGCCGGCGCACGCGCCGGGAGCGGACGTCCTGTCTAGACTGTTTGAAAAGGTGTATAACAGTGAAATGGCCGAGAGGAGGCGCCCGTGACCTACGTGATCGGCGAGCCCTGCATCGACGTGAAGGACCGCTCCTGCGTCGACGTGTGCCCGGTCGACTGCATCCACGAGGCGGCGCGGATGCTCGTGATCGACCCGGAGGAGTGCATCGACTGCGGCGCCTGCGAGCCGGAGTGCCCGGTCGAGGCGATCTTCCCGGAGGACGCGCTGCCGGAGCGCTGGCAGGAGTTCGTCGCGATCAACGCCGCGTACCTGGAGGGCGTGGAAGCGGTCGACCGGCTGGTCGCCGGCTACTGCGACCGCAACGGCGTGCCGGCGGTCGAGGAGCGGCGTTGACGACGACCGCGGCCGTCGGCGACCAGACGCTCGAGCGCCTGGGCCGCCTCCTCGACCGGGCGGTACGCGCGCTCGGGGAGGCCGGGCAGGTCGACGCGGCCTGCCGCCTCGCCGCGGAGGGCTGGTGGCTCGTGCGCGGGCCCGCCCCGCGGGCGGCCCGCCGCCTCGATGCGACCCTGCACCGCCTGACCGTCCACCGCCGCGACGACCGGAAGGAGGAAGCGATGTCCACGGACGCCGAGCCGATCCTCGACGTGCGCAGCGAGCCGCCGGCCCGCCGGCACGAGCTCATCTTCGACACCTACGACGCGCTCGCCGCGGGCACGGGATTCGTGCTCGTGAACGACCACGATCCGAAGCCGCTTCGGTACCAGCTCGAGGCCGAGCACGCGGGCGCCTTCACCTGGGACTACCTCGAGCAGGGCCCCGAGGTGTGGCGGGTGCGGATCGGCCGCCCGGCCTAGGCCGAAGTTCCCCGCGATAACGGCGGGTCGAGAGGCCGCGATCTGGCTTTGTTGCTTGGGTCGCGGCCTTTCCTTGGCTGGATTGTGTGGTCAGTAGTTATCCGTCCGGCCTGTCTGGGATCATCGGTGCATGA
>DASRHI010000006.1:0-6779 GCA_035650615.1 Gaiellaceae bacterium | reverse complement strand
CGAAGGCGACGTCCTCACGATCGACGGCGGCACCGGCCGCGTGTTCGTCGGAGCCGTTCCGCTCGTGCCGCCGCAGCTGAACGACGACTTCGAGCTGCTGCTCGGCTGGGCCGACGAGGTGCGCCGGCTCGGCATCCGTGCGAACGCAGACACACCGGACGACGCAACGCGCGCACGCGCATTCGGCGCGGAGGGCATCGGCCTCTGCCGCACCGAGCACATGTTCTTCGGCGAGGTGCGCCTGCCGGTGATGCAGGAGATGATCCTCGCGGACAGCGAAGCGGGCCGGCGGTCGGCGCTCGACCGTCTGCTCCCGTTCCAGCAGTCCGACTTCGAGGGGATCTTCGAGGCAATGGCCGGGTTGCCGGTCACGATCCGCCTGCTCGACCCGCCGCTGCACGAGTTCCTGCCGGCGGAGGAGCAGGCCACGGACGACCGCATGCGCGCGCGGATTCGCGCCCTCCGGGAGACGAACCCGATGCTCGGCACGCGCGGCTGCCGACTCGGCCTGATGTTCCCCGAGATCTACGAGATGCAGGTGCGTGCGATCGCGCGCGCCGCACGCGCCGTCCAGGAGCGCACCGGCAGCGCGCCGCTCGTCGAGGTGATGCATCCGCTCGTCGGCTTTCGGGAGGAGCTCGCACGGCTCCGCGAGCTCACGGAGTCGGTGTGGGAGGAGGAGGCACCCGGGATCGAGCACCTCGTCGGGACGATGATCGAGGTGCCGCGAGCGGCGCTCCGGGCCGACGAGATCGCGGAGGCGGCCGACTTCTTCTCGTTCGGGACGAACGACCTCACGCAGACGACGCTCGCCTTCTCACGCGACGATGCCGAGGGGAACTTCCTCACGGAGTACCTCGAGGACGGCGTGCTCCGGCACAACCCGTTCGAGACGATCGACGTCGAGGGGGTCGGCGACCTGATGCGGATCGCGGTCGACCGCGGGCGCTCGACGCGACCCCAGCTCAAGCTCGGGATCTGTGGCGAGCACGGCGGCGACCCGCGCTCGGTGCGCTTCTGCCACGCGCTCGGTCTCGACTACGTGAGCTGCTCGCCGTTCCGCGTGCCGGTTGCCCGGCTCGCGGCGGCGCACGCGGCGCTCGCCGAGCAAGGCACGGCCTCCTACGCCGCAGCCGGAGGGTAGGTTCTGTAGCGAACGTTGCAAAGTGGCCCGCGGAGGAGCACAATCGCGGCAGCCAACCACTGACGTCTGTGGCAGGCGTCGCTCGTCGGGAGGGGAGGCGCCGGACGCGACCTCGGCGGGCGGCGCGCCCGCGGTGGGCGGGGCGGGGGCCCCGTCCACCGGCCGGGCCGGTCAGGAGTAGCCGCGGGCCTTCGCGTACGCGAGCACGACGCTGAGCGCCACGACGGCGACCGCGGCGGCGACGCTCGTGAGCGCCGAGCGGCGGGACCAGAGGAGCAGCACCATGATCACGACGCCGCCGATCAGGCCGCCGACGTGGCCGCCGACCGAGATGAAGCTCGACAGCGCGAACGTGAAGATCAGGTTCAGCACGATCAGCCCGGCGATCTGCCCGCCGGTCGCGATGTGGCGACGGCGCTCGAGCACGAACAGCCCGCCGAGGATCCCGAAGATCGCGCCCGAGGCGCCGAGCGTGACCTGGTTGGGGCTCCAGACGATCGCGCCGGCCGAGCCGGCGATCCCGGACGCGAGGTAGAGGAGCGCGAAGCGCCAGCGCCCGATCAGCTGCTCGAGCAGCGTCCCGGCGAAGAACAGCGAGTACATGTTGATGCCGAGGTGCAGGGGGCCGTAGTGCAGGAACGCGGCGGTGATCAGCCGCCACCACTCGCCGTGCGCGACGCCGACGAGGTGGAAGCCCTGCGGCGCGACGGAGTGGGCGGGGACGGGAAAGACGTTGCCGCCCTGCGTGACGCCGCTCATCAGCAGCGCGCCGTGGCTGAAGATCCAGTTGCTCGTGCCGCTGACGGTGCCGCCCGTGGCGAGCTCGGCGAGGTAGACCGCGACGTTGATCCCGATCAGCGCCATCGTCACGGCGTTGACGCGGCGCGAGCCGACACCGGTGACGGCGCGCTGCGCGGGACGGATGACGCGCTGCGCCCCCTGCGGCTTGCCGGAGTGCTCGGGGCAGCGGAGCCCGACGGGTGCCGGCGTCATGCACTCGTAGCAGATCGGGCGACCGCACTCCGAGCACGAGAGGCCGGTCTCGCGGTCGGGATGGCGGTAGCAGTAGCGCGTCTCCGTCTCGGTCACGCGGCTAGCGTATCCGCGTGCGCGTTCACGTCGCCTTCACGCCCGAGGAGGAGGCGGCGGCGCCTGTCGGGATCGTCGTCGACGTGGTGCGCGCGACATCGTCGATCGCGCAGGCGCTCGCCTCGGGGTACGAACGCGTCCTGTGCTGCGCCGCGATCGACGACGCACGCGCGCTCCGCGCCGAGCTCGGCGACCGGGCGGTCGTCGGCGGCGAGCGCGAGGCCCGCGTGATCGAGGGGTTCGACGTCGGCGCCTCGCCGCGCGAGTTCGCGGCCGGCGCGCCGAAGGCGGAGACGCTGATCCTGACGACGACGAACGGCACGCGCGCGATCCTCACGGCGGTCGAGCGCTGCGACGTCGTGCTGCTCGGCTCGCTTCTGAACCTCACCGCCGTCGCCGCGAAGGCGCGAGCGTCCGGGGACGACGTCGCGATCGTCTGCTCGGGGTTCAAGGGATCGTTCGCGCTCGACGACGCGTACTGCGCCGGACGTCTCGTCGGCGCGCTCGGCGCCGACGGCTCCGACGCGGCCCTCGCGGCCGAGGTGATCGCGCGCGCGTGGCCGAACGCGCTCGACGGGCTCAACGCGCGAACGTACGGCCCGCCGGGCCTCGAGGCGGACATCGCCTTCTGCGCGCAGGTCGACCTGCTCGACGTGGTGCCGCGCTTCGCGGACATGGTCGGGCCCGCGGCCGAGATCAAGCGCGCCGCAGACTGACACGGAACCGGCAGAGTTCGTCTCTTGAGGGTCGACTTCGGCGTGTCGTGGCGCGAGATCGAGCATTTCGGCTCGACCGGGTTCGGCCACGCGCGCATCGCGCTCGGCCGGGTCCAGGTGTCGCTGGCACGGCTCGACGGGCTGGTCGGCGGGCACGACGCGGCGTCACGGCAGCGTCTCGTCGTGCTCGACGGCCGCGTCGCCGTGTCGACGCACGAGGACTCGGCGGAGCTCGGCGCGTTCGACGCGGTCGAGTGGGCGGCAGGCGAATGGCACGAGACGCGCTCTCTGGAGCCGTCGCTTCTGTTGATCGTCGAAGGAGAGATCGAGTGAGCCAGCAGCAGACGTATCCGTACGGGCAGGAGCACGTTCGCCTCTACCGCGAGACCGGCGGCGAGACCGGGCACAACTGGAAGGAGGGCTCGACCGTGCTCCTCCTGACGACGACGGGCCGGTCGACGGGCAAGCAGCGGACGACGCCGCTGATCTACGCGCGCGACGGCGACGACTACGTGATCATCGCGTCGAAGGGCGGCGCGCCCGAGCATCCGGGCTGGTACCGCAACCTCGTGAAGACGCCGGAGGTCGAGCTGCAGGTCGGTCCCGACGTCTTTCCCGCGCGTGCGCGGACCGCCGAGGGCGAAGAGCGCGAGCGGCTGTGGGCGAAGGCGAACGAGGTCTGGCCGCACTACGCCGAGTACCAGACGAAGACGTCGCGCCGGATCCCGGTGGTGGTGCTCGAGCCGGACGCATGACCGACGCGGGCTTCGAGGTCCCGTTCGAGACCGACCTCGGCTACTACGAGGGCCGCGCCGAGGGCATCGCGAGCGTTCGCGGCGTCGATCCTGGCGAGGCGCGGCGGGACCTCGCGGCCCGTCACGGCTTCGACGGCTGGGGCGAGCTCGTGCGGCACGTCGAGGCGCTGTGCGAGGGCACGGAGCCGCCGGCGCCGTTCGTGCTCGCGTACCGCGCGCTCCAGCGTCGCGATGTCGACGAGCTCGCAACGCTCCTCGATCGCCATCCCGGGCTCGTGCACGCGCGCGGGACGAACGGCAACGACCTGCTCGGACTGTCGGGCGGCGACCTCGACGCCGTCCGGCTGCTGCTCGAACGCGGCGCCGACGTCAACCGCGGCAACGACTACGGCTGGACGATCCTGCACCAGGCCGGCTACGGGAACGACCGTAGGCTCGCGGAGGCTGCGCTCGCCGCGGGTGCGGACACGAGTCTGTCCGCGCGCGGCGACGGCGGGACGCCGCTGATCGCCGCGCTGTTCTGGGGGCACCGCGACGTCGTCGACCTGCTCGGCCTCGAGCCGCGCAACCTGCGCGTCGCGGCGGGGCTCGGTCGGGTCGACCTGATCGACGAGCTGCACGGAACGCCGGCCGCGGGCGTGCATCGCGCGTTCCACCGGCCGCACGGCGGCTTTCCGCCGTGGACGCCGTCCGACGATCCTCAGGAGGTGCTCGACGAGGCGCTCGTGTGGGCGGCGAAGAGCGGCCGCGACGAGGCGATCGAGCGGCTCGTCTCGCTCGGCGCGGACGTCGACGCCGACCCCTACCGCGGGACGGCGCTGACGTGGGCGGCGGTCAACGGCCGCGTCTCGTCGGTCGAGCTGCTCGTACGTCTCGGCGCCGACCCCAACCGGCGCGGAACGTTCGGCGGCCCGGACCACGGCGAGGGCGTCACGGCGCTGCACGTCGCGGCGCAGGCCGGCCGGCGCGGGACGGTGCGCGCACTGCTCGCGGCCGGCGCCGATCCGACGCTGCGCGACGCCCTGCACGGCGGCACGGCGGCCGGCTGGGCCCGGTTCGGCGGCCACGAAGAGCTCGCGGCCGAGCTTGGTTAGGACACCACCCTTCGGGCTGCGCCGAACCGTCCCCGCGCTAGCCTCGGAGCATGGCGACCGAGCTTCGAGGCGACGTGGACATCGCAGCGGTCGGCGCGCTGCTCGCCGAGCCGGCGCGCGTGCGGATCCTGCAGGCGCTCGACGGCCGCGCGCTTCCGGCCGGGGTCCTCGCGTCCGAGGCGGGCGTCGCGCCGTCGACGGGGAGCGGCCATCTGGCGCGCCTCGTGGCGGCCGGCTTCCTCGCCGTCGAGACGCGCGGCCGGCAGCGCTACTACCGGCTCGCCGAGCCGACGGCGGCCGACCTCCTCGAGACGATGGCGCAGCTGGCGCCGCAGCGGCCGGTGCGGTCGCTCCGGCAGGGCAACCGCGCGCTCGCGCTCCGCCGGGCGCGGAGCTGCTACGACCACGTCGCCGGCAGGCTCGGCACCGACCTCCAGGCGACCTTCGTGGAGCGCGGCTGGCTCGCGGGCGGCGAGGAGGAGTACCTCCTGACGGACGCGGGCCGCAACGGCTTCCTCGCGTTCGGGATCGACGTCGACGCGCTTCCCGGTCGCCGCCGGCTGATCCGGCACTGCCTCGACTGGAGCGAGCGGCGCCACCACCTGAGCGGCGGGCTGGGCGCGGCGCTCCTCGCCCGGCTGCTCGCGCTCGGCTGGGTGGAGCGGGCGCCGACCGACCGGGCGCTCGTCGTCACGCCGGCCGGCTGCGCCGGGCTCGCCCGCGAGTTCGGGGTCGAGGTGGTCGCCGACCCTTGACAGGGGAACAGGTGTTCGTGTAGAACATACGTTCCCGTGATCGCCGCAGTCGTCATCCCCGCCTTCGACTTGCGCGCGGCGCTCCGCCGGCGCCCGGCGGTGCAGGCGAGGCCCGCGGCGCTCGCGCCGCTGCCCGGCACGGAACCGCTCGTCGGCTCGGTCACGGGGGCCGCAGAGGCGGCGGGCGTCCGGCCGGGCATGCGCCTCTCGGAGGCGCTCGGCATGTGCCCCTCGCTCGAGCTCGTCGAGCAGGACCCGGCGACCGCCGAGCAGGCGTGGGAGGAGATCCTGCGGCGGCTCGAGGACTCGGGGTTCGCGGTCGAGCCCGACCGGCCGGGTGTCGTCTACTTCGACTCGCGCGGCGTGGAGCGGCTCTACGGCGGCCTCGAGCCGGCGCTCAAGCGGGCGCTCGCGGCGGTGGGGACGGCCTGGGAGCCGCGGGCGGGCGCGGCGGAGCGGCGGTTCGCCGCCCTGGCGGCGGCCGGTGTCGCGCGGGCGGGGCAGTCGCTGATCGTCTCCGAGGAGCGGGCGCGGGCGTTCCTCGCGCCGCTGCCGCTCCAGCTCCTGCCGCTCGAGCGCGAGCGCTACGAGGAGCTCGAGGAGCTCGGAGTTCGCACGATCGGACAGCTTGCCGGGCTGCCGGGTGGCGCCGTAGCCGAACGTTTGGGGCCGGTCGGCCGGCGCGCCTGGAGCCTGGCAGGGGGTGAGGAGCCGGGGGAGCGGAAGGTCGCGCCGAGACGGCCGGCTGCGGCTCTCCACGAGACGCTCGAGTTCCCGGAGGCGATCGGCAACGAGCTGACGCTTCGGCGAGGGCTCGTGGTGCTGCTCGACAAGCTGCTCGCCCGACCGGAACGCGCGGGGCGTCCGCCGAGGAAGCTCGCGCTCTGGGCGCGGCTGATCGGCGGAGCCTCGTGGCGCCGGACGGTGACGCTCCGGGAGCCGACGGCCGACCCGGAACGCCTGCGGAACGCGCTCGGGCCGAAGCTCGCCGAGCTGCCGGCGCCGGCGCTCAAGCTGCGGCTCGAGGTGTCGGAGCTCGCCGACCACACGGGGGAGCAGCTCGAGCTGGTGGCCGCCGAAGGGGCGGCGCTGCACGGCCGGCTGCGCGAGAGCCTGCGGCAGGTGCGGGCGGCGGTCGGCTCGGGCGGGGTCTCGACGGTCGTGGAGGTCGCACCGTGGTCGCGCATCCCGGAGGCGCGCGCACTGCTCGTACCGCGCGACGACTA
>DASRHI010000005.1:0-6541 GCA_035650615.1 Gaiellaceae bacterium | reverse complement strand
AGCGACAGGGCGCCGTATCCGATCCCCGGGAACGTCAAGGTCGATTACGGCAGCGACCACCACGCCCTGATCGTCGACCGCAGCACCTGCACGCTCTACGAGCTCTACGCGCTGCACGGCCGGCACGCAGGGTCGGGCGCGGTCTGGAGCCTTCGCTCGAACCGGCTCCGCCCCGCGGGCTGGACGTCCGCCGACGCCGCCGGCCTCCCCATCCTCCCCGGCCTCGCCCGCTACGACGAGGTCGCCGCCGGCGCGATCGAGCACGCCCTCCGCTTCACGGCGCCGCGCACCCGGCGCGCCTGGGTCGCGCCGGCGCGCCACTACGCGAGCGACTCGACCGACCCCTCCCTGCCGCCCATGGGCCTGAGGGTGCGCCTGCGCGCGAGCTTCGACACGCGCGGCTTCCCGCGGCAGGCGCGGATCGTGCTCGAGGCGCTCAAGCGCTACGGGATGATCCTGGCCGACAACGGCTCGCCGTGGTACGTCACGGGCGCGCCGGACCCGCGCTGGTCGAATGACGACCTGCACTCGCTGGGACGGGTCCACGGCTCGGACTTCGAGGTAGTTCGAGGGTGAAGGTCGCGCCCGCCCCGGGGGCGCTCGCCACCGTCACGTCGCCGTCCATCGCGAGCGCGAGCTGCCTCACGATCGCGAGCCCGAGGCCGCTGCCGACGGGGCGCTCGCGGCCGTACTTGTCATAGAGGAAGAAGCGGTCGAACGCCCGCGGGAGGTCGTCGGGGTCGAGCCCGGGCCCGGTGTCGGCGACGGAGAGCCGCCGCCCGTCCGCCCGCACGGTGACCGCGCCGCCGGCGGGCGTCTCGCGGAGCGCGTTCTCGACCAGGTTCGAGGCGATCTGGAGCACGCGGTCCGGGTCCGCCTCGACCCACGCCTCCTCCCCCTCGGCCTCGAGCGCGACCCCGAAGCCCCGCGCCGAGCCCTCGTGGCGCGCGACCGCCTCGCGCGCCACCTCGGCGAGGTCGACGGGCTCGCGGCCGACCGAGAACTCGCGCCGGCTCATCCGCGCGAGGTCGAGCAGGTCCCGCACGAGCCGCTCGAGCCGCCGCGCCTCGACGAGGATCGTCCGGGCCGCGTCGTCCGGGGCGAAGGCGCCCTCCGCGAGGCCCTCCGCGTAGCCGCGGATCGCGGTGAGCGGCGTCTTCAGCTCGTGGCTGACCGAGAGCAGGAAGGCCCGCTCGGCCTCGCGCGACTCGGCGAGCTGCGCGGCCGTCTCGTTGAACGCGTGCGCGAGGGCGGCGAGCTCGGCCGGACCGCCGGCGGGCAGCGGCTCCGCGCGCCCCTCTGCGGCAAGCGCCTGCGTCGCCTCGGCGACGCGGCGGATCGGGGTCGTGAGCGAGCGCGCGAGCAGGAGCGAGATCGCCGCCGCGGCGACCGCGCCGGCCGCGCCCGCGACGAGCAGGTCGACGAGGAACGGGTGCCAGGCCGCCGACTCCCCGGCCGAGCGCAGCACGAGCAGCCCGCGCGAGGGCAGCGTCCGGTAGGCGTAGAGGTAGCGGCGGCCCTCGTAGGTCGTCGTCCCGTCGCTGTCGGCGTCGACGTCGGGCACGTACGGCGCGAGCTCCTCCCGCGGCGCGACGATCGTCCTCGTCTGCCCCGAGACGGTGTTCTGGTTCACGTAGCTGACCGACGCGCGCCGCTGGAACGCGACGTCGTCGGCGCGGCGGGCGAGCGCCGCCGCCTGCGAGCGGTCGACCTGGCGGCGCGTCAGGACGGCGCCGATCCCGATCGTGAGCGCGAGCGTGACCGCGAGCGCGCCCAGCGAGGCGGCGAAGAGCCGTGCCCGCAGCGTCCTCAGGAGCCGACCGCCTTGTAGCCGGAGCCGCGCAGCGTCCGGATCAGGGTCGGCCGGCCGAGCTTCCGCCGCAGCTGGGCGACGTGCACGTCGACGGTGCGCGTGCCGCCCGGGTACTCCACGCCCCAGACGCGGTCGAGGAGGACGTCGCGCGAGAGGACGGCGCCGGGGTTCGCGAGGAAGAACGCGAGCAGGTCGAACTCCTTCGCGGTCAGCTCGACGAGCCGGTCGTCGACCGAGACCTCGTGGGTCTCGCGGTTGAGCGTCACGCCCGCGAGCGTCAGCACGTCGCGGGCGGCGCGCGGCTCGGCCCGCCGGAGGATCGCCTTGATGCGCGCCGCGAGCTCGCGCGGCGAGAAGGGCTTCGTCAGGTAGTCGTCCGCGCCGACCTCGAGCCCGACGACGCGGTCGGGCTCCTCGTCGCGCGCCGTGAGCATCAGGATCGGCACCTGCGAGCGCCCGCGGATCGCACGGCAGACCTCGAAGCCGTCCATGCCGGGAAGCCCGATGTCGAGGATCACGAGCCGCACCGGGTGCCGCTCGAGCTCGGCGAGGCCCTCCTCGCCGGAGCGGACCCACAGCACCCGGTGTCCGTCGCGGCCGAGGTACCCGCGCACGAGCTCCCCGACCGACGGCTCGTCCTCGACCAGGAGGATCGTCCCGGCCATGCCCACCGAGTCTAGTGCGGCCTCAGGGCGTCTCGGTCCACGCCTTCGAGGCGAGGTAGCCGCCCAGCAGGCCGAGGAGGAAGGAGCAGGCTGCGGCGAGCAGGCGCCTCACCGGCGGAGCCTCACCCGCTGCACGACCCGCACCCTGGTGGCGGCGGCGCCGTCGATGCGCCAGGCGACGACGCTGGCTCCGCGGCGGATCGCGCCCGCGCCGGCGGGCACGCCGTTGACGACGATCTGGGTGCTCGCCGAGAGCCCCACCTGCACGGAGCTGCCGTCGTTCTCGCGGAGGGTCAGCGAGGCCGGGGAGACCGCGGTCACCCGCCCCCTGTCGAGCACGAGGGTGTGGGGCACGCCCCCGACCGAGTAGTTGATCTCCGCGTGCGTCCAGCCGGCCGGCAGGCCCACGCCCCCGAGCCGGGCCGCGGGGGCGCCCGACCCGGCGGCGGCGAGGGCGAGGGCGGCCGCGGCGGCGGCGAGGAGGGTCCGGCGGGCCCGGCGCACGCCGCTCATGTTCGCCGCCGGGCGTCAGAGGCCCGTCTGCCGCCTGTAAGGCGAACGTAAAACGAGGACTGTGCCTAGTCTTGGGGGACGCCACACCTCACGCCGACACTGACGATCCTCGAAGGCTCGGCCTTCTGCATCTGCGACGAGACCGGCGAGATCGGCTCGTCCGAGACGAGCGGGTTCTTCGACGACGACGTGCGCTTCCTCTCGCGGCTGCGCCTCACGATCGACGGGGAGGCGCCGCTCCTCCTCGCCGCCCGCAAGGTCGAGTACTTCTCGGCGGCGTTCTTCCTGCGCAACCGGCCGGGGGAGCGGCTCCCGCAGGACGCGCTCCTGATCGCGCGGGAGCGCTTCGTGGGCGCCGGCATGGAGGAGCGGCTCCGCGTCCGCAACGAGACGGCCGCGCCGGTCTCGTTCGAGCTCGGGCTCGAGGTGGGCGCCGACTTCGCCGACCTCTTCGCCGTCAAGGACCGCGACTTCGCCCTCGGCCGCCCGGACGGCGCCCGGCCGCTGCCGCCGCCCGCGGCGCCCGACGAGGACGGCGACCCGGCCCAGCTCGTCTTCCGCGACCCGGACGCCCCGGGCTACGCCACGCAGGTGCTCTTCTCGCAGCCGGGGACCCGGGACGGCGACCGTGTCCGCTTCCGCGTGGAACTCGAGCCGCGGGGGGAGTGGCGCCTCCAGCTCAACGTCCACCCCTCGGCGCCCGGCGGCGACGGCCGGCTCCCGCGGGCGGCGGAGGTGGAGCGGCGCTTCGGCGACGAGCTCGCCCGGTCGCGCGACTCCCTCGCCGCGTGGCAGCTCCGGATGCCGCGCCTCGTCGCCTCGTGGCAGCCGCTGCAGCGGACGTTCGAGCGCTCGCTCGACGACCTCGCCTCGCTCCGGCTCCGCCGGCGCGAGCTCGTGCGCGACCTTCCCGCGGCCGGGATGCCGTGGTTCATGACCCTGTTCGGCCGGGACACGATCATCACCTGCCTGCAGACGATGATCCTCGGCCCGGACCTGGCCCGGTCGGCGCTGCACGCGCTCGCCCGGCTCCAGGCTCCCGCCGACGACCCCGAGCTCGACGCCGAGCCGGGCAAGATCATCCACGAGCTCCGGGTCGGGAAGGCCGGGTCGTCCTGGTTCCACCGCTACTACGGCAGCGTCGACGCGACGCCCCTCTACCTCGTGCTCCTGTCGGAGCTCTGGCGCTGGACCGGCGACATCCTCGGCGTCCGCGACCTGAAGGAGCCCGCCCTGCGCGCGCTCGCCTGGATCGACGAGCACGGCGACCGCGACGGCGACGGCTTCGTCGAGTACGAGCGGCGCACCGAGCGCGGCCTCCGGAACCAGTCCTGGAAGGACTCCGACGGCTCGCAGCGCTTCGCCGACGGGCGCCTGGCGGAGACGCCGATCGCGCCCTGCGAGGTGCAGGGCTACGTCTACGACGCGAAGCTGCGGACGGCCGAGCTCGCGCGCGAGGTGTGGCGCGACCGCCCGCTCGCGGAGCGGCTCGAGCGCGAGGCCGCGGAGCTGCGGCGGCGCTTCGACGAGGCGTTCTGGATCGAGGCGCGAGGGGGCTACTACGCCCTCGCGCTCGACCGCGACAAGCGGCCCGTCGACTCGCTCTGCTCGAACGTCGGGCACCTGCTCTGGAGCGGGATCGTGCCGGAGGCGCGGACGCAGGCGATCGTCGACCAGCTCCTCGGCGAGGCGCTCTGGTCGGGCTGGGGCGTCCGCACGATGTCGAGCGCCGACGGCGCCTACAACCCGCTCAGCTACCACAACGGCAGCGTGTGGCCGCACGACAACTCGCTCGTCGCCGCGGGGCTCGCGCGCTACGGCCGCTGGGAGGAGCTGCAGCTCGTGGCGCGGCGCACGATCGAGGCGGCCGAGCAGTTCGACTTCCAGCTCCCCGAGGTCTTCGCCGGCCTCCGGCGCACCGACGCGCCGTTCCCCGTCCCCTACCCGACGCCGGGCAGGCCGCAGGCGTGGGCGGCCGCGACGCCGATCCTGCTCCTGCAGCTCCTGCTCGGCCTCGTCCCCGACCCGTCGCTGCAGACGCTCGCGTCGGCGGCGCCGGAGAGGCTCCCGACCTGGGTCGGGGAGCTCGAGCTCCGCGGCGTCCGCGCCTTCGGCCGCGACTGGGACGTCGGCGTCGAGGGCGGCGCCGTCCGGATCGAGGAGCGCGCGTGACCGGCGACGGGCTCCGGATCGCGCTCCTCGCGCCCCCGTGGTTCCCGGTGCCGCCGCCCGCCTACGGCGGGATCGAGGCGGTCGTCGCCCTGCTCGCCGACGGCCTCGCCGACGCCGGCCACGCCGTCACGCTCTTCGCCTCGGGCGACTCCAGCACGCGCGCCGAGCTCTGCGCCGTCTACGACCAGGCGCCGAGCGAGCACATCGGCAGCTCGCTCTGGGAGCTCCGGCACGCCGCCGCCTACCTCGAGCGGGCCGGCGAGTTCGACGTCCTCCACGACCACACCGGCCTCGTCGGGCTGCTCGTCTCCGCCTTCGCCCCGGGCGCCGCCGTCCACACGGTCCACGGGCCGGTCGGCGGCGAGCCGGGCGAGCTCTACGCCGCCGTCTGCCGGCGCCACCCCCACGCCCGCCTGATCTCGATCTCGCGCAACCAGCAGCGGCGGCGCCCGGACCTGCCGTGGCTCGCGAACGTGCCGAACGCCGTCGACGTCGAGTCGTACCCGCTCGGCGCCGCGAAGGAGGGCTACCTCCTCTTCCTCGGCCGGATGAGCCCGGAGAAGGGCTGCCACCTGGCGATCGAGGTCGCGCGTGCGGCCGGGCTGCCCCTCCGGATCGCGGGCAAGAAGCGCGAGCCGCTCGAGGAGGCGTACTTCGACCGCTTCGTCCGCCCGTGCCTCGGCGGCGGGGTCGAGTACCTCGGAGAGGTGTCGGAGGCCGAGAAGCGCGACCTCCTCGCCGGCGCCCTCGCGACGCTCTTCACGATCGACTGGGAGGAGCCGTTCGGCCTCGTGATGATCGAGTCGATGGCGTGCGGGACTCCCGTGCTCGCGACGCGCCGCGGCTCGGTGCCGGAGGTCGTCGAGGACGGCGTCACGGGGTTCGTCGCCGACGACTACCGCGACCTCGCCGCCTTCGTCGACCGCGCGGCCGCGCTCGACCCGCGCGAGATCCGCGGGCGCGCGGCCGCCCGCTTCTCGCCGGGACGCCTCGTCGAGGAGCACGTCGCCGCCTACCGGCTCGCCCTCGAGCTCGGGCCGGCGGCCGGGCGCCCGCGGCCGGGCGCCGCCGGCAGGGACGTCCTCGAGGGCGCGGCGGAAGGCTCCTCCGCCTGAGCCCGGCGGCGCGGTTCTACGCGCGCGCTAGTGCGGCCTCTCGTAACGTTGCACCGGAAACGCGTTCGTCGTTTAGGCGGCGAGCTTGAGCTTGGCGGTGGTTTTGGCGGCGCGGCGGTCGCGCTGAGCCATCCCGGGTTTGACGGAGACCTGACTGCCAGGCGCTGTCCTGGCGGAAGGGGATGCTCCGGTGATGGCGAGAGCGAGGAAGTACCCGGTGGAGTTGTTGGAGCGCGCGACGCGGCTGGTGTTCGAGTCGGGCC
>DASRHI010000004.1:0-83061 GCA_035650615.1 Gaiellaceae bacterium | reverse complement strand
GACGCCTCGAGCGCGGGCACGTCCTGGCGTTTCTGTGCAATGTCACCGTCCGACCTCCTTGGAGTCGCTGATGGTCTTCGCAACCACCAGCCTCCAAGGCAGGTCGGACGAACAACCCTCCTGGGACTTACACCTAGCCCGCGCTCGCGCGGAGCTGCGCGAACACGTCGGCCATCTCGAGCGCGCTCCGGACCGCGTCGGCGGCACGGTGGATCCGCGCCTCGCCCTGCTCCACCGACTCGACGGTGAGCACGCCGAAGGAGACCGGCACGCCGGTCTCGATCCCGGCGAGCTGGAGACCCGACGCGGCCTCGCTCGCGACGTACTCGAAGTGCGGCGTCTCGCCGCGCACGATCGCGCCGAGCGCGACGACGCACGCGTAGCGGCGCGTCTTCGCGAGCGCCATCGCCGCGAGCGGGAGCTCGAAGGCGCCCGGGACCGGTACGACCGTGACCGCGTCGGAGGCCACCTCCGCCTCCTCGAGCGCCTCGAGCGCCGCGGCGAGCATCCGGTTCGTGAGCCCGCCGTTGAAGCGCGAGACGACGACCGCCACGGAGCGCTTGCGGCCCGTCGGGCTGCCCTCGATCACGGTGTAGCCGTCCGGGACGTCGATCTCTCCCTCCACGTGCTCGACGCTCACGCCCCCGTCGGGCAGGTCCTCGATCACCTGGCCGGACTCCGGCTGGGGCCACTCGGCGAACGGGTCCTCGTCGATGTACTGCGTCTCCTCGCCGGCCGGCTCGCCGGAGGGCAGCTCCTCGACGGCCGGCGCGTCGTGCTCGGGTTCGCTCATTCGGCCTCCCAGTCGGGGTTCCGGAGATCCTGGTGGTGCAGCCTGTGCCCGAGCTTATCCCGCTTGACGGCGAGATACCGGCGGTTCTCGTGGTTCGGCGCAACCTCGATCGGGACCTGCTCGACGACGGTCAAGCCGAAACCGTCGATTCCCGTGAGCTTCTTCGGGTTGTTCGTGAGGATGCGGATCGTCGTCAGCCCGAGGTCGGCGAGGATCTGGTTGCCGATGCCGTAGTCGCGCGCGTCGGCGGGGAAGCCGAGCCGCATGTTCGCCTCGACGGTGTCGAGCCCGCGCTCCTGGAGCTCGTACGCGGCGAGCTTGTTCAGGAGCCCGATCCCGCGCCCCTCCTGGCTCATGTAGAGGAGGACGCCGCGGCCCTCGCGCGCGATCTGTATGAGCGCCTGCTCGAGCTGCTCGCCGCAGTCGCAGCGGAGCGAGTGGAAGACGTCGCCGGTCAGGCACTCGGAGTGCACCCGCACGAGCACGTCCCGGGCGCCCTCGACCTCGCCGCAGACGAGCGCGGTGTGCACCTTGCCGGTCAGCTTCTCGCGGAAGGCGACGACCGTGAACTCGCCGTACTCGGTCGGCAGGCGCGTCGAGGGGCCGCGCTCGACGAGCTTCTCGTGCCGGCGGCGGTACTCGACGAGGTCGGCGACGGTGATCATCCGGAGCCCGTGCCGCTCGCAGTACGGGACGAGGTCGGCCACCCGGGCCATCGTCCCGTCCTCGTTCATGATCTCGCAGACCACGCCGGCGGGGTTGAGCCCGGCCAGCCGGGCGAGGTCGACGGCGGCCTCCGTCTGCCCCATCCGCTCCAGCACGCCGCCGGGCTTCGCCCGCAGGCCGTGCATGTGCCCGGGCGAGACGAGGTCGGCCCGGGTCGCGGCCGGCGAGACCGCCACCTGGATCGTGCGCGCCCGGTCGGCCGCCGAGATTCCCGTCGTCACGCCCTCGCGCGCCTCGAAGGTGACGGTGAACGCGGTCCCGAGCGGCGCCTCGTTCCGCTCGGTCATCGGGCGCAGGCCCATCTCCTCGGCCCGCTCCTCGGTCAGGCAGAGGCAGATGAGGCCGCGGCCGTGCGTCGCCATGAAGTTGACCGTCTCCGGCGTCGCGAACTGGGCGGCGATCACGAGGTCGCCCTCGTTCTCGCGGCCGGGGTCGTCGACGACGACGACGAAGCGCCCGTCGCGGATCTCCTCGATCGCCTCCTCGATCGTGGCGAACGGGGTGGTCACGGCCATGGGGACAGGCTAGCGAGGGAGGAGCCGCTCGACGTACTTGGCGAGCACGTCCACCTCGAGGTTGACCGGGTCGCCCGGCTGGAGCGCGCCGAGCGTCGTCGCCTCGAGGGTGTGCGGGACGAGCGCGACGGCGAAGCCGTCGCCGTCGAGGGCGGCCACCGTCAGCGACACCCCGTCGACGGCGACCGAGCCCTTCTCCACGAGGTAGCGCAGGAGCTCCGGAGGCGCGTCGAGCCACACCGGCTCGCCGGCGCTCCGGACGCGGCCGACGCCGTCGACGTGCCCCTGCACGTAGTGGCCGCCGAGCGGCTCCCCGGCCCGCAGCGCGGGCTCGAGGTTGACGCGGTCGCCCGGCTCGAGGCGGCCGAGGGTCGTGCGCGCGAGCGTCTCGGCGACGACGTCGAACGCGAGCGGCGCCCGCCCGACGACGGTCAGGCACACGCCCGAGACCGACACCGAGTCGCCGACGGCCGCGTCCGTGTCGGCCTCGACGGCGAGCCGGCCGCCGTCGAACGAGACGACGCGGCCCACCTCGCGGACGATCCCGGTGAACACGGCGCGCCTACTCCCCGTAGGCGAGCGCCTCGATCGTCTCGCGCACGACCATCTCGAGGTCCCCGCGCTCGCCGGGGAACGCGTTCCCGAGCGCGACGAGGAGCTCCTCGACGGCGGTGCGCGGGCCCGGCGCGAGCTCGTCGGTGCCGATCTCCTCGATCCGCTTGCGCAGCTCGTCGTTCCCGACCGAGCCCATCAGCCACTGCGAGAGCAGGCTGACGAGCTCGTCGTCGGTGCGCTGGAAGTCACGGTTCGCGGACATAGGCCTCGAGCAAGACGTCGGCGCCGACCGGCTCGGCACGCAGCCGGGTGAGGCGGCGGGGAGATCGTAACGACGGCGCGAAGGCGGGCCCGGCTCCTCCCGCGAGGAGCGGAGCGACGAAGAGGAGCAGCTTGTCGACGAGGTCGGCCTCGAGGAACGCCTGCGCGAGCGTCGGCCCGCTCTCGAGCAGGAGCGACTGCACGCCCTCCGCGGCGAGCGCGCGCAGCTCCTCCTCCAGCGGGCCGGAGCGGAGCTCGAGCTCCGAGCCGGCCGGGAGCGGCCCCCGCCCGAAGGCGAGCCGGCGGGGCTGGCCCCGCGGGGTGTCGACGCCGCGCGCGTCGAGGCGCGGGTTGTCGGCGCGCACCGTGCCCATCCCGACGGCGACCGCGTCGGCCGCCGCGCGGAGCTCGTGCACGCGGCGGCGGCTCTCCTCGCCGGTCACCCAGCGCCCGCCCGGCGCCGCCATCCGCCCGTCGAGGGTGACCGCCGCCTTGTAGACGACGAACGGCCTCCCCAGGGACACCCAGACCCGCCACGCCTCGTTCTGGGCCCGCGCCTCGAACGAGTCGGCGAGCTCGACCTCGACGCCCGCGGCGGCCAGCCGCTCGAGCCCGCCGGCCGCCTCGGGGTTCGGGTCGCGCGAGCCCGCGACCACGCGGGCGACGCCCGCGGCGGCGATCCGCTCCGCGCACGGCGGCGTCGTCCCCCAGTGCGCGCACGGCTCCATCGTCACGTAGAGCGTCGCCCCCCGCGCGCGCTCCCCGGCCGCGTCGAGCGCGACCGCCTCGCCGTGCCGGCCGCCCGCCTCGGTCGCCCCCTCGCCCACCACCTCGCCGTCGCGCACGAGCACGGCGCCGACCGTCGGCTTGGGATAGGCGCGGCCGCGGGCGGCGGCCGCGAGGGCGAGCGCCCGCGCGAGGTGGTCGTCCACGGGTGTCGAGGTTACGCTCTCTCGATCAGGCCGAGGTTCCACGAAGGCGAGCCCGTGCGCGTCGTCCGGTCGCCGGAGCGCGCCCGCGCGCCGCTCGGGGACGCCGTCGTGGAGGACGTCGCCGGCCCGAACGAGACGGGCACCGGCTGGACGGTGGCGGTGCGGGCCGGCGGCGAGCTGTGGGTGCTCCCCGAGGAGGACCTCGAGCCCGCGGGCGCGCCCCGCGGCCCGGCCCCGGAGCGCGTGGACACGCTCCGCCTCCGCCTCGTCACCGAGCTCACCGACGGCGTCTCGGCCGCGCGCCTCGCCGAGCGGCTCGAGCGGAGGCTCCCGCGCGTCGTCGGCCCCGCCGCGGTCGAGGTCGAGGCCGAGCGCCACTGGGCCGACCCGTACCGCTACGAGCTCGAGGTCACCGTCAGGCCGCGCGGCGACGCGGTCGAGGCGCTGCGGGCGCTCGCCGCCGCCGGCGGCGGCGGCTGGCTCTCCTGCCGCGACGACGGCTGGCGCTGCGACCTCTGGTGGAGCGCCGAGGACGACGGCGAGGGCTTCCTCGCGCCCGAGGTCCGGGGCGCCGAGGTGACGCTGCTCCCCTGGGGGAGCCCCGCCCTCCGCCCGGAGCAGGAGCGCCCGCTCGTCAGCGTCTGAGCCTCGCGACGAAGAAGCCGGACGTGCCGTGCCGGTGCGGGAGCGTGAGCAGGAACTCCGGCCGGCGGGGATGCGCGTACTCGGGCCGCTCCTCCCCGAGCGGGTCGGGCTCGAGCCCGGCCGCGTCCACGACCGCCTCGTTCTCGTCGGCGTTCAGCGTGCAGACCGCGTAGACGACCGTGCCGCCCGGGCGCGTCCGCTCGGCGGCGGCGCGCAGCAGCTCGAGCTGCAGGCCGGGCAGCGGCCGGGCGCGCCAGCGCAGGTCGGGCCGGCGGTTGAGCACGCCGAGGCCCGAGCACGGCGCGTCCACGAGCGCGCGGTCGAAGCCCGACTCGGCGAGGGCGCGCACGTCGCCCTCGACGACGCGGACGCCGGCCGGGACCCGCTCGGCGAGGCGCCGCGCCCGGCCCGGATTCACCTCGACCGCGGTCACCTCGGCGCCCGCCTCCGCGAGCACGAGCGTCTTCCCGCCGGGGGCGGCGCAGGCGTCGAGCACGCGCTCGCCGGGCCGCGCGCCCACGACCTCCGCTGCGAGGCGCGAGGCGCGGCTCATCCCGCCGGCCTCGTCCGGCGGCGGCGGCTCGTTCTGGGCGCGCTCGAGCGCGAGCGCCTCCTCCTCGCCGAGCTCGCGCACGAACACCTCGTGCACCCAGTCCGGGTAGGAGTGCTTGAGCGGTCCCTCGGGGAGGGCCTCCACGAGCGCGGGGAAGCCCTCGGCGAGCCGCCGCGCGACCGCGTTCGCGAAGCCGGTCGCGCGCTCGAGCCCCGCCTCCCGCACGAGCTCGACCGCGTCGTCGGCGACCGCGTGCGCGGGCGCGTCGCTCCAGGCGAGCTCGTAGGCGGCGCAGCGGAGCGCCGCGAGGACGGCCGGGTCGAGCTTGCGCACCGGCCGGCGGCCGAGCGCCTCGATCCCGTGGTCGATCGTGCGCACGCGCTGCACCGTCCCGTACGCGATCCGCCGGGCGAGCGCGCGGTCGCGCTCGTCGAGCCCGCGCGCCTCGCCGCGAAGCGCGCGGTCGGCGTAGGCGCCCTCCTCGAACACGCGCCGGACGACGCGCCAGGCGACGCGGCGCGCGGGCGCGGTCACCGGACTCCGCGGAGGAACTCGTGGTAGCTCATCCGCCGCCTGCCCTCGGGCTGCACCTCGACCGGGACGAAAGCGCCGTCCTCGAGCCGCGCCCGCCAGACGAGCACGCGGCGGCCGTGGAGCTCCGCCCGCGCCCCGATGTGGGGCGAGAGCGCGCGGACCCGCCGCCAGGCGTCGACCGGGTCGCCGAGGTCGAGCTCGCGGTCGGCCGGGCCGATCTTCTCCGCGTACGTGACGCCCTCCTCCGGCTGGTCGGCGAAGACGGGCTCCGGCAGCACCCGGTCGAGGAGCCGCGCCGCGACCTCGGCCGCCCGCGCGAAGATCGCGCCGGCGTCGTCGTCGGGGCCGATCGGGAAGGCCTCCTGCGCCGCGACCGGCCCGGCGTCGAGCGCCTCGACCGTGCGGTGGATCGTGACGCCCGTCTCCTCGTCGCCCGCGAGGATCGCGCGCTCGACCGGCGCCGCGCCGCGCCAGCGCGGGAGCAGCGACGGGTGGACGTTCAGCCAGAGCGCGCGCTCGAGCAGCGCCGGGGGGACGTAGAGGCCGTAGGCGCAGACGACGACGGCGTCGGCCGGCTCCGGCAGCTCGGGCCGCTCGGGCTGGTGCACCGGGATCCCGAGCCGCTCGGCGGCCGCCTTCGCCGGCGGCGCCGCGACGCGCCGGCCGCGGCCGCGCGGCGCGTCCGGGCGCGTGAGCAGGAACGCGACCTCGTGCCGCGCCGCCAGCCGCTCGAGCACGTCGGCGCCGATCGGAGCCGTCGCGGCGACGGCGAGCCGCACTACACGAGCAGCGGCTGAGGGCGGAGCGCCCCGAGCGCCCGCCTGCGGCTCTCGGGGTCGGTGCGGTCGATGATCAGCACGCCGTCGAGGTGGTCCGCCTCGTGCTGGACGACACGGGCGGCGAAGCCCTCGAGCTCGTGGCGGACGTCGTCGCCGTTCGGGTCCTTCCCCTCGAGCACGACCCTCGTCGGCCGCTCGACCGGGACGCGCACGTCCCGGAGCGACAGGCAGCCCTCCTCCTCGACGGTCGTCTCGGCCGCGTCCACCGTCAGCTTCGGGTTGACGACGGCGAGCGCCCCGTCGCCCTCGGGCGCGAACACGAACACCCGCTGCAGCACGCCGACCTGCGTCGCCGCGAGCCCGACGCCCTGGGCGTCGCGCATCAGCTCCTGCATCCGCTCGACGAGCTGGACGAGGAACTCGTCGAACTCGGTCACCTCGCGCGCGCGCATCCGCAGCGCGACGTCCGGGTACTGGCGGATCTGCGCGAGCGCCTGGCGGCGGGTGTGCTCGCGCTCGGCCTCGCGGTAGCGCTCCTCGGCCTCGGCCTCGGCCTCGGCGTCGTGCTCGTGCCCGCCGTGGTCGTGCTCGTGCTCGTGGGTGTGCTCGTCGGCCAAGGGTCGCCCAGTCTACGCGGGAAAGCGCTCCAGCACCCAGGCGGCGTCGAGCGGCTCGCGCCGGTACGGCCGCCCGCCGACCTTGACGAAGTCGCGCGAGCGGGGGTCCATCGCGAGGCGCGCCTCGACCGGGTACCAGCGGTTGTGGCGCTCGATCAGCTCGTTGACGTCGCCGAAGTCCCAGCTCTCGGCGACCGCGCGCCAGTCGCCGTCCCCCTCCTCGTAGGCTTCGGCGAGCCGCGCCAGGTGGGCGGCCGTCAGCTCCTCGATCTGGCGCAGCCGGCGCATGTACGGGAGCGGCCCGCCGAGCGAGGCGAGGTAGTTGTCGGCCTCCGCGCGGAAGTTCCGCAGGCGCCGGCGCAGCCTCCGGCCGACGAGCGGGTTCAGGTCGCGGTCCGCCTCGAGGAGCTCGCGCTCGCGCCGGGAGGGCGGCGTGACGTCGCGGATCCCCCACTCGCCGAGGATCTCCTCCGCCTCCGGTCGCTTCATCGCCCCCAGTTTGCCTCAGACGCTCTGGGGGTCGACGTCGACAACCGCCGTCAGGCCGGCGCGGCGCATCGCGGGAGCCGCCGCGGCGAGCAGGCGCGCCGCCTGCGTCGCGACCGCCCGCGGGCGGACGGTCTTGGCGACGAGCTGGGCGCGGTGGCGGCCGCGCAGGCGCAGGAGCGGCGCCGGGCCGAGCAGGTCGGCCTCGCGGAGGCCGGGGCGGAGCTCCTCGAGCGCACGCGCGACGGGCTCGGGCTCCGGGCCGGCGACGACGACCCGGACGAGGTGCCGGAACGGCGGGTAGCCGAGCTCGCGGCGGCGCTCGAGCTCGCCGGCGAGGAAGCGCGCGACGTCGTGGCGGGCGGCGTGCGCCACAGGGCGCGCGTCCGGCTGGAAGGTCTGGACGAGCACGCGCCCCGGCGCATCGCGGCCCGAGCGGCCGGCGAGCTGCGTCAGGAGCTGGAACGTCCGCTCCTCGGCGCGGAAGTCGGGCAGCCCGAGCGAGGTGTCCGCGTCGACGACGGCGGCGAGCTCGACGCCGGCGAAGTGGTGGCCCTTCGCCACCATCTGCGTGCCGAGGAGGACGGCGCCCTCGGCGCCGGCGAAGCGCCGCAGCGCCGCCGTGAGGAGCTCCGGCTTCGCGGCGGTGTCCGCGTCGAGGCGGATCAGCTCGAGCTCGGGGAACTCGCGCGCGAGCTCCCGCTCGAGCCGCTGCGTGCCCGCGCCGAGCCGCGCCAGGTCGGGCGAGCCGCACGCCGGGCAGGCGGCGGGCGCAGGCTCGGCCCGCCCGCAGTGGTGGCAGCGGAGCGTGCCGTCGCCGTGCAGGACGAGCGCCACGTCGCAGTCGGGGCAGCGGATCGTCCGCCCGCACGCGCGGCAGTGGAGCGCGGGAGCGAGCCCGCGCCGGTTCAGCAGCAGGATCGCCTTGCCGCGACGCTCGGCGACGCCGCGCAGCCCGTCGAGGAGCGGGGCCGAGAGCGGGTAGCCGCGCTCGCGGCGGAGGTCGACCACCTGCACCGGCGGCAGCGGCCCGGCGAGGCGGCCGCCGAGCTCGAGCCGCTCGAGCGCGTGCCAGCTCTCCGGACGCGGCGTCGCCGACCCGAACACCGCGACCGCGCCCTCGAGCACGGCGCGCTTCGCGGCGACGGTGCGGGCGTCGTAGCGCGGGTCCGAGTCCTGCTTGTAGGACGGGTCGTGCTCCTCGTCGACGACGATCAGGCCGAGGTCGCGCACCGGCGCGAACACCGCCGAGCGCGCCCCGACGACGACGCGCGCCTCGCCGGCCGCGATCCGCTCGCGCTCGTCGCGCCGCTGCGCGTCGGTGAGGCCGGAGTGGAGGATCGCGACTCCGTCGCCGAAACGCGCGCGGACGCGGCCGACGGCCTGCGGCGTGAGCGCGATCTCGGGCACGAGCAGGATCGCCCCCCGCCCGCGCGCGAGCGCGGCCGCGCACGCCTGCAGGTAGACCTCGGTCTTCCCGGAGCCGGTGGCGCCGTGGAGGAGGTACGGCCCGCCGCCCGCCGCGATCCGCGCGACGGCCGCGCGCTGCTCCGGGGTGAGGCTCGCGGGCTCCGCCTCGCCCGCGAGCGAGTGGCTCTCCGCGGGCGGGCCCTGCTCCTTGCGCCGCTTCGGGAGCTCGGGCGCGACGAGCGCGAGCGCGCGGCCCGGCGTCGAGCCGTAGTAGTCCGCCAGCCAGAGCGCGAGGTCGACGAGCGCCGGCGGCACCACGCCGACGACGCGGTCGACCGGGCGGACGTCCACGCCGTCGGGGGCGGAGCTCGCGAGCTCGACGACGACGCCGCGCGCGCGGCCGCGGCCGAGCGGCACCGCGACGATCGCGCCGCGCCCGACGCCCTCCTCGACCTCGTACGTGAACGCGCGCGCGAGGGCGCGGGCGGTGACGAGCGGGTAGACGGAGGCGTACGCCGTCACGCGGCTTCCTTCGCCTGCGCGGCGCGGATGCGCTTCCACGAGAGCGTCCGCGCCATCACGAGCAGCGCGAGCGAGCCGACGACGACGTTGCAGGCGACGGTGGCGATGTTCATGCCGACGCTGAAGGCGAGGAGCGCGGACGTCGTCACCGCCTGTCCGCGGAAGAGGAAGACGATCAGCCCCTGCTTCGTGCCGGCGCCGCCCGGGGTGGCGGGGAAGAGCGTCGCGAGCGAGTCGACGACCATCGCGAGCAGCGCGTTGTGGATGCTCGCGTGGACGTCGAAGGCCTCGAGGAAGTAGTAGACCGAGCCGACCCGGAGCGCCCACGAGATCGCCTGCGGGAGGGCGACCCGCGTGGCGAAGCGCGACGGCGTGCGCAGGATCGCGAAGCCGCGGCCGACGCGCTCGCGGAAGACGTCTCCCTTCTCGAGGAAGACGATGAAGCCGATCACGCCGGCGGCGAGGAGGAAGGCGAGCACGATCGCCGTCCAGCGCTCGTGCCGCAGGAAGAAGCCCCAGTCGACCGAGGGGAGGCGCGAGTACACCTCGTGGGTCGGCAGCACCCCGAGCGAGAGCGCCCAGATCATCAGCCCGAGCCCGACGAAGAAGTCGAGCAGCGTCTCGGCGACGAGCGTCGGCGCGAGCGTCGAGTAGCGCGAGTCGGCGATCCGGTGCTTGATCAGGTAGAGCTTCACCACGTCGCCGGCGCGGGCCGGAGCGACGGAGTTGACGCCGACGCCCGCCACGTAGGCGCCGAACGTGCTGAGGAGCTTCGGGCGCGCGTCGGGGTAGGCGGCGCTCAGGATGGCGCGCCAGGCGAGCGAGCGGAAGACGAGCCGCGCGAGGTGGAACGCGAGCGCGAGCGCGAGGAACTCCCAGCGCACCGCCGCGAGGTGGTCCCCGAAGACGCGGACGGCGTGGAAGAAGTCACCCACGCCGGACAGCGTAGGTCGTCAGCCGCCGACGGCCTCGAGGACGAAGTCGGTCCCGAAGCCGAGCGCGATCCCGAGCAGGATCATCCAGGTGACGAGGGTCGGCATCCCGTAGCGGCGGCAGACGTGGACGAGCTCCATCACGACGTAGAGGATCGAGCCGGCGGCGACCGCGAAGAAGACGACCTGGAGGGCCGTGCTCACCCAGGCGTAGCCGATCGCGGTGCCGACGAAGGTCGGGCCGCCGCCGATCAGGCCGAGCAGGCCGAGGAAGCGCCAGCTCGGGGGCTCGTCCTCGCCCGCGAGGGGGCCGACGATGCCGAAGCCCTCGGTGGCGTTGTGCAGGGCGAAGCCGATGATCAGCACGACCGCGAGCGCGACCTCGTCCGCGGCCGACGACTGGCCGATCGCGAGCCCCTCGCCGAAGTTGTGGAGGCCGATGCCGGTCGCGATCAGGAACGCGAGCTGCCTGGCCGGGGAGAGGTGGAGCGCCCGCTCGACGAACTCGTCGACCGCGGCCGCCCCGGGGCCGATCATCGGCGACGGGCGGCGGCACTTGAGCCACCAGTCGTAGTAGACGAGGCTCATCAGGCCGGCGCCGAAGCCGCCCGCGAGGAGGACGACGTAGGGGACGAAGTCGCCCCATGCGCGCGCGTCGAGCGCCTCCTCGACCGGCTCGACGCCGTGGGAGAGCACGTCCCAGAGCAGGAAGACGAGGATCCCGGTCGCGATCGCGGTCAGGCCCGCCCGCATCCCGGGGCGGGTGTTGCGGACCCGGCCGAGCGGGAGCCCGAGGAAGATCGTCAGGCCGGCGAGGGCGCCGAGCAGGAGCGTCTGGGCCGTGCTCATCGAATCAGGACCACCTTACAGAGGCGCGAAGGGCCGCCAGCGTAGCCGCGCTAGGATGGCTGCGCAAATGGCACAGGGCCACCACTCGGTCGACGAGTACCTCGAGACGATCTACTTCCTCGCGTTCCCGATCGGCGAGTACCGGCCCGCGGACACCGACGTGCCGACGCTCGCGTCGCGGGTCGCGGAGATGCTCGGCGTCTCGCGCGCGTCGGCGGGCGAGATGCTGAAGCGGCTCGAGGCCGAGGGGCTGATCGAGCGCGGGGAGCGCAAGGAGGCGATCCTGACGGCGGCCGGGCGGGTGCGGGCCGAGCGGGCGGTGCGCAAGCACCGGATCATCGAGCGGCTCCTGACCGACTTCATGGGCTACACCGCCGCCGAGGCGCACGTGCACGCCGACCAGCTCGGCGAGACCTTCAGCGACGACATGGTCGAGCGGATCGAGGCGCGCCTCGGCCACCCCGAGCGCTGCCCGCACGGCTGGCCGGTCGACACCGACGTCGAGCAGGCCGAGAACCACGAGCTCGAGCCCCTGACGGCGCTCGAGGCGGGCGAGGCGGCGACGATCGTGCGCCTCGCCGAGCACGACGGCGCGCTCCTGCACTGGTTCTACGACGAGGGGCTCGTCCCCGGCGCCCGGATCGAGCTGAAGGCGGCCGAGCCTGCCGCCGGCCAGTTCCGCGTCCGCCTCGAGGGCGCCGAGAAGGCGATCGGCGAGAAGGCCGCCGCCGGCCTCTTCGTCCGCCCCGCCGCCTGAGCGGCGGGCGGCGCGGCGCAACGGCGCGGGGGCAGCGCGGCGCAACGGCGCGGGGTCAGACCCCGAATCGTTGCGCGTCAGGCGACGGGCTCGGCGGCGAGGCGGCCGAGGCCGGCGGCCTCGCGGAGGGCCTGCGCCTTGTCGACCCGCTCCCAGGTGAAGTCGTGGTCGTCGCGGCCGAAGTGGCCGTACGCCGCGGTCTTCGCGTAGATCGGCCGGCGCAGGTCGAGGTCGCGCAGGATCGCGGCCGGGCGCAGGTCGAAGTGCTCGTCCACGAGCGAGGCGATCCGGTCGACGGCCACCGCCTCGGTGTCGAAGCAGTCGATCAGCACCGAGAACGGGTGCGCGACGCCGATCGCGTACGAGACCTGCACCTGGCAGCGCGCCGCGAGCCCCGCCGCAACGACGTTCTTCGCCACGTAGCGCGCCGCGTAGGCGGCCGAGCGGTCGACCTTCGTCGGGTCCTTGCCCGAGAACGCGCCGCCGCCGTGCGGCGCGGCGCCGCCGTAGGTGTCGACGATGATCTTGCGGCCGGTGAGGCCCGTGTCCCCCATCGGGCCGCCGATCACGAACTTCCCGGTCGGGTTCACGTACACGAACCCCTTCTCCTCGAGCCGCCGCTCGTCGTACATCGACGGGGGCAGGATCGGGTGGATCACGTGCTCGATCAGGTCGGGCTTGAGCATCGCCTCGGGGTCGAGCCCCTCGCGGTGCTGGGCGGAGACGAGCACCCGCTCGATCTCGACCGGCCGCCGCCGCCCGCGCTCGTCGACCTCGTACCGGATCGACACCTGCACCTTCCCGTCCGGGCGCAGGTAGGGCAGCACGTCCGCCTTCCGTACCTCCGACAGCCGCCGCGCGAGCTTGTGCGCGAGCATGATCGGGAGCGGCATCAGCTCCGGCGTCTCGTCGGTGGCGTAGCCGAACATCATCCCCTGGTCGCCGGCGCCGACCCGGTCGAGCGGGTCGTCGTCGCCCGGGTCGTGCTGCACCTCGAACGCGGTGTCGACGCCCTGCGCGATGTCCGGCGACTGCTCGTCGAGCGCGACGATCACGCCGCACGTCTCGGCGTCGAAGCCGTACTTCGCGCGCGTGTAGCCGATCGCGCCGATGCGCTCCCGCACGATCCGCGGGATGTCGACGTACGTCGACGTCGTGATCTCGCCGGCGACGACGACGAGCCCGGTCGTGATCAGCGTCTCGCAGGCGACGCGCCCGTCGGGGTCGTCCGCGAGCACCGCGTCGAGGACGGAGTCCGAGACCTGGTCGGCGACCTTGTCGGGATGGCCCTCGGTGACGGACTCCGAGGTGAACGAGAAGGACCGGGCGCTCATCCGCGACACCCTATCCTCACTCGTCCGTGGGCCGGCGGCCCATCAGGTCGGCGGCGAGCTCGTGCAGCGGCCGGCCCTCGAGCACGGCGCAGACCCCCTCCGTGATCGGCATCTCGATCCCGAGCCGCCGCGACAGGTCGCGCAGGACGGGCGCCGTCGTCAGCCCCTCCACGACCTGCCCGATCTCGGCGAGGGCCCGCTCCGGCGACTCGCCCCGCGCGATCAGCTCCCCCGCCCGGCGGTTGCGCCCGCTCGGGTGCCAGCACGTCACGATCAGGTCGCCCATCCCGGCGAGGCCCGAGAACGTCTCCGGGTCGGCGCCGAGCCGCTCGCCGAGCCGCGCCATCTCGACGAGGCCGCGCGTCACGAGCGCCGCCTTGGCGTTGTCGCCGAGCCCGAGCCCGTCGACGGCGCCCGCGGCCAGCGCGATCACGTTCTTCGCCGCCGCGCAGAGCTCGACGCCGATCAGGTCGTCGTTCACGTAGACGCGGAAGGCGCGCGAGTTGATCGCCTCCTGCAGCCGCCGCGCGAGCAGGACGTCGTCGCTCGCGATCACGGTCGCGCCCGGCAGGCCCGCGAGCACCTCCTCGGCCATGTTGGGCCCGGAGAGCACCGCGACCGAGCGCCCGCGCACGAGCGTGGAGAGGCGCTCGCCCGTCTCCGGGTCGAGCCCTTTCGTGAGGCTCAGCACCGGCGCCGTCCCGGGGAGCGACTCGACCACCGCCCGGAACGAGCGGCTCGGCACCGCGACGACGACGAGCTCCGCGTCCGCGACCGGCGCGGTCGCGACCGTCGCCGCGGCGACCCCGTCGAGGCCGACGCCCGTCGAGTAGCGCGGGTTGCGGCCGGTCGCCGCGATCGCGCGCGCGACCTCCGGGTCGCGCACCGCGAGCGTCACCTCGAAGCCGTGGTCCGCGAGCAGGCGGGCGAAGCCCGTCCCCCAGGTGCCCCCGCCGACGACGACCGCCCTCACGAGCGCGGCCGGAAGTCGATCGTGACCGGGACGCCGTCGAGCCCGAACCGCTCGCGCAGGCGGTTCTCGACCCAGTAGCCGTAGTCGCGCGTGACGAGGCTCGGATCGTTGACGGTGAAGCGGAAGCGCGGCGGCCGTGCCGCGACCTGGGCCCCGTAGAGGAGGTTGAGGCGCCGCCGGCCGCGCGCCGGCGGCTGGCGCTCCTCGCGCAGCTCGGAGAGGAAGCGGTTCAGCTCGGCCGTCGGGATGCGGCCGGCGTGCTTCTCGAAGAGCTCCGCGACCTTCTCGAGCACCCGCGTGACGCCGCGGCCCGTCACCGCCGAGGTCGTGACGAACGGGGGCCGCTGCCGCAGCCGCGCGGCGAGCTGGGGCCGGATCTCCTCGATGGTCACCCGGGAAACGTCCCACTTGGACAGGACGACAAGGGTCGAGCACTGTGCCCTGCGCGCGATGTCGGCGACCGCGAGGTCGCCGTCGACGATCCCCTCGGAGCTGTCGACGAGCACGAGCGCGACGTCGGCGCGCTCGGCCGCCTCGCGCGCGCGCAGCTCCGAGTAGTACTCGATTCCCTGCCGCTGCCTGCGCTTGCGCCGCAGGCCGGCCGTGTCGACGAGCACGAACGTCCGCCCGTCGCGCTCGAGCACCGTGTCGATCGCGTCGCGCGTCGTGCCCGGCGTCTCCGAGACGATCGTCCGCTCGGCGCCGAGGAGCGCGTTCAAGAGCGACGACTTGCCGACGTTCGGCCGGCCGAGGATCGCGACGCGGATCGCCTCCTCGCCGGTCGCCGGGCGCGGTGACCCCGCCTGCTCGAGCCGCTCGACGACGGCGTCGAGGAGGTCGCCCGTCCCGGTGCCGTGCAGCGCCGACAGCGGGACGGGGTCGCCCAGCCCGAGACGGTGGAACTCGAGCGCGAGCGGCGAGGCGCCCGGGTCGTCGACCTTGTTCGCGAGCAGGAGCACGGGCTTGCGCACGGCGCGGAGGAGCTGCGCGAGCTCCTCGTCGCCGGGCGTGACGCCGGCCCGGGCGTCGACCACGAAGAGGACGAGGTCGGCCTCGGCGACGGCGGCGCGCGCCTGCGCCGCGACCCGGCGCGTCAGCTCGTCGCGCGCGGCGACGTCGACGCCGCCCGTGTCGACGAGCAGGAAGCGCCGCCCGCCCCACTCGCAGACGAGCTCCTTGCGGTCGCGCGTCGTGCCGCGGGTCGAGTGGACGACGGCGGCCCGCGAGCCCGTCAGCCGGTTCACGAGCGTCGACTTGCCGACGTTCGGGAAGCCGACGACGGCCACCGTCCCGAGCAGCTCCCCGCTCACAGCGGGGGCGTCTCGCCGCGGGGGCGGCCGCGTGCGTGGACGCCGGCGAGCCAGTCGAAGAGGAGGTGGATGCGGCGCTCGATCTCGGCGGTCGCCTCCTTGTAGCCGCGGCCGCCCTTCGGCAGGCCGTCGAAACGCACCGGCTCCCCGACCGCGAGCGAGCACGGCGCGAAGTTCCCGACCCGCCACGACGCCGTGCCGTAGACCGCCATCGGCAGCACCGGGACGCCCTCCTGGATCGCGACCATCGCCGCTCCCGGCTGCGCCTTCCCGGGCCGCCCCGACCGCTGCCTGGTGCCCTCGACGAAGACCCCGATCGCGCGGCCGGCGCGGGCGTACTCGCGCATCTTCCGCACCGCGTCGCGGTCGGACTCGCCGCGGCGCACGGTGATGACGCCGTGCCAGAGCAGGAACCGCCCGACGAGCGGGAAGCCGCTCACCTCGACCTTCGCGACGTAGTTGATGTTCCGCGGCGAGAGCGCGCCCACGAGCGCGATGTCGATCCACGCGAGGTGGTTCACGGCGAGCACGCAGCCGCCCTCGCGCGGGATCCGCTCGAGCCCGTACCCGCGGGCGCGCGTCGCGACCTTCGTGAGCGGCTGCAGGTAGAGCCGCGACGTGCGCCAGGCGAGGTCGCCGTACGTCACTACACGGCCGACCGGGCGCGCACGAGCTGCTCGATCCGCGCGACCACGTCGTCGACCCCGAGCTCCGTCGTGTCGATCTCCTCCGCGTCCGCCGCGGGCTGCATGCGCTCGCGATCGGACCGGTCGCGCAGCTTGAGGTCGGTCGCGAGCGCGTCGGCGCCGATCTCGGGCCGCTCGGCCTGCCGGCGCGCCGCGCGCACCGCCGGGTCGGCGACGAGGTACACCTTCACCTCCGCGCCGGGGACGACGACGGTGCCGATGTCGCGACCCTCGATCACGACGTCCCCTTCGGCGGCGAGCTCGCGCTGCCGCTCGCGCATCACCGCCCGCACCTCCGGGTGGCGCGCGACGACCGGCACCTCCCGGTCGACCTGCACCCGCCTGATCGCCCCCGTCACGTCCATCCCGGCGATGAAGACGCGCCCCTGCGCGTCGAACGTGACCGGGTTCTCGGCGGCGAGCCGCCCGAGCGGCTCCCCGTCGCCCAGCGGCACCCCGCGCTGGAGCGCGAGCCAGGTCAGGCTGCGGTACATCGCGCCGGTGTCGAGGTAGCGGAAGCCGAGGCGCGCCGCGAGGGCCCGCGCCACGGTGCTCTTGCCGGCGCCGGCCGGCCCGTCGATCGCCACGATCACGCGGACAGAGAGTCAAGCAGGTCGAAGAACCCGGGGAAGCTGATCGCGACGGCCTCGGCCCCTTCGAGCCTGACCCCCTCGCGCGAGACCGCGCCGGCCACGGCCCCGAGCATCGCGACGCGGTGGTCGCCGGCCGCGTCGACGACGCCGCCGCGCGGGCGCGCGGGCGTGCCGCGCACGGCGAAGCCGTCCGGGCGGGCCTCGATCCGCACGCCGACCGCGCGCAGGGCCGCGACGACGGTCTCGATCCGGTCCGACTCCTTCGCGCGCAGCTCCTGCGCCCCGCTCACGACCGTCTCGCCGTGCGCGAACGCGCCGAGCAGCGCGACGAGGGGCAGCTCGTCCACGAGCGCCGGCACCTCGCGCGCCCCGACCCGCGTCGCGACGAGCTCGTGCGTGCCGGCGACCTCGACGTCGCCGACGAGCTCGCCCGCGACCCGGCGCCGGCCGACCACGCCGACGCGCACCCCCATCCGCTCGAGCACGTCGAGGAGGCCGGCCCGCCGCGGGTTGAGGCCGACGTCGTGCACGGTCAGGGTCGAGCCGGGCAGGAGCGCCGCGGCGACGAGGAAGGGCGCCGCCGAGGAGACGTCGCCGGGCACGAGCACCTCGCCGAGCCGCAGGCGCGCGCCGCCCTCGACGGAGACCGAGCGCGCCCCGCGCCGCACCCGCGCCCCGGCGGCCTCGAGCATGAGCTCCGTGTGGTCGCGCGTCGGCACCGGCTCGACCACGGTGGTGCGCCCGCGCGCGCCGAGCCCGGCGAGCAGGATCGCCGACTTGACCTGCGCGCTCGCGACCGGGAGCTCGTACGCGACCCCGTGCAGCTCGCGGCCCTCCACGACGAGCGGCAGGTGCCCGTCCGCCGCCTCGACCGAGGCGCCCATCAGCCGGAGCGGCGTCACCACGCGCTCCATCGGCCGGCGCGAGAGCGAGGCGTCGCCGACGAGCTCGAAGCGCCCGTCCTGGAACGCGAGCGCCCCGGTCAGGAGGCGCGCGAGCGTGCCGGCGTTGCCGCAGTCGACCGGCGCCCCGGGCGGCCGCAGCCCGCGCAGCCCGGCGCCGTGCACGGCGAGCGTCTCCGCGTCGCGCTCCTCGACCTCGACCCCGAGCGCGCGCACGGCCGCGAGCGTCGACTCGGTGTCGCCCGAGCGGCCCCACTGCCGCACGAGCGTCTCGCCCTCGCAGAGCGCGCCGACGAGGAGCGCCCGGTGCGAGATCGACTTGTCGCCGGGGACGGCGAAGTGCCCGTCGAGGCGGGCGCGCGGCTCGACCCTCACAGCACCGGCGAGACGAGCACGTCGTAGCCCTGGCTCTCGAGCAGCTCGGCGGCGCGGCGCGCCTCGCCCTCGCCGGTGACGAGCAGCGTGAGCGTGCCGCCGCGCTCGGGCGAGATGTGCTCGAGCTCGAAGTCCTCGATGTTGATCCGCTCCGCGCCGAGCGCCTGCGTGATCCCCTGCAGCACGCCCGGACGGTCGGGCACGTGCACGCGCACGTGCTGCAGCGCGCCGGCGTCGTCGTAGGCGCTCTCGAGCATGCGCCGGCGGTTCTGCGAGGCCTCGCCGATGAAGCGCGCGAGGAAGCCGGCGTCGCCCTCGGCGAGCGCGGCCTCGACCTGCTCGACCCGCCGGCGGTGCTCGGCGAGCGCGTCGCGCAGCGCGCCCGCGTTGTCGAGGAAGATGTCGGTCCAGATGCGGGGGTTCGCGCCGGCGATGCGCGTCATGTCGCGCAGCGAGCCGCCGGCGTTCGCGAGCGGCTCGTGCCCCTCGACGCGCACCGCGCCCGCCTGGTTCACGACCACGTTCGCGAGCACGTGCGGCAGGTGGCTCGTCATCGCGACGAGCCGGTCGTGCGCGGCGGGGTCGATCGCGACCGGGAACGCCCCGAGCGAGCCGGCGAAGCCGTGCACGAGCCGGTGGCGCTCGTTGTCGGTCTGCGCGGTCGGCGTCAGGAACCACGTCGCGCCCTCGAAGATCCCGGCGGAGGCGTGCTCGGCGCCACGCGCCTCCGAGCCGCAGATCGGGTGGCCGCCGACGAACCGCGGGGAGCCGCCGGCGGCGGCGACGACGCTCGCCTTGGTCGAGCCGACGTCGGTCACGGTGGTCTCCTCGCCGGTCGCCTCGAGCACGGCCGCGACGACCCCCGCGAGCGCGGCGATCGGCGCCGCGACGACCGCGAGCTCGGCCCCGGCGAGCGCCGACTCGAGCGTCCCTGCGGCCTCGTCGAGCGCGCCGCGCGCCTCCGCCGCCGCGAGCGCGGCCGGGTCGGGGTCCCAGCCGGCGACGGCGGCGCCGGCGCGCCTCGCGGCGAGGCCGACCGACGCGCCGATCAGGCCCGTCCCGACGATCGCGACGCGGCCGACCACTAGCGCCGCATGAGCTCGGCCAGGCGGAAGGCCAGGTCGAGCGACTGGCGCGCGTTCAGGCGCGGGTCGCAGAGCGTCTCGTAGCGGTGGTCGAGGTGCTCCTCGGCGAGGCCCTCCGACCCGCCCAGGCACTCGGTCACGTCCTCGCCGGTGTACTCGAGGTGGACGCCGCCGGGCCACACGCGCTCCGCGCGGCACGCGGCGAAGAAGCCCTCGAGCTCGGCCATGATCGCGTCGAAGTGGCGCGTCTTGCGCCCGTTCGCGACGAAGACGTTCGCGTGCATCGGGTCGCAGGCCCACACGACCGGGTGCTTCGCCTCGCGCACCGCGCGCAGGAGCGGCGGCAGCCGCTCGGCGACCTCCCCGGCACCGAGCCGGGCGATCAGGGTCAGCCGGCCCGGCACGCGGTCGGGGTTGAGCCGGCCGCACAGCTCGACGACCTCCTCGGCGGTCGCCTCCGGCCCGACCTTGACCCCGAGCGGGTTGTGCACGCCGGCGAAGAACTCGACGTGCGCGCCGTCGAGCGCGCGCGTGCGGTTCCCGAGCCAGAGCATGTGGGCCGAGCAGTCGTACCAGTCGCCCGTGAGCGAGTCGCGCCGCGTCAGCGCCTCCTCGTACTCGAGCAGGAGCCCCTCGTGGCTCGTCCAGACGTCGACCTGGTGGAGCTGCGGCGTCGCCGCGAGGTCGATGCCGCAGGCGGCCATGAACGCGAGCGCCCGCTCGATCTCGGAGGCGAGCTGCTCGTAGCGGCGCCCCTGCGGCGAGCTCGCGACGAAGTTCTGGTTCCAGGCGTGCACCTGCGTCAGGTCGGCGAAGCCGCCCTTCGTGAACGCGCGCACGAGGTTGAGCGCCGAGGCCGAGTACAGGTAGCCCTGCAGCATCCGCTCCGGGTCGGGCACGCGCGCGGCGGCGGTCGGCGCGTCGTCGTGGACCATGTGGCCGCGGAAGACGGGGATCTCGCCGCCGGGCGCCGGCTCGGTCGGCGCGCTGCGCGGCTTCACGAACTGCCCCGCGATCCGCCCGACCTTGAGCACGGGCAGCGCGGCGCCGTAGGTGAGCACGGCCGCCATCTGGAGCAGGATCTTCAGGCGCTCGCGGATCGCGACGGCCGCGTAGGCGGCGCCCGTCTCGGTCAGCCGCTCGTAGTCGTGGAACGACTCGGCGCAGTCGCCCGCCTGGAGCAGGAACGCCCGCCCGGCGGCGACCTCGGCGAGCGCCGCGCGCACCTGCCGGGCCTCGCCGGCGAAGACGAGCGGCGGGAGGGCGTGGAGCCGGCGCGAGACCGCCTCGACGCGCGCAGGGTCGGGCCACTCCGGCTGGTGGAGCGCCTCCCGCTCCCGCCACGAGGACGGGGTCCAGGGCCGGTCGACGACGGCCATGCTCCTCAGTGTAGGGCGCTAGGCTCACGCGCATGCGGATCTTCTCGGGCATCCAGCCGACCGGCGCCAAGCACTTCGGCAACTACTCCGGCGGCTTCCGCCAGTACGTCGCGACGCAGGAGCAGGGCGAGGCCTTCTTCTGCATCGTCGACCTGCACTCGATCACGGTCGAGCACGACCCCGCCGACCTGCGCGAGCGCACGCTCGACCTCGCGGCGCTCCTCTTCGCCACCGGGCTCGACCCCGACCGCTCCACCGTGTTCGCGCAGAGCCACGTGACCGCCCACGCCGAGGCGGCGTGGCTGCTCTCGGCGGTCGCGAGCTACGGCCAGCTCGGCCGGATGACGCAGTTCAAGGAGAAGGGCGAGCGGCAGGAATTCGTCTCCGCCGGCCTCTTCACCTACCCCGTCCTCATGGCCGGCGACATCCTCCTCTACCAGACCGACGCCGTCCCGATCGGCGACGACCAGCGCCAGCACCTCGAGCTCGCGCGCGACCTCGCGGAGCGCTTCAACGCCCGCTTCGGGTGGACGTTCACGGTGCCGCGCGGCGTCTACCCGGAGACCGGCGCGCGGATCATGGACCTGCAGGAGCCGACGAGGAAGATGTCGACGACCGGCGGGACTCCGCAGGGGACGCTGCTCATGCTCGACCCTCCGGAGACGATCCGCAAGAAGGTGAGGAGCGCGGTCACCGACTCGGGCAGCGAGGTGCGCCGCGGCGACGACAAGCCCGGCGTGACGAACCTGATCGACATCATGTCGGTCGCGACCGGCGAGACCGCGGGCGCGATCGAGGTGCGGTACGACAGCGGCGGCTACGGCCGCTTCAAGGCCGACGTGGCCGAGGCGGTGATCGCGCTGCTCGAGCCGATCCAGGCGCGCTACCACGAGCTGCGCGGCGACCCGGCCGAGCTCGCGCGCCTCCTCCGGGTCGGAGCGGACAAGGCCCGCGCGGCCTCCACCCCCACGCTCGTCGCGATGTACGAGCGCATGGGTTTCGTCACGCGCGGGTAACGGTCCGGAGAACCGCGGGGGAGCCCCATTGCCGCCGCGGGCGACCCGCGGTAGGTTCGCGCCGGACACTCGAACGCCAAGAAGAGAGAAGGGAGGGCGGGCATGAAGCCTTTGGGCATGCACCGCGTCTGGCAGGTGGTCCTCGGCGCCGCGACGCTCGGAGCGGTCGTGGCGCTCGGAGCGGGCTCGGCGGCGGCGACGGGGAGCGCCGTGCGGCCGGCCGAGAAGGTCGTCCTGTTCGCCTCGGACGGGATGCGGCCCGACCTGATGGAGCGCTACGCGCGCGAGGGCGCGATGCCCACGTACGCGAGGCTGCTGAAGGACGGCGCCGCCGGCGACGACGGGATGGTGCAGGCCTTCCCGCCGAACACCGGCGTCGGCTGGTACACGATCGCGACGGGGACGTACCCCTCCGAGCACGGCTCGACCAACAACACGTTCTTCCGCTCGGGCGACGCGTTCACGAGCAGGACGTCGTTCTCGGGCTCGGGCGTGCTCCAGGCCGACACGATCGCGAACGCCGCCGAGCGCGCCGGCAAGAAGGTCGCGCAGATCGAGTGGACCGGCGGCCGCTCCGCCGGCATCGCGGGCCCGACGGTCGACTTCGCGAACTTCTTCTCCACCCGCGGCGTGCTCACGCGCCCGGCCGTGACGTCGGAGCAGAACGGCGCGGCCGCGTTCGGGCTCTCCTACCAGGTGGCGAGCTTCGCGCCGGCCGCCGGCTGGACGAACGTGCCCGCCGGCGACCCGGCCACGACGCCGATGCAGACGACGCTCGCCGTGAACACGACCTTCGCGGCGCAGAACCCGAACCGGTCCTACGACGTCTACGTCTACGACGGCGTCGCCGACGCGACGCGCGCCTACGACCACGTCCTCCTCGTCCGCAGCGCCGCCGGCAAGGACGGCTCGCAGAAGTCCGCCGACCTGAAGGCGGGCGACTGGAAGGAGATCAAGCTCAAGGGCGCGGACGGGCTGATCGGCTCCCGCGCCGGCCAGACCGCCGGCTTCTACGTGAAGCTGATCACGCTCTCGCCGGACCTCTCGTCGTTCAAGCTCTACTTCACGTCGGTCGAGCGCGTGATCGCCACGTGCTCGACGGCGGCGTGCAACGCGCTCCCCGCCGGCGGCGCCGGCGAGGACCGGCTCGAGAAGCACATCGCCGACGACCTGCCGACCGCGGTCTCGGCGGACTTCGCCCCGGAGGAGGCGGGCATCATCGACGAGGACACCTACGTCGAGCAGGGCCGCGACCTCGAGGCCGCCTACGGCGACGCCGTGCTCCGCTACGTCCTCGGGGAGCTCCAGCCCGACACCGACCTGGCGCTGGTCGGCTACCCGTTCACCGACGAGGTCTCGCACCAGTTCATGGGCCTCGTCACGCCGAGCGACCCTGACGGCAGCCCGAACCCCTGCTACGACGTGCTGCCGAAGTTCGACGACGTCCAGTGCACCGGCCGCGGCACCGCCCACCGGGTCGAGGTGCGCGAGGGCTACATCCGCAGCGCCTACCACGAGGCGGACGCGAAGCTGAAGCTCGCCCGCGACCTGATGGGCGGGAACCCGACCACGTTCGCGACCTCCGACCACGGGTTCGGCGCGCAGCGGTACGCGGTCAACGCCAACAAGGTGCTCTTCGACGCGACGGTGCACAACACGGTGACCGGCACGGACGTCCCGCTGCACGCGAGCAACGCCAACGCGTCGAACTGCGGCGCCGCGGCGACCGACCTCGCGAAGGCGTGCTGGGCCGGCGGGACGATCCAGGTCTACGTCAACACGTCCCTGCCGGCGGGGATCACGTACGAGGCCGTCCGCACCGCGGCGATCGACGCGTTCCAGCGCCTGACCGACCCGGCGAACCCTGGGAAGCAGGTGGTCGCGAAGGTGCTGCGGAAGGAGGAGCTGCGCGACGTCGACGGCTCCGACTCCCTGCACCCGAACCGCAGCGGCGACGTCGTCGTCGTCACCCAGCCCCCGTACCAGTCCGACGCGGGCACGAACGGGGTCGCGATCGCCCTCTCGCACTTCTTCGGGCAGCACGGCTACCTGCCGAGCCTCGTGAGCAGGACCGGGAACGTCGACATGCACGCGACCTTCGTCGCCGGCGGCCCCGGGATCGAGCGCTCGCCGGCGGTGAAGGGAGTCCGCGCGATCGACGTCGCGCCCACGATCGCGTTCCTGATGGGCATCCCCGGGCCGCAGAACGCCCGCGGGCGGATCCTCTACGACATCGTCGAGGGCGCCGACCAGCTCGTCGAGGTGACGCTGCTCGACATCAGCGACTACCACGGCCAGCTCATCCCGCTCAGCGAGGCGGCCGACTCGGTCGGGCCGACGTTCGGGATCGGCGGCTCGGCGTTCCTGAAGAAGTGGTTCGAGACCTACGAGGCGGAGTCGGCGCGCTCGAGCGACGACGGCAAGCCGCGCGTGCTCGAGCTCGCCGCGGGCGACTCGGTCGGCGCGACCCCGCCGATCTCGAACTTCTTCGGCGACAAGCCGACGATCGAGCTCATGAACATGATGGGGATCGACGTCGACGGCCTCGGCAACCACAACTTCGACCGCGGTCAGGAGTACCTCCGCACCCAGCTGATCCCGCTCGCCGACTACCCGTTCGTCTCGGCGAACATCGTCGACGCGGCCGGGAAGACGCCCGCGGAGTGGTCGCCGTCGCACGTCTTCACCTTCGACCAGGGCGTGAAGCTCGGCATCGTCGGCTTCTCCAACGACGACCTGCTCGAGCTGACGAACCCGGAGGGGGTGAAGCCGTTCCACGTCGCCGACTCGACGGCCGCGGTCGACGCCGAGGCGGCGGCGCTGGCGCCGAAGACCGACGCCGTCGTCGCGATCGGCCACCTCGGCGCCACCGAGGGCACGCTCACCGACCCGTCCGGCCCGCTCGTCGACCTCGCCGACCACGTCTCGAACGTGGCGGCGGTGATCGGCGACCACACGGACTTCCAGGTGCTCACGACACGCGGAAACGGCGTGCTCGTGACCGAGAACCGCAGCAAGGGGATCCGCTTCACCCGCATCCGCCTCGTGATCGGCCCGGGCAAGCAGGGCGTCGTCTACAAGACGGCCGACTTCCACAAGCCGTGGGACATCGGCGTCACGCCCGACGCCGCGATCCAGGCGAGGATCGACGACCTCAACGGCCAGCTCGGGCCGATCCTGAGCTCGGTGATCGGCAGCTCGAGCAAGTTCATCCCGCGGGCCGACCAGTGCGGCAACGACGTCGGCCGGACGTGCGAGTCGCTCGTCGGCGACGTCGTCGCCGACGCGATGCGGACGAAGTACGCCCCCATCGGCGTCGACTTCGCGATCACGAACTCGGGCGGCCTGCGCTCCGACCTCACCTGCCCGACGACCGACAACCCGAGCGACTTCTGCCCGGCCTACACCCCGCCGCCGTTCCCGATCACGCGCGGGCAGGTGCTGACCGAGCTGCCGTTCGGGAACATCGTCGTCACGCTCACCGTCACCGGCGCCGAGCTGAAGACGATGCTCGAGAACGGCGTCGGCCAGATGCCGGCCGTGGCCGGACGGTTCCCGCAGGTGTCGGGGCTCTGCTTCACCTACGACATCGCGGCGCCGGCCGGGAGCCGGGTCGTCTCGGCGGTGAGGGCGGACGCGTCCGGCAACTGCACCGCGACGCCGGTCGACCTGACGGCGGCCTCGTCGTACAAGATCGCCGAGAACGACTTCATGGCAAACGGCGGCGACGGCTACCCGTTCTTCACGCCGCGGGTGACGACGCAGGACATCATGGACCAGGTCGCGGCGGACTACATCGCGGCGAGCTCGCCGCTGAGCCCGGTCGTGAAGGCGGCGCCGAACGGCCGGATCAACTGCGTCGACGGCAACGGCGCGGCCGCGCCGAGCTGCCCGGCGCTCGTGCCCTCGCCGTGAGGACGCGCCTCCGGGGGCCCGCGCCGCTCGCGCGGGCCCCCGGGGGGCGCTTAGACTCCCGCGGACGCCTTCGTCCGGGGGGAAGGCTCGTGCAACGACGATTCGAGGAGGGTCGCAGAGCGATGAGCAAGTGGAGGACACGGGGCCTCGGGGCCCTCGCGGTGGCCGCCGTCGCGGGTCTGGCGACTGCGCTCACCGGCAGCCTCGCGTCGGCGAGGACCGACGGAGCGGCCGCCAACCCGGCCGGCGGCGCGCCTCCTGGCGCGGCCGTCGTCGCCGCGAGACAGCTCGACAAGATCGACCACATCGTCGTCATCTACGAGGAGAACCACAGCTTCGACAACCTCTACGGCGGCTGGGAGGGCGTGAACGGGCGCTCGAACGCGGACGCCGCGCACACCGAGCAGGTCGACCAGAACGGCGTGAAGTACGGCTGCCTCAAGCAGCTCGACGCCAACCTGACCTCGCCCCCGCTCTCGGCGACGTGCACCGACGCGACGCACGGGATCACGAGCCACTTCACGAACACGTGGTTCACGATCGACGACTTCATCCACCCGTCGTCGATCACGTGCCCGCCGATCGCGCACGCGTTCAGCTTCCCGAACGGCCTGCGCGATCCCGGCATCGACCCGGCCACGAACACGCCCGTCCCCGACGCGCGGGCGGGCGGCTGCACCCGCGACCTGGTGCACGAGTTCTACCAGGAGCAGTACCAGCTGAACGGCGGGCAGCAGAACCGCTACATGTCGGGCAGCGACTCGGCCGGCACGACGATGGGCGTGTACGACACGACGAAGCTCCCGATCTACGAGTACCTGCACCGGCCCGGGCATCCGAGGTACGCGATCGCCGACAACTTCTTCCAGGCGGCGTTCGGAGGCTCGTTCCTGAACCACCAGTGGCTGATCGCGGCCGCCACGCCGGTCGACCCGACAGGCTCGCCCGGCGGCGCGCACGCCGGCGCCCATTCGATCATCGACTCGAACGGGATGCCGGTCGCCTACCCGCTGTACACGCCCACCGGTCCCGTGCAGCGCAACCCGCTCACGGTCGCCTGCCCGGCTCCGCCGGCGGCGAAGGTGTGCGGCAACTACGCCGTCAACACGATGCAGCCGTTCGCGACGCCGTTCGGGAGCTTCGGGCTCCAGCTGCCGGCGCAGACCGCGCCCACGATCGGCGACCGGCTCACGGACGCGGGGATCGACTGGGCGTGGTACGCCGGCGGATGGAACGACGCGGTCGCGGGCCATCCCGATCCGCTCTTCCAGTTCCACCACCAGCCGTTCGCGTACTTCGCGAACTACGGGCCGGGGGCGCCCGGGCGGTCGCACCTGCAGGACGAGACGGCGTTCGAGGGCCTCGCGGCCGCCTCGTCGACCGAGTGCAGGCTGAAGCCGGTCAGCTTCGTGAAGCCGATCGGCGAGGAGAACGAGCACCCGGGCTACGCGAGCGAGCCGGACGGGAGCGACCACCTCGTCGACCTGGTGAAGTCGATCGAGGAGAGCGCCTGCGCCCGCGACACGATGGTGATCGTGACCTACGACGAGTTCGGCGGCCAGTGGGACCACGTCCCGCCGCCGGGGCAGGGCAACGACAACGGCCCGCACGACGTCTGGGGCCCCGGGACGCGGATCCCCGCGCTCGTGATCGCGCCGCACCTCCAGGGCGACTTCGTCGTCGACAGCACCGAGCACGACACCACGTCGATCCTGGCGACGATCGAGCACCGCTTCGGGCTCGACCCGCTCGGGACCCGCGACGCGCAGGTCGCCGACCTCTCGAGCGTCTTCTTCGCGAAGGCGCCGAAGCCGTAGGCGGGCTCAGCGGCCCCTGAGCCGCTCGACCTCGGAGGGCTCGAGCTCGCGCCACGCGCCGCGCTCGAGCCCCTCCAGGGTCAGCCCGGCGTAGGCGCTCCGGTGCAGCCGGCGCACCGGGTGGCCGACCGCGTCGAGCATCCGCTTCACCTGGTGCTTGCGGCCCTCGTGGACCGTGAGCTCGACCCGCCCGGGCCCGAGCCGCCGCGCGCGGGCGGGGGCGGTGCGGCCGTCCTCGAGCTCGACGCCGCGCTCCAGGCGCGCGAGCGCCTCCGGCGGCGGGTCGCCCTCGACCTCGGCGACGTAGACCTTGTCGACCTCGCGGCTCGGGTGCGCGAGCCGGTGGGCGAGCTCGCCGTCGTTCGTGAGCAGGAGCGCGCCGGTCGTGTCGGCGTCGAGGCGCCCGACGGGGACGACGCGCGAGGGGTGGCCGACGAGGTCGACCACCGTCCGGCGCCCCTGCGGGTCGCGGGCGGTCGTGACGACGCCCGCGGGCTTGTGCAGGAGCACGTAGGCCAGCCGCTGCTGCGCGAGCGGGCGGCCGTCCAGCTCGACCCGGTCGTGCGCGGAGACGAAGGTGTTCAGCCGGCCCGGCTCGCCGTTGACGGTGACGCGGCCGGCCTTGATCAGGTCGTCCGCCTTGCGGCGCGAGGCGACGCCCGCGCGCGCGAGCCAGGCGTTGAGGCGCATCGCGCAAGTGTCGCGAAAGGCGCGGCCCGGGCGCGCGCAACAGCCCAGGGTCAGACCCCGCGGCGTTGCACGGGCGCGCGCAACATCCCGGGGTCTGACCCCGCGGCGTTGCACCGCGCGGCCTCAGTAGAGGAGGGCCGCGAGCCGCTTGCGGTAGGCGCTCGCGAGCGGATGGTCGTGGCCGAGCTCGCCGAAGAGCTCGACCATCGTCGCGCGCGCCTCGTCCCGGCGCTCCGGCTCGGCGGCGCGGGCGAGCAGGAGCTCGAAGGCCCGCTCGTAGTCGCCGGCGCGGAGCGGCTCGGCGAGCTCGTGGTCGCCGTTCAGCGACTCGACGAGCGGCGGCTTCGTCAGCTCGTCGAGGAAGGCGTCGACGGCTGTGCGGGAACGCGCGCCCACGAACTCGGCGACGACGCGGCCGTTCCGGAACGCCTTCACCGCCGGGATCCCCGAGACCCGGTACTCCCGCGCGAGGGCCTTGTTCGCGTCGACGTCGACCTTGGCGAGCTCGACGTCGCGGCCCTCGACCGCCGCCTCGAGGACAGGCGTGAGCTGCTTGCACGGGCCGCACCACTCCGCCCAGAAGTCGACCACGACCGGCCGCTCGGCCGACCGCGCGATCACGTCCTGCTCCCACGTCTGCTCGGTGACGTCCATCTCACTCCTTCGAACGCATTCGACCGCAGCCGCCTTCCCGCCGCTCCCGCGGGCGAGCCGGCGAGAGGGGCCTCCCCGGGGGGCGAGCGCCCCTTCCGGAACGGTAGCCGCCGCGGGGGCGGGCGATTGCGCCAACTCGGCGACGACTCGTCCACAGGGTGGCCCGGAGGGCGGAGGCCGGCGGCGCCGCGCCGCCCCGCGCCCCGGCCCCACCCCGCGCCGCCGCGCCCCGGCGCCCCGCCGCCCGGCGCCGCCCCCGTGCCGCCCGCCGCCGCCCGCCGCCGCCCGACGCCACCCGGCGCCGCGCCGCCCCGCGCCCCGGCCCCGCCTCGCGCCGCCGCGCCCCGGCGCCCCGCCGCCCGGCCCCCGGGGCCGGAACGGCGCGCACCCCCGCCCTGCGGCGGCACGGCGCGGCTTTGCCACCGCGTCTTTCGGGAAAGTGCCGATTGCGTCCGCGCCGCCCGCGGCCAGGCTGTCTGCAGATGGCCGGGCAGATCGTGATCCTCGGGGGCGGCACCGGCGGCACGATGGTCGCGAACCGGCTCCGCCGCCGGCTCGACGCCGAGGCGGCGCGGATCCACGTCGTCGACCGCGACGACAGCCACCTCTACCAGCCCGGCCTCCTGTTCGTCCCGTTCGGGCTCGCGGAAGCCGATCGCCTCGTCCGGCCGCGGCACCGCCAGCTCCACCGCGGCATCGACTTCCACGAGGCCGAGGTCGACGCCGTCGACCTCGACCGCCGCGAGGTCCGGCTCGCCGGCGGAGGCGCGCTCCGCTACGACGCCCTCGTCGTCGCGACCGGCGCGCGCCTGCAGCCGGAGGAGACGGACGGGCTCACCGGCCCCGGCTGGAACGAGCGGGCGTTCACCTTCTACACCGCCGGCGGCGCCGCCGCCCTCCAGGGCGCGCTCCGGAGGCTCGACCGCGGCCGCCTGGTCGTCAACTTCGTCGACATGCCGATCAAGTGCCCGGTGGCGCCGCTCGAGTTCGCGTTCCTCGCGGACTGGTACCTGCGCGAGCGGGGCGTCCGCGGCGGGGTCGAGCTCGCCTACGTGACGCCGCTCGACGCGGCGTTCACGACGCCGGTCTGCGCGCGCGAGCTGGCGGCGCTCTTCGAGCGCAAGGAGATCGAGCTCGTGACGGAGTTCAGCGCGGGCGAGGTCGACGGCGCCGGCGGCGTCCTCACCTCCTACGACGGCCGCGCGGTCGACTTCGACCTGCTCGTCACCGTCCCGGTCCACGGCGGCGCCGCCTACGTCGAGCGCTCGCCGGGCCTCGGCGACGCGCTCGGGTTCGTCCCGACCGACCGCCGCACGCTGCAGGCCGCGGCCGACCCGCACGTGTTCGCGCTCGGCGACGCGACCGACCTGCCGACCTCGAAGGCGGGCTCGGTCACCCACTTCGAAGCCGAGGTGCTGGTCGACAACGTCGTCCGCCACCTCGCCGGCGAGGAGCTCGAGCCCGCCTACGACGGCCACGCGAACTGCTTCGTCGAGACGGGCTTCCACAAGGCGCTCCTGATCGACTTCAACTACGACACCGAGCCGCTGCCGGGTCGCTTCCCGACCGGGGCCGGCCCGCTCAGCCTGCTGCACGAGTCCCACCTGAACCACCTCGGCAAGCTCGCGTTCCAGTGGGCCTACTGGCACGCGCTCCTGCCGGGCCACGACATCCCGCTCGTCGGGCCGAGGATGCCCACCGCCGGGAAGCGGCAGGCGGCGAGCACCGAACGCTGAGGAGGAACCATGCCGACAACCACCATCGCCGACCGCGTCGTGGAGACCGACGCCGAGGGCTTCCTCGCCGACCCGGCCGACTGGGACCACGCGCTCGGCGAGGAGATCGCCCGCGCGAACGGCCTGCCGGAGCTGACCGAGCGCCACTGGCAGGTGATCGAGTTCCTGCGCTACCGGTACCTGACCACCGGCACGGCCCCCTCGATCCGCTCGCTCGGCAAGGAGTCGGGCGTCTCGGTCAAGGAGCTCTACCAGCTCTTCCCGAGGGGCCCGGCGAAGCTCGCGGCGAAGATCGCCGGCATCCCGAAGCCACACGGCTGCATCTGAGGAGGCGGCGATGAGCCTGCTGCCCGACACCGCCGCTCCCGCCCGCGCCGAGCCCGCCACGATCGAGAAGGTCTCGATCGTGATCTCGAAGGGGTCGCTCGAGGGCGTCTACCCCGGGCTGATCATGGCGAACGGCGCCCGCATGGAGGGCATCGACGCGAACGTCTTCTTCACCTTCTTCGGGCTCGACGCGATCCGCCCCGACCGCCAGAGCCGGATCCGCGTCGCCACCGTCGGCAACCCCGGCCTGCACCTGCCGACGCTGCTCGGCGCGCTGCCGGGCTTCTCGTCGCTCGCGACGAGGATGATGCAGCGCCGGATGGAGAAGCTCGACATCCCGCCCGTCGCGGAGTTCGTCGAGCTGATCGCCGACTCCGGCGCCGGCCTCTACGCCTGCAAGGCGACGGTCGACATGTTCGGGCTCGAGCAGGAGGACTTCGTCCCGCAGGTGTCCGGGATCATCACGGTCGGGGACTTCTACGGCCTCGCGGCCGGAGGTGAGATCATCTTCACCTGACCCCGAGCAGGAGGAGAAGATGGTCCGCTCGTTCGTCCGGCACCGCGTGCGCGACTACGACGCCTGGCGGCAGGTCTACGACGGCTTCGCCGACGTGCAGCGCGAGCACGGGGTGCGCGCGGAGGCGGTCTTCCGGATGGTCGACGACCCGAACGACGTGCTCGTGACGCACGACTTCGACGACGCCGGGTCGGCGCAGGCGTTCTTCGGGATGGCCGAGCTGAAGGACGCGATGATGCGCGCCGGCGTCGAGGGCGAGCCGACGGTCTGGCTCGCGGAGCGCTCGTAGGCTAGGCGGGGCGCTTCTCGGCGACGGCCTCGAGCCGGGCGCGGATCTCGCCCGCGTCGGCGCCGAGGTCGTCGAGGCGCGGGAGCGCGGCGAGCGACTCGAGCCCGAAGACCCGCTCGAAGAGCGGCGTCGTGCGGTAGCGGACGGCGCCGAACTCGCCCTCGCGGCCGGCCTCGGCGAGCAGGCCGCGCTCGACGAGCCCGGCGACGACGCCGTCGACGTTGACGCCGCGGATGCGGGCGATCTCGGGCCGCGAGCAGGGGCCGAGGTAGGCGACGACGGCGAGCGTCTCGAGCGCCGCCTGCGAGAGCCCGCGCTCGGCCGGCCGCTCCTGCAGCCGCGCGCAGGCCGCGGCCGCGGCCGCGGAGGCGCGGAAGGCGAAGCCGCCGGCCACGCGCTCGAGCACGATCCCGCTTCGCCCCTCGCGGAAGCGCTCGCCGAGCAGCTCGAGCGCCTCCTCGACCCGCTGCGGGTCGTCGGCCGCGGCGGCTGCGAGCTCGTCCACGGAGAGCGGCGCCGAGGCGATCACGAGCAGCGCCTCGACCGTGCGGGCGAGCTCCTCGACCGGATGCTGGGCGATCAGGCGGAGTGGACGGTCCACGAGAGGCTCCTTTCGCTGGCGGCACGGGAAATCCTTATCGGGGCGAACGGCGCGGCCTGCGAGACCGCGACCTCGCCGGCCTTGCGGAGCTCGAGCAGCGCGAGGAACGCGACCGCGACCTCGATCCGGGAGAGGCCGGCGACCCCCTCCTCAAAGTCGAGCCGGGAGCGGCGGGCGAGCAGCGACCGCCACCGCTCGAGGAACTGCGCGACCGGCGGGAAGCGCAGCGCCATGTGCGCGGTCGAGGGCTCGGGCGGCGGGACGGCGAGGAGGCGCAAGACCTCGGCGAGCCGCTCCGGCCGCTGCGAGGCGAACGCCGGCTCCGGCGGGGCGGGAGCGAGCGGCGCCGGGCCGAGCCTGAAGTAGCGCGGCTCCGCGAGCCGGCCGGCGAGCCAGGCGGCCGCCTCCTTCGCGCGGCGGTACTCGGCGAGCCGGCGGGCGAGCTCCTCGGCCGCCTCCTCCGGCTCGAGCTCGGCGAGCTCGGCCTCCTCCTCGGGGAAGAGGAAGCGCGCCTTCAGCTCGAGCAGCGCCGCGATCAGGACGAGGAACTCGCCGCAGGCGTCGAGGTCGAGCTCGTCCCGCTCGGCGAGGCGCTCGACGAACGCGACGACGATCCCCGCCAGGTCGACCTCGGCGAGCGGGAGCTCCTCGCGCAGGACGAGCGAGAGCAGGAGGTCGAAGGGACCCTCGAACGCATCGAGGTCGAGCTCGAGCTCGCGCACGGGAACCGCCGCCACCCCGCGCACCGTACCGGCTCTAGCGGACGCGCCCCTTCGGCACGGCCATCTTCGGGCCCGGCGGCGCCTGCGGCCGCGCCGGCCGCCGCGGCCGCGCCTCCGTCCCCCTCGCCCGCACCCAGAGGAACGCGGCGACCGCCGCGACGAAGACGCCGATCGAGACCCACGCGTTCAGGCGGAGGCCGCCGAAGCGGTGGGCCGGGTCGACGCGGAGGAGCTCCTCGAAGAAGCGGCCGAAGCAGTAGTAGGCGACGTAGAGGCAGAAGAGGCCGGGGGGCTTCAGGCGGAAGCGCCGCGCCACCCAGAGGAGGAGCAGGACGCCGGCGACGTCCCAGAGGAGCTCGTAGAGGAAGGTCGGATGGAAGGTCGAGTCGCCGAGGTACTGCAGCGGCCGGTGGGAGCTGTCGATCTCGAGGCCCCACGGCAGCGAGGTGGGCTTGCCGAAGAGCTCCTGGTTCCACCAGTTGCCGATCCGGCCGATCCCCTGCGCGAGCAGCAGGCCCGGCGCGGCCGCGTCCATGAACGGGGCGAAGCGCTCGCCGGCACGGCGGACGACGACCCAGCCCGCGAGCGCGCCGAGCAGGATCCCGCCCCAGACGCCGAGGCCGCCTTCCCAGACCTCGAAGATCCCCTTCCACTTGGGCGAGGGGACCTGGCTCCACGAGGTGAGGTCGTGGTAGGCGCGGGCGCCGACGACGCCGAACGCGACCCCCCAGACGGCGACGCGGACGACGAGGTCCGGGTCGCCGCCCAGCCGCTTCCAGCGCACGGTCGTGAGCCAGACGCACGCGAGGATCGCGACGAGCAGGGTGAGCCCGTAGAGGTGGACGTGCAGCGGCCCGATGTCGACGATGCCGCTCGACGGCGACGGGATCGACCCGACGATCACGCCGCTGAACTTACCGGGCTACAGGAGGATGCGCAGCGCGAGGTCGCTCGGACAGCCCGACGCGAGCAGCTCGACGGCGTGGTGCAGGTCGACGTCCGGCCTGGCGGCGAGCTCCGCCGCCTGGGCCGGGCTGTAGCCCGCCCGCTCGAGCTCCTCGACCCGCCAGCGCTGGACGCGCTCGGCCTCGGTCTCGATGAGCTGGATCTCTGCCGCAGTCATCCGGGCTGCCTCTCGTCCATACATTCGGTAAAACGACCCCCGGGGTTTACAGTTTCCTGTCCCCACCCCAGGTTTTACGAACCTTTAACGACTTAGGCCAGAGCCGATTCGCCTAGGAGGGCCCGTACTTCGGCATAGAAGTCGGGCGCCGGCTGCACGCGGAACCGCGGCCCCAGCTCGTAGCGGACCCGGCCCTGGGAGGTGACGCAGTCGAGCAGCACGGGGCTCTCGCCCGGGAAGTCCCGGATCACCCGTTCGAGCTCCCGGATGACCCCGGCCGGGGCCTCCCTGGCGTCGATCCGGAGCCGCACCTCGCGCCGGACCGGGACGGCCTCGAACGGCCTCACCTCCTGGGCGAGCAGCTTCGTCTCCCCCTCCTTGTGGTCGACGCGGCCCCGGATCACGAGCACCCGGTCGGGCACGCAGAGCTCGCTCGCGGCCGCGTAGGTCGAGTTGAAGACGACGACCTCGGCGCCGCCGGTGACGTCGTCGAGGCGCAGGAACACCATCGGCTCGCCCTTCTTCGTGGTCAGATGGCGGACCTCGCTGACGATCCCGCCGACCGTGACGACCTCGCCGTCGCGGCGGCGCTCGAGCTCGGCGAGGGTCGCGTCGGTCTTCGCGCGCAGCTCGGCGCGGATCGAGGAGAGCGGGTGCTCGGAGACGTAGAGGCCGAGCGTCTCCTTCTCGAGCCGCAGGAGCTCCGGCTTGTCGAACTCCTCCGCCGGCACCTGCGGGTGGTGGCGCGGCTTCGTCTCGTCCGCGGCGCCGCCGAGGTCGAAGATCGAGCCCTGGCCGGCGAGCCGGTCGGCCTGCTGGCGCTGCCCGAAGGCGAGCGCCTGCTCGAGCACGGCGAGCATCCCGCGCCGCGGCCCCGGCAGCGCGCCGCACTTGACGAGCGACTCGAGCGCCCGCTTGTTCACGACCGACGGGTCGACGCGCTCGGTGAAGTCCCAGATCGACTCGAATGGGCCGCCCTCCTCCCGCGCGCGCACGATCGTGCGGCAGGCGAGCTCGCCGACGCCCTTGACCGCGTTCAGGCCGAAGCGGATCCTGCCGCCGACGACGGAGAAGTCGACCTGCGACTCGTTCACGTCCGGCGGCAGCACCTCGATCCCGAGCTCGTGGCAGGCGTTGACGTAGAACGGCACCCGGTCCTTCGTGTTCATCACCGAGCTGATCAGCGCCGCCATGTACTCGCACGGGTGGTGCGCGCGCAGCCACGCGGTCTGGTAGGCGATCAGCGCGTAGCAGGCGGCGTGGCTCTTGTTGAACGAGTAGTCCTGCGCCTTCTCGAGGTCGTCCCAGAGCTGGCGCGCGACCGCGTCGGCGGTGTCGTTGGCGATGCACCCCTCGATGAACTTGTCCTTCAGCGACGCCATCAGCTTGTGGTTCTTCTTCGCGATCGCCTTGCGCAGGTCGTCCGCCTCGCCGGGCGTGAAGCCGGCGACCTGCTTGGCGATCTCCATGGCCTGCTCCTGGTAGATGCAGTTGTGGACGATCACGTTGTTCGCGACGAAGTTGTGGACGCCCGCCACCTCGATGTCGTAGACGCGTTCCTCCCCGGCGTCCTCGATCGCGACGATCTCCTGCCAGGAGACGCGTGCCGCGCGGGCCGTCGGCGGCAAGCCCGGCCGGGCGGGGGCCGGCGCCCGCTCGACGGCCGGGCTCGCGCCGGCGGAGGCCGTCTCCGGCGCAGGCTTCCGCCTCAGCGTCCAGGGCCGCACGAGCCGCGCGAACTCGCTCGTCCCCTGCGGCGTCACCTGGTAGGCGGTCCGCTCGCCGCCCCCGTTCGCGTCGGTCGACTCGAGGAGCTGCGAAGGAATCCCGAGCCTCAGCAGGAGGGTCTGCAGGTCCCGGGCGAGGCGCCGGGAGGCCGTCCTGAAGAAGACGGCGTCCTCCCCGACGTGCCCGCCGCGGTCCCAGAGCGCGCCGAGGAAGCGCGCGACCTCCTCGTCGGCGAGCTCGAACACCTCCTCCGGGACGCCGGCCGCGCTGAGGCGATCCCGGCCGAGCGGCGGGCGCGCGACGCGGCGGGCCCGGCCGCCGGCCGGGACGGCAACCTCGGCGAAGGCGCGGCCGCCCTCCTCCTCGGCGGCGCCGACGAGGACGGGCTCGGCGGAGGAGGCCGGCGGCGGCCCGGGGCGGCGCAGCGGGCCGTCGGCGAGCAGGTGGGCGAGGACGCGGAGCCGCGCCCGCCCGCGCTCGTCGAGGGTCCGTCCGGCGCAGGCGAGGTCGAGCTTGGAGGGCGTCCCGACGCGGTCGCCGGGCCGCAGCTCCTCGAGCCGCCGCCAGCCGCGCTCGGTGAGGAACTCGTGGTTCGCGGTGGCCTTGATCGTGGCGCCGTTGCCGAGCCTGAGGCGGTAGACGGGCTTCACGCCGTTGTCGAACCAGCGGGTGACGGGCGCGTGCGCCGGCCGGAGCTCCGCGTCGACCCCCTGCACGAGCACGTGCTCGTGCGCGGCGAGCGAGTCGATGCGCCGGCGCCTGCCGGTCGAGGCCTCGAACACGAGCGTGTCCCCGGCGAGGCAGATCCCGTAGGTGTGCGACGCGACCGCCTTGAGGCGGGGGTCCGCGTAGGTGACCGGCTCCCTGCCGTGCTTCCTGTTCGCGTAGACCGGGATGTACTGCATCGGCCCCGGCCGGTAGAGCGCGACGAGCGCGATCAGGTCCTCGAACTCGGTCGGGCGCACCTGGCGGAGCGCCTCGCGCATGCCCGCCGACTCGAACTGGAAGACGCCGGTCGCCTCCCCGCGCGACAGCATCTCGTAGACGGCGGGGTCGTCGAGCGGGATCTTGGCGATGTCGACGCCGCCGGCGAGCTCGGCCGCCTTCTCGATCACGTCGAGGTTGCGCAGCCCGAGGAAGTCCATCTTGAGCAGGCCGAGCGCCTCGACGTCCCCCATCGTGAACTGCGTCACGACCTCCTGGTCGGCGCCCTTCTGCTGGAGCGGCACGACGTCGATCAGCGGCTCGGCGCCGATCACGACGCCGGCGGCGTGGATCGAGTCGGCCCGCGTCAGGCCCTCGAGCGGCTTCGCGAGCTCGACGATCTCCCTCGCGACCGGGTCGGTGTCGACTGCGCGGCGCAGCTCGGCGCCCGGCTTGAGGCACTCGTCGAGCGTCTGCCCCGGCCCCTCCGGGATCAGCTTCGCGATCCGGTCGACGACGCCGTAGGGCACCTCGAGCACGCGGCCGGCGTCGCGGACGGCGGCGCGCGCCGCCATCGTCGAGAAGGTGATGATCTGCGCGACGCGGTCGCGCCCGTACTTCTCGGTGACGTAGTTGATCACGCGCTCGCGGCCGGCGACGGCGAAGTCGATGTCCATGTCCGGCATCGACTTGCGGTCGGGGTTGAGGAAGCGCTCGAAGAGGAGCTCGTAGCGGATCGGGTCGACGTCGGTGATCTCGAGGCAGTAGGCGACGAGGCTCCCCGCCGCCGAGCCGCGGCCCGGCCCGACCGCGATCCCGTTGCGCTTCGCGAAGTGGATGAAGTCCCAGACGATCAGGAAGTAGTCGGCGAAGCCCATCTCGCGGATCGTCTTCAGCTCGAAGGCGAGCCGCGCGTTCAGCTCGGGCGTCGCGTGCTCGTAGCGGCGGTGGAGCCCCTTCTCGCAGAGCTCGACGAGGTAGTCGAACGCGTCGCGACCGTCGGGCACCGGGAAGTGCGGGAGCAGGATGTTGCCGAGCGCGAGCTCGACCTCGCAGCGGTCGGCGACCTCGCGCGTGCGCGCGAGCGCGTCCGCGTGGCCGGGGAAGTCGCCCGCCATCTCGTCCGGCGTCTTGAAGTAGAAGTGGTCGGTCTCGAAGCGCCAGCGGTCGGGGTTGCGGAGCGAGTCGCCCGACTGGATGCAGAGCAGCGCCTCGTGCGCGCGGGCGTCCTCGTGCCGGAGGTAGTGGACGTCGCCGGTCGCGACGGTCGGCAGCCTCCGCTTCGCCGCGAGCTCCGCGAGCTGCGGCAGGATCCGCTCCTGCACCGGCAGGTGCGCGTTCTGGAGCTCGACGTAGACGTTGTCCCGCCCGAACACGTCCTCGAGCCGGACGAGCTCCGCCTCGGCGTCGGCGAGCCGGTTCTCCTCGAGCGCACGGCAGACGCGGCCGGAGAGGCACCCCGAGAGGGCGACGAGGCCGGCGCCGTGGCGAGCGAGGAGCTCCCAGTCGACCCGCGGCTTGTAGTAGTAGCCCTCGAGGTAGCCGAGGCTCGAGAGCCGGATCAGGTTCGAGTAGCCCGTGTTGTCGGCGGCGAGCAGCGTCAGGTGCGCGTTCCCCTTCGTCTGCGCGCGGCGGTCGTCGGTCACGTAGACCTCGCAGCCGATCACGGGCTTCACGCCCGTCCCCTTCGCCGCCTTGAAGAGCTGCACCGCTCCCGCCATCGAGCCGTGGTCGGTGAGCGAGACGGCCGGCATCTCGAGCTCGGCGGCGCGCGCGACGAGGTCGGGGATCCGGCAGGCGCCGTCCAGGATCGAGTACTCCGAGTGGACGTGCAGGTGGACGAAGGGAGGAGTCTGGGCGCTGCCGGCCATCGCGGAGTGGCCACCATACCGCCGCGGGTGGACCGCACCCGCGGGGCCTCCTCGGGCGATCGGCCCGGAGCGCTCGTAGCGTCGGGCGAGGCGCCGGTCGGGGTCACGAGCGGCGCCTCGAGGCGCTCGGCGAGCGCGACGCGGGCGCGCTCGTCGGCGAGAGCCACCGCTGCGCCGCCGCGACGGGCCCCGCCGTGGCGACCTGCCTCGCGGGGACGAGCTCGATCGGCGACGCGAGCACCCCGGGGAGGCGCGAAGGCGCGTCGGCGGGCGCCCGCTCGCCGCCGCCGGCCCGCGGTCACGAGGCCGTTCGTCTCCCCGGAGGCGAGCCGGGCCGGCGCCGCCAGGCCGCCTCGGCGCACGGTCTCCCCGGCCTCGTCCGACCCGCGGAGCAGGAGGCGCAGGGCGGCGCCCACGTCGACGACCAGCGTCGCCGCCGCATGCCCGCGCCGCTCCGTGACGCGGCCGCGCCGCCTCGCGGTGGACGTGCGCCCGCCCGGCGCGCTCGCGGCGCAGCCGCTCGGCGGGCTCGTGCGTGCTCGGACGCCGTCTCGTCTTCGCCCTCGTCGCCGCGATGCTCTCGAGGATCTCGTCAGAGCGCCGCTCGGCAGCCTCGCTTCAGGGTCCCGACCACCTCCCCCTCGAGCGAGCCTCGCCGGCGTGCCCGCGCCTCGAGCACGGCGACGGCCCCGTCGGGCCCATCGCGGCTGTCGAGCCTCGCCACCCGTCCATGCCGGCCACCCTGCGCTCACGCCTCGCACTCGTGCCACTGGACGCCGTGGCGCTCGTCGACCGTGTCCCAGACGGCCTCGAAGGCGAGGCGGTGGCGGATCGCCCGCGCGATCCACGAGTCGCCCCGGCGCGCCCGCAGCTCCTCGGCCGCCTCGTCGCAGCATCTCGCCGCCGCCAGGAAGTGCTCCCGCGCCCCGGCGAGCCCGCGTGCGCACTCCGCCACGAGCTCATCCGAGCGCGTCGTGTCGATCGCCTCGCAGGCGAGCCGCTCGGCCCGCTCGAGCACGGCCTCGCGCGGCGGGTCCGGCGCCGGCTCCTCGAGCCGCTCCAGGAGCTCCGCCTCGACCGGGGCGAGGTCGACCTCGACGTGCCGCGCGACCGCGGAGATCACGTCGTCGGCGAGCTCCGGCGACGGGCCCGGAGCGGGAGGAGGAGTGTCGGTCGCCATGCGGGGAGTGGAGCACGAGAAGGCGAACGTGTCTGTGACGACTTCGCACCAACTTCGTCACGCGCAGCGCGGCCCCGGTCGGTCATGATCGCGAGGGCAACCGAAAGGAGACGCGAGATGAGCGGAAAGCGGATTCTCATGCTCGTCGGCGACTACGTCGAGGACTACGAGGCGATGGTGCCCTTCCAGGCGCTGCGGATGGTCGGCCACGAGGTCGACGCCGTCTGCCCCGGGAAGCCGGCCGGCGCCTCGGTGCGGACGGCGATCCACGACTTCGAGGGCGACCAGACCTACAGCGAGAAGCCTGGCCACGACTTCGCGCTCAACGCGAGCTTCGACGAGGTCGACCCGGAGGGCTACGACGCGCTCGTCGTGCCGGGCGGGCGGGCGCCCGAGTACCTGCGCCTGGACGAGCGGGTGCTCGACGTCGTGCGCCACTTCGCCGAGGCCGAGAAGCCGATCGCGGCGCTCTGCCACGGCCCGCAGATCCTGGCCGCGGCGGGCGTGCTCGAGGGGCGGTCGTGCTCCGCCTACCCGGCGGTCGGGCCGGAGGTCCGCCGCGCGGGCGCCGAGTGGGTCGACGTCCCCGTCGACCGGGGCCACGTCGACGGCAACCTCGTCACCGGCCCCGCCTGGCCGGCGCACCCGGACTGGCTCGCGAAGTTCCTCGAGGTGCTCGGGACGCGCATCACCCACGAGGTGCGGGAGGCGGCGACGGCGTAGGCTCCTCCGCCTCCCACGACCGGACCTCGACGACGTCGACCGCGAGCACCGGCCCCGGCGGCGGCTCGCGCCGGTACTGCGGGTACTTGGCCGCGAGCAGCGCGAGCGCGCGGTCGCGCTCGGGGCCGGCGCCGAGAACGCGCGCGCGGCCGCGCAGCCGCACCCACCAGAGGCGGCTCCAGTCGTCCTCGTAGTGGTCGACCAGCACGGTCACGTCCGGCCGCGCGCGGGCGTTCTCGATCCGCCGCAGCCGCCGCGAGCGCTTCGGCTTCGAGTCGACCGCGGTGTAGAGGGTGCCGGCCTCGGCCGCGAAGACGATCGGGACGAGGTGCGGCCGCCCGTCGGGGTCGGTCGTGGCGAGCCTCGCCACCCTCGCCGCCGTTACCCTCGGGTCGTGCACTTCGGAGTCATCCTGCCGAACTTCGGCCCGGGCTCGGGCGCGGCCGGCATCCGCCGCGCGGCCGAGACGGCCGAGGAGCTCGGCTTCGACTCGGTGTGGGCGACCGAGCACGTGCTCGTCGGGCCGGAGGGGGTCGACCCGTACGGCCGCGTCTTCGCGCCGCTCCCGACGCTCGCCTGGATCGCCGGCTTCACCGAGCGGATCGCGCTCGGCACGTCGATCGTGCTCGTGCCGCTCCACCACCCGGTGCACCTCGCGAAGGAGGTCGCGACGCTCGCCGAGCTCGCGGCGCGCCAGGTCTACCTCGGCGTCGGCATGGGCTGGCACCGCGACGAGTTCGGGTTCCTGGGGATCGAGTTCGAGGGCCGCGGCCGGCGCGCCGACGAGGCGATCCGGCTCATGCGGGCCCTCTGGGCGGGCGAGCGCGACTTCGAGGGCCGCCGGTGGTCGTTCCGCGGCGCGACGTTCGGCCCGCTGCCAGGGCGCCCGCCCGAGCTCTGGGTCGGCGGCAGCTCCGAGCCGGCGATCCGGCGGGCCGTGCGGCTCGGCGCCGTCTGGCATCCCTCGCGCGGCTCCGACCCCGCGCACGTCGCGAGCGTGAAGGAGCGCCACCCCGGCCTCCGGGTCGTGCCGCGCACGACGCCCGAGCGGGTCGAGGCGATGCTCGCGGCCGGCGCCGAGGGCGCCGTCGTCACCTTCCCCGACGAGGCGGCGATGCGCGAGTTCGCGCGCCGCTACGAGCTCTCGGCGGCGGTCGGCTCGCGCGGGCCCGAGTCGAGCCGGAACGGCGGGTAGACCGGCGTCAGCAGCGCGCAGTAGGCTCCGGCGCGCGCGACCCAGCGGTTGAAGCCCATCAGCACGTCGAAGACGTCGCGCGGGTAGCGGTTCTTGAAGAGGAGCAGCATCGCGACGACGAACACGAGCGCGCCGGTGACGCCCCCGAAGCCGAAGTGCCAGAACCAGCCGAAGCCGCCGCCGCCGGCGAGCACGCCCGCGATCGCGTACTGCGGGATGCCGAGCAGCCACCAGCCGACGAGCGGCAGGCCGCGGCGGTGGTGCTCGGGGTAGTCGACCTCGAGCCGGGCCGGGTAGTCGGGAACCTCGCCGCGCGTGAACGGCGGGTAGCGGTCGGTGCCGAGCGCGCTGTAGCCGTAGAAGGCGACGCGCCAGGCCCAGCGGAGGACGCCGACGTTGTAGTCGAAGAGCCCGCGCGGGTAGCGGCCGGTGACAAGGAGGGCGAAGAAGGCGGCGATCGTGGCGAGGATCGAGCCGATCCCGAGCACGATCAGGCAGATCCAGTGCGGGATGAGGAGGAACCACTTGACGAGCCAGAGCCAGCGCGAGTGCGGCGGGCTGAGCTCGCCTTCGAGGCGGATCGGCGAGGGGGTCATACGGGGAGGGTTGCAGGCGGGCCGGCCGGCGGCCATCCGGGGCGGCCCCGATCGTCCGTCCGGGAATCGCGCGCCGGTACTGAACGACGTCTCCGGCCGCCACGCGACTCGCCGCGCGACGACCTCGCCGGTCGAGGGCGCGCTCGACCTCGCGCTCGGCGGGAACGACCGGCAGGAAGCGCGGCTCCGAGGGAGTCGCGTCTGGTAGTTTACGTAAACGTCAATATGAGCCGGCTGGACTACAAGTGGGTGGCGCTCTCGAACACGTCGCTCGGGATGCTGATGGCGACGATCAACGCCTCGATCTTGTTGATCGCGTTGCCGGACATCTTCCGTGGGATCGGGATCGACCCGCTCGCCCCCGGGAACACGGGCTACCTGCTCTGGCTGATTCTCGGCTTCATGGTCGTGATGGCGGTGTTGCTCGTCAGCCTCGGGCGGCTGGGCGACATCTACGGCCGGGTGCGGATGTTCAACCTCGGCTTCGCGGTCTTCACCGTCTTCTCGATCCTGTTGTCGGTTACGTGGCTGAACGGCAGCGCGGGGGCGATCTGGCTGATCCTGATGCGCGTCGGCCAGGGCGTCGGCGCCTCGCTGCTGTTCGCGAACTCGAACGCGATCCTCACCGACGCCTTTCCGCAGCATCAGCGCGGCTTCGCGCTCGGCGTCAACTCGATCCTTGCGATCGCCGGCTCGTTCGTCGGGCTTGTGCTCGGCGGCGTGCTCGCTCCGGTCTCGTGGCGGCTGATCTTCCTGGTCTCGGTGCCGATCGGCGTCGTCGCGACCTTCTGGGCCTATCGCTCGCTCCGCGAGCTCGGGGTCAAGCGCGCCGCGCGGATCGACTGGTGGGGGAACCTCACGTTCGCAGCCGGGCTGGTCGGGCTGATGGTCGGGATCACCTACGGGATCCAGCCGTACGGCGGCCACGACATGGGCTGGACCTCGCCGTTCGTGCTCTCGATGCTGCTCGGCGGGGTCGCGCTGCTCGTCGTCTTCTGCGTCGTCGAGCTGCACGTGGAGGAGCCGATGTTCCATCTCGAGCTGTTCCGGATCCGTGCCTTCGCGGCGGGCAACTTCGCGGCGCTGCTCGCGGCAATGGGCCGCGGCGGGCTGCAGTTCATCCTGATCATCTGGCTGCAGGGGATCTGGCTGCCCGAGCACGGCTACGACTTCGCCCGCACGCCGCTCTGGGCGGGGATCTACATGCTGCCGTTGATCGCCGGCTTCCTGGTTGCGGGACCCGCCTCGGGCTGGCTCTCCGACCACTTCGGCGCGCGTCCGTTCGCGACCGGCGGGATGATCGTGGCGGCGACGAGCTTCCTGCTCCTGATCGTGCTACCGGTCGACTTCTCCTACCCGTGGTTCGCGCTCGTCCTGCTCCTGAACGGGATCGGCATGGGCCTGTTCGCCTCCCCGAACAGCGCCGGCGTCATGAACTCGCTCCCACCCGCCCAGCGCGGCGCGGGCGCCGGCATGCTCGCGACCTTCACGAACAGCGCCAGCGTGCTCTCGATCGGCGTCTTCTTCACGCTGATGATCGTCGGCCTCGCCGCCGGCCTCCCGCACACGCTCCAGAACGGGCTCGTCGCCCACGGCGTCCCGGCCGCCGACGCCGCCCGCGTCTCGCATCTGCCCCCGGTCGCGACGCTGTTCGCGTCCTTCCTCGGCTACAACCCGATGGCGACGCTGCTCGGCCCGCACGTCCTGCACGGACTGCCGGCAGGCCAGAGCGCCATCCTCACCGGCCGGCAGTTCTTCCCCAGGCTGATCTCGCCGCCCTTCCACACCGCCCTCGTCTACGCGTTCACCTTCGCGATCGCCGCCTGCCTCGTCGCCGCCGTCGCCTCGCTCCTCCGCGGCGGGAAGTACCACCACCAGGAGATCGCGGCGAACGACCGCCTCGCCGTCGACGAAGCGGCATGAACGCCACCGAGGAGCGGGTACTCCGTATCGGCGAGGTCGCCGAGCAGGTCGGCGTGACCCCTCGTACGATCCGCTACTACGAAGAGCTCGGCCTGCTCGCCGGAGCATCGACGCGAACCAAGGGAAAGCACCGCCTCTACACCGAAGCCGACGTCGCCCGGCTGCGCGAGCTGATCCGGCTCCGAGACCTCCTCGGTCTCTCCCTCGACGAGCTCGTCACCCTCGCCGAGACAGAGGAGGCACGCAGGGCGCTGCGCGAGCAATGGCACGACGACCCAACCGACAGCGGACGCCGGCAGATCCTCGACCGGGCGATCGAGCTCACGGAGCAGCAGCTCCGGCTCGTCGAGACCCGGCGCCAGACGCTCGACGAATTCGCCGCCGAGCTCGACGCGAAGCTCCGCACGCTCCGCCGGCGACGGCGCGAGCTCGGCTCCTGACAGCCGCCGGGCCTGCTTGGGGGGCGGACGGACCTCTGCGGAGGCGATCCGCGCCTTCCCCCGAGCCGCCCGCCCCTGGGGCGCATGGAGGCGCGTGGCGGCGGAGAGGCTCGCCGCGGCGGGCTCGCAGGGCTACTCGCTGCCGCAGGGCGGCACCGCCTCGAACCCGCCGGCGGCGACGAGCTTCCGCAGCGTGTCGAGCGGGATCGCGAGCCCGTAGCCGGTCGAGAGCTCGATCCCGTACACGATCCCGACGACGCGCCCGCGGCCGTCCAGCACCGGCCCGCCCGAGTTGCCGGGCCGCACGTCGGCGGTGAGGCGCAGCACGGGCCCGGGCACGCCGAGCCTCGCGCCGGCGACGAGGTCGACGACGCGCCCGCGCGAGAGGGTGAGCGGCCCGCCCAGGGGGAAGCCGACGACGGTGACGGCCTCGCCGGCGACCGCGCCGGCGAAGCTCGACGCCGCGCGCGGCAGCGTGCCGTCGACCGACGCGACGCCGAGGTCGACGAGCGCGCCGACCTCCGCAGTCGAGACGGCGAGGTCGTGCCCGTCCCACGTCGAGACCTCGAGCTGCGACGCGCCGGCGAGCACGTGCCGGTTCGTGAGCAGCGTGTGCGCGTCGAGCGCGAAGCCGGAGCCGGTCGCGATCCCCTCGCAGCTCACGTTGCGGACGCGCACGACCATCTCCTCCGCGCGGCGGCGGAGGCTGCGCGAGATCAGCTCGGGCACGGGCGCGCGCGCGACGCGCTCGACGAGCGGGTCGATGCGCTTCACCGCCGGCGCGGGCGGCGCCGGCCGCGCGGGCGGCGGCGCCGAGGCGAGCCCGCCGCAGCCGGCCGCGGCGAGCGCGAGGCACGCGGCCGCCGCTCCCTGCGCCGCTCGCCGCATCAGCCGCTCGGGTAGGTCGCGAGGTAGCTCCGCAGCGAGGCGTCGGCGCTGCCGCAGTCCGCGTCGGCCACGTCGAACGCGTAGGTCGTGTCGTAGCCCGCCGCCACGTCCGTGAGCAGGTCGATCAGGTCCTGCTTGCAGGTGAGGTAGCCGGCCGCGACGTCCTCGAGCGCGCGCTGCTGGTCCTCGAGCTGCGCCTTCTCGTTCGCGAGCTCGCGCTGGCGCTCCTCGAGGGAGGCGACGTCGCCCTGCGACGCGCCGAGCGCGGCCTGCGACGCCTTCAGCTTCCGGGCGAGCGTGTCCAACTGGTCGATGCGCCGGTTGAGGAGCCGCGTGCGCGCGCCCAGCAGCGTCCGCAGCTCGTTCGCCTCGATCTCCGCGTCGTGCGCGCGGTGCTGCCAGGCGACGGCGCGGTGCTCGTTCGCGACCATCGCGTAGAGGGCCCAGGTCGCCAGCGCCGCCACGGCGAGGAAGAGCACGACGATCGGCCGCCGCGACCGCTCCCGCGGACGAGCGGCCGTCCGATCGTCCGGCTCGAGCGGCGACCAGGCGCTATCCACGGAGGGCGGCGATCGTGACGCCGCGGAGCCGGTAGATAACCCACGAGTGCCGTCCCTTCGCGTCGTAGACGAGCGCGAAGCCATGACCCGACCACGTCGAGCCCCCGCAGGCGAGCTTGTCCCAGTAGCGGGTCGTGCCGAGCACGAAGGACGAGTCCGACGGGTCAGCGGCGACGATCACGGGGAAGCACGTCGCCGTCCGGATCCCGGGAAAGCGTCCGCGCAGCTGCGATTCCGCCGTCGTCACGGTCTGTCCCCACGTGTCGGGTGTGAGGCCGGTCAGGCGGATCGGCGCACGGTCGTAGGCAGCGGCGAGTGGCACGACCGTGAGGAATGCGAGCGCCGCGGTCGCCGTCGCGGCGAGGTTGCGCGTTCTGGTCATGCCACGGAATCGCCGGGCGATGCGCCGCCGTCTTACTCGCTCTGGGAATTGTGAACCTGGATCGACATCGGCCGGTGCCCTCGTAAGAACGCGGCGCATGCGCGATGATCGTGTTCCGATGAGCGGCGGTGGCAGCGACGTCCGAGTCGTCCTCGGCGCGCCCGCCGCCCTCGAGGACGCCCTGCTGCGCCACCTCGCCGAGGTCCGTGCGCGCGACGCCCTCGCACCGCTCGACGTGGTGGTCGGCGGCGTGCTCCAGCGGCCGTACCTTCAGCGCCGCGTCGCCGACACGAGCCCGGCGCTCCTGAACGTGCGCTTCTCGACGCTCGGCGAGCTCGGCCTCCGGCTCGGCGAGCCCGCGCTCGCCGCCTCCGGACGTCTGCCGCTGCCGGCGATCGCCGACCGCGCCTACGCCGCCGAGATCGCCCGCGGCGCCGACACCTACTTCGCGCCGGTGGCGGCCACGCCGGGCTTCGCCGACGCGCTCCGCCGCGTCTTCCGCGAGCTGCGGCAGGAGCACGTCGATCCGGCCGCGTTCCGCGACGTGGCGCGAAAGGCGTGCGAGTCGCCGTCGAAGGGCGAGGCGATCGCCGACCTCTACGAGCGGTACCTCGCCGGCCGGGCGGGAAGCTACGACGGCGACGACGCGCTCGCGCTCGCCGACCCCGCGCGCTTCGACGGCGGCGAGTTGCTCGTGTGGGGCGTCTGGCGCCTGAGCGCCCTCGGCCGCCGGCTCCTGCGCGAGCTCGCCGGGCTCGTGCCCGTGACCGTCTACCTCCCGAGCGTCGGCGAGCCCGCCGACGGCGCCCACGCCGAGCTCCGCGGGCAGCTCGCAGCGCTCGGCGCCCGCGTGGAGACCGTCGAGGCCGAGCCGCCCGCCACCCCGCTCGCGCGCCTCCAGAGCAGCCTCTTCGAGCCCGGGCAGCCGATCGCCCGCGACGCCTCGGTCGACCTCGTCTCCGCGCCCGACCCGCTGACCGAGACCCGCGAGGCGGCGCGCGCCTGCCTGCGCTGGGCCGAGGACGGAGTCGCCTTCCGCGAGATGGCCGTCGCCTACCGCGAGGCCGAGATCTACCGGCCGCTCGTCGAGGCGGTGTTCGCGGAGGCGGGCATCCCCGTGTACCTCGACGACGGCCCCTCGCTCGCCGAGCGGCCCCTCGGCCGCCGGATCCTCGCCCTGCTCGACCTGATCGACTCGCCGCTCCGGCGCCGGGACGTGATGGCGTTCCTCTCCGACGGCTGGCTGCCGCGGCCGACACGGGAGCGCTACGGCCGCGTGCCGGCCGCTCGCTGGGACTCGGCGTCGCGCCGGGCGGGCGTCGTCGCCGGCATCGACCAGTGGCGCGAGCGCCTCGCCCTGCTGCGCGAGGCCGAGCGGCGCGCAGCCGACGAGGAGGGAGCTTCCGAGTGGCGCGGGCGGCGGGCCGAGGACTGCGACACGCTGCTCGCGTTCGTCGAGGACCTGCACGCGGTGCTGGGCGCCCACCCGCAGCGGGCGAGCTGGGCCGAGTCGCTCGCGTACCTGCGTGGGCTGCTCGGGACGTACGTGCTCGGCGCCGACGACGTCTGCGGATACCTGGACACCCTCGCCGAGCTCGACCGGCTCGTGCCGGCGGTCGACTTCGCGCGGTTCCTCGACGTCGTCCGAGCGGAGGTCCGCGCCCTCAAGGCCGGTGACCTCGACGAGGGGCAGCAGGGCGCCTTCGGCCGTCGCGGCGTGAACGTCCTCGACGTGAACCAGCTCCGGCAGCTGCGCTTCCGTGCCGTCGCCGTCCTCGGCCTCGTCGAGCGGTCGTTCCCGCCTCCGCCGCGGCAGGACCCCCTCCTGCTCGACGAGGAGCGCGAGCGGCTGAACGCGCGCGGCGGCTGGACGCTGCCGCTGCGCGCCCGCGGCGCCGACCCCGAGCCGCTCCAGTTCGCGCTCGCCGTGCACGCCGCCCGCGAACAAGTGCTGCTCTCGACGCGGCGCGCGACGGAGGCGGGAGGCCGCGCGCAGCTCCCGTCGCCGTTCTTCCGCGCCGCCGCCTTCGCCGTCGCCGGCAGGCGCGTTCCCGTCGACATGGTCGACCGCCTTCCGTGCGTGCGCCGCCTCCCGGCCGGACGGACGGGCGCCATCTCGCTCGGCGCCGCGCTGACCGCGGTCGAGCGCGACCGCACGCTGCTCGAGCTCGAGCCCCGCCTCGGCCGTGCGGTGCTCGAGCGGCTCGAGCCGCGGGCGGGCCGCGCGGCGCGGCTTCGCCGCGCGCGCTGGCGGGAGCGAGCCCTCACGGTCTACGACGGGACGTTCGCCGACGAGCAGGCGATCGCGAGCGTCGAGCGGCGCTTCCTCGAGGGCTATCCGCTGTCGCCGACCGGTCTCGAGCGGTATGCGACCTGCCCGCTGCAGTACTTCTTCGACGCGGTCCTGCGCGTCCGGCCGATCGAGGAGCCGGAGGACGTCCGCCGGATCGAGGCGAGCGACCGCGGCAAGCTCGTCCACGGCGTCCTGCGCGACCTGTTCGACGGACTCGGAGACCGCCAGCTCGCCCCCGAGCACCGCGAGGTGCTGCTCGCCCTCGCCGAGGCAGAGCTCGACCGGGCCGAGGCGGAAGGGCGGACCGGCTCGCCGCTCCTCTGGGAGGCCGACCGGCAGGAGATCCTGGACGACATGGTCGGCTGGCTCGAGCGCGAGCTCGAGGAGCCGGGCCGCTTCGCGCGCCACGCGCTCGAGGTGTCGTTCGGCGGCCGCTGGGAGAAGCGGAGGAGCCCGCTCTCGACGGAGGCGCCGCTCGAGGTGCCGCTCCCGGGCGGCACGCTGCGCCTGCGCGGGCAGATCGACCGGCTCGACTACGGCGACGACGGCTTCCGGGTCGTCGACTACAAGACCGGTCGCGGCTCGGGCCTCGGCTCGGGCGGGCTCGGCGGCGGACGGACGCTCCAGCTCCCGCTCTACCTGCTCGCCAGCGGGATGCTGCTCGGTCTCGACCCCTCCGGCGGGGAGGCCGCCTACCACCTCGCGTCGCGGCGGGGCGAGTTCCGGCGGATCGTCTTCCGGGGCACCGACCTCGAGGCGCGGCGGGTGGAGCTCGAGACGGTGCTCGAGCGGGTGCTCGACGGCGCGCGCCGGGGCGACTTCCATCCGGAGCCGGGCGACTACTGCCGCTACTGCACCTTCCTCGACGCCTGCGACGTCTCGCGCGCGCGCATCGTCGAGCGCAAGAGCTCCGACCCGCGCGTCGCGTCGTACCGGGCGATGCGGGAGATCCCGTGACCACGTTCGTCCCGGTCGACCAGGATGTCCGCGAGCGCATCCGCAGCCGCGTCGGCGAGAACTTCTGCATCGAGGCCGGGGCCGGGACCGGGAAGACGAGCGTCCTCGTGAGCCGCGTCGTCGAGATCGTCCGCGCCGGCCACGCGACCGTGGACGAGCTGGCGGTGATCACCTTCACCGAGGCGGCGGCGGCCGAGCTCGCCGCCCGCGTGCGCCAGGAGCTCGAGGCCGCGATCGCCGGCGCCGGCGAGGACGAGCGGCACCGTATCCGCACCGCCCTCGACGGGCTCCACCGCGCCCGCATCGAGACGATCCACGCCTTCGCGGCGAACATGCTCCGCGAGCGGCCGGTCGAGGCCGGGCTCGACCCCGCCTTCGAGGTGATGGACGAGCTCGCGGAGCGCGTCGCCTTCGACGATGCCTACCAGAGGTGGCTCACCGAGCTCCTCGCGGAGGCGCGACCCGAGGTCTGGCTCGCGATCCGGCGCGGCTTCGAGCTCGACCGGATCCGCCAGCTCGTGGGCGAGATCGACCGCTACCGCTCGCTCCTGCCGCTCGCCCCGGAGCGCGCACGGTCACCCGACCTCGCCGGCTTCCTCGCCGTCGTGGACGCCGCCGCGTCCGAGCTCGCCGAGCTGCTCGACCACGGCGCCGGCGACGAGCGGGCGGTGCCGGAGATGCAGAAGGTGATCGCGCTCGCCGCGCGGCTGCGCGAGGCGCACGACGACCCGGTCGAGCTCGAGCGGACGATCCTCTTCCGCGCCCCCGCCATCAAGGCCGGCGCCGGCGCGCAGCGGCACTGGTCGAGCGCCGCCGACTGTAGGCGGTCGAAGGCGCTCCGGGGGGAGGTGTGCGAGGCGCTCGCGCGCGTGCGCGACGAGCTGCGGACCGAGGCGATTGTCGGCGTCCTGCCGCTCGCCGAGCGGTTCGTCGCCGACTACGAGGCGACGCGGAAACGCGAGGGCAGGGCGGACTTCGACGACCTCCTCGAGTGGACGCGCGACCTGCTCGCCGAGAGCGCCGAGGCGCGCGCCTTCTTCCGCCGGCGGTTCCGCGCGATCCTCGTCGACGAGTTCCAGGACACGGACCCGATCCAGGCCGACATCGTGCTCTGCCTCGCGAGCGACGACGATCCGGGCGAGGACTGGCTCGCGCTGCGGCCCCGGCCCGGCAGCCTGACGATCGTCGGCGACCCGAAGCAGTCGATCTACCGCTTCCGGCGCGCCGACATCGCGGTCTACGACGCCCTCCGGCACGGGCCGCTCGGCGGAAGCGGCGCCGAGCTCGTCCAGAACTTCCGCTCGGTCGCCGGGATCCTCGGGTGGGTGAACGGCGTCTTCGACCGCGTCTTCGTGCCGCAGGAGGGTGTCCAGCCTGCGAACACGACCCTCCACCCGGGCCCGGCCGCGCTGCCCGACGAGTCGCTCTCGATTTGCGTCGTCCGCGGCGAGCCGATGGAGCGAGCCGGCGAGATCCGACGGGAGGAGGCTCGCCTCCTCGCCGGCGTCCTGCGCCGGGCGGTCGAGGATCGCTGGCAGGTCCGCGACCGCGCCACGGGGGAGGTGCGGGACGCGACGTACGGCGACGTCGCGATCCTCGTCCCGAGGCGGACGGAGCTCGACGTCTACCTCGAGGCGTTCCGCCGCGCCGGGATCCCGGTCCGCGCCGAGTCCGGGCGCTCCTTCTTCCAGCGTCAGGAGGTGCGCGACTTCGCGACCCTTCTGCGCGCGGTCGACGACCCGCTCGACCAGGTCGCACTCCTGGCGGCGCTGCGGTCGGCCGCGCTCGGCTGCAGCGACGAGGAGATCTACCTGCACGTCGCCGCGGGCGGACGCCTCGACTACCGGGCGCCGGCCGGGGAGAGTCCCGCGGCCGTCGCCGACGCGCTCGCGCTCCTGCGCGACCTCAACGACCTCCGGTCGCGGGTGTCGCTCGCCCAGCTCGTCCGCGCCGTGCTCGAGCGGACGCGCCTCGTCGAGATCGCGCTCGCGGGCTGGGACGGGCAGCAGTCCGCGGCGAACCTCGTGAAGCTCGCCGACCAGGCACGCGCGTTCAGCGCCTCCGGCGGCGGCGGCCTCCGCGCGTTCGCCCGCTGGCTGGCGGAGCAGCGTGGCTCCTCCGACATGGCGGAGGCGAGCGTCGCCGAGGAGAGCGACGACGTCGTTCGCCTGATGACGGTGCACGCCTCGAAGGGGCTCGAGTTCCCGATCGTCGCGCTCGCGAATCTCGGCACCCGCGGCAGCGGCGGCGTGGAGGCCGTCCCCGACCGGCGGGCGCGCCGGCTCCACCTCGCGATCGGGCGCGCCGACGCGCGCTTCGAGACGCCCGGATTCGACGCCGCGTGGGCCGACGAGGAGCTCCGCGTCGCCGCCGAGGAGAAGCGTCTGCTCTACGTCGCGGTGACGCGCGCCCGCGATCACCTGATCGTGCCGGTCGCGGCCGCCGCCGAGAAGGCGGGGCCGATGCTGCGCGACCTGCTGCCGTCGCTGCCGCCCGGGGACGGCGCCGGCGCCGACGGCTGCCATGTCGTCGACGGGAGCAGCCTCGGCGCGATTCCCGACGACGAGCCGCCGCTCCCGGAGGACGCCTCGGAGCGGGAGGTCGAGGCCGCGCTCGCCGAGCGCGCCGCGTGGGAGCGGGCGCGCGCTGCGATCGTGCGCCGCGCGCGCGAGGAGCTCGAGGTGTTCCCCGCCACGCGCGACGAGGGCGACCTGCCCGTCGCGGCCGCGCTCCTCGGCGCCGACGACGCGCCGCTCATCGCAGGCGAGGGCCCGCCGCTCGCGAAGGGCGAGGCGCTCCACCGCGTGCTCGAGCTGCTCGACCTGGCGAGCCCGACCGACCTCGAGGGGACCGTTCGCTCGGTCTGCAGGGTGGCGGGGATCGAGGACCACGCCGGCGAGGTACAGCGGATGGCCGAGGCGTGTCTCGCGAGCGGCGCGCTCGCCCGTGCGCTGCGGGCGCCGGCCCGCTGGCGCGAGGTGCCGTACACGCGCCGGGTCGAGGGCGGCTACGCGACCGGACGCATCGACCTCGTGTTCGAGGAGGACGGCGCGCTCGTCGTCGTGGACTGGAAGTCGGACTCGATCGCGCCGTCGCAGGCGGAGGCCGCCGCGGAGGCGCACCGCCCCCAGGCGGAGGCGTACGCGGCCGCGCTCGCGGCCGCGACCGGCCGCACGGTGCGGGAGGTGGTCTTCGTGTTCCCGCGGGCGCGAGCCGAGGCGGCCATCCGTCCGCAGCCCGCTGACGCCCGACCTTCCTCCGGCGCCGCATGAGCGCGCGGCCGCGGCAGGCCCCGATCAGACCGCAAGCCGCATCGCATGCTCGGCCGCGACCGCGTCCGCGAGCGCGTCGCAGCGGGTGCTGACAGGATCACCACCGTGGTGCGCGGTCGCCCTGCGCGCCGCGGAGGGGCGCAGGTGCACGCCGACGACAAACGTCGTTCGTCGCCGCCTCGAGCGGCCCCTACTCTCGGCGCGTGGGGGCCGCCGGGGCGCCATCGCCGCCCCCCGCCAGGTCGGAGGCGGCCCGGAAGTACGGCTCCATCACGTCGCGGCGCGTGCGCTCCCAGTCCGCGACGAGCGCAGCCGCGTGCACCTGCGGGAATAGAGGTAGGTGAGTCTTGCCGCTCACCGCGGATATGCGCTGCAAGAGGTCGTCGGCAACGTCGTCGCGGCCGAGCTTCCGGAACACGTCGAGATTGAAGTCGGCCCAGGCGATCGTCCAGTAGACGCGCACGCCCGGTGGCGTCCCTGCGGCCACCGTCGCGACCGCCGGCGTGTAGTTGCGGGAGGCCGGGGCCGGCTCGACCCTCAGGTCGAGCTCGCCGGCAAGCTCGTCCATCCGCTCGAACAGCTCAGCCGTCTCAGGCGGCAGCGTCGCCGGGTCGAAGGGCCGCGGGCCCGCCCGGGGCCGAGGACGGGGCGTGGCGTCCGGCCCGGCGACCCAGGACGGGACGAAGGCGGTGCGCGGAACGAGCACGGACGGCCCGTCGGTGGACCGGCGGTAGTGGTCGACCTCGACCGCGAACACCCGCATGCGGGGGCCCTCGGCGAGGAAGGTCATGATTCGGCGCGTGCGCGGGTCGAGGTCGCGGCCGACGTAGACGAAGGCGAAGCTACCCTCGTCGAGGCCGCGTTCCACCCCTTCGCGGAAGGCGTCCGGGTCGAACGGGGCGTCGAGGAGCGCGAACCGCTCGGCCGCGAGCTCGGCGAGGCCGTCCTCGCCCGCACCGCGCGCGCACCGCTCCGCCAGCTCGGCGTACGACCGCCGCCAGAGCGAGCTCCCGTAGTCGAGGAGCTGCGCCACCACCTTGCGGACGTCGGGGTTCTCGCTGCCGCGCTTGAACTCCACGATCGCAAGCTGGCCCTGCGCGTCGGCGGCGAGCAGGTCGATGCCACCGGCACCGAAGTCGAGCTCGGTGCCGAGCGCCACGAGCGGGCCAAGGCCGAGGTCCTGCCAGGGGAGCGCCTCCGGATGCGCGGCGACGGCCTTCTGGAGGTCTTCCTCGAGCTCGAAGGGGCTCTCGTCCCAGACCGAGATCGAGCCTGCCTCCACCTGGAGCACCCGCCGCCGCGGGGTGTCTCGAAGGCCCGCCGTCACCGCGCTTCGAGTCGGGTCGTCGATGCAACCACCGGAGGGGCCCCATCATGCGCCTCGGCCAGTCAGCACGACCTCGAGAGCCTCGGCCCCGACCACCCGGACGCCGGCGGCCTCCTTCGGGGCTTTCCCGAATCTGTATCCTACCTGATCCCGGATCTGTATCCTGAGACGGCACGGATCCGTATCCTGTGCCCATGGCCGCACCTGACCGGTACACGCCCCGAGTCGTGGACGAGGAGCTGCGCGCCCTCCTCGAGGGCGGCGTCCGAGCGGTCGCGATCGAGGGGGCCAAGGCGGTGGGGAAGACTGCCACCGCTCTTCGACGGGCCCGCACGGTGTGGGAGCTCGACGATCCCGAGCGGCGTGACGTCGCCCTCGCGGATCCGCGACGGCTGGTGGAAGGCCCGCATCCGGTTCTGATCGACGAGTGGCAGCGAGTGCCGGCCTCGTGGGATCTCGTGCGCCGAGAGGCGGACCGGCCCGAGGCCGAGGGCACGTACATCCTCACCGGCTCGGCATCCCCGCGCCGGCCCCGACCTGACGAGGATGCCGCACCGACGCACTCCGGCGCTCTCCGGATCGTTTCCGTCCGGATGCGGCCGATGAGCCTGGCCGAGCGAGGCGTGGCGACGCCAACCGTGAGCCTTGCCGAGCTCTTGTCCGGGACGAGGCCGGCAATCACCGGACACACCGAGGTCCGCCTCACCGACTACGTCGACGAGATCCTGCGTTCCGGCTTTCCCGGCCTTCGCGTCCGCGACCTGACGCCGAGAGCACGCCGGGCCCAGCTCGACGGCTACCTCGCACGCATCATCGATCGCGACTTCCAGGAGATGGGCCACGTCGTCAGAAACCCTGCCGGACTCCGGCGCTGGCTCACGGCGTACGCGGCCGCATCCTCGACAACCGCGACCTACGAGACGATCCGTGACGCGGCCACCGGCGGCGAAGGCGAGAAGCCGACCCGCAAGGCGGCGCAGCCGTACAGAGACGTCCTCGAGCGCCTGTGGGTCGTCGAGGTGGCTGCCCACCCGCAATCCGATCGCCGAGCTCTCGGTCGGCCCCAAGCATCAGCTCGTCGATCCAGCGCTCGCCGCCCGCCTGCTGGGCGTGAACGCCGACGCGCTGCTGCGCGGCGATCCGGTCGCCCCGGCGATCCCGCGTGACGGGGCGCTGCTCGGCGGGTTGTTCGAGTCGCTGGTGACAAACGACGTTCGCGTATACGCCCAGGCCGCGGAGGCCGAGCCCGTCGCCCATCTGCGGGTGCATCGCGGCGAGCACGAGGTCGATCTCATCGTGCCTCGGGCGGATGGCAGGGTGCTCGCAATCGAGGTCAAGACCACGATCTCGCCGAGCGACAACGACGTCCGGCACCTGAAGTGGCTCGCCGGCGAGATCGGAGACGACCTACTCGACGCGGTCGTGGTGACAACCGCCGGGGACGCCTATCGCCGATCCGACGGCATCGCGGTCGTGCCGGCCGCCCTGCTCGGCCCGTAGTCAGCCCCCCATCGAGGGGCTCAGGCCATCAGTCCAGTGAAGGCTCTGCAGGTCGGGAAGCTCGTCCCCCAAGACGGCACGCCCCTCACGCTCGACGACCGTGCACAGGCGCCAGGTCTCCGACGCAGCGACTGCGAGGAAGAGCCGAGGTCGAAAGACCTCGAGCGCGAGGCACTTCTCGTGCTCCGCATGACTCGTCCCCCGGCAGGCACGCATCTCGCCAAGCAGCCGGTCGAGCAGGCTGGGCGCGCGCCCAGCGAGGGCCAGGGCCGCTGCGACGTTCATCCTTTGCCACCAGCAGGCTCGAGACAGCCGTCGATCACCTGCGGCACCTGGTTCACGTCGCGGCAGATCGCATAGCGCCACTCGCCGTGTTTTCCGTCAGCGTTCACCGCCGCCACCCAGCGCTGCGCCGCCTGCGCCTTCACGTCCGCCTTCTCGTCGCGGCCGCCCTTCGTCTCGAGGATCAGCGTCACGCCGTTGTCGAGCCGCGCGAGGAAGTCCGGGGCGTACTCATGCAACCCGCCGCCGTGCAGATACGGAATCGCGAAGCCGAGCCCCTGGTTCTTGACGAACGCGACGACGCGCGGGTGCTGGTCGAGATGGAAGGCCGCCGAGCTCTCCCACTTCGAGTCGAGGACGACGTAGTTCACATGCGACTTGACGACCTCGCGCACGTTCTTCGTCGTCCAGAAGTCGACCTCGGAAGTCGATCCCACCGCACGGTTCGCCTCGTACCGCGGCACCTCGGGCGCTTCCCCCTGCGAGGCGTCCGGATGGATCGCCTCGACGAGGCGTTCGATCACCGCCCCGTACCAGGGCGAGGTGAAGACGTCGATGCGCTTCTCGGGCGAGGGCGCCTTCACCTTCTCGCGCACGAACCGCCTCACGATGTCGAGGAGCTGGGGGAAGAGCACGTGCGCAGGAGCCTCGCACTCTTCCTGCTCCACGTACTCCTTCGTCAGCGCCGCCGCCATCTCGAACTCCTCCTGCTGCAGGCGGGTGCGCGCACGCCACGCGTCGAGGTTGACGGTCGTTGCGGTCCCCGGCTCGGAGAAGGACGGCCGCCCTTGATTGGTGAGCAGCGTCGCCTTCAGGAGGACCTCGTCCGGCACCTTCATCGGGTCGACGACGACGGGTGCGACCGCCTCCCATTCGAAGGTGACGCGGTTGCGGATCGCCTGCTGATAGCCCTCGACGCGGGGAAACGCGATCTCGTACTCAGCCCTCTCCGGCAGCGCGCGCACGTGGCGCTGCTCGCGCTTCGCCCGCGGCTTCGTCGTTTGCGCCTTGAACGGGATCACCTCGAAGGGAACCCCGAGAATCTGGGCGGTCTCCTCGTAGAACCTCCCGTCCTCCGTCATGTCTTCGTAATTCGCGCGCCGCAGCGCCCTCCCGACGACCTGCTCGCAGAGGAGCTGCGACATGAACGGCCGGAGGCCGACGATGTGCGTGACGGTGCGGCAATCCCAGCCCTCGGTGAGCATGCCGACGCTCACGATGCAGCGCACGTCGCGTCCCGGCGGGTGGAGCGGCCGCTCGAGCTTCGCGGCAAGCTCCTCGAACCCCTCGGGATACACGGGGCGTCCCTGCGAGTCGAGCGACCACTCGCGCTGCCCGACGGTGTCGAGCGTGAACCGCATCCAGCGCGTCTCGTCGCCCTTCGACCCCTCGACGTCGCTCTCTGCGATCACCTTGGAGTCGACCCGGATCGTGTACCGCTTCCCGTCGACGTTGCGGACGGACGCGAGGTCGGCGGCAGGGATGCCCGGCGGCGTCTCGCCCTCGGCAAGCCAGCCGTAGATCACGGAGGCAAGCCTCGTGTTCTTACAGACGATGATCAGCACCGGCGGCCGCTCCTCGTCCGTCCCCTCCCAGGCCTTCCGGAGGTCGTCCCAGGAGTAGGCGAGCAGGCGGATGGGCGTCTCCGCCTCGCGCAGCACCGCTTCCGGCTTCGGGTTCGCACGCCGGCCGCCGCGCTCGGCTGCCGAGAGGCGACTCATGATCCACCGCCAGATGTTGAAGTACTTCGCCTCGGCCTCGCCGGAGGGATCGGAGTGCGCGAGCTGGGGGATCTTCACCAGCCCTGCCTCGATCGCGTCGGTCAGGCCGAAGTCGCTGACGACCCACGGGAAAACCCTGTTCGTGTCCTCGCCGGCACGGGCGAGGAAATAGGGCGTCGCCGAGAGGTCGACGCAGAAGTTGATCCGCCGGTTGCGGTGGATCCGGTCGAGGCCGTCCATCCACACCGTCGACTCGACCTCGTATTCGTCGGCGAGCTCCTCGTTCAGCGCCTCGGCGTCGTCTGCAGCGTCGGTTGCATCCTTGCCGCGGATCCGGTAGGCGTGGTGCGCTTCGTCGTTGAGGACGAGGATGTTCTGCTTGCCGCCCACCTCACGGCCGAGCAGGCGCTGCATGAGCTTCGCGTCGCTCTCGACGTAGCGCGTCTCCTCGACGAGGACCTCCTGCTTGTCGGGTCTGCGATCCTCGAGGATTCGCATCCCCTGCAGCACGGCGACGTCGAGCGCCTTCTCCGTCATGTAGCGGCCGCCGCGACCGGATGTCGTCTTCGGGCCGATCTTCACTGTCGCCCTGACGACCTCGGGGACACCCGCCCTCTGCACCTTCGCGCCCGCGCTCATGCCCTTGCGCTCGAACTCGTGCCAGTTCTTCACGAGCACGCGCCCGCGTCGCAGGTTCGACATCAGATGCTGCGGGACGAGGTCGAGGGTGCGGTAGATCGACGCCTCCCCCCGGTTGGGGTCGAGCTCCTGCAGCCGTCCCCGGATCGTGAGGTTCGGGCAGACGACGACCACGACGTCCGAGAAGCGAGCGTCGCTGCGCGCAGCGACCTTGTTGAGGATGCTCCAGGCGCAGAGCATCCCCATCACGGTCGTCTTGCCGGAGCCGGTCGCCATCTTGCAGGCGTAGCGCGTGAACGCTTCGACCCCTTCAGGCGCCGTGTCGGGCGGGATCTCGATCCCCTGCAGCAGATCCGGTCTCGCCTCGCGGAGGAAGATCAGCGTCTCGGCGGCTTCGAGCTGGGCGAAGAACAGGCGCCGCTTACGCCCGTCGCGCCGCCAGTGGCGAATGAGGTCGAGGGTCGTCCTGCTCGCGCCGGGGTATCCGGCCTCTCGCCACGAAGCGAGCCGCTCGCGAATCAGGTTCACGAGCTCGAGCTCCTGCCACTGCCCGCGCACAGCCTGTCCGGGGTCGGGCTCCGGCCCCCCTGGATCGCGGTAGAAGTATCCGGCCCGGCGACGTCCCGGCGCACGCGTCGGAGGCTTGCCCTCCTCGATCAGCCAGTGCTCCCGCGGCTCGTCGAAGGGCGAGTTCAGGATCGGCTGCTCGACCTCGAACGAGCTCATTCCGGCTCGTCGAGCGATCGGACGGCGAGCAGCTCGTTGCCGCGGTCGTCGATCACCTTCACGGCGATCTCGCGCGTCTCGCCTGCCACGAACGGCGCGCTGACCGTCCCCGAGAGGTGGTCCCAGACGGAGTCGTCGAGCTCGCCCTTCAATGAGCGCTTCAGGTTGTCCCACGCGCCCGTGCGCGGGAAGAACGCCTGCGAGACGTGGAACGAGAGGCCGTTCCAGGCCGTGTCGAGGAACCAGGCCGGCACGTCGTCGCCGCCCTTGTGCACGGTCTCGAAGGTCGTCGGGTCGAAGACGTCGAGCCCGAGCAGCTCGACCTCGTAGCGCTCGGGACCTCCCTTCCCATCCGGCGCGACCTTCCGGATCGCGACGTCCGGCAGGCCGGTGACCGAGAAGAGCTGGCTCGACCGCATCGTCTTCAGCAGGTCGCCCATCACGAGGTCGGGTGTCGCCTGGACGTAGACGGCCGGGATGCCGACCGTGGGCTCGATCTTCTCGACGAGCGCCCGCGCGTTCGGCTCGATCGCGAAGCCGACCACGATCAGCTGCTCGTAGCTCCGCAGATGAGCCTCGCGCGCCGCCTCGTAGACGAGCTTCTCGCTGACGGCGCCGTTCTCGGGGCCGAAGACGATCGCGACCGGCTTGTCGTCCGGCGCGATCTGCGCCTCCGCCGAGAGCGTGAGCGCCGACGCGGGCGGGCGGACGTTGCGGAGCTCGATCGTCTTGCCGCCCCCGAGGTGGAGGATCGGGTTGCGCCGGAGCGTCTCGGCCATCCTGTCGAGGTAGCTCGAATCGTCGGCGGCACCGGAGTCCTCGACGCCGTCGCCCTCGTAGTCGACGGGCGTCGGGATCGTCGCCTCGACGACGAACGGGCCGGAGACCCGCGTGATCTTCGCGTCGACCTCCGGACGGTCGACCAGGACCTCCTCGGCCGGAGGCTCGTCGTTCGCGATCGACTTCAGCGTCACGTGCGGGACGATCCCGCCGACCTCCTCGCCCTTCGCGTTCTGGCGGCGCTTGTACACGAAGCCTCCGGCGGGCCCCCGTTCCGGGTTCTTCAGCTCGTAGAACGGGAAGGTCGCCGTCAGGAGACGCTGCCGCGCCAGCGCAAGCGGGACGCGCGAGGTGTCGATCGTAATCCAGCGCCGACCCCACTGCTCGGCCACGTACGCCGTCGTACCCGAGCCGCACGTCGGATCGAGCACGAGGTCGCCGGGGTCTGTCGTCGTCAAGACGCAACGCTGGAGAGTTTTGTAGTTCGTTTGGACAACGTAGGTTGGATTCGGCTCGCCATGCAAGTCGTCCCATACGTTGGACAGGCTCAGATAAGGCCAGTCGTCCCAGTAAACGACGCCGCCGAGGGATTTGCCGCCGCCATCAAAGAGCCTGCTTGCCTCGGCCAAACGCCTCATCCCGATATCAGGGTCGAAAGTCCAGTGCCGATTGCGGCCGCATGAATACGACTTGCGGTTCCAAATGAATTCTCTGCTGCGGTCGTTCTCGTCCTGGCTGACGAGTGGGTAGTTCACGCGGGCATATCTCCAGCCCATCGCGACAAGAGCGTCGGCCTCTCCATCTCGCAACTCCTTCAAACGTCGCATGTCTCCGTCCGACGAGATCAGAGTGTTGAACTTCGGATCGCCCTCAGGGGCGGCTCGCCTCAAGAAGAGTGGCCGAACCTTGCAGTGCTTGCGACTCTTCGCATACCAGAGAACGTGGTCGTTCACCGGATCCGTGGGCGTCGTGGCGCTCTTCTTCTTTAGGACAACCGCTACGACTGCGTTCTCGCTCCCGAAGACCTCGTCCAAGACCGCGCGTACGTGATGCACGTTCTCGTCACCGATCTGAACAAAGACGCTGCCCTTCTCGGTCAGCAGGTCGCGCGCAACGAGCAGCCGATCGCGCAGATACGTCAGATACGAGTGCAGCCCGAGCTCCCAGGTGTCTCGGTACGCCTTGACCATCTCCGGCTCGCGTGTGAGGTCGTCGTCTGCCCCATCCTTGACATCGCGCTTACGCACGAACGGCTGGAAGTTCGAGCCGAACTTCACGCCGTAGGGCGGGTCGATGTAGATCATCTGCACCTGCCCGCCGAGTCCCTCGTACTCGAGCAGCGAGTTCATCACGACGAGCGAGTCGCCGAGGATCATCCGGTTCACCCAGCCGCCGCGGTGCTCGTACGCGTCGAGCTGCTGGTGCAGCGGAAGCTGCGGGTCAGCGAAGAGCTGGAGCTCCATCTGGCGGTCGCGAGCGTGGCCCGAGAGCGTCTCGAGGATCGCCTTCGTCGAGAGCCGCTCGTGCACGAAGAGGGGTAGGGTCGGTACGTCGAACGAGAGCCGTTCTGCCTTGCCGGCCCAGTTGAGGAACGGCCGCGAGATCGCCTTCAGGCGCGCGACCGCATCCGCGAGCCCCGACACCTCGACGCCGCCGAACTCACGCGGCTTCGAGAACACGTGCGGCGGGTCGAGCTTCGACGCCTCCTCGATCTGCGCGATCAGCCACTCTCCGAGCTCGCGAGCGGAGTTCTGGCCGTCCCAGTCGAGCGCCGGCGAGAGCGACGAGTCGTAGCGGTAGGTCTTCGGCGGCTTCTTCTTCCTGAACTGGGCCTGGGTGCCGACGTCCGGGCGCAGCAGCGCCTCGTCCTCGTGCCGGTACGTCTCGGCTTTCTTTCCCGCCCGCTTGCTTGTTGCCATCAACTCTCCAGTCGAGCCGCGGCTGCTGCGATCGTTGCCCAGAAGGCCTGACGCAGCTCGTACTTGAGATCCTGCCGCTCGCGAAGCGACCCGAGATCCTGTTCGGCTCGAACGAGCAGTTGGAGGTCGAGGTCGGGCGGGATACGCGGCCGAACGGCGTTGAGCTCGCGGATCTGATCGGGCCGCGCGTTACCAATCCATTCCCGCCCAAAAGCAATGCCAGCTGCACTCGCGCCGGCCGGAGAGGCGGCCCCCGGCGCCACGCCCGTGTCTGCCGCGCGAGGGCCGAACAGCGGGCGAAGGAACTCCTCGCTGAGGATGAGCAGCTCGTCGACCTCCCGGATGAGCGTCGCGGACTGATTCGCGCGCTGGGTCGTCGGAATCCCCATGAGGATGACCTGAACACCCATGTCTTGCGCCGCGACAACGCCCTCGCGAAGGTCTTCGTCACCACTCAACAGGTATGCCCGGGTAATCGCGCGCTCTCGGGCAAGGGTCATCAGGTCCCGGTAGATGAGCGCGTCGACGCCCTTCTGCTCACCTTGGATCACCCGACCCAACCGTACCTTCACGTACGGAAGCGCGCCGATCCTGAGGTGGTCTGTCGTAGGCACCGCGTCGGGGGCGCCGTCGTACCAGTACGTCCGCAGGGAGGGCATACCCTCGCTGTGTTCCAACGCGAGCCGAGCGAGACCCGAAACGGCCTGCTCGTAATCGCAAACAAATTCGCCGCGCCGCGAGGAGCCCTGCGTGAAGGATCCGCCCGCGGCCAGGAAGTATCCGGCGTCAACGAAGATCGCGCTTCTATCCACGGCGGCCGCCGGAAGACAAAGGGCCCCCAGAAGGGGGCCCAACAAAGCATCCGCTGGCAAACCCAACGGCACACGGAGTGTACATCACCGCGGCGGTTGCACAATAGCCGGGAGCCCGATGATCGCTGGTCACGACGGACTCCTTGCGATCGGCACGTCCCCGAGCCCGAGGTTGTACAGCCGCCACCCCATCGCCTCGCCCGACACCCCGAAGGCCGCCGCCGGGTCGGGCTCGCGGGCGGCCGCCGCCCGCACCGCCTCCTCCGGCATCAGGAGCTCGGCGGCGAAGACGTTCGCCTCGCGCTCGCGCGCCTTCGCGGCCGGGTCGACGCCGACGTCCTCGGCGCGGCAGTAGACCGGCGCGGGGTCGCCCTCGAGCACCTGGCAGACCCAGTGGCCGAGCTCGTGGGCGACGGTGAAGCGCTGGCGGGTGGGCACCTCGGCGGCGTTCACGACGATCCGGCGCTCGGCCGGGAGGAGCATCCCGGAGCAGGGAAGCTCGGCGCGCTCGACCGCGAGGCCGAGCAGGTCCTCGGCGATCGCCTCGACCGGCACGGGAAACTCGGCGCCGCCGAACGCCTCCAGGTACCGCCGCCGCAGGGCGTGCGCTCGCTCGTCTGAGACAGGTCCCGCCAGTGCCCGCATTGTCTCCTGTCAGCGGCCGGAAAGGAAGAGGTTTCTCACCTCTTCGTCGTCTTCTTGATCGTCGAGAGCCTCACGTTTCACCATGGTCCGATCTTCCGCCGTCCGGAAGGCCGGGCCGGCGGCGAGCGGGCGGGCGCGCCAGGCGAGAATCGTCCCGGCGGCGACCTCGAGCGTGCGGGCGAGGAGGTCGAGCAGCGGGCGGCTGAGCCCGGCGGGGTCGAGCAGGCCGGCCTCGAGCCGGTGGTAGTAGCGCCGCACGGCGCCCGCCTGCTCGGGCGCGAGCCCGAGGCCGCCGACGATCGCCTCGACGACGTCGGCGCGGCGCAGGCCGCGGCGGGCGCGGAGCTCGGCGAGCGGCGAGGCGCCCGCCGCCCAGGCGCGGGCGAGCTCGAGCGTCTCGGCGCCGGGCTCGGGGCGAGGCGCCGCCTGGAGGTAGGCGTCCATCAGCCGGGCGAGCTCGTCGCGGGCCGGGCCGGCGCGCTCGAGGTAGGCGAGCGGGTCGGGCGACTCGCCGCGGGCGAGCCGGGCCGCCCACTCGTCGAAGAGCTCCCGCACGGCCGCGTCAGAGGTCACGGGCGAGCTCCCGCAGGCGCCCGTGGGCGCGGTGGAGGGCCTGGTCGACGGCGTTCCGCGTCTTGCGGAGGCGGGCGGCGATCTCCTCGATCTCGAGCCCGTCGAGGTAGCGGAGCCGGCAGACGGCGCGGTCGCCGTCGGGCAGCTCCTCGAAGAGACGCTCGAGGTCGAAGGCCCGCTCGAAGCCGGCGAGGTCGTCGGCGGCGTCGGCGGGATCCCACCCCTCGGGCAGCGGCAGGTCGGTGCGCCGGCCCTGGAAGTGCTCCTTCAGCGTCCAGCTCGTCACCATGTGGACGACCACCCGGTAGGGCACCGGGTAGCGCTTGCCGCGGCGGAGCTCGGCGAGCAGGCGCTCGACGACGTCGTGGGCGACGTCCCAGCCGGCCGCGCCCGCGCGCACGAGGCAGCGCTGGAGCACGACCGGGTACCACGCCCCGACGAGGCCGCCGTGGTCGCCGGCCTGGAGGAGGAGGGCGTCTTCGGCGTCGCGGGCATCGGCCATCCGTTCCGAGGTCACCGGCACGGCCGCCCGATCTTACGGCCGCCCCGGACGGGGCCGGAAGAGCGGATCGACCGCGCGTCTCCTCGGCGGGGCCTCCGGCGCGTCCGCGCCGGGCTCGGCGTCCGCGGGCGGCCCGCTCACAGCGGGAACGCCGCCAGCGCCACCACCTCGCCGGCGACCGCGAGCTCGACGCCGGCGAGCCGGCGCGAGTCGAGCGCCGAGGCCTGGCCGAGCCCGACGAGCTCGACGGGCCGGCGCGGCGCGCGCGCGAGCCGCGCGAGCAGGCGCTCGACCCGGTCGAGGGGAACGGGCGCGTCGGCCGGGCGCTCGAGCGCGTCGAGCGCGTAGCCGCGCAGGAGCTTCGCGTACAGGCCGGCGTAGACCTCGGAGCGCGAGACGTAGTCGAGGCACACGACCCGGCCGCCGACGCAGACGACGGCCCCGCACTGGCCCTCGCGCCGCGGCAGCTTCGCCAGGTAGGCCTCGAGCGCGGGGGCGCGGCTCGCGTAGATCTCCCCCGCCGCCTCGGTGGGCGAGAGGGCGTCGAGCCGGGCCGCCTTCGCGGACACGCTCGCCCACGCCGCCGCCTGCCCGCCGGTCGCGCGGGCAAGGCGGAGCTCGGGGTAGGCGGCGCGCGGCGCCGGCTCGAGGCGCGCGGAGCGGTAGTGCCAGCGGCCGCGCTCGACGCACGTCACCGGCACCGGCGTCCGCGACTGCGCCGGCACGAGCACGGGCCGGTCGAGGATGCGGTTCTGCTTGGCGCCGGCGAGCTCCTCGCCCTCGTAGACGAGGACGCTCGCGTCGAGCGGGTTCGAGACGAGGAGCGTGCCGACCGTGCCGGCCTCGTCGAGCTCGGTGACGGCGAGGCCGCGGGCGACCGCCTCGTCGAGGCCGACGTACTCGAGGCTCGGCTCGGCGGCGGGGAAGAGCGGGACGAGGGCGAGGCCGGCGAACGAGGCGGGCTCGCCGGTCGTGAAGGGGAGCGTGGTGGTCGCGAGAGGGGTCATGCTCCGGAGTCGGAGCGCCGCCCCGCGCGGCTTACGCGCGCGGCCCGACGAAGACGGTCCGGACCGGCGCCGCCCGCCGGGACGAGGCGCGCTCGAACCGGGGCCCCGACCTCGCGCCCGGAGCGTCGCGTTCGGCGCCGGCCGCCGGCTCGTCGGCCCGCGCGGCGAGCGCCGATCAGGTCGCGGGCCCCGTGTCGACGCCGCGGTCGAAGTCGGCCGGCACGTGCCGGCAGGCGCCCCAGAGGCCGCGGCGCGCTGCCCGCGCCGCGAGCGCCGCGCGCCGGAGCACGCGCGCGTAGCGCCCCTCGCGGCCGCGGTAGAAGTAGGGCGCCGCGTCGCCGTGACGGACGAGGAAGACGTTCACGTTGAGGCCGTCGCGGACGCGGATCACGTAGCGGAGCAGGCGGCCGTAGTCGTCGACGAGGTCGGTCGCCGGCTCGGTCGCGAGCCGCACGGCGGTGCCCGGCGGAAGGAGCCTCTTCGTCTCGGCCGAGGCCTCCTGGCCCCAGCATTCCCCGCCGAAGAAGACCTCGGGCGTGTCCACCTGGACGAGGCGCACCTTGGCGCCGTTCGTGAGGTAGACGGTGTCGCCGTCGACGACGCGCGCGACCCGGAACACGTGCGCCGCGGGCGCGGCGCCGAGCGCGCCCGGGCAGAGCGCGCACGCGAGCGCAACGACCGCAACGACCCCTCGCCGCACCCCCCAAGCATGGCCGATCGGGACGTGTCCGTCTAGGGGGGTTCAGCTCTCGGTCGCCCGAGCGGCGCTCGCAGCCGACCATGCCTCGTCGAGCGCGCGTCCGATCACCTCGGGCGGCTGCGCGCCCTCGACGCCGTAGTAGCGGTCGACGACGAAGAACGGCACCGCGTGGATCCCGAGCAGGCGCGCCTCGCGCTCGTCGGCGCGCACCGCGTCGGCGTACGTGCCGGCCTCGAGCGCGGCGGCGGCCCCCTCGACGCCGACCCCGGCCGCGAGCCGCACGAGCAGCTCGGCCTCGCCGATCGGCTCCCCCTCGCTGAAGTACGCGCGCAGGAAGCGCTCCTTGAGGGCGTCCTGGAGGCCCTGCTCCGCGGCGAGGTGGAGGAGCTGGTGCGCCGGGAACGTGTTCCCGCCCTGCGTCTCGTCGAGGCGGTACTCGAGTCCCTCGGCCGCCGCGAGCCCGGTCAGGCGCGCGTGGCTCGCGGCCACCTGCTCGGGCGTCCAGCCGTACTTGCGCGCGAGGTGCTCGGCGGTCGGGCCGCGACGGACGGGCGCGTCGGGGTCGAGCTCGAAGCTGCGCCAGACGACCTCGACCGCGTCCGCGTGCTCGAAGCGCGCGAGCGCGGTCTCGAACCGGCGCTTGCCGATGTAGCACCACGGGCAGACCACGTCGGACCAGATCTCGACCCTCACACGCCCTCGACCTCCCGCAGCTCCTCCTCGGAGAGCTCGAGCTCGGCCGCGGCCACGATCGGGTCGACCTGCTCGGGGCGGCGGAAGCCGGCGATCGCCCCGTCGACGGCGGGGTTCGCGAGCACCCAGGCGACGGCGACCGCCCTGGGCGAGACGCCGTGGCGCTCGCCGACGGCGCGCAGCCGCTCCACCGTCGCGAGGTGCCGGGAGAGCTGCGGCTCGCGGAAGCGCGGGTTGCGGCGGCGCCAGTCGTCGGCGGGCAGCGACTCGACCCGCTCGCGCGTCATCGCGCCGGTCAGGAGCCCGGAGCCCATCGGCGAGTAGGCGATCACGCCGATCCCCTCCGCCTCGGCGTAGGGCAGGATCTCCCTCTCGGCGGCGCGGTCGGCGAGCGAGTAGGGCGGCTGGAGCGACTCGACCGGCGCGATCGCCTGCGCGCGCCGGAGCTGGCCGACGTCGAAGTTCGAGACGCCGACGTGGCGCACGAGCCCCTCCTCCTTCAGCTCGGCGAGCGCCGACCAACCCTCCTCGAGGTCCTCGTCCGGGATCGGCCAGTGGAGCTGGTAGAGGTCGATCGCGTCGAGGCCGAGCCGCTCGAGGCTCGCCTCGCACTCGCGGCGGATCGAGTCGCGCTTCAGGTTGCTGACCACGGTGCCGCCGGGCCCGGGCACGAGCGAGGCCTTGGTGAAGACGTACGCGCGCTCGTCGAGGCCCTCGAGCGCGCGGGCCACGACGCGCTCCGAGCGGCCGAGGCCGTAGGCGGCTGCCGTGTCGACCCAGTTGACGCCGAGCTCGAGCGCGCGGTGGATCGCCGCGACCGAGTCGGCGTCGTCCTGCGGGCCCCAGCCGAACTCCCAGTCGCCGCCCCCGATCGCCCAGGCGCCGAAGCCGACGCGCGTGAGCTCGAGGCCGGTGCGGCCGAGCTCCGTCGTCGCGAGTCGTGTCTGCTCCATCGTCCCCCTGGTTCTCGCCGCCGCCTGTTCTACGCGGACCAACGACGGCCGGCTGGTACCACTTCCCGGATGCCGCTTCCCGACGAGCTCCGCGCCGACACGCTCGAGCGCTTCCTCCGCTACGTGCGGATCGACACGCAGTCCGACCACTTCTCCGAGACGTTCCCGAGCACGCCCGGCCAGCTCGACCTCTCCCGCCTGCTCGCCGAGGAGCTGCGCGGGCTCGGGCTCGCCGACGTCGAGCTGACCGGGCAGGGCTACGTCTACGCGACCCTGCCGGGCGCTCCGGGCGCGCCGGTCGTCGGCCTCGTCGCGCACGTCGACGTCGCGCCGGACGTGCCGGGGAACGGCGTGAAGCCGGTGGTGCACGAGGCCTACGCCGGCGGCGAGCTCGTCGCCGGCCTCTCCCCCGAGAGCTCGCCGCTGCTCGCGGAGCGGCTCGGGCACGACATCGTCACCTCCGACGGGACGACGCTCCTCGGCGCCGACGACAAGGCGGGCGTCGCGGAGATCATGGCGGCGGTCGCCCACCTCGCGCGCAACCCGGAGCCGCCGCACGCGACGCTGCGCGTCGGCTTCACCGTCGACGAGGAGACGGGCCACGGGACGGACGGCTTCGACGTCGCCCGCTTCGGCGCCGACTTCGCCTACACGCTCGACGGCTCCGAGGTCGGCGAGATCGAGAACGAGACGTTCTCCGCGGTCGAGCTGAAGGTGACCTTCCCCGGCGTCGCCGTCCACCCGGGCACGGCGAAGGGGAAGCTCGTGAACCCGGTCAAGCTGGCGGCCGCGCTCGTCGAGCGGCTGCCGAAGGACACGCTCTCGCCCGAGACGACCGAGGGGCGCGAGGGCTACGTCCACCCGCTCCACGTCGAGGGCCACCCCGACGCCTGCACCGTCGTCTTCCTCCTCCGCGACCACGACGACGCGAAGCTCGCAGAGCACGAGGAGCTCGTCCGCCGGCTCGCGCTCGAGGTCTCGCCCGAGGCGAGCTTCGAGCGCTGGGAGCAGTACCGGAACATGCGCGCGAGGCTCGACGAGGTGCCGCACGTCCTCGACGCCGCGCTCGAGGCCGCGCGGCGGGTCGGGCTCGAGCCGAGCCTCGCCGCGATCCGCGGCGGCACGGACGGCTCGCGGCTGACCGAGCTCGGCCTCCCGACGCCCAACCTCTACACCGGCGGCAACGAGTTCCACTCGCTGCGCGAGTGGATCTCGGTGCAGGACATGGCGCTCAGCGCCGCGACCGTCGTCGAGCTCCTCCGGCTCTGGGCCGAGCCCGAGTGGGTCGCCCGGGCCCGGCCGTAGCAGGCGGCGGCGCGCGCGGGCGGCGCTACATCGGGATCGCCTCGTAGACCTCGACGTTCCCGCGGCCGCCTTCGAGGAGCGGGCAGCCCCTCGTCTTCCCGACCGCCTCGTCGAGGCTCCCCGCCTCCACGATCGTGTACCCGGAGATGCCCGAGGTGGCGCCGCCGCTCGCCGAGGCGGAGGCGCCGAACGGGTTGCCCCGGTCGACGGCGGCGTCGCCGAGGCCGGCGAGCCAGCCCTGCCACGCCGCCATCAGGCGCTTGCCCTCCTCCTCGCTCTCCGGCGTCCCGCCGCCCGTGTACAGGAAGACGAACTTCGGCATCACTCGCTCCTCTCGTCGAGCCAGGGGTCGGCTCCCGGGTCTCCGCCGGCCGCCGCCACGGCGAGCCGCGCCAGGTAGTGGTCCCAGCCCCGGGCGTGCTTCTCGGCCGCGGCCGGGGCGGGCAGGTCGCGATGGGTGAAGCGCAGCCGCGTGCCCGCGCCCTCCGGCGCGAGCTCGTACTCGACCGTCGTCGAGCCCGGCGGCACCTCCTCGCTCCCCTCCCAGCCCCAGGTGTGGACGAGCCGGCGCGGCCGGTCGGCCTCGACGACCTCGCCGGCGACGACGCGGCCCGGCAGCACCTCGCACCGGTAGGCGCCGCCCGGGCGCGGGTCGAGCGTCGCGGCGACGCCCTTCCAGCGCACGATCTTCTCCGGATCGACGAGGAGCTCCCAGACCGTCTCCGGGCTCGCGTCGATCACGAGCTCGCGGGTGACCGCGAGCTGCTCAGCGGTGGTTTCCACGTTTCCTCCTCTCCTCCGCCTCCGCCTCGCGCCTGAGCGCCTGCAGGCGCTCGTCCCAGAAGCCCTCCAGGAACGAGCGCAGGCCGGCGAGCCCCTCGGGCCGGAGGCTGTAGAGGCGGCGGGTTCCGTTGCGGCGTTCGTGCACGAGCCCGGCCTCCTTGAGCACGGTCAGGTGCTGCGAGACCGCCGGCCGCGTGACCGTGAAGTGCGACGCGATCTCCCCCGCCGAGAGCTCCGAGTCGCGGACGAGGGTGAGGATCCGGCGGCGCGTCGGCTCGGCCAGGGCCCTGAGGGCGGCCTCCATCGCAGCTAGTTTAAGCATACGCTTACGTAAGCGCAAGCTGAAATATCTAGGCTGTGGACGTGAGGCTTCCCGCCCTGCTCGCCGCCGCCGCCGCGCTCGCCGTGCCGGCCGCGGCGCTCGCGCTCGTCGCCCCGCCGCCGCCCGGCCCGAAGGGGCTCGAGGGCGTGCCGATCCCGCAGGTGCCGGTGCTCGTGCAGCCGAAGGCGCTCCGGCTCGGCCAGGCGGTCGACGGGATCAAGTGCGAGGCGGGCGAGAAGGCGCTCTTCCACGTGCACGCCCACCTCGCGATCTTCGTGAACGGCAAGCAGCGGCAGGTGCCGTTCGGGATCGGGATCGGGCCACCCTGGCACGGCCAGCGCGCCCCCGCGGGCGCGTTCGTCGTCCAGGGGAGCTGCTTCGCCTGGCTCCACACCCACACCGCCGACGGGATCATCCACGTCGAGTCGCCCGTGGAGCGCACGTTCACGCTCGGCCAGTTCTTCGACGTCTGGGGCGCGAAGCTCTCGGCGACGCAGGTCGGCCCCGCGCGCGGGAAGGTGACCGCGCTCGTGAACGGGAAGGTGCGCCGCGGCGACCCGCGCTCGATCGTGCTCGCCGCCCACGAGCTGATCCAGCTCGACGTCGGCACGCCCGTGGTCGGCCAGCAGACCGTCGGCTTCGCGAAGCTGTAGTCGCTCTCGGCCGGCCGGACGCTCAGGCGCCGAGCGCGCGCTGGACCGTCGCGGGCACGCCCGCGGCGACGACGCCCGCCGGGAGGTCGCGCGTGACGACCGCGCCCGCGCCCACGACCGTGTCGTCGCCGATCGCGACCCCCGGGCACACGATCGCGCCGCCGCCGAGCCAGACGTTGTCGCCGAGGGTGATCGGGCTGCCCGACTCCCACCCGGCGCGGCGCGGCGCGGGCTCGAGCGGGTGCGTCGCGGTGAGGAGCTGCACGCGCGGCGCGAGCTGGCACGCGCGCCCGATCCGGATCGGCGCGACGTCGAGCATGACGCAGTCGTAGTTCACGAAGGTGCCGGCGCCGATCGCGATGTTCGTGCCGTAGTCGCAGCGGAACGCCGGCTTCACGACGACCCCTTCGCCGACCTCGCCGAGCAGCTCGCGCAGCAGCCGGTCGCGCAGCTCCTGCTCCGCGTGGCGCGTCGCGTTGTAGCGCTCGAGGAGCTCCTGCGCCCGCGCCTGCTCGGCGGCGAGCACGGGGTCGCTCGCGAGGTAGAGCTCCCCGCGGAGCATCCGCTCCTTCATCTCGGACATCGGCTAGGGCGTGTACTGCTGCTCGAGCTCGACGACACGGTCGCCGCGGACGACGATCCAGAACGGGTTGCGCGGCTCGAACGGACGGAGGCCGGGGGTCGGCCGGCCGGCGACGACGCGCGCGAGCCGGGCGACGGTGACGGGCGTGGAGCCGATCCCCCGCGAGGGCTCGTTCGTGACGACGGAGGCGCGCGCTCCCGCCGCGACGTCGAAGGTGAGGAGCCTGTGCTCGGGGTCGTAGACGAGGTAGTCGTTCGGGACGTCGGGCGAGCCGGTCAGCTCCTTCGCGAGCGCAGCCGCCGTCTTCCCGGTCAGCATGAGCGCCGGGTCGAAGCGCATGACGTACCCGCCGGCTCCGCGCCGCTCGAGCGACCTCACGTGGCCGAAGAGGACCTGACCCTGCGGCGGCCGGAGGGTCGGAAGGAGCGGCGCGCCGGCGTCCGCGGCCGGGGCGGCCGGGGCGGCCGGGCTCGCCGCCGGGGCCGCGAAGGCCGCAACGAGCGAGGAGGCGAGCGCGCATCTGGCCGAAAGAGCCACTTGCGGGATGGTGCCGCATTCCGCAGCATGGCCGGAGGAAAGGAGGTGCTGCACTTCGGAGAGACACTCAGCGGCATGCCGACGCGCCCCCGGCGCATCGCGGTCAGGTACGACCCCGAGCTCGCCGGCGCGCTCGACCGGGTCCGCCGCCGCTTCCCCGGCCGGCCGGCCGCGGCGATCGTCCGCGAGCTCGCGCTCGAGGGCGCGGCCCGCCTCGCCGAGGAGGAGGCGCGGCGCGAGGCGGCGATCGAGCGGCTGATCGCGGGCTCGCCCGCCCCCGGCGGCCCCGGCCGCACCGTTCCCGGGCGCGCGCGGGACGCCTGGGCGCGGCGCTGGTAGCGCCGTCCGGCGGCGGCGCTCCCGCCACGGGTCGATCGCGGACGCGGCGCTCGGCGCCAACCGAACAACCGAGCAAGCTGCCAGAGCCTCGCCGGTACCGCGGCGCGTCAGGTGCACGCCGCGTGCCGCCGCCCTGAGCGGCGCGTCCCAGCGCGGCGCTCCGCCGCGGCGCCCCGAGCCGCGGCGCCCCGCCGCTCCGTCGCCCCCCGCCGCTCCGCCGCCCGGAGCCGCGGCGCCCCGCCGCTCCCGGAGCCAGGGCGCGTCCCCGCGCCCCGGCGCGCGCGACCGGGCTACCGCGGGTCGGGCGTGTCGAGGTTCCAGTGGCGCCCGGCCGAGGCGACCCAGCCTCCGTCGGCGCGCGGCGAGAGCGTGTAGCGGCTGATCACGCGCTGCCCGCCCTCGAGGTCGCCGTAGAGGAGCTCGACGGTCAGCGGCTCGCGCGCCTCGATCGCGCTCCGGGCGGCGGCGAACGCCGCGCTCGCCGGGTCGCGGAAGGTGCCCTGCCAGAAGCCGACGTCCCCCGCGGCGACGTAGAGGTCGCGCGTGAGCCGGGTGAACGAGTCCGGATCGGGCCGCTCGGGGCTGCCCGGCGCCTGGGGGACGGTCAGCCGCCAGCCGTGCAGGACGCCGATCCCGCTGCCGACGTTCCGCAGCGAGAGCGCGAGGTAGACCGCCCGCTCGGAGAGCTCGGCCGCGCCGCTCGCGCCCGGCACGCTCACCCAGCGCCCGTCGGCGTAGTTCACCTTCTGCGGCGGGTCGTCGGGCCGCGACGGCATCAGGAGCGGGCGCAGCCCGGCGAGCAGGGAGCGCTCGGCGACGCGGGCGGCGCGGTTCGCGGACTTGACCGACGCGAACGTCGCCGCGGCGAGCACGAGCGTCCCGCCCGCGGTCGCGAGCGACGAGATCGTGACCCAGTCCGCCATGCTCGGCCGCGCGGCCGGCGCTACGCGGCCAGCCGCGGCAGCTGCACCTCGCTCACGTCGAGGCCGAGCGACTGCGCCATGCGGACGCCGTTCTCGATCTCGCGGCGGAGGCGCGCGACGTCGGCGGTGCGCATCGCCGACCCGATCCAGGCGCGCTCGCGCGGGCGCCAGAGCTCGTGCTGCACGAACACGGGCAGGAGCCGGTTGGCGGCCTTGATCAGCTTGTCCTTCGTCTTCTTCGACGCCTCCTGCAGCAGGACGCGCTCGTACGCCATCCCGGAGCCGTGGTGGATGCCGTCGTCGACGGCGAGGCGGTTGCACATGTCCTCGAGGATCGTGCCCCGCGAGGCGCGCGCGATCATCCGGAACTTCGGGATGATCAGGCGCTCGAAGAAGACCTGCATCTGGAAGACCTTCTCCTCGAGCGTGTCGGCGTCGAGGGTCATCTTCGCGAGCTGGTCGAGGTAGGGGTCGCGCTCGGCCGTGCCCCCGACCTGCGCGATCAGCTTCAGCCACGCCTCGGTGTGGCGCGCCTCGTCCTGCACGAGCGTCGTGTAGTAGAGCTTCGCCTCGTGGTGCGGCGCGAGCGCGAAGAGCTGCGCCGCCATCTCGACCGCGAGCTGGTCGGCCTGGAGCTGTTGGGTGACCACCGAGCGCCAGATGTCGCGCCGGCGGGCCTTCCGCTCGGGCGAGCCCTTCGACTCCGGGATCGGCGGGAGCTCGTTCCAGGGCAGGTCGCGCACCTGCCACTCGGCGCGCTTGGCGAGCGTGTAGTAGCGGTAGACCTCGGAGAACTCCTCGCGCGGAGGGCCGTGCTCGATCGCCGCCATCGCCGCGCAATCTACCGCCGGGGAGGCGAGCCCGCCCCGGCTGCGGCGAGCGGGGCGGGCTCCCCGGGGTCCGGAGCCGGCGGGCGGGTGTGGCGCCGGACCACGGACGAGAGGGCCGTCCAGGAAGGAGAGACGCCGCGGGGCCGGAAACCTTGCGGCCGCCGCGGCGCGGCGGGAGCCTCGCCGCCCTTCCTAGGCGGCGGCGGGCGCGCGGCGGCGGTTCGGGAGGTGGATCGCCCGTCCGAGCGCGACCAGCCCCGCCTCCTTGATCGCCTCGGAGAGGGTCGGGTGCGCCGCGATCCCGTCGGCGACCGTCTCGACCGTCGACTCGGCGTCGATCGCGACGACGCCCGCCTCGACCAGGTCGGTCACGTGCGGGCCGACCAGGACGAGGCCGAGCAGCTCCCCGTAGCGGGTCTCGTGGATCGACTTCACCCAGCCGGCCGTCTCCGCCTGCATCACGGCGCGGGCGTTCGCGACCCAGGGGAAGGTGCCGACCGCGACGTCGTCGCCGTACTGCTCGCGCGCCTCAGCCTCGGTCAGGCCGACCGCTGCGACCTCCGGGTCGGTGTAGATCGGCCGCGGCACCGCGCGCGCGTCGACGACCGCGTCGTGACCGCACGCGTTCTCGGCCGCGACCTCGCCCTCGCGGAAGGCGGTGTGCGCGAGCTGCCAGTAGCCGGCGCAGTCGCCGACGGCGTAGATGTGCGGCACGGAGGTGCGCCGGCGCTCGTCGGTCGCGATCCCGGTACGGCGGTCGAAGGCGACGCCGGCGGCCTCGAGCCCGATCCCCTCGACGAGCGGCGCACGCCCGACCGAGACGAGCATCAGGTCGGCCTCGACCGTCTCTCCCTCGCCGAAGGTGACCGTGAGCTGGTTGCCCGACTGCTCGACCTTCGAGCACTGCTTGCCGAGGTGGAGCGCGATCCCCTTCTTGCCGAACGCCTTCGCGAGCTCCTTCGAGGCGTCGGCATCCTCCTGCGGGATCAGCCGGTCGAGCATCTCGACGATCGTGACCTCGCTGCCGAAGGTCCGGAAGATCGACGCGAACTCGCAGCCGATGATGCCGCCGCCGAGCACGACGAGCCGGCGCGGCACCTCGGTCTGCGCCAGCAGGCCGGTCGAGTCGACGCAGAGGTCCGACTCGAGGCCCGGGATCGGCGGGCGCATCGGGTAGGAGCCGGTCGCGATCACGGCCGAGCGGAAGGTGACGTCCTCGCCGCCCTCGACGGCGAGCGTGTTCGCGTCCCTGAACGTCCCGACCCCGTTCACCCACTGGACGCCGTTCGCCTTGAAGAGCGAGGCGACGCCCTGCGTCATCTGCTTGACGACCGCCGCCTTCCACTCGTTCGCGGCGGCGAAGTCGAGCTGCGGCTCGCCGACGCGGACGCCGAGCTTCCCGAACGAGTCGCGCGCGGCGTGCAGGAAGTGCGCTGTCTGCACCCACGCCTTCGTCGGGATGCAGCCGATCCGCAGGCACGTGCCGCCGAGCTCGGGCTCCTTCTCGACGCAGACGACCCGGGCGCCGAGCTGCGCCGCCCTGATCGCGGCCGTGTAGCCGCCGGGACCTCCGCCGAGCACCGCGACGTCGCAGTCCATGCTGCGATGCTATCGGGGTGAGGAAGGCTGTCGCCGCCGCCTGCGTCGTCGCCGCCGCCGGCGCCGCCGCCGCCGTCGCCTGGCTCGCCCGGCCGGACGGCGGCTCGGCGAGGACGCTCGCGCCGATCCCGGCGAGCGTGACGATCGCCGGCCGCGGCAGCTCGCTGCTCCTGACCTTCTCCGGGGCGGCCGCGACGCTCCCGGCCCCGCGCCTCTCGGCCTTCCGCGCCCCGCGCCGCGCCGCGGACGCGCTGCCGCCGCAGGCGCGGGCGCTCCTCGCGCACGTCCCCCTCGGGAGCTCCTCCGACATGGTCGCCGCCCGCGGCGGCGGCGGAGGCGCGGTCGAGCCCGGGCGCTCGCGCCTCCTGCTCGCGGGCCTCGGCCGGCTCGGCTCGAGCCTCTACGCGGCGCCGACCGGCCGCGGCTTCGTCTGCTTCGTGCTCGTCCCGGAGGAGCTCTCGCGCTGCGTGAGCTCGCTCTCCGACGGGCTCGCCTCGCTCTCGCTCGAGCAGACGCGGACCCGCACGATCGCGACGGGCGTCGTCGCCGACCGGGTGCGCTCGGTCGCGCTCGTGGTCGGGGGGGACACGCGGCCGGCGAGCGTCGGCCGCAACGGCTTCTTCGGCGAGCTGCCCGGCGTCGCCGCCGCCGACGTCGACGCGCTCCTCCTGACGACGCGCGACGGCGAGCGGCTTCGGCTGCCGCTCGACCGGGGGTCGTTCCGGCCGTGAAGCTCGAGGGGATCCACCACGTCACCTGCATCACCGGCGACGCGCCCGCGAACGTCGCCTTCTACGCCGGCACGCTCGGCCTGCGGCTCGTGAAGAAGACCGTGAACCAGGACGACCCGACCGTCTACCACCTCTTCTACGCCGACGAGCGCGGCTCGGCCGGCGCCGACATCACGTTCTTCGAGTACCCGGGGGTGCCGCGCGGCCGCGCGGGCGACGGGATGGTGCACCGCGTCGTCTTCCGCGTCGCGTCCGAGGCGTCGCTCGACTTCTGGGCCGAGCGGACCGGCGGGCGGCGCGAGTACGGCGGGGTGCTGCTCGAGGACCCGGAGGGGCTCGCGCTCGAGCTCGTCGTCGACGACTCCGCGGACGAGCCGCTCCTCGCGAGCCACCCGGAGATCCCGGAGGAGCACGCGCTCCGTGGCTTCGCCGGCGTCCGCGCCTACGCCTCCGACCTCTCGCGCAGCGCGCCCTTCCTGTGGGGGCTCGGCTTCACGCCGGGCTGGGAGGCGCGCGGGGAACGCAGGGGCGGCTTCTACGTCTACGACGACCCGCCGCCCGAGCCCGGTCGCTCCGGCGCCGGCACCGTGCACCACGTCGCGTGGGCGGCGCCGGCCGAGCAGCACGAGGCGTGGCGCGAGCGGGTGGTCGCCGCCGGCGGGCGGCCGACGCCGGTGATCGACCGCTTCTACTTCCGCTCGATCTACTTCCGGGAGCCGAGCGGCGTGCTGTTCGAGATCGCGACCCTCGGCGGGCCCGGCTTCGCCGCCGACGAGCCGCTCGAGTCGCTCGGGGAGCGCCTCTCGCTCCCGCCCGCCTACGAGCACCTCCGCGACCGGCTCGAGCGCGCCCTGACCCCGCTCCCGAGCCCGCGCCCGGCCCGCTCGTGAGGTTCACGCAGCGGCCGGCGGACGGCGACGCCGAGGGCGCCCTCGTCCTCTTCCACGGCCGCGGCGCCGACGAGCACGACCTGCTGCCGCTCCTCGACGCGCTCGACCCGGACCGGCGCCTGGACGGCTTCTGCCCGCGGGGGCCGCTCGCGCTCCCGCCCGGCGGAGCCCACTGGTACGCGGTCCCCCGCGTCGGCCACCCCGACCCCGCGACCTTCGCGCAGGGCTTCGCCGTCGCGGCCGGGTTCGTCGACGCGCTGCCGCACGAGCGCGTGGTCCTCGGCGGCTTCTCCCAGGGCGCGGTGATCGCGCTCTCCGTCGCGCTCGGCGCCGGCCGCCCGCGCCCGGCCGCGGTCGTCGCGTTCTCCGGCTTCCTGCCCGAGGTCGAGGGGTGGGCGCTCGGCGAGGCGCCCTGGCCGCCGGTCGCGATCGGCCACGGGACGCTCGACGAGGTGATCCCGGTCGAGCTCGCCCGCCGCGCCCGCGACCGGCTCGAGGGAGCCGGGGTGCCGCTCCTCTACCGCGAGTCGAAACTCGCCCACGCGATCGACCCGGCCTTCGTCGCCGAGCTCGCCGGCCGGCTCCGGAGCCCGCGACTTTCCCTCGACGATCGCCTCTGACCGTGCGGGGGGACGGCGACACCTTTCGGCTCGAGACGCCCTAGCCGGCGCCCCAGCTCGCGCCGCCGTCGGCCGAGGTCCAGACGGCGGCGCGGGCCGGGGTCGGGACGAAGTCGGTCGCGGTGACCGTCAGCTTCGGCCACGCGACCGCGAGGCGCTGCGCGAGCAGGCGGCCGCGCTGCTGCGGCAGCGTCGACGTCTCCGCGGTCGTGCCGCGCACGAGCACGACGCGCGGGGCCGTGTCCCAGCCCTGGCCGTGGACCCGGCTCGAGACGAGCGCGGCGACGCCTCCGGGGATCGGCTGGACGTCGACGATCGAGCCGTCGGCGAAGGACGCGACGGTCGTCGAGGCGAGCCGCGTCGAGCTCGTCCTCCGCGCGAGCGGCGCGAGCACCGACAGCCGGCCGCCGCTCCAGAAGTAGACGTGGCCGCCGCCGGCCGCGAACGCGTCGGCGACCGACGTCGTCTCGCGCCACGTGGCGCCGCCGTCGCTCGTCCAGAGGCGGCGCGTCGCGCACATGCAGCGGCCGGGCTCGGACCCGACCGAGATCAGGCCGGCGCTCCGGCTCAGCCTGAGCACGGCGAGCGCCGGGCCCGCGTGGACGAGCCGCCACGAGCGGCCGCCGTCGTCGGTCGAGTAGACGCCGTCGGGCCGGCTCTGCCAGCCGTGGCGGGCGTCGGCCCAGCTCGTCGGGGCGTCCCGCTGGGGCGCCGCGGGGGCGGCGGCGGCGAAGGCGAAGCCCTCCACGAGCCCGGTCAGCGTGCCGACGACGAGGCGGCCGTCGGCGACCGTCGGCGCCTCGAGCGTCGTCCCGCCGAGCGGCGCCTGGAACAGCCGCTTGCCGCTGCGGGCGTCGTACCCGAGCAGCGCGGGGCTGCCGTTGACGGCGAACCAGACGACGTTGCCGGCGACCGTCGGCGAGCCGTTCTCGGTGCGCGTGCCGAGCGGCGCGCGCCAGACGACGCGGGCCGAGCAGTCCGGCGCGACCGCGATCCGCACGAGCTCGGTGCCGGTCACCGCGTAGAGCGACGAGAGCGCGGACGACCAGGCGAGCTGCGAGAGGAACGGGTCCGACGCGTCGAACGGCTCGAGCGGGAGCTCCCACGCCGGGCCGGCGCCGACGTCGCTCGTCCGCCAGCCGTAGACGATCGCGTTCTTGTCCGCGGCCGCGACGAGCTCGCCGCAGCCGGGGCGGTCGAGGACGACGGGCGAGCCGACGAAGTCGAGGTCGTCGCGGGAGGCGATGTCGGCGGGGTGGCTCGCGGCCTCGACCGTGAGGTCGGGCGCGAGCCGGACGAGGTGCTCGCCGTAGCCCGCGGACTCCGTGAAGTCGTCGCCCGTGTTCGTCCCGCCCTCGAGCGCGTTCGCGGTGACGGCGTAGAGGGCGTCGTCGGCCGCGCTGAAGGCGGTCCCGCCCCACCCCCAGACCCCGCCGCCGCCGCCTTCCGAGGGCGGCACGCTGATCCACGCGTCGACCTGCCGGCTCGCGACGTCGACGCGGTAGACGCCGCCGACGGACGGGTCGTCGCAGTAGGACGCCGTCGGGACGTAGACGGCGCCGTCGGCGAGCGTGAGCGCGCCCCAGACGAGCTCGCGCCGGAAGTCGGCGAAGACCCGCACCGGCCACCCCGGCCGCTCCGCGCCCGAGCCGAGGTCGAGCGCGTGCAGCTTCCCGAACGCGTCCGCGACGTAGAGCGTCCCCGCCGCCGCGTCGACGACGCCGGTGCCGAGGACGCCGTACCCGTCGAGCTGCGCGCAGCTCTGCGCGAGCTGCCCGACGTCCGCGCGCCAGCGGACGTAGCCGTCGGCCGTGAACGCGACCACCTCGCCCGCGGTCGTCGCCGCGTAGAACGTCCCTCCCGCCTCGAGCACCTGCGCGGTGATCCGGCCGCGCGCCGGCAGGACGAACGCGCGCGTGAGCGAGGCCGGCGTCGCCTGCGCGGCGCCCGCACGCCCGGCGCCGGCGCCGTAGGTCGTCCAGTCCGGGCCGGGACCGGCCGCCGCGGCGCCGAGCGCCGGCGCGGCCGCAGCCGCGAGCAGCACGCAGACTCGCCTCGCCCTCCGAACCGGCACCGCGCCCTCCTCCCGGACGAACCTCGAGGTTGCTCGTGAAAGCGCGCGAGTTCTACTCGGCCCGCAGGACGCGGCGGAGGATCACGCCGTGGTCGGTCTCGGCCGCGGGCTCGAACCCGTGGGCCTCGAACACGCGCGCGTCGGCGCCGTCCTTCTCGACCGAGACCGACAGCCCCGGGTGGCCGTCCGCCCGCGCGCGCTCGACCAGCCGGGCGAGCAGCTCCTCGCCGATCCCCTGCCCCTGGCGCGAGGGGACGACGACGATCGTCAGCTCCGGCGTCCGCTCGTCGACGAAGCCGTACCCCGGCGCGGACTCGCGGAAGAGGCGGAACCAGCCCGCGCCGACGCGGTGCCCGCCCTCCATCGCGACCAGCGCCGTGTCGCCGGGGCGCCCCCAACCGTCGACGTACCGGCCGAGCGGGAACTCCGCCGTGTCCAGCCGGTTCACGTGCCAGTTGTAGGCGTGCGTGAGGAGCGAGCGCATGAAGGCGACGTCCTGATGGCCGCCGCGGCGGATCAGCGTCATGCCGTTCTGATCGTGCCGCATCCGGGACTCCTGCGGGGGTGGATCGTCGGTGCCTCCGGAGGTACGGACGGGACGGCGCGCCCGGTTTCCCTACTGGACACTCTCGGAGAGCTGGATGCGGTTGCCCTCGGGGTCGTAGACGTCCACCAGGCGCAGCTCGCCCGCGATCTCGACGACGGTGCCGACCTTCACGCCGTCCCCGCGCAGGCGCGCGGCCTCCGCGAGCACGTCGTCGACGTCGACCATGGCGACGCCGCCCTCCGGGTCCGGGTCGCCGGTCGCGAGCGCGATGTGCATCGGGCCGCGCCTGAGCGCGGCGACGGACTCGTCGAAGTCGACGTACGTCTCCTCGAAGCCGAGCACGCGCTTGTAGAAGTCGCGCGCGCGTCCGAAGTCGTGCACGCGGTAGACGACGCGGGGGGTGTCCGTGAGCACGCTCATCCCTCAGAGGGCGAGCGCCGGCTCCTCGACGAACGACTTCACCGTGCGCAGGAAGTCGGCCGCCTCGGCGCCGTCGACGGCTCGGTGGTCGACCGTCAGCGTCATCGTCATCAGCGGGCGCGGGACGAGCTCGCCGTCGCGGACCGCCGGCCGCCGCTCGGTCGCGCCGACCGCGAGGATCGCCGCCTGCGGCGGGTTGAGGACGGCGGTGAACTGCTCGACGCCGTACATGCCGAGGTTCGAGATCGTGAACGTGCCCTCCTCGAGCTCCTGCTGCTGGAGCCTGCCCTCGCGCGCGCGCCCGACGAGGTCGGTGCGGCGGGCGGCGATCTCGGCGAGCGAGAGGCGCTCGGCGCTGCGGATCACCGGCACCACGAGGCCGGAGGGCGCGGCGACGGCGATGCCGACGTTCGCGGCGGGGAAGCGCAGCAGCGCCTCCTCCGTGAACTGGACGTTGACGCCGCGGTGCCGCCCGAGCGCCATCGCGCTCACCTTCGTCAGGAGGTCGGTGACGGTGACGCGCACGCCGGGGTTGAGCTCGCGTGCGCGCTCGACGAGCTCGGTCGCGAGCGTCATGTCGGCCGAGACCGTGAGCTGGAAGACGGGCACCTCCCACGCCGCGGTGAGGCGGCGCGCGATCGTCGCGCGGACGCGCGTGAGCGGGATCCGCTCGACCTCGCCGGGGGCGGGCACGGCGGGCGCTGCGGGGGCCGCGGGCGGCGGCGCGGCCGCCGCCGCGGCCTGCGCGCGCTCGACGTCCTCGGCGACGATCCGCCCGTCGGGGCCCGTCCCGCGCAGCCCCGCCAGCTCGACGCCCCGCTCGCGCGCCATCCGGCGCGCGAGCGGCGAGGCCTTCACGCGGCCCGCGCCCGCCCCCGCCGCCGGCACGCTCTCGTCACGGCGGCCGCCGCCGGACGTGTCCCGTGCGCCGACCGGCGCAGCAGCGCCTTCCTCGACCTGTGGAAGCTCCGTCACGCCGTCGTGACGGCGGCCGTCGCCCGCTGTGGCGGCGCCGGGCACGCCTGCGGTGGACGCGTCGGGTGGAGGGAGGGGAAGCTCCTCGCCCTCCTCGCCGATGACGGCGATCGTCTGGCCGACCGGGACCTCGCCCGAGGCGACGGCGATCCTGAGCAGGACGCCGCTCGCCTCCGCCTCGACCTCCTGCGTCGCCTTGTCGGTGTCGACCTCGAAGAGCGGCTCGCCCTTCTCGACCCGCTCGCCCTCGGCCTTCAGCCACTTGACGATCGTGCCCGCCTCCATCCCCTGCCCGAGGCGCGGGAGCTTGACCTCACTGCTCACGCTCGACCGTCCTGCGAATCGCCGCGAGCACGTCGTCGGGCTGCGGGACGACGAACTGCTCCATCGCCGGCGCGAACGCGAGCGGCGCGAACTTCGCCCCGACCCGCTCGATCGGGGCGTCGAGCCAGTCGAACGCCTCCTGCTGGAGCACCGCCGTGACCTCCGCCCCGAACCCGCCGCGCGTCACCGCCTCGTGCGCGACGACGACGCGGTTCGTCTTCTTCACCGACGCGACGAGCGTCTCGACGTCGAGCGGCTGCAGCGTTCGCGGGTCGACGATCTCGACGGAGATGTCGTCCTCCGCCGCCTGCTTCGCGGCTGCGAGCGAGCGGTGCACGAGCGGCCCGGTCGCGATCACGGTCACGTCGGTTCCCTCCTGCACCACCCTTGCCTTCCCCAGCGGAACGGGCTCGAGCTTCTCCGCCAGCTGCTCCTTGATCGGGTAGAGCAGCCGGTGCTCGAACACGATCACCGGATTGTCGTCGTAGATCGCCGACCAGAGCATCCCACGCGCGTCGGCCGGCGACGACGGGAACGCGACCTTCAGCCCCGGCACGTGCACGAACCACGACTCGAGCTGCTGCGCGTGCTGGGCGCCCGGCGACCAGCCGGCGCCGCCCTGCGTGCGGATCGTCAACGGCACTTTCAGCTGCCCCCCCGACATGTAGCGGTGCTTGGCCGCCTGGTTGACGAGCTGCTCCATCGAGATCGTCAGGAAGTCCTCGTACATGATCTCCACCACCGGGCGCATCCCCTGCATCGCCGCGCCGATCCCCGCGCCGACGATCGCGACCTCGGAGATCGGCGTGTTGCGGACACGCTCGGCGCCGAACTCCTCGAGCAGTCCCTGCGTGACTCCCATCGAGCCGCCCATCTCGGCGATGTCCTCGCCCATGATGAAGACGTCGTCGTCTTCGCGCATCGCCGTCGCGAGCGCGTCGCGGACGGCTTCGCGGTACGAGAGCTCAGGCATAGATGTTCTTCA
>DASRHI010000003.1:0-17972 GCA_035650615.1 Gaiellaceae bacterium | reverse complement strand
GACGCCTCGAGCGCGGGCACGTCCTGGCGTTTCTGTGCAATGTCACCGTCCGACCTCCTTGGAGTCGCTGATGGTCTTCGCAACCACCAGCCTCCAAGGCAGGTCGGACGAACAACCCTCCTGGGACTTACACCTAGCCCGGGCTCGGGCCCGGCCGGGCCGCCGTCGTTCGACCGCTGCGCGGCCCGCTACGACGAGCTGCGGCCGGTCGACGGGAACTGGTGGCAGCTCTTCGACGCGATCGTCGTGGCCGGGTCGCTCCGCGGCCGGCGCGTGCTCGAGGTCGGCTGCGGCACCGGCCGGCTCGCGGCCGCGCTCGCGGAGCGGGCGCGGGCGCGCGTGTGGGCGGTCGACGCGTCGGCGGAGATGGTGGCGAGGGCGAAGGCGCTCGGCGTGAACGCGCGCGTCGCCCGCGCCGAGGCGCTCCCCTTCAAGCGGGGCTGGTTCGACGCCGTCGTGATGCGGATGGTCGTGCACCTCCTCGACCGCCCCCGTGCGTTCGCCGACGCGGCGCGCGTGCTCGCCCCGGGGGGCGTGCTGGTCGTCGCGAGCGAGGACCCCGACGCCTTCGACGAGATCTGGTTCGCGCGCTTCTTCCCCTCGGTGCCCGCGCTCGACCGTGCCCGCTTCCCGGCCGCGCCCGCGCTCGAGGCCGAGCTCGCCGCGGCCGGGCTGCCGGCGACGCGCGTCGAGCGGCTCGTCCAGGAGCGGACGATCGGGCGGGAGCAGGCGCTCGACGTGATCGCGTCGAAGGCGTACTCGACGTTCGAGCTGCTGCCCGCCGGCGAGTACGCGGCCGGGCTGGCACGGGCCGAGGCGGAGCTCCCGGACGCGCTCGCCTACCGCTTCCACTGGCTCGTGGTCAGCGCACGACGCTGAAGCCGCGCAGCCCCTCCGGCGCCTCCGCCGTCTCCTCGACTCGCTCGACGGCGGCGCCGCGCGGGCCCTCGCGGCAGAAGCGGACGAGCGCGGAGACGGCGTCCGCCTCGCCCTCGAAGACCGCCTCGACCGCCCCGTCGGCGCGGTTCCGGACCCAGCCGGCGGCGCCGAGCGAGCGGGCGCGGGCCGCGACCGCGTACCGGAAGCCGACCCCCTGGACGAGGCCGTGCACGACGACGCGGCTGCGGGTCACGCCGGCGTCCACTCGAAGGTGGACAGGTGCACGAGCGACGAGGTGACGAGGGTGAAGGTGCAGCGGGCGTGCGGGCCCGCGGCGGGCGTCGCGACCGTCTGCTCCCAGACCCCCTCGGGCCAGAGCGCGGTGCGGGCGACGGCCCGGCCGTCCCGGGAGAGCCGCAGCGTCTCCTCGTCGCGGCCGACGGCGACGAGGTGGAAGCTCCCGCGGCCGCAGTCGAAGACGTCGAGCGTCGCGACCCCTCCCTGCGGGACGTCGCCGTTGCGCTCGAGGCCCTGCGCCCACGTCCGCACGCGCGGCGGGCCGTCCAGCCGCCAGAGCGCGAGGCCGAGCCGGCGCGACGCCGCCAGTCGGGTCCCGCGGAAGCGGAAGCCCTGCGGGGCCGCGACGAGGTCCGCCTCGGCCGGGGCGCCGCCGACGAGCCGCAGGGCGCCGTCGTCGCCGAGGAGCCGCAGCTCGGCCTGCGGGAGCGGGCCGGGGACGCGGGCCGAGGTCACGTCGAGGACGCGCCCGACGCGGTCGTTCCAGAAGAGCTGGCTCCAGACGGTCTGCCAGTCGGGGCTCCCGTCGTAGAGGAGCGTGACCGGCCCCGGCGCCGCGCGGTCGAGCCAGGCGGCCGCCGGCGCGGCGTAGGCGGCGCGCGCCGCCTCCGAGCGGTCCGCCAGCTCGTCCGTCGCCGAGACGGCGGTCGCCGCGAGGAGGGGGGCGAGCAGCGCCGGGAACAGCCACCGCCACCGCGCGCGCACGCCGAGGAGCGCCGCGGCCGAGCCGAGCGCGACGAGCGCGACGACGCCGTACACCCGGGGGGAGTCGAGGTGGGCGAGCGGCACGAGGCTCGGGTTCTCGGGCACGGCCGCGGGGGTCGCGAGCCGGCCGAACGGCAGCGCGAGCAGCGCCGCGACCGCGGCCGCCGCGACCGCGAGCGTCGCGGCGCGCGGCCGCGGGGCGCCGCGCCCGAGCCAGCCCGCAAACGCGACGAAGAGCGGCGGCAGCGCGAAGAGGAGCTCGCGCTCGAGCAGCCGGCCCGCGTGGGCGGCCGAGAAGACGCCGGCCTCGACCGACGCGACGGCCGCGAGCGCGAGGGCGTAGACCGCGGTCGCCCGGGCGGGGCGCTCTCGCGGGCGGCCGAGCGCGAGCAGCGCGGCGGCGCACGCCGGGACGACGCCGCAGACGAGCAGGAGCTCGCCGGCGTGCTCGAGCACGAGGTCGACGGCGCGGTGGGCCGTGAACGCGCCCGTGAAGCCGTAGCTCCCGAGGCTGCGGAGCGGCGTCCCGCCCCCGAGCCCGAGCCACACGGCCGCGACCGCCGCCACGCCCGCCCACGTCGGCCAGAGGGCGCGGACGCGGCCCGTCGCGAGCGCGGCCGCGAGCAGGGCCGGCGCGAGCGCGTTCGCCTCGCCTCGGGTCGCGGCGCAGCAGGCCAGCGCCGCGACGAGCGCGAGCTGGTTGCGGCGGCTCGGGGCCTCGAGGGCGCGCACCGCGAGCCAGCCCGCGAGGGTCGCGAGCGGGAGGAGGAGCGTCTCGGCGACGAGCTCGCCGGCGTAGGCGAGCCCCGGGAGCGCGAGCGTGAGGACGGCGGCCGCGAGCGCCCACGGAGGGCGCGCGACCATCCGGGCCCACGCGTAGACGGCGACCGCGGCCGAGCAGAGGGCGAGCGCCTGGAGCACCCGCAGGACGGCGTAGCCGGCGTGCTCGCCCGCGAGCAGGGGCAGCCCGGCGAGCGCGGGGTAGAGGGCGCTCGCGAACGGGGACGGGCCGCCGAGCACGGCGAGGTCGGCGTGGCGCCAGAGGCCGCGGCCGAGGAGCGCGTAGGCGGCCTCGTCCGGCAGCAGCCAGGGGCCCGAGACGGCGAGGGCGGCGACGGCCCGGAGCGCCGCGGCCCCCGCCACCGCGAGCGCGAGCGCGAGCGTCCACCCCGACGGGCGGCGCCGTCCGGCCGCTCGGCTAGAGTGCAGGGAGCACCACCCCTTTAACTCGGTCCAGCGAGGCCGGAAAGGAGCTCGATGCAGCAGCACGCCGTTTCGCCGGACGGGCGGGTCCTGCTCGACGGGGAGGCCATCGGCCGCACACTCTCGCGGATCGCGCACGAGGTCATCGAGCGTAACGACGACCTCGAGTCGGTCGCGCTCGTCGGCATCCACACCCGCGGCGTCCCGCTCGCCCAGCGGCTGCGCCGGCTCGTCGAGGAGCGGGCGGGGGTGGAGCTCGAGCTCGGCCAGCTCGACATCACCTTCCACCGCGACGACGTCCACGTGCGCGAGGGGCGCTCGCCCCGGCGCCGCCAGCCGGTCGTGCGCGACACGAGGCTCGACTTCGAGCTCGAGGGGCGGACCGTCATCTTGGTCGACGACGTCCTCTACACCGGGCGCACGATCCGCGCCGCGATCGACGCGCTGCTCGAGTACGGCCGCCCGGCGCGCGTGCAGCTCGCCGTGCTCGCCGACCGCGGCCACCGCGAGCTGCCGATCCGCCCGGACTACGTCGGCAAGAACCTCCCGACGGCGCGCGACGAGCGCGTGCAGGTGCAGCTCGTCGAGGTCGACGAGGTCGACCGGGTGGTGCTCGTCGCGGAGGCGGAGGAGGCGGCGCGATGACCGACCTCCACGTCGTGCCCGGCGACCTGCTCCCGCCGCCGCCCCCGGCCCGCCGGCACCTCCTCTCCGTCGGCGACCTCGCGCGCGGCGACGTCGAGCGGCTGCTCGCGACCGCCCGCTCGTTCGCGCTCTCGCAGGAGCGCGACACGAAGAAGCTGCCGACGCTTCGCGGCCGGCTCGTCGTCAACCTGTTCTTCGAGGCGTCGACGCGCACGTCGTCGTCGTTCGAGCTCGCCGCGAAGCGCCTCTCCGCCGACACGCTCTCGCTCAAGGCGAGCGGCTCGTCGGTCGAGAAGGGCGAGTCGCTCAAGGACACCGCGCTCACCCTCTCGGCCTACGACCCCGACGTGATCGTGATCCGGCATCCGCAGATCGGCGCGCCGCAGCTCGTCGCGCGGGTGACCGACGCCCACGTCGTCAACGCGGGCGACGGCAAGCACCAGCACCCGACGCAGGCGCTGCTCGACCTCTACACGATCCACGCGGCGCTCGGCCGCCTCGACGGCGTGCACGTCGCGATCGTCGGCGACGTGCTCCACTCGCGCGTCGCGCGCTCGCTCGTGCAGGCGCTCCGGCTCGTCGGCGCGCACGCGACGCTCGTGGGGCCGCCGCCGCTCCTGCCCGCCGGCCTCGCGGAGACCGCGTTCGACATCGGCGCGATCGCCGCGGCGGACGTCGTCTACGTCCTGCGGATGCAGCGCGAGCGGATGGAGGAGGGCGCGAGCTACGTCCCCTCGCTGCGCGAGTACGCCGCCCGCTGGTGCGTGACGCCGGAGCGGCTGCGTCCGGGGCAGAAGGTGATGCACCCGGGGCCGATGAACCGCGGCGTCGAGATCGACCCGCGCGTCGCGGACTCCGGCGCCGCGCTCGTCGTCGACCAGGTCCGCGCCGGGCTCGCCGTACGGATGGCGGTGCTGTACGACCTGCTGACCGCGGGGCCGGCGCTCGTCGAGGCCGCGCTGGAGGTCGCGTGATCCTCGTCGGGCGCACCGGCGCCGACGACCTCGTCGTCCGCGGCGCGCGCGTCCTCGACCCGGTCGAGGGGATCGACGCCGTGCTCGACGTCCGCGTCGACCGCGGCACCATCGCGCAGCTCGGCGAGCGGCTCGGCGCGAACGGCCACCGCGTCGTCGACGGGACCGGGCTCGTGCTCGCACCCGCGTTCGTCGACCCGCACGTCCACCTGCGCACGCCCGGCCGCGAGGACGAGGAGACGATCGCCTCGGGCACGGCCGCGGCCGCGGCCGGGGGCTACTGCGCGATCCTCGCGATGCCGAACACCGACCCGGTCGTCGACTCGACCGAGGTCCTGCGCGGCCTGCGCGCGCGGGCGCTCGAGGAGGCGGAGGTGCCCGTGGGCTTCGCGGCCGCGATCACGGTCGGGCAGGACGGACGCCAGCTCACCGAGATGGGCGAGCTCGCCGACGCCGGAGCGGCTGCGTTCACCGACGACGGCCGGCCGGTCGCGACCGCCGGGCTGATGCGCCGCGCGCTCGAGTACAGCGCGATCACGGACCGGCTGCTCGCGCTCCACTGCGAGGAGCCGAGCCTCACACGCGGCGGCCAGATGCACCTCGGCGCCGTCTCCGCCGAGCTCGGCCTCGGCGGCTGGCCCTCGCTCGGCGAGAGCCTCGGCGTCGCCCGGGAGCTCGCGCTCGCACGCGACACCGGCCGGCCGCTGCACCTGATGCACCTGTCCGCGCGCGAGTCGGTCGAGCTCCTGCGGGCGGCGCAGGCCGCCGGGGTGGCGGCGAGCGGCGAGGCGACCCCGCACCACCTGTGCCGCACCGACGAGGACGTGCGCTCGCTCGACCCGAACCTGAAGATGAACCCGCCGCTCCGCACCGCCGACGACCGCGCCGCGCTCGTCGAGGCGCTGAACGACGGCACGATCGCCGCCGTCGCGACCGACCACGCGCCGCACTCGCGGGAGGAGAAGGACGTGCCCTTCGAGGCGGCGCCGTTCGGCGTGACGGGGCTCGAGACCGCGTTCGCCGCGCTGCACACGCACCTCGTCCGCACCGGGCTCGTGCGGCTCGAGACCCTGCTCGAGCGGATGTCGGCCGGGCCGGCGCGCCTGTTCGGGCTCGAGCGGCCGCGGGTCGCGGCCGGAGCGCCCGCGAACCTCGTCCTCCTCGACCCGGCGGCGACCTGGCGCGTGCGCGAGGAGCGCTTCCGGTCGCGCTCGGCCAACTCGTGGCTGCTCGGCGAGCGCCTCCACGGCAGAGTCGTCCTCACCGTCGCCGCCGGCCGCGTGGCCTACGAGGCGTGAACGGGACGGCCTCCCCGTGAGCGCGTTCCTGCTGCTCGAGGACGGGGAGGTGTTTCCGGGCGAGAGCGTCGGGGCGCGCGGGCTCGCCTTCGGCGAGGCGGTCTTCACGACCGCGATGGCCGGCTACCAGGAGGTGGTCACCGACCCGAGCTACTGCGGCCAGGTCGTCTGCTTCACCGCGCCGATGGTCGGCAACTACGGCGTCGACGAGCGGCGGTCGGAGTCGCCGCGGCCGCACGCCGCGGGCGTGGTCATGCGCGAGGCGCGCGGGCCGGAGTGGACCGCCTGGCTGCGGGAGCACGGCATCCCCGCCCTCACCGGCGTCGACACGCGCTCGCTCGTGCTGCACCTGCGAGAGCGCGGCGCGATGCGGGCCGCGCTCGCGGCCGGCGCGCTCGAGCCGGAGGACGTCCTCTGCGCGCTGCGCGCGCAGCCGCCGATGGCGGGCGCGGCGCTCGCGTCCCGGGTGTCGACGCGCGAGCCGTACGCGGTCTGCGAGGGCGACGTGCGGATCGCGGTCGTCGACTACGGCGTGAAGCGGTCGGTCCTGCGGCGGCTCGCGGGCGCGGGCGCCGCGGTGACCGTGCTCCCGCACGACGCCGACGCCGGCACGCTCGCGGGCTTCGACGGCGTGGTGCTCTCGAACGGCCCGGGCGACCCGCGGCCGCTTCTCGGCGAGGTCGCGACCGTGCGCGACCTGCTCGGCCGCGTGCCCGTGCTCGGGATCTGCCTCGGCCACCAGCTGCTCGCGCTCGCGACGGGCCTCGAGACGTTCAAGCTGCCGTTCGGGCACCGCGGCGCCAACCATCCCGTGCTCGAGCGAGCGAGCGGGCGCGTGCTCGTCACGAGCCAGAACCACGGCTTCGCGGTCGCGCCGGGCGAGGGGCGCGAGGCGACGCACGAGTCGCTCTACGACGGCACCGTCGAGGGGCTCGCCTACCCCGAGCTGCGCGCGCGCTCGGTGCAGTTCCATCCCGAGGCCGGCCCCGGGCCGCACGACGCGCGCGCCCTCGTGGACGCATGGGTCGAGGAGGTGCGCCGTGCCGCGGCGTGACGACCTGCGCTCGATCTGCCTGATCGGCTCGGGCCCGATCGTGATCGGCCAGGCGTGCGAGTTCGACTACGCGGGCTGCCAGGCGCTGAAGGTGCTCCGCGCCGACGGCTACCGGACGGTCGTCGTCAACTCCAACCCGGCCACGATCATGACCGACCCCGGCTTCGCCGACCGCACGTACCTCGAGCCGCTCGACCTCGAGGCGGTCGCCGCCGTGCTCCGGCGCGAGCGCCCCGACGCGCTGCTGCCGACGATGGGCGGGCAGACGGCGCTCAACCTCGCCCGCGAGCTGCACGGGGCCGGCGTCCTCGACGAGCTCGGCGTCGAGCTGGTCGGGGCGTCGGTCGAGGCGATCGCCCGGGCCGAGGACCGCGAGCTCTTCAAGCGCGCCGTCGAGGGCTGCGGGCTCGCAGTGCCCGCGTCGCGGATCGTGACGAGCCTCGACGAGCTCGAGGGCCTCGAGACGCCCGCGGTCGTGCGCCCCGCCTTCACGCTCGGCGGCCACGGCGGCGGGCTCGTGGAGAGTCGAGCTGAGCTTCAGCGTCAGGTCGCGCTCGGGCTCGCCGAGAGCCCGATCGGGCAGGTGCTCGTGGAGGAGTCGCTCCGCGGCTGGGACGAGTTCGAGCTCGAGGTCGTGCGCGACCGCGCCGACAACGTCGTCGTCGTCTGCTCGATCGAGAACCTCGACCCGATGGGCGTCCACACCGGCGACTCGGTCACCGTCGCCCCGCAGATGACCCTCTCCGACGAGGCCTACCAGGAGCTCCGCGACGCGGCGGTCGCGGTCGTGCGGGCCGTCGGCGTCGACACCGGCGGGGCGAACATCCAGTTCGCGCGCGAGCGCGGGAGCGGGGCGCTGCGCGTGATCGAGGCGAACCCCCGGGTGTCGCGCTCCTCCGCGCTCGCCTCGAAGGCGACCGGCTACCCGATCGCGAAGGTCGCCGCGAAGCTGGCGGTCGGCTACACGCTCGACGAGATCCCGAACGACCTGACGCGGACGACGCCCGCGAGCTTCGAGCCGTCGCTCGACTACGTCGTGGTCAAGTTCCCGCGCTTCGCGTTCGAGAAGTTCGCCGGCGCGAGCCGCGCGCTCGGGACGCAGATGAAGTCGGTCGGCGAGTCGATGGGCATCGGCCGCACCTTCGCGGAGGCGTTCGCGAAGGCTCGACGTGGACTGGAGATCGACCCGGACTGGCGCCCGGAGAACCTCCATCCCTGGTTCGCCCGCGAGCTCGAGGCCTGTGGACGGTCCGTGACGGCCGCCGCCGGGCGCGTCTCGTTCAGACGTGTCGACTCGTGCGCCGGGGAGGTCGCGGCCGCGTCGGGCTACTTCTACGCGACGTGCGGCGAGCGCGACGAGGAGCCGCCGGAGCCGGGGCGCAGCGTCGTCATCCTCGGCAGCGGCCCGAACCGGATCGGCCAGGGAATCGAGTTCGACTACTGCTGCGTCCACGCCGCGCGCAGCTTCCGCGCGCAGGGATTCGAGTCGGTGATGGTCAACTGCAACCCCGAGACCGTGTCGACCGACTACGACACGAGCGACCGCCTCTACCTCGAGCCGCTCGACGAGGAGGCCGTGCTCGCCGTCCTCGAGCGCGAGCGCCCGGTCGGCGTCTGCATCCAGTTCGGCGGCCAGACCCCGCTCCGGCTGGCGCGCGCGATCGAGCGCGCCGGGTTCCGCATCCTCGGGACGCCGTACGACGCGGTCGACCTCGCCGAGGACCGCGAGCGCTTCGCGCGCCTCGCCGCCGCGGCCGGCGTCCGCTGCCCGGAGTGGGGGATCGCCGCGACGCGAGCGGAGGCGCTCGCCGTCGCGGGGCGGATCGGCTACCCGGTGCTCGTCCGTCCGTCCTACGTGCTCGGCGGCCGCGCGATGCGCGTCTGCTACGAGCCCGACGACGTCTCGGCGGCGGTGGCCGGCGCGGGCGGCGGCCGGCTGCTCGTCGACCGCTTCCTCGAGAACGCGATCGAGCTCGACGTCGATGCGCTCTGCGACGGGACCGAGACCTACGTGGCCGCGGTGATGGAGCACGTCGAGGAGGCGGGCATCCACTCCGGCGACTCGTCGTGCGTGCTGCCCGCGCCGTCCGACACGGAGGAGGTGCGCGACGCGGTGCGCCGGCTCGGGCCCGCGCTCGGCGTCGTGGGGCTGCTGAACGTCCAGCTCGCGCTCGCGGGCGGCGAGGTGTACGTGCTCGAGGCGAACCCGCGCGCGTCGCGGACGGTTCCGTTTGCGTCGAAGGCAGCGGGCGTCAACCTCGTCGACGCCGCGTGCCGCCTCGCCGCCGGCGCGCGCCTCGCCGACCTCGGCCTCCCGCCGGAGGGCCGGCCGTCCGGCTACCACGTGAAGGCCGCGGTGCTCCCGTTCGCGCGCTTCCCGGGCGCGGACCCCGTGCTCGGCCCCGAGATGCGCTCGACCGGCGAGGTGATGGCGAGCGCCGCCGACTTCCCGACCGCGTTCGCGAAGGCCGAGCGCGCAGCCGGCCGGGCGCTCCCCGCGCGCGGGCGCGCGTTCCTGAGCGTGCGCGACCACGACAAGCTCGGCGTCGTCCCGGTCGCGCGCAGCCTCGCCGCGCTCGGCTTCCGGCTCGTCGCGACCGCGGGTACGGCGCGCGCGCTCGAGCTCGCCGGCGTCGCCGTCGAGCCGGTCGAGAAGGGCGACGCGGTCGTCGAGCTCGTGCGGAGCGGCGGGGTCGACCTCGTCGTCAACACGCCCGAGGGGCGGAACGCGCGCCGCGACGGCTACGCGATCCGCGAGGCCGCCGTCGTCGCGCGCGTGCCGTGCATCACGACGCTCGCGGTCGCGCGCGCCGCGGTCGACGCGATCGCGAAGGCGCGCGCCGAGTCGGCGCTCTCGCTGCAGGAGCGGCATGAGGCGCGAGCGTCGTAGGGTCGTCGGCAGCGAGCCCGTCGGGCCGTACACGCTCCTGCGGCTCGACCGCGGCGGGCTCGACCCGGGCGCGCCCGGCCAGTTCTTCATGCTCGAGGCGCCGGGCCGCGTGCTCCCGCGCGCCTTCAGCCTCTGCCTCGCGCCGCGCGGCGAGCTCGCGTTCCTGATCGAGCCCGTCGGCCCCGGCACGCGCGCGCTCGCGGCGCTCGGGCGCGGCGACGAGCTCGCGGTGCTCGGCCCGCTCGGGAACGGCTTCCGACTCGACGTGCGCCGGCCTCTGCTCGTCGGCGGGGGCGTGGGCGTCGCGCCGCTGCCCTACCTGTCGGAGGCGCTCGAACGGCCGCCGGCGCTGCTCGGCTTCCGCAGCGAGCTGCACGCGCAGGCCGCCGGGCTCGTCCCGAACGCGGAGGTCGTGATCGACCCGGTGCTCGTGACCGACGCGCTGCCCGCCGGACGAGACGTGCTCGCCTGCGGGCCGGAGCCGATGCTCGAGGCCGTGCGCGCCGCGTGCCCCGGCGCGCAGCTCGCGTGGGAGGCGCCGATGGCGTGCGGCTACGGCGCGTGCCACGGCTGCGTCGTCGACGTCGGCGGGGCGCTGAAGCGGCTGTGCCTGGAGGGGCCGGTTCTGTGCGCCTCCTGAACGCGAGCGGCTGCCTCGACGCGCTGGCCGCGCCCGGAGTCGCCCGCGGCCTCGACGCCTTCGTCACGAAGACGGTCACCCCGGAGCCGCGGGAGGGGAACCCGCCCGTCCGGATCGCCGAGACCGAGCACGGGCTGCTGAACGCGATCGGGCTCGCGAACCCCGGCCGGGAGCGGTTTCTGGCCGAGACGCTGCCGGCGCTCCGGGAGCTCGGAATCCCGCTCTGGGTCTCGGTCGGGGGCTTCGCGGCCGCCGACTACGCGGACACCTGCGCCGCCCTCGAGGGCGTCACGATCGAGCTCAACCTCTCGTGCCCGAACGTCGACGGCGCGCCCGAGTCGGCGGCCGAGATCGTCGCCGCCTGTCGCGCGGCGACGGCGTTGCCCCTCTACGCGAAGCTCTCGCCGGCGGCGTGGGACGTCGCCGAGTCGGCGCGCGCGGTCGAGGCCGCGGGCGCCGACGGGCTCTCGCTCGTGAACACGGTCCGCGGGGTCGCCCTGGACGCGGCGCTGCGCCCGCGGCTCGCGCGCGTCGCCGGCGGCTACAGCGGGCCGGCGCTGAAGCCGATCGCGCTCGCGGCCGTGCACGCGTGCCGGCGCGCGAGCTCGCTTCCGATCGTCGGGATGGGAGGTGTCCGGACCGGCCGCGACGTGCTCGAGCTCGTCGCGTGCGGCGCCACCGACGTCGCGCTCGGGACGGTTCTGCTCGCGGACCCGGACGCGCCCGCGCGTGTGCGCGCGGAGCTCGACGAGGCGCTCGCGGAGGCGGGGCTGGACCGGATCGAGGACGCGTTCTGCGCCGCCCACGAGCTCGTTTTCGAATCAGACAACAGGCCGACAGGTGCCGCTTGCACCGGGCGGAGAGGTTGTTAAGATGCGGCGCTCATGGTGCCTCCCCAGTCGCAGGTTCAAGCTCCCGTCAGGTCGCTGGATCAGCGAATGGAGGCGCTCAAGAGGGCGAACGACATTCGCGTGAAGCGGGCCCAGCTGAAGAAGGACCTGAAGTCAGGCGACGCGTCGATCGAGGCGATCCTCCGCAACCCGCCCGAGTTCGTCTCGACGGCGAAGGTGTTCGACATGCTCATGGCCGTCCCGAAGTTCGGGCGCGTGAAGGCCGCACGACTCCTGAACCAGTGCCGGATCAGCCAGTCGAAGACGGTCGGCGGCCTCTCCGACCGCCAGCGGCAAGAGCTGATTGCCCTCTTCAACCGGTAGCGCGTCCGCGAATCGCACGGCGCGGCCCGTCTTCGTCGTGACCGGCCCGTCCGGGGCCGGCAAGGGCACGCTGATCGAGCGCGTGCTCCCGCGCTTTCCCGAGCTCGCGCTCGCCGTGTCCGCGACGACGCGCGCGCGCCGGCCCGGCGAGGTCGACGGCGCCCACTACTACTTCCTGAGCCGCGACGACTTCGACCGCCGGGTCGAGGCGGGCGAGTTCCTCGAGTGGGTCGACTACGTCGGGAACCGCTACGGCACGCTCGTGTCCGAGATCGAGCGCCTCCGCGGCGAGGGGAAGGCGCCCCTGCTCGAGCTCGAGACCGAGGGCGCGCTGCGGGTGAAGCGGCGCGTCGACGGCGCCGTCACGGTCTTCGTGACCGCCCCCGTGGCCGAGCTCGAGCGGCGGCTGCGGGAGCGGGCGACCGAGAGCTCCGGCGAGATCGGCGGGCGCCTCGAGGTCGCCCACGGCCAGCTCGCCCAGGAGGGCGAGTTCGACTACGTCGTCCGCAACGACGACCTCGACACCGCCGCCGACCGCCTGGCCGCGATCGTGGAGCGCGAGCTGGCGGCTGCTACCATGGCGCCCCGCCGATGATCCATCCCCGCATCGATCAGCTGATGGAGCAGGTCGACTCGCGCTACGCGCTCGTGATCGTGGCGGCGAAGCGCGCGCGCCAGATCAACAACTACCACCATCAGCTCGGCGAGGGGACGTTCGACGAGTTCGCGCCGCCGCTCGTGGAGTCGCGCTCGAAGAACTACCTCACCATGGCCCTCGAGGAGATCTCCGAGGCCAAGATCACGTACGAGTACCGCCGCTGACCGGCACACTTCCGGCATGAGCCGGATCCTGCTCGGCGTCAGCGGCGGGATCGCCGCGTACAAGGCGTGCGAGCTGACGCGGCTGCTCGTGCAGCGCGGGCACGACGTCGTCCCGCTCGTGACGCCGGGCGCGGAGCGGTTCGTGGCGGCGCGGACGTTCCTCGCGCTCGCGCGGCGGCCACCCGAGGAGGACCTCTACCCCCACCTGACGCGCGCCGACCTGCTCGTCGTCGCGCCCTGCACCGCGAACACGCTCGCGAAGCTCGCGCACGGCCTCGCCGACAACCTGCTCACCGAGGCCGCGCTCGCCCACCGGGGGCCGGTGCTCGTCGCGCCCGCGATGAACCCGCGCATGTGGTCGCACCCGGCCACCGCCGCGAACGCCGAGGCGCTCCGCGCCCGCGGCGCCGAGCTCGTCGGCCCCGACGAGGGCGAGACGGCGGAGGGCGAGCGGGGCGTCGGGCGGATGGCCGAGCCGGAGGAGATCGCCGCCCGCGCCGAGCAGCTCCTCGCTCCGCCGAGCCTCGCCGGCCGGCGGGTGCTCGTCACCGCCGGCGGGACGCGCGAGCCGCTCGACGCCGTCCGCTTCCTCGGCAACCGCAGCTCCGGCCGCATGGGCGTGGCGCTCGCGGAGGAGGCGCGGCGGCGCGGGGCGGAGGTCGTGCTCCTCGCCGCGAACCTCGCCGTGCCGCCGCCGCCGGGCGTCGAGACGATCTCGACGCCCACCGCGGAGCAGATGCTGCACGCGGCCGAGCGCCTCGGCGACGTCGACGTCGCGTGCTTCGCCGCGGCGGTCGCGGACTACCGTCCGGTCGCCGCGCTCCCCGGCAAGCGCGCCAAGGAGGACGGGCGGTGGGCGCTCGAGCTCGAGCCGACCCCCGACGTCGCCCGCGCCCTCGGCGGGCGCAGGCGCGCCGGGCAGGTGCTGGTCGCGTTCGGCGCGGAGGTCGGCGAGGAAGGGCTCGAGCGGAAGCGGAGGATGCTGGAGGAGAAGAACGTCGACCTCGTCGTCTTCAACGACGTGTCGCGGCCGGACATCGGCTTCGACGCGCCCGAGAACGAGGTCGTGCTCGTCTCCCGCGCCGGCGAGCGGAGGGTCGGCAAGGCCTCGAAGGCGCGCATCGCGGCCGCGATCCTCGACGAGGCGGAGCGGCTGCTCGCATGAGGACTCCCCGGTCGAGCCCGAGCGCATGAGCGACGCCTACGAGGCGTTCCAGGAAGGCCGCCGGCGGCTCCGCAAGGGCATGACCGCGCAGGCGACCGTCCCGCTCGAGAAGGCGAAGCGGCTCGAGCCGAGGAAGGCCTCCATCCGCGAGGCGCTCGGGATCGCCTACTTCCGGCTGCGGCGGTGGCGGGAGGCCGAGGCGGAGTTCCGCGTCGTGCTCGAGCTCTCGCCGACCGACCACTACGCCCACTACGCGCTCGCCCGTGCGCTCGACAAGCAGGGGCGCGCGGCGGAGGCGAACGGCCACTACAAGCTCGCGAGCTCGATGCAGCCCGGGAGCCGGCGCTACGCCGCCCGCATCCGCGGGCGCGAGTAGCCCCGCGTGCGCGCGGTGCTGCAGCGCGTCGCGCGGGCGCGCGTCACCCCGGGAGGCGAGATCGGCCCCGGGCTCGTCGTCCTCCTCGGCGTCGCGGCCGGCGACCGCGACGAGGACGCCGACCGGCTCGCGGGCCGGGTGGCGCGGCTGCGCGTCTTCGAGGGCGGCGACGGACGCTTCGACCGCTCCCTGCTCGAGACGGGCGGCGCCGCGCTCGTCGTCTCCCAGTTCACGCTGCTCGCCGACACCCGCAAGGGGACGCGGCCGAGCTTCTCGGACGCCGCCGGGCCCGAGCTCGCAGAGCCGCTCTACGAGCGCTTCTGCTCGGCCCTCCGCGGCCTCGGCGTCCCGGTCGAGACCGGCGTCTTCGGCGCCAGGATGGCGCTCGAGCTCGTGAACGACGGGCCGGTCACGATCGTCCTCGAGCGGTAGGCCGGCCGGCGCCCCCGGGGCCGGCCGAATCGCTCTGCTATCCTGGATTTCACCACATTTCGTCCTCGACCGAAATGGGCGCGCGGCGCCCATTTTTTGTGATGACGGCGAGTCCCCACGACAAGGAGAGAGAGCTGTACCGCGAGGTTTCCCGCACCGTCACGTCGGCCCTGCCCGGGGTTGAGGTCCTCGCCCTCGAGCTGACCGGCAAGGAGCGCTTCTGCGTCTACGTCGACCGGCCCGGCGGCGTCGACCACGCGCTCTGCGAGCGGGTGACCGGGCTGCTGCGACCGTACCTCGACCGCTACACGGTCGAGGTGTCGTCGCCGGGCGCCGAGCGTCCCCTGCGCACGCGCGAGCACTTCGCGCGCGCCGTCGGGCGCCGGGTCCGTGTCAGGACCGCACGCGAGCGCCTGCGCGGCCAGGTCGTCTCCGCGGGCGAGCGCTCCCTCCGGCTCGAGCGCGGCGGCAGCGAGCCGGCCGACATACCGTACGACGAGATCGTGCGGGCCAACCTGATCGACGAAGGGTAGGTAGGGATGACTCAGGAGATCGTCGACGCCGTCCGCGAGATCGAGCGCGAGAAGGGCATCGAGACGGGCACGCTCGTCGCCGCCCTCGAGGACGCGCTGCTCGCGGCGTACAAGAAGACGCCGGGGGCCGCCCGGCACGCGACGGTCGAGCTCGACGACGCGGGCGACTTCCGCGTGTACGCGATCGAGCTGCCCGAGAGCCTCGAGCGGCGCCTCCTCGACGAGGCGCGCGAGCGCGCGCTCGAGGAGCTCGAGCGCATCGAGGAGGAGACGGGGGAGAAGAACCACACGCTGCTCTCCGACGACGACCTCGTGATCGACTGGTCGCAGGTCCCGGACGACCAGATCACCCGCGAGGACGTCACGCCCGAGAACTTCGGCCGCATCGCCGCCCAGACCGCGAAGCAGGTGATCCTGCAGCGCATCCGCGAGGCCGAGCGGGAGATGATGTACGACGAGTACATCGACCGCGTCGGCGAGGTCGTCACCGGCATCGTCCAGCAGGCCGGCGACCGCAACAACGTGCTCGTCGACCTCGGGAAGGTCGAGGCGCTCCTACCCCGCTCCGAGCAGGTCGACGGCGAGCGCTACGAGCAGGGCTCGCGGATCAAGGCCGTGATCACCGAGGTCCGCACGGGGACGAAGGGCCCGCAGGTGATCCTCTCGCGCCGCGACCCGGAGCTGATCAAGACGCTCTTCGAGCTCGAGGTGCCCGAGATCGCCGACGGCCTCGTCACGATCGAGGGCGTCGCGCGGGAGCCCGGCTACCGCTCGAAGATCGCCGTGCAGTCCCACACCCAGGGCGTCGACCCGGTCGGCGCGTGCGTCGGCCCGCGCGGGTCGCGCGTGCGCATGGTCGTCTCCGAGCTCCGCGGCGAGAAGATCGACATCATCCCGTGGAACCCGGAGCCGGCGCGCTTCGTCGCGAAGGCGCTCTCGCCGGCGCGCGTGCGCGAGGTCTACCTCGACGACGAGGGCCGCGAGGCCACCGTCGTCGTGCCCGACGACCAGCTCGCGCTCGCGATCGGCAAGGAGGGGATGAACGCCCGCCTCGCGCACCGGCTCACGGGCTGGAAGATCGACATCGTCAGCGACACCGAGTTCGCCCAGCAGGAGGCCGAGGCCGCCTTCGCCGGAGAGGAGGGCGAGGAGGGCGAGAGCTCCGGCCGCTGCGCCGCGATCCTCTCGAACGGCAAGCGCTGCCCGAACGCGGCGCTGCCCGGCTCGCGCTACTGCGGCGTCCCGGCCCACCAGGAGCTCGCGCTGCGGGAGCCCGACGACGAGGCCAACCCGATCGTGGAGGAGTCGGAGCCCGAGCTCGAGGCGCTCGCCGACGTCTCGCCGCCGGAGGCCGTGACCGAGGACGCGGCCGAGTTCGGCGACCCCGAGCCCGAGGCGTTCCCCGCGGGCCCGGGCGACGCGCCCGTCGAGGGCGAGGACGAGACGCTCGAGAGCGGCGGCCCCCCGGTCGCGCGCGTGGCCGACGACCCCGCCGCGGGGATCCCGATCGAGACGGTCGGGGGCGAGGAGGGCGACCGCGTCGAGTAGCGCCCCGATCCGGACGTGCGCGGGCTGCGGGCGCAAGGCGCCCCGGCCGGAGCTCGTGCGCTTCCGCGCCGAGCGCGGCGAGCTCGTCCCGGGCCCCGGCCCGGGCCGCGGCGTCTACACGTGCCGGCGGCTCCCGTGCTTCGAGCGGGCCCGCGCCCACCGCGGGTTCGCGCGCACCCTGCGCACGACCGTCCGCGTCGACCCGGGGCTGGCCCGGCTCTACACTTGAGGATCCACGATGCCGGGCGGTAGACCGATCAGACCCAGAGGCGGCGGCGGGCCGGGGAACCGGAAGCGGCGCGTCGTCATCGAGGGCGGCGGCGGCCGGCCCGGCGCCGGGCAGCGCCAGCGCCCCGGCGACCGCGCGGAGCCGCGCCAGCCCAAGGCGCCGCGCGAGGTGGCGCCGCCCACCGGGCCGGTCACGGTCGAGTCCGGCGTCACCGTCCGCGACTTCTCCCAGGCGCTCGGCGTCTCGATGGGGCAGATCATCAAGATGCTGATGGAGCTCGGGGTCGGGAAGGCGGCGACCCAGTCGCTCTCCGACGACGAGGTCGAGCTCGTCGCCGCCGAGCTCAAGCGCGAGGTCACGATCAAGCACGCCTCCGAGGAGGAGCCCGAGCCGGAGTCGTTCGACGACCCGGAGGAGGCGCTCGAGGAGCGCCCGCCGGTCGTGACGATCATGGGGCACGTCGACCACGGCAAGACGACGCTGCTCGACGCGATCCGCCAGACCTCGGTCGTCGAGACCGAGGCGGGCGGGATCACGCAGCACATCGGCGCGTACCAGACGACCGTCGACGGCCGGAAGATCACGTTCCTCGACACCCCGGGCCACGAGGCGTTCACGGCCATGCGCGCCCGCGGCGCGAAGGTGACGGACATCGCCGTCCTCGTCGTCGCGGCCGACGACGGCGTCATGCCGCAGACGAAGGAGTCGATCGCGCACGCCCGCGCTGCGGAGGTGCCGATCGTCGTCGCCGTCAACAAGATCGATCTCGCCGACGCGAACGTCGACCGCGTTAAGGGCGAGCTCGCGCAGGAAGGGCTCAACCCGGAGGACTGGGGCGGAGACACGCAGTTCGCGGAGGTCTCGGCCAAGGCGCAGACGAACCTCGACGAGCTGCTCGAGAAGGTTCTCCTCGTCGCCGACCTCGAGCTCGAGGGCCTGCGCGCGAACCCCGACGCCGAGGCGTCCGGGCCGATCATCGAATCGCGGCTCGACATCGGACGCGGCCCGGTCGCGACGGTGCTCGTGCAGCGCGGCACCCTCAAGGTCGGCGACGCGATCGTCGCCGGC
>DASRHI010000002.1:0-20625 GCA_035650615.1 Gaiellaceae bacterium | reverse complement strand
CTGGTCGGCGCTCGAGAGGGTGCCGTTGTTGTACTCGACCGCGAGGTCGCGGACGCGCTGCAGCATCGACTGCACCTCGTTCATCGCCCCGTCGGCGGTCTGCACGAGCGACACCGCGTCCTGGGCGTTCTGCTGCGCCTGGTGGAGCCCGGTCACCTGGGCGTTGAGCTTCTGGCTGATCGCGAGGCCGGCGGCGTCGTCGGCGGCCTTGTTGATCCGGTAGCCGGAGCTCAGGCGCTCCATCGACTGCGCGAGCAGCCCGGACGTCGACACCAGGTTGCGGTGCGCGTTCATGGCCGCGATGTTCGTCTGAATGCTGAGGGACATGCTCTTCCTCCTTGAAGAACGTCTCGTGTTCCCTTCGGCCCGCTTCCTGCGAGCCGTCCGCGGCGCCGCCTTCCCGGCCGGTTCCCGCCGCTGACCCGGTGATCGGCCGGACCGGGACCGACTTGAGCCGGAAGCCGGGGCCGCCCTCAGGCGAGGACGTCGACGTGCCCGCCGCCCCGCCCGTCCCGCTCCGGACGCTCCTCGGGCCGGCGGCCGTCCCGCCCGCCGTCGCCGTCGCCGGCGCCGCTCCCGCCCCCGTGGCGCCCGCGGTCACGCTCGCGCCCCGCCCGCCCGACGCGCCCGGCGGGCGCGGCGGGCTCGACCCTCGGCCCCTCGACCGGCGGCAGCTCCGACGTCACGCCCCGCCGCCTCCGTCGCGGCGGGCGCGGGCGCGCCGCGCGGCCGCCGTCGCCTCGCCGACGAGCAGGCGCTTCCAGGCGAGCAGCGAGAGCGCCCAGGCCGCGAGGTTCGCGGCGACGCCCGCCGCGAGCGCCCGCTCGAGCGTCTCGGCGAGCGGCGCGCCGTGACGGAAGCCGGCGAGGGCGGCGAGACCGAACCCGGCCAGCCCGGCGAGCGCCCTCGCGCGCCGGATCGCCGGCGCCGCGCGCGGATGCCCGGCGAGCGGGACGAGCCGCTCGGGCCGCGTCACGGCAGCACCAGCCGGGCGAGGGCGCCGGGCTCGGCCGGCCTGAGGCGGCCGAGCTCGCCGCCGCAGCCGGCGAACGAGACGGGGATGCGGGCCGCGAGCGCGAGCCCGACCGGCACCCCGCCCGCGCCGGGCTCGTCGGTGCGGCTGACGATCAGGCGGCTCGGCAGCCGGTGCGGGGCGAGCGCCTCGACGACGGCGCGGCCCTCGGCCGCGCCCACGCCGGCCGGGAGCACGAGGTGCGTCTCGTCCGGGCGGAGCGCCTCGAGGAGCGCGAGCGTCGAGGCGAGGCGGGAGCCGTCCGCGGGGTCTGCGAGGGGCGGCGTGTCGGCGACCACGACGTCGGCGCCGCGCAGCTCGGCGGCGGCGCGCTCGACGAGCGCGGGCGCGTCGGCGAGCTCGAGCCGGATCTCCGGGCGGTCGCGGAGCGCGTCGGCGAGCGGCAGCGCCGCCCGCAGCGGCTCGAGGCTGAGCGCGGCCACCGACCTCCCGGCAGCCGCCCAGGCGGCGCAGAGGGAGGCGGCCGCGAGCGTCCGGCCCGAGCCGGCGAGCCCGACGACGGCGATCGTCCGCCGCCGCGAGCGGAAGCCGCAGGCGGTGCGGAGGCGCGCCGCGAGCGCCTGCCGCGCGAGCACGCGCTCCGGCGCGCCGGGCGCGAAGGGGCGGCGGTGGCGCTCGACCTCGGCGAGCAGGTCGTCGACGAGCCGGGGCGGAAGCGCGGCCGCGGCGAGCTCGTCGCGGAGCTCCGCCGGCGCGCCGGCGTCGTGCCGGGCCTCGTCCGCCGCCGCGAGCACCTGCGCGAGCTCCTCCTCGAACGTCGCCGCCTCCACGCCGGCGGCGCCGTTCGGGGCCGCCGCGCTGTCGTAGGCGTCGAGGACCGCCCGCGCCGGCAGCGCGGGCGAGGGCGCCGGCGCCGGCGCCGGCCGGGCCTCGACCTCGACGCACCTGCGCCCGAAGAAGCCCCCGATCCCGCCGACGATCCCCTCCCGGCGCCGCACGATCACGGCGTCGGGGCCGAGCTCCTCCCGGATCCGCGGCAGCAGCGCCTCCAGCGAGTCGCCGAAGTACGTCCGCGCCTCTCCCGCGAGCACGCTCACACGCTTACCGACCCCGCGGTCTCGACGCGCACGCCGGGGACGATCTCGTTGTAGGCGACCACCGCGAGCTGCGGGAACGACTGCTCGACGAGCCGCCTGACGTGGCGGCGCACGCGGCTCGAGCAGAGCACGACGGGTCGCCGGCCGGCCGCGGTCAGGCGCTCGACGTGCTCGCCGAGGGCGGCGAGGAGGGCCCTGGCGCGGTCGGGGTCGAGCCCGAGCACCTCGCCCTCGGGCGTCTGAGCCAGCGAGTCGGCGACCTCGTGCTCGAGCGCCGCGTCGAGCGCGATCGCCCGGAGCAGCCGGTCGCCGTCGACGAGGCCGGCGGTGATCGTCCGGCCGAGCGCCTGGCGCGCCGCCTCGGCGAGCTGCGCCGGGTCGTGCGTGAGCTGCGCCCGGTCGCCGATCGCCTCGAGGATCGTGCCGAGGTCGCGGATCGAGATCCCCTCCCGGAGCAGGTGCTGGAGCACGCGCTGGACCTCGCCGACCGAGAGCTTGTCCGGGACGAGCTCCTCGACCGCCGCCGCGTTCCGCTCCCGGAGCTCGTCGAGCAGCGCCCGCGCCTCCTGGCGCGTCAGCAGCTCGTCGGCGTGGCGGCGGATCGTCTCGGTGAGGTGCGTGACGACGACCGACTCTCCGTCCACGACGGTGTAGCCGAGCGCCTCCGCCTCGGTCTGCGCCCGCTCCTCGATCCAGACGGCCGGCAGCCCGAACGCCGGCTCGACCGTCGGGATGCCGGCGAGTCCCTCGACCGCGTCGCCGGGGTTCATCGCCAGGCGGTGGCCCGGCAGCAGCTTGCCGCGCGCCACCTCGGCGCCGCGCACCTTGACCACGTACTCGTGCGACTCGAGCGCCGGGTCGTCGCGGATCCGGACGGGCGCGATCACGATCCCGAGCTCGGCCGCGATCTGCCGGCGGACGAGCCCGACGCGCGCGAGCAGCCCGCCGCCGGCGCGCTGGTCGGCGAGCGGCACGAGCCCGAAGCCGATCGCGAGCTCGAGCGGGTCGACCTGGAGCGCGCCCGCCACGGGGTCGACCGCCGCCTCCGCCGGGGCCGGCGGGGCCGCCCGCTCCTCGGCCTGCCGCCGCCCGGCGGCGCGGCCGACCAGGAGCAACAGCGCGCCCACGAACAGGAAGGGCAGGGTCGGCATCCCCGGCACGAGCCCCATGCCCGCGACGACGCCGCCGGCGACCGTGGTCGCGCGCGGCTGCGCGAGCAGCTGGGAGGTGATCTCCGAGCCGAGGTCGCGCTCGCTCCCGGAGCGCGTCACGATGATGCCGGTGGCGGTCGAGACGAGGAGCGCGGGGATCTGCGCGGCGAGGCCGTCGCCGACCGTGAGCAGCGCGAAGGTGTGGAGCGCCTCCGAGACGGACATGTGGTGGCCGGCGACCCCGACGAGGATGCCGCCGACGAGGTTGATCGCCACGATCAGGACGCCGGCGACGGCGTCGCCCTTGACGAACTTCGAGGCGCCGTCCATCGCGCCGTAGAAGTCCGCCTCGCGCCGGATCTCGAGCCGGCGGCGGCGCGCCTCCTCCTCGGTGATCTGGCCGGCGTTCAGGTCGGCGTCGATCGCCATCTGCTTCCCGGGCATGGCGTCGAGGGTGAAGCGGGCGGCCACCTCGGCGACCCGGCCGGCGCCGTTCGTGATCACCACGAACTGGATCACGACGAGGATGAAGAAGACGACCAGGCCGACGACGAGGTTGCCGCCGACGACGACGGCGCCGAAGGAGTGGATGACGCCCCCGGCGTCGGCGTGGAGCAGGATCAGGCGCGTGACGCTGACGTTGATCGCGAGCCGCATCAGCGTCGTGAAGAGCAGAAGCGACGGGAAGGACGCGAACTCGACCGCTTTCGGGACGTACATCGTCGCGATCACGATCGCGAGGGCGCCCGAGATGTTGAGCGCGATCAGCAGGTCGAGGAGCGCCGCCGGCAGCGGGACGACCATCATCACGACGACCGTGACGACGAGCACGGCCGCACCGAGGTCGCTGTAGCGCAGCAGGCGCTGCGGGAGCCAGCCCACGCCCGGGTGATCGGCCGGGCCGGCCCGCTCTTGAGCGGTGGCGTACGGGCGGCCGCCGGAGGCGCCCGCCCGTTCCCCTACGCCACGCGCCGGCGTGCGCCGGCGGTCCTGAAGACGAACGCGAGCACCTCGGCGACGGCGTGGAAGAGCTCCTCGGGGATCAGCCCGCCGAGCTCGACGTCGCGGTAGAGGGCGCGCGCGAGCGGCGGCGCGTGCACGACCGGCACGCGGGCCTCCTCCGCCGCCTCGCGGATCCTGCGCGCGAGGTGGTCGGCGCCCTTCGCCACCACCTCGGGCGCGGGCCGCGTGCCGTCGTAGCGGAGCGCGACCGCGTAGTGCGTCGGGTTGACGACGACGACGTCGGCGCGGGCGACCTCCGCGAGCATGCGGCGGCGCGAGACCTCGACCTGGCGCCGCCGGATCCGCCCGCGCAGCTCGGGCGAGAGGTCGTTCTCGCGGGCCTCGCGCTTCACCTCGTCCTTCGTCATCCGGAGCGACCGCTCGTGGAGGCGCCGCTGCCAGGCGTAGTCGAGCAGGGCGAGCGCGAGCAGGGCCGCGCCGGCCCGGACGGCGACCGACAGGACGCTGCTGCCGATCCGCCCCGCGAGCAGGCCCGGCGGCGCGCCGACGAGCGCGCCGAGCCCCGAGGCGTGCGCCCAGAGCGCGCTCGCCCCCGCCCCGCCGACGACCGCGAGCTTCGCGAGCGACTTCGCGAGCTCGACGAGCTGGCGCTTGCCGAGCAGCCGCTTCAGGCCGGCGCCCGGGTTCAGCCGCTCGAACGACGGCCGGAGCGCCTTCGGGCTGAAGCGGAGACCGGCCTGGGCCACGCCGGCGACGAGGCCGCCCGCCGCCGCGCCGAGCGCCACCGGGGCGGCGGCCGCCGCGAACGAGCGCGCGCTCCACGCGAGCAGCGCCCCGAGCCCGGCGCCCTCGGCGACGAGCCCCGGCCGGCCGCTGCGGGCGAGGCCGTCGTGCACGATCGCCTCCGTCCGCGCGAGCAGGGCCGGCGCCTGGAGGGCGAGCGCCGCGAGGCCGCCGAGCAGCGCCCCGGCCGCGCTCAGGTCGGCGGAGCGGGCGACGCGCCCCTCGCGCCTCGCCTTCGACCGCCGCTTGGGGGTCGGCTTCTCGGTGCGCTCCGGCTGCGCCACGTCAGGACCCGAGCGCGCCCAGCGCCTGCGCGAGCGAGTGGACGAGGTCGTCGCGGAGCCGCGCGCCGACGAACGGGAGCGACGCCGCGATCACGCCGAACGCGAGCAGCACCTTGGCCGGCAGGCCGATCACGAGCACGTTGAGCTGCGGGACCGCGCGCGCGAGCAGGCCGAAGGCCGCGTCGGTGACGACGAGCGCGACGATCACCGGCGCGACCAGCTCGAGCCCGATCAGCGGGATGCTCGAGAGCGCGTCGAGCGCGAGCGCGGCCAGGCGGCCCCGGGCCGGCGCCGCGCCGAGCGGGACGAGGTCGTAGCTGCGGGCGACCGCGGCGATCATCAGGCGCACGCCTCCGGTGAGCAGGAAGACCATCGCGGCGAAGAGCGAGTAGACCTGACCCAGCACCGCGCTCTGGCCGCCGGCGACCGGGTCGACGACCGCGCCGAGCGAGAAGCCGGAGAGGGTGTCGAGGAGCGACGCGCCGGCCTGGATCGCGGCGCCGAGCGCGCCGAGCGCGAGCGCGATCGCGAGGCCGACCGCGGCCTCGTGCGCGAGGGCGAGCGCGAAGGCGAGCGGCTCGACCGGGACCGTCCTGTGCTCGGCGGCGACCGGCGCGATCGCGACCGACACGGCCGCCGCGACGAGGAACTTCGCCCGGGCCGCGAGCGTCGTCGCCGAGAGGACGGGCGCGAGCAGGAAGAGCGGGGCGACGCGCCCGAGCACGAGCACGAACGCGACGAGCTGGGCGGCGGCGAAGCCCGGCAGCTCCGCCCCCGACGGGAGGCCGGCGGTCACGAGCGGACGAGCGCCGGGATGCTCTCGTACAGCTGCCGGGTGTAGCCGACGACCTCGTCGATCATCCACGGCCCGGCGAGGGCGAGCACCGCGCCCATGACGACGATCTTCGGGATGAACGAGAGCGTCTGCTCCTGGATCGACGTCGCGGCCTGCACGATCGAGACGATCAGCCCGACCGCGAGCCCGGCCACGAGGAAGGGCGCCGACACCGTCAGCGCGAGCGTCATCGCCTGGACCGCGAGGTGGACGACCGTTCCCTGGGTCACCGCGGCTCCGTCACCGGAAGCTCTCGACGAGCGACTGCACCACCAGGTGCCACCCGTCCACGAGCACGAAGAGCAGGATCTTGAACGGCAGCGAGATCAGGACCGGGGGCAGCATCATCATCCCCATGGACATGAGCGTCGCCGAGACGATCATGTCGATGATCAGGAACGGCAGGTAGATCAGGAAGCCGATCTCGAACGCCGTCGTCAGCTCGGAGACGACGAACGCGGGCACGAGCACGTGGGTCGGGACGTCGGCGCGCGTGCGCGGCCGCTTCCCGTGCGAGAGCCTGACGAACAGCGACAGGTCGGAGTCGCGCGTCTGCTCGAACATGAACGTGCGGATCGGCTCGAGCCCGCGCACGACCGCCTCGCGCGCGTCGATCTGGTGCCGCTGGTAGGGCTTGACGGCGACGTTGTCGACCGCGCGGACGGTCGGCGCCATCACGAACATCGTGAGGAAGAGCGCGATCCCGACGAGCACCTGGTTCGGCGGGCTCGACTGCGTCCCGAGCGCGTTCCGGACGAACCCGAGCACGATCAGGATCCGCGTGAAGCCCGTCATCACGACGAGCACGCTCGGGAGCAGCGCGGCCGCGCCGAGGAGCAGCATCACCTCGACCGGGCTCGAGACGGTCTGGGCCTGCGCGAGCGGGAGGATCACCGCGCGGTCATCCTCCGGAGCGCGTCGACGAAGGCCGCGGCGGTCCCGCGCCCGCGCTCGGGGCCCTCGGCGAGGCCTGCGCCCGCCTGGGCGCGGATCGTGCGGACGTCGATTCCGAGCCCGCGCGCCTCGTCGGGCCCGTACACGCGGATCGGCGTCACGCTCTGCTCGCTCGCGCCGACCAGCACGAGCTCGTCCCCCACCTGCACGAGGTGGAGCGAGCGCGACGGCGCGAGCGGCGCCGACGAGACGACGTCGATGAACCCGTCGTCGGGGACGCCCGGCTCCGCGGCCGGCCGGCCGGCGGTGCGCTTGAGCAGCTTGTAGAGCCCGAAGATCAGCGCGAGCACGATCGCGAGCGCGAGCAGCATGTGCAGCGCCGCGCCTCCGGTGCTCGCCGAGTCGTGCGCGGCCTTCGCGCCGGCGGCGCCGCTCACGTCCGCGGGCAGCGGCGTGTCGTCTCGGTGGAACCCGGCGGACGCCGCGGGGACGGCGAGACCGGCGAGCGCGCAGGCGGCGAGCCCGAGCAGGAGCCGGTCGAACGGGCGGGGACGACCCGTCGGCACGGGCCTCGTGATCGACGGGCGCGGCCCGGAGTTGAGGAGCGTCTGTTGTCTCGAGTGCAACGGCCCCCACTCTTGGGGGATTGGGGCCGGCCCGGGGTCGCGCCGATGTTGCGATCCGTTCCCCCCTCTACGACCCCACTGCGGAGGTGCTTCTCGAATGCACAGGACGATCGGCAAGCAAAGGCTTGCGCCCCACGAAGCTGAGGCGCTGTGGCGGGCCTGGAGCACGGAGAAGGACAAGCGCGCGCGCGACCGGCTCGTCCTCTCCTACTCGCCGATGGTCAGGTATCTGGCGGTGCGGAAGGCGCGCGAGCTCCCCGCGCACTGCGAGCTCGACGACCTCGTCTCGCACGGCCTGCTCGCCCTGATCGAGGCGGTCGACCGGTTCGACCCTCGGAAGGGCGCGTCGTTCGAGCAGTACGCGTGGACCCGCGTCGCCGGCGCGATCATGGACGAGCTGCGCCGCCAGGACTGGGCGCCGCGCTCGGTGCGGCGCACGGCGCGCGCGATCGAGCGCAAGCGCGACGCCTTCTACGCGCGGGAGGGCACGCTGCCGAGCGACGAGGAGCTGGCGCGGGAGTCGTCCCTCGACGTCGACGAGCTGCGCTCGGTGCTCGCCGACGTCGAGCGCGCGGAGGTCGGCTCGCTCCATGCGCCGGCCCGCGCCGTCGACGACGCGGGCCCGGTCGAGGTGGTCGAGACGGTCGCGTCGCGGGCGGTCGCCTCGAACCCCGAGGCCGCGCTGCTCGCGGCCGGCCGGATGGCGGCGATCCGCGAGGCCGTCGCGGGTCTGAGCGAGCGCGAGCGGAGCGTGCTCGCGTGCGTGCACGTCCACGAGCTCCCGGGCGCCGAGGTGGGCCGCATGCTCGGCGTGACCGAGTCCCGGGTCTCGCAGATCCTCTCGGACGTGCGCTCGAAGCTCCGGCGGGAGCTCGACGCCTACGACGCCGTCGCGCTCCGGTAGCGCGCGCAGCCGTCAGGGCTCGGCGGGTCGCTCCGGCGAGGTGACCTCGGTGATCCTGAAGCCGAACGTCTCGTCGATCGCGACCACCTCGCCGCGGGCGATCCGCCGGCCGTTCACGAGCAGGTCGACCGGCTCGCCGGCCATCCGGTCGAGCGCGACGACGGATCCCGGGGCGAGCGCGAGCGTCTCGCGGATCGTCATCGTCGTGCGCCCGATCTCGACCGCGAGCTCGACCGGGACGTCGAGCACGAGCCCGAGGTCGGAGCCGGGGTCGGCGTCGGCGCCCGTCCCGAGCTCCTCGAGCGGCATGCCCTCTGCGATCGTGGTCATCTGCGCGTTCCTCCTCTCCGGCGTGGTCTCACTGGACGGCGACGTCGGTGAACATCACCCGTTTCACCGGCTCGTCGGTCGATTTCTTGAGGTCCCGCAGGATCTCCGCGAGGAGACGCTGCCGGGAGCGCCTGGCGATCAGCCGGCCGGAGTCGATCCCGGTGAGGTCGTTCGTGATCACCGCGCGGACGGCGTCGTTCTCGGGCAGCACGACCTGCAGGGCGCCCGACGACGTCGTCACCGGCGGGGGCGCCGAGGCCACGAGCAGCGAGACCGACACGCGGCCGTAGTGACCGCCGGCGAGGTTGACGGTGAACGGCTCGTGGAGCGCGACGAGCGTGCCCTCGATCTTGCGGTGGGCCCGCTCGGGCTTCGGCTTGAGCACGGCCTCGTAGGCGGCGCCGGCGCCCGCCAGCAGGAGCACCGGCACGAGGACGAGCAGCTTCTTCTTCATCGGTCACGATCCTTTCGGGGAGAAGGAGCGGCGGAGGATGACGACGTCGACGCGCCGGTTGAGCGCGTGCCCGGCCGCCGTCGCGTTCGACGCGACGGGGTTCTGGTCGCCGTAGCCGGTCGCGGAGAGGCGGCGCGGCGCGACGCCGTGCGCGAGCAGGAACTCGAGCACCGCGGTGGCGCGGGCGGTCGAGAGCTCCCAGTTCGACGGGTAGAGCGGCGAGTGGATCGGCACGTCGTCGGTGTTGCCCTCGACGCGAACGGGGTTCGGGATGTCGGGCGCGGCGAGGAGGCTCGCGAGCTCGCGGAGCAGCGGCACGGCCTCGTGCTTCAGGACCGCGCGGCCGCTGTCGAACAGGAGCCCGTCGGTGAGGAGCCGCACGACGAGGCCGCGCTCCTCGATCCGCGTCCGGATCAGCCGGTCGAAGTGGTGCTCGCGCGCGTACGCGTGGATGCGCTCGGCGATCCGGCGCAGGTTGTCGAGGTCGGCCCTGGCGGCCTGCTCCGCGACGGCGGAGGCGATCCGCGCCGAGATCTGCGCCCGCAGCGAGTTCACCTGGACGACCGGCGGCGTCGCGCCCGGCTGCACGGGCGGGGCGATCGGCGTCCCGTCGTGGTCGAGCGGCGACGTCTGCCCCGTCAGCACGGAGACGTCGGCGGGGACGACCCTGCCCGAGAACGCCGACCGCAGCGACGCCTTGAGCTGGTCGAACTTCGAGACGTTGACGCTCGAGATCGCCCACATGACGATGAAGAGCGCCATCAGCAGCGTGATCATGTCGCTGTAGGTGAGGAGCCAGCGCTCGTTGTCGCCGTGGCCGGCGTCGGCCCCCCGGCGGCGTCGCGACGCGGCCCTCACGCGGCCTCCTTCATCTCGGCGTCCGCCTGCTCTCGCGCGCCGGGCGCCGCGGCGGCGGCGCGGTCGCTCGGCGCGAGGAAGGTCTCGAGCTTCTCGCCGAGCATGCGCGGGTTGTCGCCGGCCTGGATCGACAGGATCCCCTCGAGCTGCAGCTCGCGGTGGGCGAGCTCCTCGGCGGCGAGCAGCTCGAGCTTCTTCGAGACCGGCAGGAAGACGAGGTTCGCCGAGCCGACGCCGTAGAGCGTGGCGATGAAGGCGCTCGCGATCGCGTGCCCGAGGGTGCCCGGGCTCGACAGGTTCTCGAGCACGTGGACGAGGCTCAGGACCGTGCCGATGATGCCGAGCGTGGGCGCGTAGCCGCCGGCCGCCGCGAACACGTGCACGTTCGCGCGGTGCCGCTCCGCCATGGCGTCGAGCTCGGAGGTGAGGATCGCCCGGACGAGGTCGGAGTCGGTGCCGTCGACGACGAGCTGCACGCCCTTGCGCGTGAAGTCGTCGCCGACCTGCTCGAGCTCGTTCTCGAGCGCGAGCAGGCCGTCGCGGCGCGCCTTCTCGGCGAGGCGCACGAGCTGCCGGATGGTCGCGTGCGAGTCGAAGTCGTTGCCGCGGAACGCCTTCCGGTAGAGCGCCGGGATGCGCGTCGCCTGGGCGAACGAGACGGAGGCGAAGGTGGCGGCGCCCGTGCCGCCGACGACGATGACGAAGGCCGGGATCGAGACGAGCGACATCGGCGAGCCGCCCTCCATCAGCACCGCCAGCAGCAGGCAGCCGACGCCGGCGCCGATCCCGATCGCGGTGTTCGCCTTCACCGTTCGCTCCAGTCCGTTGGTCCGAGGCAGCCGTCCGTGGCCGCGCTCCGGTCATCGGCAGGCGGCCCGCGCAGTTGAAGCGGCGCGGCGCGGCGGCTACGACGCGTCGCCGAGCGGCTCGGGGCGGCCGGCGGCGAGGTGCATGACCTCGGCGGCCTCGTCCGCCCCGGCGTCGCGGTGCTCGAGCGCGCGCGTGAGGATGCTCGACCGCCACTCGCGGATCCGGGCGACGACCTCGTAGGGGCGCTCGATCACGACGAACTTCGACGCGTTCGTCAGCGACACCACGGTGTCCGGGGTCGCCTCGATCGTCTGGATCAGGTCCGGGTTGAGGAGGAGGACCTGGTCCGGGTGCGTCAGGCGATGGAGCGCGATCATGGGCCTCCTCCTGGGGGTCGGCGACGGCGTCGGCGCCGCCGCCGACCCCGGTTATCGGCTAGCCGCGCCCGAGATTGACCAGGTTCTGGAGCATCTGGTCGGCGACGGTGATCACCCGGCTGTTCGCCTCGTAGCCGCGCTGCGCCGTGATCATCGTCGTGAACTCCCGCGCCAGGTCGACGTTCGACATCTCGACCGCGCCGGACTGGATCGTCCCCATGCCGGTGGCCGGGTCGCCCGCGACCGCGTTCAGCGGCGTCCCGGAGTTGTTCGTCTGCGCGAACAGGTTGCCCGAGATGCGCTCGAGGCCGCTCTCGTTCGGGAACTTGGCCAGGCTGATCTGCGCGAGCTTCTGCACCGTCCCGGTCGCGTCGACGTAGCTGACGACGCCGTCCGAGCCGATCGACACGTCCTTCCCGCCGGCGGGGACGGTGATCTTCGTCTCGTTCGCGGTCGTCTTCGGGAAGGTGCCCGTGGCGGCGTCGTACTTGTAGCCGATCACGAAGTCGCCGTCCTGGGTGACGAGGTTGCCGTTCGAGTCGAGGGTGAAGTTGCCCGCGCGGGTGTAGGAGTAGCCGGTGCCGCTGCCGATCACGGTGCCGTTCCCGACCCGGAAGAACCCGTCTCCCTGGATCGCGAGGTCGAGCGGGTTCCCGGTCTGCTGGGTGGCACCGGCGTGCATCTGGTTCTCGACCGCCCCGAGCTGAGCGCCGAGTCCGATCTGCACCGCGTTCGTGCCGCCGGCGTTCGCCGACGGGGCCGCGGCCCCGCGCTGGAGCTGCGAGAGCGCGTCCTTGAAGGACGTGGTCTCGCCCTTGAACCCGACCGTGTTCACGTTCGCGATGTCGTTCGCGGCGACGTCGAGCATCGTCTGGTGCACCTGCAGGCCGCTGATCGCGGCGAACATTCCTCTCATCATGTGGGTCTCGCTTTCCGGCCCGGCGCCTCCCGGAGGGCCCGGCGCGGGCCTGCGTTCGTGTGCTTCGCGGCCGGCGGGCGCCGGCCGCCGGTCAGGCGATCACGGCGCTGTCGATGTTCGTGAACACCTGCTCTCGCATGTGGTCGCGGTCGACCGCCGTGATCACGGTTCGGTTGGGGACGGAGACGACGAAGCCGGTCCCGTCGACGAGGACGAGCGAGCTCCGCGCCCCCTTGGCGGCCGCCCGGCTGAGCCCGTCGCCGAGCCGGGCCATCGTCGCCGGGTCGAGCGGGATCCCCCGCTGCTCGGCCCGCTGCAGGGCGTGGCCGCTGAGCCGCACCGGCGCGCTCCCGAGCTTGCCCGCGAGCACGCCCGCGAACCCCTCCCCGGGGCGGACCGCAACACCCGGGGTCAGACCCCGGTTGTTGCGCGCCGGGGCGGGGCCGGCCGGGCCGAGGCCGGCAGGCTCAGGCACCCGAGCCTCCGGAGGGCGGCGCGGCGCCCACGGCGACGACCGCGGCCGGGTCGACCGCCGCGCCGCCGACCCGGAGGAGCGGCGCTCCCCCGTCGGTGCTCACGCCGTCGACGACGCCGCTCGCCGCCGAGCCGTCCGCGGCGGTGTAGGTGACCTGCTTCCCGATCAGCGCGACCGACTGGGCGAGCTGGGTCGCCGAGACGAGGCGCTCGAGCGAGCGCTCGAGGTTCGTGACGCCCTCGACGAGCGAGAACTGCGCCTGCTCGGAGACGAAGGCCTGGTCGTCGACCGGGCTGAGCGGGTCCTGGTAGCGGAGCTGGGCGACGAGGAGCTGCAGGAAGTCATGCTCGCCGAGCTTCGTGGAGGGGTTCACGAGGGGCTGGCCGGCGGCGGTGTCGGCGGCCGCGGCCGGGGTCGTGGAGGTGGTCACTGCGGGCTCCTTCCTAGGCGAGGACGTCGATGGCGCCGGCCGGCTCGGGCAGCCGGGCGGGGTCGAGCAGGACGCCGGCCGCGGGCGCGGGCGCGGCGGGCGCGCCGGCCGCGGCGATTCGCGCGACGCGGCGGCTCCGCTGCGGCGCGGCGTCCCGGTCGGCGCCGCGGTCGCGCACGTCGAGGTCGAGCAGCGCGAGCCCCTGCCCGAGCAGGGCGCGGCGCAGGTCGGGCGCCGCCTGCTGGAGCGCGTCGGCGGCCTGGGGCGAGGACGCGTGCAGCACGGCGGTGATCCCGCCCGCGTCGTAGCGGAGGTGGATCTCGACCGTGCCGAGCTCGCGCGGGTGCAGGACGATCGCGGCCTCCGCCCCGCCGGCCGAGGCGGTCAGCCTGATCGCGGTCTGGGCCGCGTGCGCGAGCTCCGCGAGGCGGACCGGCGGAGCCGGGAGGACGGCGGCCGGCGCGGCGGGGGCGGGGGCCGGGGCCGCGGGCCCGTGCGCGGGCGGCGGCGGCAGGAGGGTCGAAGGCCCCGGCGGCGCCGGCGCCGGGCGCGGCGGGTCCTCCCCGCCGGCGGGCGGGGCAGGCCGGCTCTCGCGGGCAGGCGGCGGGGTCGCCGCGGCGGCCGCGGCTGGCGGCTCCGGCTCGCCGGAGGGCTGCGGAGCGGGCGGGGGGAGGGGTGGCGCCTCGCGCGGGGCCGGCGCCGAGGCCTGCCCGGCGGGCGCGGGGGCGGGCGGCGCCGCGGGGCCTGACGGCGGCCCGGGCTCGGGCGCGGGCGGCGCGGCCTCCGGAGCCTCCGGGGCCGCGGCCTCCGGAGCCTCCGGGGCCGGGGCCGGGGGCGCGGGCGCCGCCGCCGCGGGCGCGGGCGCGGGCGGAGCCGGCGCCGCAGCCGGCGCCGCCGCCGCGGGCGCGGGCGCGGGCGGGGCGGGCGCGGGCGGCGGGCAGCAGGCGCCGGCGAGCGCGGCCGCGAGCGTCGCGGCGTCCGCGGGGTCGTCCCCGCTTCCCCGGGGGGCGGGAGAGTCGCTCCCGCCCTCGTCACCCTCCGCCGCGGCGGTCCGGGTGCGCTCGGGCAGCGGCTGCGGCGGCGGCTGGGCGACGGCCGCGGTCAGCACCGGCGCGAAGTCGGCCGCGGGCACCGGCGGGCCGCCCGGCTCGGCCGGAGGCCCGGCCGGCGGCGGCGCCTGCGGGGGCGCGGCCGGCACGGGCGCGCTCACGGCGCGCTCCTCCCGCCGGCGAGCTCGCCGTAGCGGGCGAGCACCTGCCGGACGTAGGCCTGGGTCTCGGGGTAGGGCGGCACCCCGCCGTAGCGGTCGACCGCCCCCGAGCCGGCGTTGTAGGCGGCGAGCGCGAGCGTCACGTCGCCGCCGTACGCCGCGAGCTTCGAGGCGAGGTAGCGGGCGCCGCCGTCGATCGCCTGGGCGGGGTCGTACGGATCGGTGAGGCCGAGCGCAGCGGCGGTGGCGGGCATGAGCTGGGCGAGGCCCTCGGCGCCCGCCGGGCTCGTGGCCGCGGGGTCGAAGCCGGACTCCTGCTCGAGCAGCGAGCGGAGGAGCAGCGGGTCGACGCCGTAGCGGCGGCCGGCCTCCTCGATCGCCGGCAGGTAGGGCGCGGCCGCGCCCCCCGGCGACCCGGGGGCGGCGGCCCGGGCGAGCGCCGCCTCGAAGCCCGCCGCGGGCGCGGGCCCCGGGGCGGGCGCGAACCCCGCGGCGGGGGCGGGCGCGAGCTCGGCGATGCGCGCGAGCACGGCGTCGAGCCCGCTCGTCACGCCGGCCCTCCGGCGCGCGTCGCGGCGCGGAGCGCGAGCTCGTCGCCCGCGAGCCGCTCGGCGCGGCGGCCCTCGCTCTCGTGGAGCGCGCGGCGGCGCTCTTTCAGCCTGTCGATGCTCTCGCGGTCCCTGACCACCCGGGCGAGCTCGCCGCGCAGGTCCTCGACGCGGGCGCGCTGCCGCCCGGCGCGCGCGCGGGCGCCGGCGACCTCGCGCTCGAGGTGCTCGAGGTAGGCCTGGCGGCTCGCGAGGTCGGCGGCGCTCGCCCCGCCGCCGCGCCGCCGCGCCGCCTCGAGACGGCGCTCGAGGAGCTCGAGCTCGCGCTCGAGGAAGGCAGCGCGCTCGAGCTCGGAGGCGAGCGAGCGCATCGCCTCGCGCTCGGCGTGGCGCCGGAGCCGGCGGATCTGCTCGAGGCTGAAGCGGAAGCGGCGTCGGGTCATCGCGGGTCGGTAGCTCCGACCCGCGTGATCGACCTCGCCCCGCCGCGCTTGAGCCCGCCGGCCGCGTCAGCGGGCGCGGCGGAGGGTGAGGATCGCGACGTCTGCGCTTCGGACCGTGCCTTCGAGGACGAAGGAGCGCGTGTCGGCGCCGCCTGCCCCGAACAGGCGCTTGCCCTCGCCGAGCACGACCGGGAACACCATGAGCCGGAGCTCGTCCACGAGGTCGTGCGCGAGCAGCGAGCGCACGAGCTGCGCGCTCCCGGCGACGAGCACGTCGCCCTCGAACCGCTCCTTGAGCGCGCGCACCCCCTCGTCGAGGTCGCCCCGGAGCACCTTCGTGTTGTTCCACTCGGGTCGCTCGAGCGTCGAGGAGACGACGAACTTCGGCATCGCGTTCATCTTCTCGCCGAACTCGCCGGTGCCCTCCATCGACGGCCACGCGGCCGCGAACCCGGTGTAGGTCACGTGTCCGAGCAGCTGCGCGTCGCTCGCGCGCAGCTCCTCGAGCTTGAAGCGGTCCCCCTCCTCCCCGCGGTCGAACTCGAACGCCCAGCCGCCGCGCGGCGTCTGCTCGGCTCCGCCGGGATCCTCGATCACCCCGTCGAGCGTGATGAACTCGGTCACGACCAGCTTGCCCATCGCCTCTCCCTCCTCGGTCGCCGTCGACCGGCATCACAGCACGAATTCGCCGGCGCGCTCGCGCCGCCGGCAGTAGGCTGCCCGGGTGAGCTGCTGCACCGCGCGCGGGTACCGCCGCTTCTTCGGCGCCCGCTTCGCGCGGCGCGCCGCCCGGCGCTACCGCCGCCGCGGCCTCGACGGCACCGCGGCCGCGATGGTCGAGTTCCTCGAGCGCCGCGGGGTCGCGGGCGCCACCGTGCTCGAGATCGGCGGCGGGCTCGGGGAGATCGAGCTCGAGCTGCTGAAGCGCGGCGCGGAGCGGGCGGTGAACCTCGAGCTCTCGCCGAGCTACGACGAGGAGGCGGCGCGCCTGTTCGCGGAGGCGGGGCTCGAGGCCCGGGCCGAGCGGCGCCTGCACGACATCGCGGCCGGCGGCGACGGCGTCGAGCCCGCGGACGTGGTCGTGCTCCACCGCGTCGTCTGCTGCTACCCGGACTACGAACGCCTGCTCGGCGCGGCCGCCGACCACGCGCGCCGGCTCCTCGTGTTCAGCTACCCGCCGCGGAACGCGGCCTCGCGCCTCCTCGTCGCGGTGCAGAACGTCGCCTTCCGGGTTTTGCGGCGCGAGTTCCAGGTGTTCGCGCACCCGCCTGCGGCGATGCTCGCCGTGCTCGAGGGGCGCGGCCTGCGCCCCGCCTTCGCCCACCGAAGCCTCGTGTGGCGCGCGGCCGGGCTCGAGCGCTGACCCGTCCGCTACGGCGCGAAGCCGGCGCGCGCGAGCGAGGCGACCGGCGCGAAGAGCGGCTCCGGGAGCCGGCTCCACGGGTGCCACTCCCAGCCGGCGGCCCGGTCCGGCTCGAGCAGGCGCGGCTCGCCGGCGGCCTCGGCGGCGACGAAGCGCGTCCGGTAGACGAGGCGCGAGTCCGCGAAGCCGTCGACGGTCTCGCCGACGACGCGCAGGCGCCGCGCCACGAGACCGGTCTCCTCGCGCAGCTCGCGCGCCGCGCACTCGAGCAGCGGCTCGCCCGCGAGCGGCTTCCCGCCGGGCGGCGCCCACGTGCCGCGGCCGTGCGCGGCGAGGCGGCGGCCGAGCAGCACCCTGCCCTCGCGGACGACGAGCACGCCGACCCCGTCGAGCTCCTCGGCCGGCTCGATCGCGTCGCCGGCGCGCAGGCGCCCGCCGGTGACGACCGCCGCGCGGAGCCCCCCGCGGTGGACGAGCGGCCGGAGCAGCGTCCGCCCGGTCAGCTCCTCGAGGTGGCGGCAGGGCTCGCAGAGCTCGGCGCCGCGGCAGAGCACGCCGCCGGCCCAGAAGAGGCGGCCCTGCAGCTCGTTCAGCCGCACGCCGCGCGTCGTCACGTTGCGGCGGAGCTCGCCGGAGGCCGGGTCGAGCCCGAGCTCCTCGACCACCTCCGCCTCGACGAGCGTCAGGTCGCGCGCGACCCGCTCGTCGCGCCAGTGGCCGGCCCGCGCGGCGTAGCGGTCGCCGGCGATCCCCGCGCCCGCGGCGACCTCGACCTCGGCCCGCGGGAGGGGCGGCGCGCCGGCCGCGCCCGCCACGTGGACGTGCTCGACCCGTCCCATCGCCGCGACGGTACCAGCGGCGTAGGCTCGTCCCGACCCCCAACGAAGGAGACGGCATGGCCAAGTACGTCATCCTCTTCGACTGGACGGAGCAGGGGATCAGGAACTACCGGGACTCGCCGGGCCGCGTCGACGCCGCGCGCGGCGAGCTCGGCAAGCTCGGGATCGCGATCGAGCACATCTACTGGACGCTCGGACCGCACGACGTCGTCGGCGTGATCGACGCCCCCGACGACGAGACGCTCACGAAGGCCCTGCTCGCGCTCGGCGCGCAGGGCAACGTCCGGACGACGACCATGCGGGCGTTCGACCAGGAGGAGTTCAGCGGGCTCCTCTGACCCGCACGCCGGGGTGGCGACGCGGGGAGCCCGAACGCGCCCCGCGCGCCGCCCCGCGCCGCGGTCGCAGGGCGGCGCCGCCTTCGCCGTCCCCCGGCACGTCCTCGATCAGCACCGTGCGCCGGCGCGGGCTGCACCGCGCGGGCCTGACGCAACAACTCGGGGTGTTGCGGTCCGCCGAGTGCGGCGCGCCGCGCGGGCTCGACTCAGCCGGCGGCGCCGGCCTCGTAGTCGGCGTCGTCGACCGGGGCGCGCCAGTCGGTGTCGCCGAGGGAGATCGCGACGTGGAGCAGGAAGCTCGCGGGTGCGGCGCCGTGCCAGTGCTCCTCGCCCGGCGCGATGTGGACGACGTCGCCCGCGGCGATTCGCCCGCCGGCGCCGTCCCGCCGCCGGACGAAGCCCTCCCCGTGCGTCACGTAGAGCACCTGGCCCTGCTCGTGGGCGTGCCAGTGCGTCCGCGCGCCGGGCTCGAAGAAGACGGCGTTCACCATCACCCCGTCCGCCGCGGCGAGCACCTGATCGGCCCACACCCGTCCCGTGAACGTCGCCCCGCGCTCCTCGGACGGGACTCCCGCGGCACGGCCTCGCGCAATCCTCACGTTCCCTCCTTCCCGCCGTGGACCCGCACGCCGCCGGAGACGTCGCCGAGCGCGTCCACGACGCGGTTGCTGATCTCGTCGCCGTACCCGAGCGCCGCGGCGAGGTCGAACGCACCGAGGCACGCGGGGCCGGCGAGGGTCGTGACCTCGAGCTGCCGGACGAGGTCGAGGTAGAGCCTGACATCCTTCGCCATCAGCTTCACGGTGAGCCCGCCCTCGAGGTAGTCGCCCCTGACGATGCTCGGGAAGCGGTTCAGCGTGGCGAAGTTGACGCCGGTCGAGTGGTTCAGCACCTCGAGGAGCTGCTCCAGGTCGAGGCCGGCACGCCGCGCCGCCACCATCACCTCGGAGGTGGCGGCGAGACCGATCCCGTTCAGGAAGTTGTTCAGGATCTTCGCGACGTGGCCCGCCCCGGGAGCGCCCATGTGGTAGACGCGGGCGCTGAAGGTCTCGAGGTGCGGGCGGATGCGCTCGAGCGCGGAAGCTGCGCCGCCGGCCATGATCGTGAGCGTCCCGGCCTCCGCCCCCGCCGCGCCGCCCGAGATCGCGGCGTCGACGAGCTCGACTCCGCGCCCGGCGAGCTCGGCGTGGAGACTGCGCGTGGAGCTCGGCGCCGAGGTGCCGAGGTCGGCGACGACCTGCCCCGCGCGGCACGCCCCGAGGATCCCGCCCTCGCCGCGGACGACCTCCTCGACGGCACGGCTGTCCGGAAGCGACAGGAAGACGACCTCGGAGCCCTCGACCACCTCCGCGACCGAGCGCGCGACCCGAGCTCCCGACCGCTCGGCCTTCGCGGCGTCGAGGTCGTAGCCGCAGACCTCGAAGCCGCCGCCCGCGAGCCGGCGCGCGATCCGCCCGCCCATGTTCCCGAGCCCCACCAGCCCGCACGTCTCGCGCCGCGCCACGCGGCGGATTCTGACCGCAACGTCGTCCCGACGGCGCCGTGTCGAGGAGCCGCTGCGCGGGAGGCGGCAGCCGGGAGGCCGCGGGGCCCGGTCGCCCGGGCCCCGCTGCCTCCCCGACGTGCCCCTCCTCCCTACCCCGTGACCGGCGGGGTGAAGGCCGCGACCACGCCCACCCGCGGCGACGTGCAGCCCTTGTAGGAGGCCGGCTCGAGCAGCAGGATGCCGGGCTTCCTCGGGTGCAGCGTCACGGTGACGCGGCCGGACCTGTCGGTGCGGCCGGAGAGCTTGAGGATCCCCGGGCCCGTCACCTTGACCTTCACGCCGGCGACCGCCTTGTCCTTCGCGGTGACGTGCAGGCGGAGCTTCGCCTTCGAGCCGACCGACAGGCTCTTCGGCGCGACCACGACCGCGTAGCACGGGGGCGGCGCCGGCCTGTGCACGACCGGCTTCGGCTTCGGCTTCGCCGGCGGCTTGAAGGCCGGCTTCGGCTTCGGCTTCGGCGGGACGGTCACCGTGACCGGCGTGCTCGAGCTGTTGTTCGCGAGCGTCGTCTCCGGAAGCTGCCCGACGACCGTCGCGGTGTTCGTGATCGAGCCGGTGCCGACCGCCCGGACCACGACCGCGATCGTCACGCGCTGGCCGTTCGTGAGCGTGCCGAGGTTGCACTGCACCACGCCGCCGCTCGTGCAGCTCCCGGTCGACGGCGTGACCGAGACGAAGGTCACGCCGGCCGGCAGCGAGTCGGCGACCTGGACGTTCGTGTCCGTGGTCGGGCCGTTGTTCGTCACGGTCAGCGTGTAGGTGACGTTCCCGCCCCGGAGGACCGACCCGGGCGACGCGGTCTTCACGATCGCGAGGTCGGTGACGACCGGAGCCGGCGCCGGCGCCGGGGGCGCGGGCGGAGCCGGCGGGGGCGAAGGCGGGGCGTTGACCGTCACGTCGGCGCTCGCGGAGGCGGTCACGTCGGGCCCGAGCGGCGGGCGGCCGGTCGCCGTCGCGACGTTCGTGAACGCGCTCGTCACGTTGCCCTGCGTGCAGGCGTAGGTCGTGCTCTGCCCGGCCGCGAGCGTACCGACCGCCTTCGCGCAGGAGGCCGAGAGCGGGTCGGCGACCGTCACGTTCGCGAGCGTCACGTCGCCGGTGTTCGTCACCGTGATCGTGAAGGTCGCGGTTCCGCCGGAATCGACCACCTGGGAGGCGGGCGTCTTCGCGATCGC
>DASRHI010000001.1:0-47699 GCA_035650615.1 Gaiellaceae bacterium | reverse complement strand
CCGACGACGAGCGCGCCGCCGCCGGCCAGGAACGTCTTGCGCGAGAGCTCGCGCTCGTGCAGGAGACCCGTCATCTCACTTCCCTCCCTTCGCCATCACCGCGGCCGCCTGCTTGATCGCGGTCAGGATCCGCGGATAGGTGCCGCAACGGCACAGATGGCCGTTCATCGCCGTCCGGATCTGCTCCTCGGTCGGGTTCTTCGTCGTCGAGAGCAGGTCCGCCGCCTGGATCATCATGCCGTTCTGGCAGTAGCCGCAATGCGGCACCTGCACGTCGATCCACGCCTGCTGCAACGGATGCAACGCAGGCGAGGAAGCGGTCGTCCCCCGCTCCTTCGCCCACAACGCCGGCAACCCCTCCAGCGTCGTGATCGCCTTCCCCGAGACCGCCGCCACCGGCGTCACGCAGCTCCGGATCTCCTTCCCGTCCAAGAGCACCGAGCAGGCCCCGCACTGCGCCAGCCCGCAACCGAACCTGGGGCCGTGCAGGTGCAGCTCGTTGTGCAGGACGTACAGAAGCGGCGTGTCCAGGCTGGCGGTCACCGAATGAACAAGGCCGTTGACCTTGAGCCTCAGCTTGCTCGCCATGGTCCCTCCGAGTCGGATTCGAGCGGCCGGAACGGCCGCAGCCCGACGCTAGAACCCTTGAGATTGGTCTCCCTGAGACCAAAGAGATCTTGAGCTTCCGCGGGCGGCTTCCCTGCGCGAAACGCAAGGAATCTTGAGCGCGGCGCAACAACGCGGGGTCAGACCCCGGATTGTTGCGCGCAACAGAGCGGGGTCAGACCCCGGCTTGTTGCGCGCACCGGAGCGGGGTCAGGCCTCGACCGGTGCGCGCACGAGCCGAGACCCGACCCCGGGATGCTCCGTCAGGCGGTGAAGCCGGCCGCCTTCAGCGTCGCGCGGACGCGGGCGGCGGTCATCGGCGCCTCGTACAGGCGGACGCCGGTCGCGTCGAAGAACGCGTTCGCGATCGCCGCGGCGGCGGCCGCGGTCGGGGGCTCGCCGTTGCCGGTCGGCTGGAGGTCGGTCCGCTGCACGACCACCGTCGTCACCGACGGGTGGTCCTTGAAGCGCAGCAGCGGGTAGCCGACCCAGTCGAGGCTCGTGACGCGCCCCTTGTCGAAGGCGACCTCCTCGTGCAGGGCCCTGCTCACGCCCATGATCAGCGCGCCGGACATGTTGTTCTCGGCCAGGGCCGGCCCTGCCATCAGACCCGCCACGACCGCGACGGCCATGTGCTTCGTCACGATCTTGCCGGTCTTCACGTTCACCTCGATGTCGGCGACGTTCGCCGCCTGCGAGCCGGCGAAGCCGCCCATCGCGATCCCGCGCCCCTTGCGGATGTCGCCGGTCTGCTTCACCGAGTTCGCGACCCGCGGCTGCCAGTTCGCGGCCTTCGCCACCGCGACGAGGGCGTCGCGCCACTGGTTGAAGCCGTCGTTCACCTGCGCGGTCGAGATGTTCTTGAGGCGGAACTGGTAGGGATCCATCCCCGCCAGGTACGCCAGGTGGTCGACGACCTGCTCGTTGGCGAAGCAGGTCTGCATCGCGTTCGGCGCCCGCAGCGTGCTCGTCTTGAAGTAGTTGTTGAGCACGGGCACCGTCTTGCCGACGATGCGGCGGTTCGGGATGTTGTACTGCGTCCCCGAGTAGGTCGTGTCGGCGGGGCCGTTCCCCGGCGTCGGGATCGGCTGGCCGACCTGCACCTCGGACGGGGTCTTCGTGTACGCCGCCATGCCGAAGCTGGTGGCGTCCCAGGCGACGAGGTTGCCGCTTCCGTCGATGCCGCCCTTCACGTCCCACATCGTCGCCGGGCCGTAGTTGTCCCAGCCATGCTCGTCCCAGCGCATCCACTGCACCCGCACCGGAGCGCCGACGGCCATCGACATGATCGCCGCCGTCTCGCCGTTGTCGACGTGCGCCGCGCCGCCGCCGAACGAGCTCGCCCCCTCGTAGTAGACGACGCGCACGCGGGACTGGTCGTACACCCGCGCGCCCTTGCCGTAGAGAAGGTCGGCCGCCGAGTTGAGCGCGGCGGAGATCTGCGGCCTGGTCACGCCGTACCCGTTCTTGACGTGGCTGTAGATGATCGCGCTGTTCTCGGTCACGTCCGCGACCGCGACGTTGGGGCCGATCGGGGCGTGCATCTGGTAGTGGTACTTGAACGTCCCGCCCCACGTCTTCGCGGCCGATGCCATCGCCGAGTCGACGTTGCCGGAGTTGAAGGCGATCCGCGCGGGCGCCTGGCCCTTCGAGTCGAACTCGCGCATTCCGCGCCAGAGGTTCCCGACGTCGAAGATCTTGGGCGGGTCCGACCACGCCACCTTCAGCTGGGCCGCCGCCTGGATCGCGTCGTACTCCTTGGGCGCGACGACGCCGAGGAAGTTGCCGACGCGCACGATCTTGACGTCCGGGATGTTCTTGATCGAGCTCTCGTCGACCTTGAGCGGCACCGGGTTGATCCCGTCGCCGTAGGCGCCCTGCCCGCGCGGCCGCACCACCCGGCCGTGGAGCATCCCCGGCACCCGCACGTTGGCGGCGTACGTCTTCACGCCCGACACGATGTCCGGGATGTCGTCGCGCGGGATGCGGGCGATGCCGACCTGCGTGTACTGGCTCACCGGCTTCGCCGGCGCCTCGCCCGTCTTCAGCGTCGTCCCCGTGTAGCGGACGTTGAAGAGCTTGTCGCCGATCAGCTCGCCGTAGCTGATCTTCTTGCCGCCGCCCGAGACGACGCCCTTGCTGACGGTCAGCGACGCCACGGGCACTCCGAGCGCGACCGACGCCAGCTTGAGGAGCGACTGCTTCGCCTCGGCCGCCGCCTTGCGGACGAGCGGGCCGCCCTGCGAGATCGACGTGCTGCCGCCGGTGTTCCCGGTGTTCGGGGACGGCGTCGGCCCGCCGGTGTCGAAGGCGATGTGCCTGATCTGGTCCGTGTCCATGTCGAGCTCTTCGGCGGCGATCGTCCGCAGCGCGGTGGTCGACCCCTGACCGAGCTCGATCCGGCCCGAGCGCAGCGAGGCGGTGTTGTCGGAGTGGATCATCAGGAACGAGTCGACCGCGTTCGGGTCGCCCGGGCCCGGGCTCGCGAACGGGTCGATCCCGGCCGCCTGCGCCCTGCCGGCGGTGCCGGCCAGGCTGAGGCCGACGATCATGGCTCCGCCGCCCTTGACGAACGTCTTGCGCGAGAACTCGCGCTCGTGCAGAAGCCCGGTCATCACTTCCCTCCCTTCGCCATCACCGCGGCCGCCTGCTTGATCGCGGTCAGGATCCGCGGATACGTCCCGCAGCGGCAGAGATGGCCGTTCATCGCCGTCCGGATCTGGTCCTCCGTCGGGTTCTTCGTGGTGCTGAGGAGATCCGCCGCCTGGATCATCATCCCGTTCTGGCAATAGCCGCAGTGCGGCACCTGCACGTCGATCCACGCCTGCTGCAACGGATGCAACGCCGGGCTCGAAGCCGCCGCCCCGCGCTCCTTCGCCCACAACGCCGGCAGCCCCTCCAGCGTCGTGATCGCCTTCCCGCTCACAGCCGCCACCGGAGTGACGCAGCTCCGGATCTCCTTCCCGTCCAAGAGCACCGAGCACGCGCCGCACTGCGCGAGCCCGCAACCGAACCTGGGGCCGTGCAGGTGCAGCTCGTTGTGCAGCACGTACAGAAGCGGCGTATCGAGGCTCGCGGTCACGCTGTGCACGAGACCGTTCACCTTGAGCTTCAACTTGCTCGCCATTCCACCCTCCGTTCGTGAACTACGTGGCCAGCCACAGAGGTCGTCGAGGGCGGGAGGCCGGTCGAGCGCCTCCTCCCACGGCGGCACGGGAACGATAAGACCGCGCCCAGGCGGCGGCAATAGTCCGGGTCCGACGATTCGCGGCTACCTGCGCAGGGAGGCCGCGGCGGCGAGCGCGCCCGCGAGCGCGGGGAGCGCGAGCACGACCGCCGCCGCGCGGACGCCGGCGGCGCCGGCGACCGCCCCGTCGACGAGGCTCGAGAGCGGCCGGACGCCGAGGAACGCGATCGACCAGAGCGCCATGATCCGGCCGCGCTCGTGCTCGGCGACCGCGAGCTGGAGCCGCGTGGTCGCGGCGGTGTTCGAGACGAGGTAGCCGCTCCCGGCGACCGCGAGGAAGACGAACGCGAGCGGGAGCCAGGGGGTGACCGCGAACGCGGCCATCCCGAGGGCCATCGTGCCGAGCGTGGCGGCCATGCGCATGCGCGAGCCCGAGACGCGCCCGGCGAAGCCGAAGGCGGCGACCACGGCGCCGGCGCCGAACGCGCCCACGATCGCGCCCGCCCAGGCGGAGGAGCGGTCGAACGCGTGCGCGAGCGCCGGAGACTCGGTGTTGACGGGATCGGAGCCGGCGCTCACGCTGGCGACGACGAGGAGGTAGAGCACGAGCGCCGGCCGGCCGCGCAGGAGCGCGAGCGCGTCCCGCAGCCCCGCTCGCGCCGCGCGCCGCTGCGGCGCCGGGCGCACCGCGAGGAGCGCGGCGGCGAGCGCGAGGTAGGTGCAGGCGTTGATCGCGAACGCGACGCCGATGCCCTGCCACGCGATGATCGGCGCGGCGCTCACCGGCCCGACCACCCGGGCGAGGTTGAACGTGGCGGAGTTGAGCGCGACCGCCTGGGCGACGTCCTCGCGGGGGACGAGCGAGGGGACGAGCGCCATCTGCGCCGGCTGCGCGAGCGCGAGCGCGACGCCGAGCGCGGCGGCGAAGCCGATCACGACGCCCTCGCGGGCGAGCCCCGACCACGCGAGCGCGGCGAGCGCCGCGGAGAGCGCCGCCGCCGCGAGCTGCGTCGCGAGCAGGAGGCGCCGGCGGTCGGCGCGGTCGGCGAGCGCGCCCGCCCACGGCGCGAGCACGAGCACCGGGACGAACTGGCAGAAGTTGAGGACGCCGAGCAGGAACGGCGAGTGGGAGAGCCGGTAGACGAGGATCGACGCGGCCAGGTTCTGGAACCACGTCCCGCTCGCCGAGACGGCGTTTCCGGCGAAGTACGGACCGAAGTCGCGCGAGCGCAGCAGGCGCCAGGCCCCGCGTCGCCCCGGCCCCACCTCAGCCCGCCGGCCCGCTCCAGCGGCGGAAGAGCTCGTGGTCGTGGAAGCCGAGGACGTCCAGCACCTTCCCGACCGTGTAGTCGACGACGTCCGCGACGGTCTGCGGGCGCTGGTAGAAGCCCGGGACGGGCGGGAGGATGACGGCGCCGGACGCGGTCGCCTCGGACATCAGGCGCAGGTGGCCGGCGTGGAGCGGCGTCTCGCGCACCACGAGCACGAGCGGCCGCCGCTCCTTCAGATGGACGTCGGCGGCGCGCACGAGCAGCGTGTCGTTCGCCGAGCTCGCGACCCCCGACAGGGTGCGCATGCTGCAGGGGGCGATCACCATGCCGGAGGTCAGGAACGTGCCGCTCGAGAGCGGCGCGGCGAGGTCGCGCTCGCCGTGGACGGCGTCCGCGAGGGCGGCGACCGCGGCGGGGTCGCGGCCGGTCTCGTAGCGGATCGTCGTCTCGGCGCTCGTCGACATGACGAGGTGCGTCTCGACGTCGGCCCGGTCGTGCAGCACCTCGAGCAGCCGGACGCCGTAGACCGCGCCGGAGGCGCCGGAGATCCCGACCACGATGCGGCGGACGCCGCTCACAGCGGGTAGGCCGCCTCCTCGGCGACCGCGACCTCGGCGCCGAGCGCCCGGTAGCGGCGTCGGAAGCGCAGGAGCGGCTCGCCGGCGCCCGTCACGGCGTGCAGGACGGCGCCGACGACGACGACGCTGCCGGCGACCGGATGGACGGACTCGAGCCCGCACCAGAGCACGGCGACGCTGCCGGCGACGCCTGGGGCGGCGCGGCCGGCGGGCGGGTCGAGCACCGGGATCCCGCGCTCGGCGAACGTGTCGCGCCCGGCACCCGACGCCGCCCGGACCGCGAGCTCGGCCTGGCCGTCGCCGAGGATCGACACGCTGAACTCGCGGCTCGCCTCGAGCAGGCGGTAGGTGCGCCGCGTCGCAGCGAGCGGGGTCGCGAGGAGCGGCGGGTCGAGCGCGAGGTAGCAGACGGTGCCGGTCGCGCACGAGCGCTCTCCGCCCGCCGCCGCGGCGACGATCGCGACCGGCAGCGGCAGCGACGCGAGCACAGGGCCTGATTCTGCTAGAAGGGCGGGGCGCGGGAGGCGGCACCGCTCCGCGGCACGCCATGGACCCGAACCGGCCTCACTACAACCTCACCTTCGCCATCCTCGCGGTCGCGGGGATCGCCTTCGCGCTGCTGCAGTCGCTCGTGGCGCCGGCGCTCGGCGCGATCCAGACCGACCTCCACACCTCCACGACGGCGGTCGCGTGGATCATCACCGGCTACCTGCTCTCGGCCTCGGTCGCGACGCCGGTCGTCGGCCGGCTCGGCGACATGTTCGGGAAGAAGCGGATGCTCGTCGTCACGCTCGCGATCGTCGCGGCGGGGACGCTCGTGGCGGCGCTCGCGACGAAGGTCGGCGTGCTGATCGCGGGGCGCGTGATCCAGGGCGCGGGGGGCGCGATCTTCCCGCTCTCGTTCGCGATCATCCGCGACGAGTTCCCGCGCGAGCGCGTCGCGACCGGGATCGCGCTCATCTCGGGGATCCTCGGCGTCGGCGGCGGGCTCGGGATCGTGCTCGCCGGCCCGATCACCGAGCATCTCTCCTACCACTGGCTCTTCTGGTTCCCGCTCGGCGCGGTCGCGCTCGCGGCGGTCGCGGCGCAGGTCGTGATCCCGGAGTCGCCGATCCGGTCGCCGGGCCGGATCGACTGGGCGGGCGGCGCGCTCCTCTCGGCCTGGCTCGTCGCGCTGCTCGTCGGCGTGAGCGAGGCCCCGTCGTGGGGCTGGGGATCGCCGCGGGTGCTCGGGCTGTTCGCGGCGGCGGCCGTCCTGCTCGTGCTGTGGGTGCGGGTCGAGGGCGCCGTCGACGGCGCCCTCGTCGACATGCGGATGATGCGCCTGCACGGCGTCTGGACGACGAACCTCACCGGCCTGCTGCTCGGCTTCGGGATGTACAGCTCGTTCGTGCTGATCCCCGAGTTCGTCGAGCTGCCGTCGTCCGGCGGGCTCGGGTTCGGCGCGTCGGTGACCGAGGCCGGGATCTTCCTGCTCCCGTCGACGGTCGCGATGCTGCTCGTGAGCCCGCTCGCCGGGCGGCTCTCGAACACGGTCGGCTCGCGCGTGCCGCTCGTCGCGGGGACGGCGCTCACGGCGGCCGCGTACGCGTTCCTCGCGGCCGAGCACGGCTCGCCGTGGAACGTCTACGTCTCGACGGGGCTGATGGGCGCCGGCGTCGGCTTCTCGTTCGGGGCGATGGCGAACCTGATCGTCGAGGCGGTGCGCCCGGAGGAGACCGGCGTCGCGACTGGGATGAACACGATCGTGCGCACGATCGGCGGCGCGCTCGGAAGCCAGGTGTCGGCGAGCATCGTCGCGGTCGCGAGCGACTCCGCGTACACGACCGCGTTCGCGGTCTCCGCCGGGGCGGTCCTGGTCAGCGTGCTCGCGTCCCTCTCGGTGCCCGGTCGGCGCTCGCGGGTGGAGCTCGGGTTAGTACGATCGCCGTCGTGACCACCGCGACGATGGCGACGAACCGCGGCTCGATCGAGCTCGAGCTGTTCGACGACGACGCGCCGAAGACGGTCGCGAACTTCGTGAAGCTCGCACGCGACGGCTTCTACGACGGCGTCGTCTTCCACCGCGTGATCGAGAACTTCATGATCCAGGGCGGCGACCCGACCGGCACGGGGATGGGCGGCCCGGGCTACCAGTTCGACGACGAGATCAACAGCCACCCGGTCGCGCGCGGGGCGCTCGCGATGGCGAACGCGGGCCCGAACACGAACGGCTCGCAGTTCTTCATCGTCACCGCCGACGCCTGCCCCTGGCTCGACGGGCTGCACACGGTGTTCGGAAGGGTCACGGCGGGAATGGACGTGGTGGATGCGATCTCCCACGTCGACACGGACATGCAGGACCGGCCGCTCGCCGAGGTCCGGATCGAGTCGCTCGCGGTCGCCGGGTAGCGGGAGCCCGCTACGGTGGGGGTCGATGGACCCGGGGCCGCAGCGGTTCGAGGTCGTCTGCCCGCACTGCCGGCACGTCTTCACCGGCGAGCTCCTCGCCGGCGCGGCCGAGCGCTACCGCGGCTTCAAGTGCCCGCGCTGCAAGCTCTTCGTCCCGGCCGAGCGGGCCGAGCCCGGAGCGGACGCCTCCCGGAGCTGACCCCCGCGGGACGGGGCTTGTAGAGCCTGCTCGGCGCCGGCGCCGTCGCCATCGCGGCAGACGACCAGCTCGATCGCTCGCGCGGCTAGACGCAGTCCTTGAGACCCTGCGCCTCGGGGAGCGTCTCGAGCTTCTTGAGCGTGTTGTTCTCGATCTGGCGGATGCGCTCGCGGGTGACGCCGAACGCCTTCCCGACCTCCTCGAGCGTGCACGGCTGGGAGCCGTCGAGCCCGAACCGCAGCTCGATCACGCGCCGCTCGCGCTCGGGGAGCGACGAGAGCGCCTGCTCGATGTCGGAGCGGCGCAGCGTCAGCGAGGCGGAGTCGAACGGCGACTCGGCCTGCTCGTCCTCGACGAAGTCGCCGAGCTCGGAGTCCTCCTCCTCGCCGATCGGCTTCTCGAGGCTGACCGGATGCTGCGCCATCCGCAGGATCTCGCGCACCTCCTCGGTCGTCATCTCGAGCTCCTCGGCGATCTCGTCCGGCTGGGGCTCGCGACCGAGCCGCTGCACGAGCTGGCGCTCGATGTGCACGACCTTGTTCAGCTTCTCGACCATGTGCACCGGGATCCGGATCGTGCGCGCCTTGTCGGCGATCGCCCGCGTGACCGCCTGGCGGATCCACCACGTCGCGTAGGTCGAGAACTTGTAGCCCTTGCGGTAGTCGAACTTCTCGACCGCGCGGATGAGCCCGAGCGACCCCTCCTGGATCAGGTCGAGGAACGAGAGGCCGCGGCCGAGGTAGCCCTTGGCGATCGAGACGACGAGCCGCAGGTTCGCCTCGATCATCTGCGTCTTCGCCGCCATGTCGCCGCGCTCGATCCGCTTCGCGAGCGAGACCTCCTGGTCGGCCGTGAGGAGCGGCACCTTCCCGATCTCGCGCAGGTAGAGCCGCAGCGAGTCGAGAGACGGCTCGACCGAGAGGTCGAGCTTCGGCGCCTTCTCCTCCTCGGGAATGGGCTGCTCGTGCGGGAGCGCCTTGTGCTGCTCGCCCTCGACGAGCTCGACGCCGTGATCGATCAGATAGGTGGTGAAATCTTCGAGCTGCTCCTTCGTGAGCTCCAGCTCCTCGACCCCGGAGACGATCTCGTCGTAGGTGAGGAACCCCTTCTCCTTCCCTGTCTCGACGAGCTTCTGGAGCTCTTCGACCTCGGGCAGGGAAATGTCGACCGTGAGCACCTGAGCCTGACCTCCGACACCGCTGGTTGACGACGCGACGACGACCACCGAGCCGGTTTCCCCCACCTCCGGCTCCACCCTCGCGCGGACTCTACATCAGGATCGCGAAAACCGGAACACTTTCTTAACATTCAGATGGAGACGGGGCTCGAACGCGCGCGCGTGCTGGTGACGGGCGGCTCCGGCGGGATCGGCGCGGCCTGCGTCCGCCGGTTCGCGGCCGAGGGCGCCCGGGTCGTCGTCCACTACCACCGCGGCCGCGAGCGGGCCGAGGCGGCCGGCGGGGCCGCGGTCGTCCAGGCCGACCTCCGGGACGAGCGCGAGGTGGAGCGGCTGTTCGCCGAGGCGGGGGAGCTCGACGTCTGCGCGGCCGTCGCGGGCGTCTGGCCGGCCGAGGACGTCCCGGTCGCGGAGCTCCCCCTCGAGCGCTGGCGGGCGACGGTCGACGCGAACCTGACCGCGACGTTCCTGACCGCGCGCGGCTTCCTCCGCCAGCTCGGCGACCGGGAGGGCGCGCTCGTGCTCGTCGGCTCGACCGCCGGCCTCTTCGGCGAGGCCGGGCACGCCGACTACGCCGCGGCGAAGTCCGCGATCCTCGGCGGGCTCCTGCTCTCGCTCAAGAACGAGGCCGTCCGCCGCCACCCGCGCACGCGCGTGAACGCCGTCGCCCCGGGCTGGACCGAGACGCCGATGACCGACGGCGCCCTCGGCGGCGAGCAGGTGGCGGCGATCACCCGCACGATGGCGCTGCGGAAGGTCGCGACCGCCGACGACGTCGCCGCGCAGGTGGTCGCGCTGGCCTCGCCCCTCCTCTCCGGCCACGTGACCGGCCAGGTGGTGACGGTCGCGGGCGGGATGGAGGGACGGGTCCTCCACGAACGCTGACGGCGGCCCGGAGGCCGCCGTCAGAACCCTGCCACAGGAGCGATTGCCGTCAGTCCCAGGCCAGGGAGCCGTCGAAACCAGCCTGGCAGCGGGGGGAGGTGCTGCCAGTCCCAACCGTCTTGTCGTTGCCCTTTGTCCGTGAGGCCCCGCCGCATCGGGCCCCCTCGAACACGCCCATCATGCTCCGCGAGGCGCCACTTGATCCATCCCCCTTTGGGTACTTGACCGCCTCACTTGACTGTAAAGATCCCGGGAACGACTAGGTTTGCGCCGTGCCGGGCGCCTTCGAGAGACGGCTCCGCGAGGGCCCCCCGATCGTGGCGGACGGCGGCATGGGCGCGCTCCTGACGGCCGCCGTCCCCCGCCTGCGGACGACCGAGGAGGCGAACCTGCGGGCGCCCGAGGCGGTCGTCTCGCTCCACGTCGGCTTCATCAACGCCGGGGCGGAGCTGATCGAGACGAACACCTTCGGCGCGAACCGGCGCAAGCTCGCCGCCCACTACCTCGAGGACGAGCTCGAGGCGATCAACTCGGCCGGGGTGAAGCTCGCCCGCCAGGCCCGCGAGACGACGGGCCGCGACGTCTTCATCGCCGGCTCGATCGGGCCGATCGGCGAGCCGGCCGCCCCCCGCGTCCGGCAGGAGCTCTTCGCCGAGCAGGCGGCCGTGCTGGCGGAGCGGGGCGCCGACCTGTTCATGGTCGAGACGTTCTACGACCTCGACGAGCTGGTGGACGCGATCGAGGCGGTCCGGAGCGTGGCGTCGCTGCCGGTCGTCGCGCTCCTCACCTTCGACGAGGGCGCGGAGACGCTCGCCGGCGTGACCGCGGCCGAGGCGGCGGAGCGCCTCGACGGGCTCGAGCTCGCCGCGATCGGCGCCAACCACGGCAGCGGGCTGCTGGCGGCGCTGACGGCGCTCGAGCAGATGCGCGGCGGCGGCCGCATCCTCGCCGCGCTCCCGAACATCGGGCTCGCGAGCCTCTCGGGCGGACGCGTGATCTACCCGCACGCGACGCCCGAGTACTTCGGCGAGTTCGCCGCGCACGCCCGCGAGCTGGGAGCGCGGGTGATCGGCGGCTGCTGCGGGACGACGCCGAGCGAGATCGCGGCGATCCGCGGCGCGATCGACGAGGGGCGCGCGCCGCGGACGAGGCTCGAGGAGGGCGACCGCGAGCTCGCGGTGTCGCTCGGCGAGGAGCAGCGCGAGACGCGGCTCGCCCGGGCGCTCCGCGAGGGCGAGTTCGTCGTCTCGATCCAGCTCGACCCGCCGCTCGGCGGCTCGAGCCGCGGGCTCCTCGACGTGGCGGCCGCGCTCGACGAGTCCGGCCTCGTCCGGTTCGTGGACGTGAACGACAACGCGACCGCCCGGGCCGGTATGAGCTCGCTGATGGTGGCCGGGGCGATCGAGCGGGCGACGGGGCTCGAGACGATCCCGCACCTGACGACGCGCGACTGGACCGTGCTCGGGATCGAGTCGATGCTGCTCGGCGCGCACGCCGAGGGCGTCCGCAACGTGCTCGCGATCACCGGCGACCCGCCCGAGGTCGGCGACTACCCGGGCTCGCGCGCGGTCTACGAGATCGACTCGCTCGGCCTCACCCGGCTGATCTCCGGCCTGAACCGGGGCGAGGACTTCAACGGCCGCCCGATCGACGCCCCGACCTCCTTCTTCGCCGGCGTCGCCGTCAACCCGACCGCCGACGACCTCGAGGCCGAGGCGGCGCGCTTCCGCGAGAAGGTCGCGGCGGGGGCGCAGTTCGCGATGACCCAGATCGTGTTCGACCTCGAGGTGCTCGACCGCTTCGCGGCCGTCCTCGGCGGCTGGGAGATCCCCGTGCTGGCCGGCATCTTCCCGCTCACGAGCTACCGGCTCGCGCTGCGCCTGCACAACGAGGTGCCGGGGATCGTCGTGCCGCAGGCGCTCCAGGACGCGCTCGAGGCGGCGGGCCCAGCCGCAGCCGAGGTCGGGATGGCGCACGCCCGCGAAATGCTCGCGGAGGCGCGCGGCCGCTGCGACGGCGCCTACGTCGTCGCGCCCTACCGTCGCCCGACCGCGGTGCTCGAGCTGCTCCGCTAGCGTCGTCGGGGTCGGCCTCGGCCACCCCTCGGCGACGACGGTGCCGGCATCCGACCGCCGCGACGTGGCGGGAGCGCGACCCTACGGCAGGAGCGCGCCCGCGGGCAGCCGCTCCACGAGCGCGCTCCGAAGCCGGAGCACCTCGCGCGGCGGGGCGAGCTCGTTCAGCTGGCGCAACACCTCCGAGGTGCGCGCCTCGTGCCGCCAGCGGCCGTGGCCGGGAAGCTGGAGCGCCGCCGCGCCCGCGACCCAGACGATCGCGAGCCCCCAGACGGCGCCGGCCGCGAGCCCGCCGACCGAGTCGAGCAGCCGCAGCGGCGGCACGACCCGGAGCGCGCCGCGGAACGTCCTGCCCGCGAGCCGGGCCGCCGCCTCGAGCAGCGACGCCCCCACGAGGGCGCCGCCGAAGGCGACGAGCGCCGGGTAGCGGAGGTGCAGCCCGCCCGGCAGCAGGTCGGGCGCGAGCCGCGCCCCGAGCACCGCCCCGGCGACGAGCCCCGCGAGCGAGAGCAGCGTCCGCACGAGCCCGCGCCGGAACCCCGCGAGCGCCGTCAGCGCCGCGAAGCCGACGATCGCCCAGTCCAACCCGGTCATACCCGGGTTGTTCGGCGCCCGGCTACACTGCCCTCCGCGCGGGGGCGTAGTTCAGCTGGTTAGAACGCCGGCCTGTCACGCCGGAGGTCGCGGGTTCGAGTCCCGTCGCTCCCGCTCTGAAAGTCCCCGCTCGCGGGGACTTTTTCGTTCGTCGTGTTCTTCGGGGCGTTCTTGCGATGGGGCGTGGATGGGGCCGTGAGCGCGTCGAGTGCGTCGAGAACGCCGCGATTCGCGTCCGGGAAGAGGTGCCCGTAGAGGTCGAGCGTGACGCGGATCGACGAGTGGCCCATCTGCGCCTGAAGGTACTTCGGGTGCGCCCCGGCGGCGACCATCAGCGCGGCGTAGGTGTGGCGGAGGTCGTGGAAGCGGAAGCCGGTCAGCTTCGTGCGGCGGACGGCAGGCGCGAAGACGCGGTGGCGGAAGTTGTCGTCGTTCAGGATGTGGCCTTCCGGCGAGGGGAAGACGACGTGGAGGTCGTTCGGGGTGCGCGCGAAGAGCTGGCGGCGGAGGACACGTACGGCGGTGGCGGAGAGATCGACGCGCCGGCGCGATGCTTTCGTCTTCACGGGCACGAGCTCGCCCGCGTAGGTCCCATTCTCGACTGTGACGGTCTTGGCCTCGAGGTCGAGGTTGCGATCGCGGAGGGCGAACAACTCGCCCTGGCGGAGGCCGGTGAGGGCGGCGAGCATGACCATGTTCCCGTAGGGCGCGACGGTGTTGGCGGCGAGCTCCTCGACCTTGTCCCAGGAGCCGTTCCGCACCCGCGTCTTCTCCGCCGGCAGCGACGTCAAGCTTGACATCGGCTACAAAGCACTCCCGGCTCAAGCAGTACCTCAAAGACGCCCGCGCGCTCCGGATCGAAGCGGTGATCAACAAACCGTGGGACCTCGGCGTGCTCGCCCGGATCGGGCATCTCCCCGAGCTGATCGGGAAGCCCGCCGCGTCAATCAGCGGCTGCTTATGATCGAGCATGCCGGCCAGAGCTGTGCCATCGGACTGCGCCCTTTGAGCGCATCCACCAGCCCTACAACAGCGAGGGCCAATGAACCGGAGCGCTGCGCTTCGGCAACCAACGCGCCATGGCCCTGGCCGGCGCCCTCAGCACCACCGTCCACGCCGTCACCGGCTTCGGCAACAAGGGCCTTCGCGGGCACGTCGCCGGACTGCTCGGCCGCCAGTACAGACCCAGCTATCCGGCGGGGGCGGGCACTGCGACTCCCTCGACTGAAGGCTCGTCGGTGACAGCTTCGGCAACGGGGTCGACCCAGTCCTCGGGCGGCTCGATTCGCGCCTCGATGCCCGCGTGCTCAGCGAGTAGGTAGAGCAGGTGAGTGCCGCTCAGCAACTCCAGCGGTTTGCCCTCGGCGAACTCGAACGACGACTTCCCGTAGACGCTGGTCGTTACGAGGATGCCCTTCGAGGCGCCCTCGTTCTGCATCGTCCCGAACAGGTCGCGCACCGCGCTGACCCCGACGGTGTGCTTGTAGCGCTTTGCTTGTATCACGACCTTGCCGCCGAAGATCGGGCGCGGGTCGTAGGCGACGCAGTCGACGCCGCCATCCCGGGAAGGCTGCGTCTGTCGGGTCTCCAAGCCCATCTTCTCGAAGAGGTTGGTGATCAGTGACTCGAAATCGCGCGGGGAAAGCTCCATCAGGTTCGGCCGCTGGTCGAGTGCGCCGAGTACGTCGCTCTCCTGGACGAAGCGCGCGTCGACCATGTCGAACTCCAGGATGGGCCTGACCGGCAGCAGCTCCGACGGACTCTTCGAGACCGAGGCGTTCAGCCCCTTCAGGCAGGCGAGCGGCTCGACGTTGCGCAGATCGAGCTGGGTAAAGACGTCGCGGGAGGCACGCACAGTCACCAGATGCGGCGAGGCAGGCTTGCCGGTCGCCGGATCGATCGTGTCGACGTAGCCGTTGAACACGATCGTCTCCAGCTTGCCGCCTCGATCAGCCTCGAAGAGCTCGTGCAGCGTCCGGATCGTCGTCTGTGCCACGACCGACGAATACGCGGCCTTCACCTGCGTCGCCGGGCGCGGACTGTCCTCGATCGCGTCGCGCGCCTTCACGTACCGGTATTGCTTCACCACCGGGACGACAGACAGCGCCGGCAGCTCGAACTCGACAACAAGCTGCCTCGACTCCGGGACGAACGCCATTCGGTACTTGCGCGCGAAGCCGTCCGGGTAGCTGCTCGCATCGAGCACAAGCGAGAAGTACTCGCCGACCGCATCCGGCTCGGCAGCATCAAAGCGAGCCCGGAACTCGTCGATCTCCCGGTTCTGCACCGCGGCGCGCTCCTTGATCTTCTCCACATCCGCGTCGTACGCCGCCCTCGCCTCCATGAGCGCCTGCTCGCGTTGCCGCTCCTTCTCTGCGTGCGCCGCTGACTCGGACTCGAACGCCCGTCGGGCCGCCGCGACCGCCTGCTCGTGCTTCCCCTTCGCGCCCGGCACGAGCTTCGCGAACCCAGAGGGAGACGGAGGCATGAACATCTCGATCCGCGGGGGATCGGTGGATACCGCAAGCGCGCCAGGCTGAAACGGCGGAATCTCGGGCTCAACCTTCAGTGTCTCGAAATCGAGGTAGTCATCCGTCTCGAGCGTCGCTATGAGCAGCCTCTCGAGCTCCTCGTTGCGCGCTTGGAGCTGGGCGTTCATCGCTTCGACCTCTGCCGTACGCGATTCGAGGTAGAGGCGCTTGCGCTCCTTCTCCTCGAGCACCTGTGCGCGCTCGTACGCTTTCCGCGCTCGCTCGGCCTCTCGTACCGCGGCTATCTCTGCCCGCTGCTGTGCCCGCGCTTGGCGTTCGAGTTCCCGCTGGTACTGAGCCATCCGGTAGGCGAAGGAAGAGCGGCGAGCCATCGCCCCAGAATCTAAGTCCGATTCGCCGCTGACTCAAGGCAGGCGGCAGTCCGAAGCGCTCGGCGGCAGCACGTCTCGGCGCGTGTGTCGGTCAACGAGCGGTTCCGGACAAGGTTCGACGTCGTCCGTTCGTCTCCACGCAGTCGGCGAACCCAGCGAGCCGCTCGAAGGCGACCGGCGGGTGATTCTGCTCGCGCAGCCAGTCGAGCAGGTGCTGGCGCGGCACCACCCAGACCCCCTGCGTTCGGAACGGCCCGCCCTGCCGCTCGTACAGGCAGATCACCGGCGTGACCCAGACCCCGAGTTCGTCGTGCAGCTTCGCCGCCTGCCGCTTCACCTTGACGACGTGCCGGTCCTCGTAGCGGCGCTCCTTCGTTTCGACCAGGTAGACGCCGTTCGGTCCCGAGACGAGATGGTCGATGTTGCCCTCGCCGCTCTGCTCGATGTCGTGCAACACGATCCGGCCGAACCTGGAAGGACGGGAGTCCGAGGCTGACCGAGCAGCGGAAGGGGTGGAAGGCGCCGAGGGAGAACCAGCGCACGCAGAGCTGGCGGGAGATGCCGGCGTAGCGCAGGTCGAAGAGGTTGCCCAGAGGTGCTGGGATGTCTTCCGGGCGTGGATAGGCGTTTGGCAGGCGGGCGGCAACATCCACGACCTCGAGGATCCCCAGCGCCGACTGCGCTGGGCACTCGACGCCCTGCCTGAGCCCGTTCGTGCGGCTCTTCCGCTCGTCGAGCGTCTCGCCTCATCGAGGCGGCGAGCTGACGGGCGATTGTTTCAACGCTGTCTCGATCGGCGTCAGCCCAGAAGGTGTCCTGGAGCATCGGCGGCATCGCGGCAGAGCGGAACCTCACCGGCAGGACCTTGACGCTGTGCTCGTTGATGCCCTGCGTCGCCGCAAGGGACAACTGCCGCGCGCATCACGCGGACTCGACCGAGTCGGGCGAGACGATCGCGATCAGAAAGTCCCCATCCGCGATCTCGCCGGCGATCTTCTGCAGCAACGAGTCGCCGACATTCAGCACGACTTGGTCGTACCGGATGTCGAGCCCCTGCGCTTGTAACGGCTCGACGAGCGAGAGCATGAACTCTTGATCCTCGTGCGCGTAGCTGATGAAGGCCGACGCCACGTGAAGAGCTTACGAGGCAGCGAAGATCGCTCCAGTCTTGTTGTCGACGAAGACGACGGAACGATGGGGCCTGGATGGGGCGTGACCCTCCGAAAACGCCATGGAGCCACGTGGAAGCCGCGCCGGCCAACCCGCACGCAATCCCTGCTAATCGGGTTCTTTCGGGTCGTCGGGTGGAGGATCGTGTTTTCCCTTGCGGCGGCTGTCACGCCGGAGGTCGCGGGTTCGAGTCCCGTCGCTCCCGCTTTCGCATGGCTATTTGACCCGGAAGAACTCCGCGCGTGAGACGTGAAACGGCCGCCCCCGGGGCGGCCGTTTCTGCGAGTTGGTGCTCGGTGTGTGTGCGAGCGCTGGGGAGTCTGTCAGGTGGCCTGGACGGCGAGGGTGTCGAGGTTGTAGGCGAGGATCGCCCAGCCCACCCAGGTACGCGCACCGTCGTGGCCGCGTAAGCGGCTGCGCCGCATCCCGTAGCTGCGTTTGAGGTGGCTGATTCTCCCCTCGCAGCCGGCTCGGTAGCCGGCGAGCCGCTTCCGCGACCGCCGTGAGGGCGGTTGTTGCTGACCCGCGACGAAGACGTCTGTGTTTGGCAGCGCAGCGTTGACGCCCTCGACCGGAAAGCCGCCGTCGGAAGCGGCCTCTCGCGGCGTCAAGCGCAGCCGTGAGAGCTCGGCGGTCGTCGCTGGCAGCAACTCGCTTTCGTTCGACGAGCCAGAGCGCGAGTCCCGGCGAACGATGCCGCTACTTGTCCGCGTGCCAGCGCATCGCTTGCTCGTCCCACCAATGAAGGTCGGTGGTGTCGGCGAGTACCGGGTCGAGGAAGGTTGCCGCGGCGCGGTGGCCGGAGGAAAGATCCGGCTCGAGTCCGACTTCCGCTGCAAGCACACGGTACGGCTGCGCCCAGTCAGCTGAGGCTGCTGGCAGCGAAGTCGGTAGCTCGTGGGTGTCTCGTTCGCGGAACGTGCTGACGATCGCGTCCCGTAACCGGTCGTACTCAAAGGAGGCAAGCTCGCCCATCAGGACGAGGTCGATCAGATCCTTGACGCGCGAGCTCGGCTGGTCGTCGCCGTAGCGACGCGTGTATGCGTGCAGCTTCTCGGCGATGTGTCGCTCCAGCGGGACGGCTGGAACCTCGACCGGCTCGATCTCGGCGAACGAGAGCAGGTCGGTCGTGGTGAGCGTGTCGCGCTCGTCGACGAGCGATGACCGAAGGGCGACATCGAGGAGAAAGGTCTCGAACGGCCGACCGGCGAGGCTCGCTGTGACACGGAAGCGGTGGCTGCCGCCAAGGCGCTCCGGCGCCATGCCTGTCCGCTCGATGGCGAACGTGAAGAAGTCGTCGCCGCTGATGCCGGCGGCCTCGATCAGCGTCTCTGCAAGTTCCTCCTCGTCCGCCTGCCAATCGAGGTCCACGTCTCGGGTCGCTCGAGCGCGATCGGCGAGGCGGAGGTCGAGCGCGAAGCCGCCCTTCAGCAGCCAGTCTCCCGGAGCAACCTCGTTGAGGCGGGCCAGAAATCGTTCGAACGAAACGCGCTTGCGATCGCGGGCGAGGCGCGCACCGTCTCCGGCGGCGCGCGTACGCAGCCGTTGCTCGAGGGCTTGCCGGAACGCTGCCGCGTCGCCGTACTTCACGTGGTGTGTTCCGTGAGTACGCGATCGATGAACCGGCGGACGCGGTTGGAGCGGTTGCCGGCCGCGGCACGCAGTCGACGAGGCGTCGTCAGGCCGCGCTCGAGTGCCTGTCCGATCGCGAGCTCGATCTGCTCCGGCTGCGTTCCCGCCTCGAGCGAGTCGACGATCGTTCGCTCGGGCGTGGTCGCGAGGAGGCCGTCGATGCGCCTGACCTCGTTCGGACCGGGCGCCTGGGTGAGCATGTGGAACCTGACACCGGCCCTGGGACGCCGACCGCGCTTCTCCCGCGGCAGGGTGATGTGAACCGCGTTCGGGATGACATCGGACAGCTCGTACAGCTCGAGCGCGCTCTCGTGGGAGACGACCGCCGGCGCCGGCAGGTCGAGCCAGGCGGCGACGACGTGCTCGTGCGGGCTCGACGGAAAGTGGCGCAGCCGGTACAGCCCGCGCCGAACGCGCTCGTAGCGCCCACCGGGACGGGCATGGTGAAGGAGGGTGCTTCTGTCCATCCCCGCCTGGAGCGCCTGCTCGGCCGTGAAGTAGCCTGCCTGCGACTCGGCAAGGCGGTAAAGGCTGTCGTGGTCGATCCTGTCAGACATACGAGGGAGATTATCCCCCAAACGTCGGACACGACGTAGTCTCTCCCGCTGAGGGTCGACACGTATCGTGCCGCCCCGATCTCGACGCGTTGTCAGGAGAGGCGGCACAGCGATGGGGTCTGGATGGGGAGGGAGGCTCCGAGAGTCCCGTGGAAGGCCGTGAAGTGGAGTCCGCGGCTGCAGAGGAAGTCCCTGCTCATCAGTCTCGTCCGGGCTTTCGGGTGGAGGATCGTGTTGAGGAAGACCCCTGCCGGGAGCGCAATCCAGGAGGGGCTGGTGTCGACGACCATGGCCGAGGCTCCCGCGTCGACGTGTCGCTCGGCGGCGTTGAGTGTGACGCTGTAGGCGCCGGAGAAAGCGGCTACGACACCACCAACCGCTTCCGCCTCAACCGAACGTCCGGCCCACCGGGACCGCCGGCGAGCCCGCCCTCACGTGAGCACGGAAGCCGTCAGGCCCCACCGGCCTCTCGGCTTGCTGCACTCGAAGCCGCCGCCGGGGCGGCGAGCTCGCGCTCGACGTCGTCCACGAGGCGCTCGTGGAGATCGAGCAGCCGGCGGAGGAATCCGAGCACGAGCAGCAGGTACTTCTCCCGATGCGGCAGCTCGCGGGCGCTGCGCTCGGAGTCGTCGAGCCGCCCGCGGAGGTGGGCGACGTCCTCGCGCAGCGTCGCCAGGCTCTCGCGGGTGACCTCCTCGCCGACGAGGTCGCAGACAAGCAGCCGCAGGAGCGGCTCGCTCTTCACCGGCGTCACGGCGACCGGCGTGCGGGCCCAGTCGGCAAGCGCCTGCCGGCCCTTGCCGGTGAGCGTGTAGACGGTGCGCTCGCGCGTCTTCCCGGGCTCCTTGCGCGCCTCGAGGTAGCCGAGCCCGGCGAGCCGTTTCGGCTCCACGTAGTACTGGCTCTCGCCCGCCCAGTCGAGCAGCCGCCCCCGCCTGGCCATCCGCAGCAGGTCGTGCGCGCCGGCGCCGCCCCTGCCGACGAGGCCGAGGATCTCGTACGAGAACAGGCTCAAGTCGCCGTTGACCGAGCTACGACTCATAGTCTATAACTACGGATCGTAGTCTAACGGAAGGAGCGGCCGTGGCCACAACTCCATCCGCGCCGCCGGGGAGCGCGACCCGCTGGGGCCCGCTCTGGGGCGCCCGCCCCGCCGACTGGGCGCTCAGCGAAGACCAGCAGGGCCCCACCTACGAAGCGGCGCTGGAGCGAACGGGGCTCGAACCGGGCTGGCGCGTGCTCGACATCGGCTGCGGCGCCGGCGCCTTCCTCCGCCTCGCCGCCGAGCGCGGCGCCGACCCGCACGGCATCGACGCCGCCGAGGCGCTCGTCGCCTTCGCCCGCAGCCGGCTCCCCGACGCCGACCTCAGAGTCGGCGAGATGGAGCAGCTCCCCTGGCCCGCCGACACCTTCGACCTCGTCACCGGCTTCAACTCCTTCTTCTTCGCCGACGACATGGTCGCCGCCCTCCGCGAAGCGGGCCGCGTCGCCAGGCCCGGCGCCCCGATCGTGATCCAGGTCTGGGGCGCGCACGAACGCTGCGACCTCGAAGCGATGAAACGGATCGCCAGGCCGTTCCTGCCGCCACGACCGCCCGACGCCCCGCCCGACCCCGACCTCTCACAGCCCGGCCTCCTGCGCGGACTCGCCACCCGAGCAGGGCTCACACCGGAGGACGAGTTCGACACGACCTGGGCCTTCCACTATCCAGACGCCGACACCCTCGGACGCGCCCTCGTCGCCGTCGCCGGCCTCGCCACCCTCGCCGGCCCCGACTACGAACGGGAGCTCAGGCACGCGATCGTCGACGGCCTCGCCCCCTACCGCCAGCCGGACGGAAGCTACCGGCTGCAGAACGAGTACCGCCACCTGATCGCGCGCGCGTGACCCTGGCCGGGCAACCGCCCTGCGGCGGCCCGAGCCAGCGAGGCGAGCTCAGCGGTAGAGCGGCGAGAGCGCCTCGGCGATCGCCTCGAACGGCCGCTCGTCGCCGGCCGCGAAGGCGTTCGGGTGCGCCTCCTCGACGTCGAGCGTGCCGACGACGTCGCCGTCGCGGAGGATCGGGACGATCAGCTCGGAGCCGGTCGTCGGCTGGTTCGTCAGGTAGCGGGGGTCGCCGGAGACGTCGTTCGAGCACACGGCGGCGCGGGCGGCGATCGCGGCCCCGGTGAGGCCGCGGCCGATCGGGAAGCGCGGATGCGCCGGCGGCGCCGGCCCGCTCCAGGCGAGGTTGACGACCTCGCTCGCGGCGAGGCGGTAGATCCCCACCCAGCGCCGGCCGCTGCCGGCCCGGATCAGCTCGGCGAGCTCCGACGCCGCCTCGTCGATCGAGCCGGCCGACCCGGCCGCCCGCCGCACGGTCTCCACCCATTCCGCCTCGCTCGTCACCGGAGCTCCTTCGCCCTCCGCTTCCGCGCGCGGCGGCTGCTCTTCCCGCCCACTGCGTCCTCGCCTCGCATCCGCCCGTCGCGCTCGCCCGACGAGCGCCATTCTGACGCGAAGCTCCGGCTGTCGAGTCGCCCTGCCACCCGGGCGCGCGACGCCGTGGGCGCGGGAGCTCGCTCGCGACGAGGTCGTACGAGGCCGAGCCTCCCCGCGAGCCGGCCCGGGACGCCCGCGCGCTCACCTGAGCAGCCGGAAGAACGCGCGCACCTCGTCGAGGTAGAGGCGAGGCTGCTCGAAGGCCGCGAAGTGGCCGCCCCGCTCGGGCTCGTTCCAGTAGCGGATGTCGAGGAAGCGCTTCTCCGCCCAGCGTCGAGAGGGACGCTGGAGCTCCTTCGGGAAGATCGAGCACCCGGTCGGCACGGTGACGCTGTCCGCGACGGCGCCGGAGATCCACTCGTTCACCTGCCGCATGCTCTGCCAGTACAGGCGCGCCGACGACGCGCCCGTGCGCGGCAGCCAGTACAGCATCACGTTGTCGAGCAGCGCGTCGCGGGTCAGGATGCTCTCGAGGTCGCCGTCGTGGTCGGTCCAGGCGTGGAACTTCTCGAGGATCCAGGCGCAGAGCGCGGCGGGCGAGTCGACCAGCGCGTACCCGATCGTCTGGGGCCGGGTGGCGTGCTCCTGCGAGTAGCCCGAGTCCCACGCCGCCGCGTGCTCGAGCGAGGCCAGCGCGGCGCGCTCGCGCTCGGTGAGGTCGTCGAGGGTCTCGGGGTCGGGCGGCGCGAGCGGGGGCGTCAGGTGGATGCCGGCCACGTGCTCGGGATCCCGCTGCGCCAGGCAGGCGCTGACGCTGGTGCCCCAGTCGCTGCCCTGCGCTCCGTAGCGGTCGTAGCCGAGCCTCGCCATCAGGACGGCCCAGGCGTCCGCGATTCGCTCGACGCCCCAGCCGGGCCTCTCCGGCTTGTCGCCGAAGCCGTAGCCGGGCAGGGACGGGCAGACGACGTGGAAGGCGTCCCGCGCGTCGCCGCCGTGGCGCGGCGGGTCGACGAGCGGGCCGAGCACCTCGAGGAACTCGACGATCGAGCCGGGCCAGCCGTGGGTGATCACGAGCGGCAGGGCGCCGGGGTGCGGCGAGCGGACGTGGAGGAAGTGGATCGCGAGGCCGTCGATCGTGGTGCGGAACTGCGGCAGCGCGTTCAGCCGCCTCTCGGTCGCCCGCCAGTCGTAGTCCTCAGCCCAGTAGCGGCAGAGGTCCTGGAGGTACGCGAGCGGAACGCCCTGCGACCAGTCGGCGACGGTCTCGCGCTCGGGCCAGCGGGTGCGCCGGAGCCGCAGGCGCAGGTCGTCGAGCTCCTCCTCCGCGACCTCGACGCGGAAGGGCTCGACCGCGTCGCTTCCGGCGTTCACCTCCTCGCCCGGGCCGGGTGGGACAGGGCGGGCGGGCGTCAGGAGCCCCCGCTCCAGCGCCGGAGCAGCCGCTCCGCTCCGGCGGCGAGCTCGGCGACGACCGACTCCGCCTCCTCGACCCTCCTCACCCCGCCGACCCCCGTGCCGGCGTAGAGCGCCATCGCCTCGACCCGGCCGCTCACCTCGCGGGTCGGCGTCCGGGCGGCGAAGCGCGGCAGCGGGCGCGACTCTTCGTCCACCTCGAGCGTCCCGGCCGTCTCCCCGTCGAGGCTCTCGGCGGCGGCGGCCGCGGAGGCGAGCACGCGGTGCGGGGCGTCCGGCCAGCCGACCGAGAAGGCGGTGGTGAGCACCGTGTCCTCGGCGCGCGCGGCGAGGAGCGCGGCGACGTAGTCGGGGTGCGCGCCGGACTCGGGGGTCGCGAGGAAGCGCGTCCCCACGCGGACCGCGGCCGCGCCGGCGGCGAGGGCGGCCGCCGTCGAGCGCGCGCTCGCGATCCCGCCGGCGGCGACCACGGGCACGGAGACGGCGTCCAGCACCTCGGCGAGGAGCGGCAGCAGCGGCACCGTCCCGCGCACGTGTCCTCCGGCCTCCACCCCCTGGGCGACCACGAGGTCGCAGCCGGCGGCGGCGGCGCGCCTGGCCTCCTCGACCGAGCCGACCTGCCAGCCGGCGAGCGCCCCGCCCGCGTGGACGAGCTCGACGAGCCCGGGGTCGGGGTCGGCCCAGAAGAACTCGACCAGGCGCGCGCGGGAGGCGGCGAGCTCCACCTCCTCCGGCTCGCCCTGCCCGAGCGCGGGCACGAAGTTGACGCCGAACGGGCCCGCCTGCGCGCGCTCGATCTCCTCGATCCGCTCGGCCAGCGGGCGCGTGCCGCCTCGCTGGAGCATCCCGAGCCCGCCCGCGCGGCAGACCGCGGTCACGAGCTCCGGCGTCGTGACCCCGCTGCCCATCGCGGCGAGCTGGACCGGGACGCGGCACCCGACGAGCTCGGTGAACGCCGTCTCCAGCACGCGCTCAGTCTGGCAGCCGCGCCCGCGCCCGGTGCGGAAGTCCGTCGAGCGGACCCACCCGTTCTCGACCTGCCCGAGCAGGATCCCCGCGATCGGGAGGTCACGGCGGCGGCCCGTCGCCGAGGCGGGGCACGGCGCGGGCTGCCCGCGGCTTGACATGTGACCGAATAGTCACGTATAGTCGTGCGCGTGGACGACGACCGGGTCTTCAAGGCGCTCGCCGACCCGACGCGCCGGCTCCTGCTCGACTGGCTCTTCGAGCGCGACGGCCGGACGCTGACCGAGCTCGAGTCGCAGCTCGAGATGACGCGCTTCGGGGTGATGAAGCACCTCCGCGTGCTCGAGGAGGCCGGCCTGGTCGTCACCCGCCGGCGGGGGCGGGAGAAGCTCCACTTCTTGAACCCGGTGCCGATCAGGCTGATCCACGACCGCTGGATCGGCAAGTACGCCGAGCACCGGGTGGCCGCCCTCGCCGACCTCAAGCGCGACCTGGAGGAGGAGATCGCATGACGACCAGCACGACCGTGACGACGCAGGTGTACTCGGTCTTCATCCGCGCCACCCCGGAGCAGATCTGGGAGGCGATCACGAAGCCCGAGTTCACCGCGAGGTACTTCCACGGCGCCCGGATCGAGAACACCCCCACCCGCCACCTCTCGCGCGGGCCGGACGGGTCGGCCTGGGGCGACGGCCCGGTGTTCGAGTACGACCCGCCGCGCCGGCTCGTGCACGAGTGGCGCTCGCTCTACGACCCGGAGCTGGCCGACGAGGAGCCGAGCCGCGTCACCTGGGAGATCGAGCCGCACGCGCGCGGGGTGACGCTCCTGACCGTCGTGCACGACCGGCTCGAGGGCGCGCCGCGGACCGCCGAGAGCGTGTCCGGCACCGGCTGGATGCACGTCCTGAGCGGACTCAAGACGCTGCTCGAGACCGGCGAGCCGCTCTTCGCCTGACACCGCGCGGCGCCGACCCGGCCGCGGGCCCTCGGCCGGGTCGCGCCGTCAGCGCGCGCCGGCGCGCGGGCGCGCGAGCACGACCGGCCGGAGCGGGCCGGCGAGCAGCCAGAGCGCGACCGCGAGCTGGGCGGCGAGCGCGGCCCACCCCGCCCCGGCGATCCCGAGGCCGGGGAGCAGCGCGAGGCTGAGCCCGATCGTGAGCGCGCACGCCGCCCCCGGGACGAGCGACGCCAGGCGGGCGTCGTGCTGGATCCGGGCCATGCTGAGACCGAGCATGACGACGACGTTCGGGATCGTCGAGAGCGCGAGCAGGCGCAGGCACGTCGCCCCCTCGCGGGCGTAGGCGGCGCCGAAGGCGAGCAGCACGTAGTGGGCGGCCGCGGTCAGCACGACTACGACCGGGACGACGAGGCGGAGGGTCTGCCGGAGGATGCGCCGGAAGTAGTCGCGCAGCTTCGACTCGTCGTAGGCGACCTCGACGGTGAGCGACGTCGTCATGTTGAGCGCGACGAGCTGGACGCCGCTCGCGATCGTCCACGGGATCGAGAAGTACGCCGCCTGCCGCGAGCCGAGCTCCGCGCCGACGAGGACCGGCAGGAGCGTCGTCGACCCGACCAGGAACATGCCGCCGACGTAGGTGCCGGCGGCCAGCCTCGCGAGGGCGCCCCGCGGCCGCGGCACCTCGCGGCTCGTCGCCAGGTGGCGGGGGATCAGGGAGCGGAAGATGAGCAGGTTGATCGGCGGAAGCAGCAGCAGGACCGGCACGCACCACGCGAGGAAGATGCCGGCGCGGCCGCTCACGCCCGCGAACGCGAGCAGCAGCGCCACCTTGGCGGCGGAGAAGAGCGAGTTCTCGAGCGGCACCCAGCGCGCCTGACGGAGCCCCGTGAGCACGCTGTCCTGGATCGAGAAGATCGTCCACGCGACGGTGGCGAGGACGAAGGCGACCACCCACCAGGCCCCGTCGCCGAGGAAGCCGGTGCCGCTCGACCAGCGGTCGGCCGTGAGCGCCACGCCCAGCCCGATCGCCGCGGCGAGCACGCCCGTGAGCGCGTAGGCGCGCACGACGAGCGCCCGCGTCGAGGCGCCCGCCCCGGGCAGGTAGCGCACGAGCACGCCGCCCAGCCCGAGCTGCGACGCGCTCGAGGCGACCATCATCGCCGAGATGAGGACGAAGTTGCGCCCGACGGACTCGTCCGGGTACGAGCGCGCCGCGAGCGCCCAGAAGAGGAAGCCGAGCAGCGACCCGGCCCCGGCGCTCGCGATCAGGTAGTAGGCGTTCCGGAAGAGCGGCGAGGCGAGGTGGGCCCGGATCCGGGCGAGCGCGACGGGCGGGTTCGCGGGCGCCTCGGCCACGGTCCCAGTGTGGTCGAAATCGGGCGCCCGCGCGGCGCGCCGGACGGCCGGCGAGCGGCCCCCGGGGCGGGGGTCGAGGCCCGGGCGGGGCGCGAATATACTGGGCGCGCAGGGTTCACCTGGGGAGGGGGCAGATGACGTCGAAGCTCGACCGGCCAGCGTCCACGCCGGCCGCGGCGGCCGGGGGGGCCGGCGGGGCGCTCGACGAGCTGGCGGCGGTCGTCGTCAACTGGGGGACGGCCGAGCTCACGATCCGCTGCGTCCGCGCGCTCGTCGCCGACGGCGTCCCGCCCGGGCGCGTCGTCGTCGTCGACAACGGCTCCGAGGACGACAGTCACGCCCGGCTCCGGCGCGAGCTGCCGGAGTGCCCCCACCTGCGCATCGAGAAGAACGTCGGCTACGCCCGCGCGGCGAACGCGGGGGCGCGGCTTCTCCCCGGCGCGTCCGCCTACCTGTTCGTGAACAACGACGCGTTCGTCCACCGCCCCGGCAGCGTCCCGGCGCTTGTCGCCTCCCTCGGCGACGCCTCGGTCGGCATCGTCGTCGCGCGGATCCTGAACGAGGACCTGACGCTCCAGCGGCAGACCGTCCCCATCAGGACGCCCGCCGTGGCGCTCGCCCTCGCCACCGGCTTCGCGTGGCTCGTCCCCAACCGCTGGCAGCCGCGCTGGGGGTGGCGCTGGGACCATTCCGTCTCGCGCGAGATCCCCGCCTCGGGCGCCGTGGCCATGCTCGTCCGCGGCGAGACGTGGGAGCGTCTCGGGGGCTTCGCGGAGCTGGCCTGGCTCTACGGGGAGGACCTCGACCTGTGCTGGCGCGCCCGCAACCTCGGCCAGAAGGTCTGGTTCACCACCGAGGCCGAGTTCGTCCACCTGGAAGCCGGGAGCACGCGGAAGCACTACGACCACGTGAAGCGGGCCGAGCTGACCGCGCGCGCCGAGGTGGAGATCATCCGCCGCAACCTCCCGCCGCTCGCGTCGCGCGTCTCGCTCGCGCTGATCGGATGCGGCATGGTCTGGCCCGCCGTGTACCACGCGCTCGCGGGACACCGGGAGGCCGCGGCGCGCTCGCTCGCCTACCTCCGTGGCCACCTCGCGGCCATGCGCGAGCCGCGCCCGCGCGCGGCGTGATCGTCGACAGCCTCGACCTTCCCGGCGGCGCCGTCGAGGCGGACGTCTGCGTCGTCGGGGGCGGAGCCGCCGGCATCGCCGTCGCGCTCGGCCTGCTCGACTCGGGCCTGCGCGTCGTCCTCGTCGAGGGCGGAGGGCGTGCGGCCGCCGACGCCCCCCGCCGGCCCCCCCGCGTCGTCCCGGGGCGCGGCGCCCGGCCGAGCCTCGCCCCGGACCCGGCCCGCCACTGGTACCTCGGCGGCAACACGAACACGTGGGCGGGCAACTGCCGCCCGCTCGACGAGCAGGACCTGGCGGCGCGGGAGTGGCTCCCCGGGAGCGGCTGGCCGCTCGGCCGCGCCGAGCTCGACCCCTGGTACGAGCGCGCGCAGGCGCTGCTCGGCCTCGGCGGCCTCGGCCTCTACGACCTCGCCGCGATCCGGCCGCGGCTCGCGCGCCCGCCGCTCGAGGTCGACCCCGCGGTCGCGACGACGCGGATCATGCAGGTCTGCCCGGTCCCGAGCCTCGCCGACGTCCACCGGCGGCGCCTCGAGGACGCCGGGAGCCTCAGCGTGCTCCTGCGCGCCGAGGCGCTCCGGCTGCTGACCGACGGCGGGGAGCGGGTCGCCGCCGTCGAGGTCGCCTGCGCCGGCGGCCGCCGGGCCCGCGTCGAGGCCGGCACGGTCGTGCTCGCGGCCGGCGGCGTCGAGAACGCGCGGCTGCTGCTGGCCTCGGACGACGCCGTGCCGGGCGGGCTCGGCAACCACCACGACCTCGTCGGCCGGTGCTTCATGGACCACTGGTGGTTCGACGTGCCCCTCGGCGACTTCGGCCGCGGCCGCGACCTCGGCCTGTACGCGTTCGACTCCCACGGCCGCGAGTCGGTCGACGGCCAGGAGCTCTGGGCCCAGCTCTCCCTCGCCGAGGAGGTGATGCGCCGCGAGCGGGTCCCGGGCCTCACCCTCTGGTTCGTCCGCCGGCGGCTGGCCTCGGCGAGCGTGGTCGCCGCCGAGATGCTCGCGCTCTCGGCGCTTCGCCGCGTCCCTCCGGACCCGCTCACCGACCTCCGGCTCCTCCTCGCGGACGCCCCCCGGGCGCCGCGGCACCTCGTGCGGAGGCTCGCGAGGCGGCCGGCTCCGGACGCGCTCACGCTGATGGTGCAGCTCGAGCAGGCGGCCGAGCGCGAGAACCGGGTGCGGCTCTCGTCGCGGCGCGACGCGCTCGGGCGGCGGGAGGCCGAGCTCGCGCTCCGGCTGACGCCGGCCGAGCGGGCGGGACACGAGCGCGCGCTCGCGGCGCTCGCCCGCGAGCTCGGGCTCGACGCCGGCCGCGTGACGCAGACGATGCGCGTGAAGCTCGCCGGGCGCCGGTACGACTTCTTCTGGCACCACGTCGGCACGACCCGGATGAACGGCGACCCCCGGCTCGGCGTCGTCGACACCGACTGCCGCGTGCACGGCACGTCGAACCTCTTCGTCGCCGGGAGCTCGGTGTTCCCGACGGAGGGCACCGCTCCGCCGACGCTGACGATCGTCGCGCTGGCGCTCCGCCTCGCCGGCCACCTCGCGCGCCCGGGCGGCGGGTGACGGCCGGAGCCGCCCTGCGGCGGGCGGCGCCGGCCGTCGCGCGGGGCGCGGCCCGGGGCCCCTCAGTACCCCGGGTAGGAGTACGAGGGCGTGCTCGCGCCCGTCCCCGCCGAGGCGGAGCCCGACGAGCTCTTGACAGCGGTCGGGCGGGCGACGCGCCAGGTGAACTTCTGACCGCCGAACGCGTCCTTGAAGCCGTCGCCGGTCACCTGGCCGGGCTTGTCCAGCTTGAAGGTGTAGAGCAGCCTTCCGCGGTAGGTCACCTGCCGGCCGCCGTCGGGCCGCTTGACGACCGCGAGCTTGCCCGGGAGCGAGGCGCCCTTCGGCGTGCCCCTGACCGTCAGCGGCTCCCAGAAGGAGAGGCAGGCGCCGGTGCAGAGCACCATGCCGTTCCGCTCCTGGTCGCTCCGGTAGAGCGCCCGGCCCTTCGCGTCGACGAGCACCTTGCCCGCGTCGCCCATGCTCTTGACCGACACGGTTGCCCGGCTCGACTTCGCCTTCCCGCCGCCGCTCCCGGTCGCGGCGACCGCGATCGCGATGCCGAGCCCGAGGGCGGCGACGCCCATGACACCGAGGATGAGCAATCGTTTCACCGGTTGAACCTCCGTTCCTTGATCGCTTTCACCTACGACCGACGCCCACGGGCCTCGATTCCTTCCCGGCGCTGATGCGCGCCCCGCGCAGGCTCGAGCCCGACCGGGCGGTGGAGCACCTGCCGCGCCTCTTCAGAGCAGCCCGGGCCTGGACGCGGTCCCGGGAGGAGGCGGAGGACCTCGTCCAGGAGACCTACGCGCGGGTGCTCGCCCGCCCGCGAGCGCTCCGCGGCGAGGACGAGCTCGGCTACCTGCTGCGCGCGCTCCGCAACACGCTGATCAGCCAGAGGCGCGCCGAGCGGCGCAGGCCCGTGGCGACCGAGCTCGTCGAGGAGGCCGCGCCGGCGTCGCGCGGCGGCGACGACCCCGCCGAGGCGGCCGAGGTCAACCAGGTCTACGCGGCGATCGCCGAGCTGCCGGACGAGTTCCGCGACGCGCTCGTCGCGGTCGACGTCGCGGGCCTCTCCTACCAGGAGGCCGCGCGCGCGTTCGGCGTGCCCGAAGGGACCCTGACGAGCAGGCTCTTCCGCGCCCGCGACCGGGTCGCGCGGCGGCTCAGCGGGACGGGGTGAGCGGCCAGCTCGCCAGCGCGAGCAGCTCCGGCCGGGTCGCGTCGCCGAGCAGGACGCAGGTGTGCCCGCCGCGGCGCCAGGTGACCGCGAGCCGGCCTCCGAGCCTCAGGGTCTGGTACTCGACGCCGTCGACGACCGTGGGCCGCGCGTCGGCGGGCCGGGAGAGCGCCGTCCCCGCGACGATCACGTAGCCGAGCCGCCGTCCGCCCTTCGCGTAGTAGACGACGGTCGCGTCGCGCCCGTCGAGGCGCCCGTGCCGGACGCCCGCCGTCCGCCAGCCGTAGAGCGGGGCGAGGTACGGGAAGGCGACGCCCTCGACCCCGGCGGCGAGCCGCGTCCGGGAGCCGGCGGCGGGCGGCGGCGCGGGCCCGGCCGGCGCCTGCGCCGCGAGCCGCGCGGCGTCCGCGACGGTCGGCGCTCCCGGCCCGCCGCTCAGCACGACGGCCGCCACGATCGCCGCGGCCGCCGCGAGCGCGCCCGCCGCCGCGAGCCGCGGCAGCCGGCGGGGCCGGGCGGGCCGGCGGAGCCGCGCCTCGACCCCGGCCCGGAGCGACGCCGGGACCTCCTCGGTCTCGAGGACGCGGAGGGCGAGGACGGCCTGCCGCTGGCGCTCGAGCAGCTCCTGCAGCTCCGGCGAGGCGGCGACCCGCGCCTCGACCTCGGCCCGGCGTTCCGGCGGCAGCGTGCCGTCGGCGAGCGCGGCCAGCTCGGCCAGCTCGGCCGTGGTCAGCCCTGACGCCGCGTCGCCCACGTCGCCCCACATGACAGCACAGCTCCCACCGCTACCACCGGCCGGCGCGGATCCTCCTCGCGACCCTGTCCGCGGCGACGAGGCCGAGGAGCGCGACGGCGACGAGCTCCGCGACCCGCGAGGCCATCAGCGCCGGCGGGTCGTAGCCCGGCTCCATGAACCCGAAGAGCGGCGTCCGCTCGCTGACGAGCAGGAAGACGAACGAGGTCGCCGCCTGCCCGGCGCCGGCGAGGGCGAGCAGCGCGACGGCGGCGCCGCCGAGACGGGCGGAGACGCGCTCGAGCGGCGCGAGCAGGCCGAGCCCGACCGCGGTGGCGCCGGCGAAGTTGAGCACGAAGAGGGTCCCGATCGTCGGGATCGCCGAGTACAGCCAGAGGTACTGCTGGAGATGGACGGCCCCCACCGCCAGGAGCGAGAGCGCGCCGAGCGCCCGCGCTCCGAGGCGGGCTCCGTCGCGGACGCGTCCGTAGCGCTCGACCGCCCGCAGCAGGCGGAGCTCGGGCGAGTGGGCGGGAAGGCCGTCCGGCGCTTCCGCACGCTTCACGAAGACCTGCATTCGAACCTCCTCGATCGTGGGCTTCACCCTCGAAGGACGCCCGCGGGCGCCGCTTCTTCCCGGCCCCGGTTGCGCGCCCCGCGGGCCATGTCCAGAATCGGGCGCGTGACGGAGACCCGCGTCGAGCTGCGCCTCGCGCGCGACGGCGGCCCGCCCGCGCGGACGAGGCCCGAGCGCCCCATGTTCCCGGGCGGGATGGCGCTCGGCGAGGAGGAGGTCGAGGCGGCGGCGCGCGTGCTCCGCAGCCGCAACGTCTTCCGCTACTACGGCGTCGGCGACGGACCGCACGAGGTGGCGGACTTCGAGCGCGAGTTCGCGGCGCTGATGGGCACGAAGCACGCGCTCTGCGTCAACGCCGGCTCGTCGGCGCTCGTCTGCGGGCTGATCGGCGCGGGCGTCCGGCCCGGGGACGAGGTGATCGTCCCGGCCTACACGTGGAACGCGACCCCGAACGCCGTGATCGCGGCGCGGGCGCTGCCGGTGCTCGCCGAGGTCGACGAGTCGCTCACCCTCGACCCCGAGGACGTGGCGCGGAGGATCACGGCGCGGACGCGCGCGATCCTGCCCGTGCACATGCGCGGCGCCCCCGCGAACATGGCGGCGCTCGAGGCGCTCGCCGCCGAGCACGGGCTCGCGCTCGTCGAGGACGTGTGCCAGTCGGCCGGCGCGACCTTCCGGGGAAGGCGGCTCGGGACGTTCGGCGACGCCGGGGCCTTCAGCCTGCAGCTCAACAAGATCATCACGACGGGCGAGGGCGGCGTGATGATCACGAGCCGCGACGACGTCTACGAGCTCGCGATCGACGTCCACGACTGCGCCGGCTCGGTGCGGCGCGGTGCGGGGCTGCCGCGGTTCCCGGGCTGGAACTTCCGAGCCTCGGAGCTTCAGGGCGCGATCGGGCGCGTCCAGCTCGCGCGCCTCGACGGGCTGCTCGCGCGGATGCGCGCCCAGCAGGCCGCGCTCGCCGAGCGGGTGGCGCGGCTGCCCGGGCTCGCGCTCCGCCGGGCGAACGACGACGGCGGCGACGCCGGCATCTGCCTGGTCGCGTTCTGCGAGCGCGCCGAGCTGGCCGCCGAGGCCGTCGACGCGCTGAGGGCGGAGGGCGTGAACGCGATGCGGATCTACGACCCGGCGGTCGTCGACCTGCACGTGTACCCGTACTGGAAGCCCGTGCTCGACGCGATCGCCGAGGCGGGGCGCCCCGCGCCCGAGTGCCCGCGGACGCTCGACCTGCTCGGGCGGACGGTGCACGTCGACCTCTCGCCGGAGAACGACGAGCAGGACCTGGACGAGCTCGCGCTCGCCTTCGAGAAGGTGGCGCACGGCGTGCTCGCGGTCGCTTGACGGTCCGCGTCGGGGTCGTCGGCGGCGGTCTCGTCGCGCAGGCCGAGCACCTGCCGTACCTGTCCGCCCTCCGCGACCGGTTCACGCTCGCCGCGCTGGCCGAGCCGAGCGCGACCGTGCGCGAGGCGCTCGGCGCTCGCTACGGCATCGCCGGGCTCCATCCGGACCACCGCTCGCTGCTCGACGCGGGCGGCGTCGACGCGCTCGTCGTCTGCTCGCCGGCGGGCACCCACGCGGAGGTCGTGCTCGACGCGCTCGCGGCGGGGCTGCACGTCTTCGTCGAGAAGCCGATGTGCATCACGCTCGAGGACGCGGACGCGATCGTGGCCGCGCGCGACCGCTCCGGCAAGGTCGTCCAGGTGGGCACCATGAAGCGCTACGACCCCGCGGTCGAGGCGATGCTCGACGCGCTGCCGGGCTCGGCGGCCGAGCTGCGGTACGTCAGCGTCGTCGTCTGCGACCCCGAGTTCGAGCCGTACTTCGAGCCGGGCGAGATCGTCCGCGGCGCCGACGTCCCGCCCGAGCTCGTCGAGGCGACCCGGCGGCAGGAGGCGGAGCAGGTCGAGCGGGCCGTCGGCTCGGGCGCGGAGGACGTCGTCCGGGCCTTCAGCGAGAGCTTCCTCGGCAGCCTCCTGCACGACCTCAACGTCGTCCACGGCGCGCTCGAGCGCCTCGGCGAGCCGCTCCCGGCCGAGGTCGTCGGGGGCGACTGGTGGAACGAGGGCCGCGCGGTCCACGGCGCGCTGCGGCTCTCGAACGGCGCGCGGGTCGACGGCGCCTGGATCCAGCTCCTCGACACGTTCGAGTACCGCGAGGAGATCCGGCTCATGTTCGCCGACGAGGTGCACACGCTCGAGTTCCCGTCGCCCTGGCTCAAGCAGCACCCGACCGTCTACCGGCGCAGCCGGCGCGACGGGCGCACCGACGACGTGCGGATCGTGAACGCGTACGACGAGGCGTTCTCCCGCGAGCTTCGCCACTTCCACTCGTGCATCGTGGACGGGACGCCGTGCCGCACCCCGCCCGAGGGGGCGCGCCTCGACATCGACGTCCTCACGAGGATGTTCCTCGCGGCGCGCCGATGAGGGCGGCGATCGCGGGCACCGGCTTCGTCGCCCGTGTCCACGCGCTCGCGCTGCGCGCGCTCGGGGTCGAGGTGGTCGCGGTGGCGGGACGGACGCCCGAGGGCGCCGCGGGCTTCGGCGTCGGCGAGCCGTACGACGACCTCGGCGAGCTGCTCGCGGAGCGCGACGTGGACGTCCTCCACGTCTGCACGCCGAACGACGTCCACGCCGCGCAGGCGCTCGCCGCGATCGAGCACGGCGTGCACGTCGTCTGCGAGAAGCCGCTCGCCGTGTCGACCGCCGAGAGCCGCGCGCTCGTCGCCGCGGCCGAGGAGCGCGGGCTCGTGAACGCGACGTGCTACCACGTCCGCGGCTACCCGCTCGTCGAGCAGATGCGCGCCGAGGTCGCCGCGGGCACGCTCGGGGAGATCGCGTTCGTCCACGGCCGCTACCTCTGCGACGACGTCCTCTTCCCGGCGTCGGGCTGGCGCACCGACCCCGCCCGGTCGGGTCCGTCGTACGTCGTCGGCGACCTCGGCACGCACTGGCTCGACCTCGCCGAGCACGTCACCGGCAGGCGGGTCGCCGAGGTGGCGGCGGAGTTCCGCTCCTTCGCGGGCGGCCCGCTCGAGGACTACGCGGCGCTCCTCCTGCGCCTCGAGGACGGCGTCGCGGGCTCGCTCGTGCTCTCGGCGGGGGCGGGCGGGCGGAAGAACCAGCTCCTCTTCGAGTGCGAGGGCTCGGCGGCCGGCCTGACGTGGGACCAGGAGCGGCCGACGGAGCTCGAGCTGCGGCCCGCGGACGGCCCGCGGCGGCTCGTCGTGAAGGACCCCGCCGCGAACGCGGAGCCGGCGCGCCGCCTCTCGCGCTACCCCGCCGGCCACGGCGAGGGGTACGGGGAGGCGTTCCGGAACCTCTTCGCCGACGTCTACGCCGCGGTCGCCCGCGAGCCGCACGCGCCCTTCCCGACCTTCCGCGACGGCCACCGCGGCGTCGCGACGGTCGAGGCGGCGGTGCGCAGCGCCCGCGAGGGCGGCTGGGCGGCCGTCGAGCCCTGACGCCTCGACCCCGGCGAGGGGCTCCGGGGTCAGACCCCGTTGCGTTGCGCCTGCAGACGGGGTCAGACCCCGAAGTGTTGCGCCGACGCAGCGCTCACAAGCGGCGTCGCGCCTGCAACGCTCCGTGCGCCTGCAGACGGGGTCAGACCCCGTTGCGTTGCGCCGACGCAGCGCTCACAAGCGGCGTCGCGCCTGCAACGCTCCGGGGTCAGACCCCGAAGTGTTGCGCCTGCGCAGCGCCCAGACCCCGAAGCGTTGCGCCTGCGCAGCGCCCGCGAGGGCGGCGGGGTCGAGCGGCGGCGCCTGACGGCCCGTCAGCCGCCGCCCCGGAGGGCGAGCGCCGCCCGCAGCCCCCGGCCCGCCGCCGGGGCGGCCGGGTCGAGCGCGAGCGCACGCACGAAGAAGCACGCGGCGGCCTCCGCCTCGCCCGCAGCGAGCGACCGGGCGCCGGCGGCCTCCGCCTCCCGCGCGGCCGCGAGCGCGCCGGTCCCGGGCCGGTAGACCTCGTCCGGACGCAGCCCGACGGCGGGCGCGTGCTCCCGGACGATCCACTCGAGCTTGGCGAGGGCCCGCACGAGCTCCCCGGGCATCGCCTCGCCGGGGCGAACCTCCGCCAGCATCCGGCGCATCAGGCGCGTCTCGCCGAGCAGGCGGCGGGAGAGCCGCTCGCCGCCGTCGCCGTGGCTCATGTTCGACCCGTGCAGGCGGTAGCGATAGACGGGCGGCCCGGGCAGCGCCGCCACCGGCGCGCGGCGCGCCACGCAGAGCGCGATCCACCAGTCCTCGCAGGGGGCCTCGTCGGGGAACGGCAGGATGTCGGCGAGGAACGCGGAGCGGAACATCATCCCGCCGCCGGAGACGACGCTCGACTCGAGCAGCCGGCCGAAGACGCGGCCCTCGGCCGGCTCGATGCCGTTCGCCTTCCAGTACGAGCGCTCGTAGACGCGGCCGGTCTCGTCGATCAGCTCGAGGTCGCCGTGGACGAGCCCCACCTCCGGGTGCTCCGCGAGGAAGCCTGCGCCGCGGCGGACGCGGTCGGGCGGCCACTCGTCGTCTCCCGAGAGGAGCGCGAGCAGCTCGCCCGTCGACTCGCGGAGCAGCCGGTCGACCGTCGTCAGGAGGCCGCCGTTGCGCTTGTGCACGTAGCGCACCCGGCCGAGGTAGGGCTGAAGCGCGCGCGCGGTGCCGTCGGTCGAGCCGTCGTCGACGACGACCACCTCGAGCAGCTCCGGCGGGTAGTCCTGCGCGAGCGCCGACTCGACCGCGCGGGCGACGAACCGCTCGAAGTTGTAGGCCGCGATCAGGCAGCTCACCGACGGCAGCCGGCTCACGCGAGGCTCCGCCAGCGCACGCCGACGGCGGCGACGTCCACGAACCGCACGCGCGCCGCTGCCGCGGCGCGCTCGTCGAGCTCCGAGTCGCCGACGAGGACGGTCCGCGCGCGCCGCGCGCCGAACCGGTCGAGCAGCGCGAGGAGCCCGTCGGGCGCCGGCTTGCCGCGCTCGACGTCCTCGCGCCCGACCACCGCGGCGACGCGCCCGTCGAGCCCCGCGCGCGCGAGCGCGCGGCCGACCGGGCGCCGGCCGTTCGCCGAGCACACCGCCACCGGCACGCGCGCGGGCACGGCCGCGAGCAGCGCGAGCAGCGCCTCGTTCACCTCGCACCGTCCGGCGGCGTCCAGCTCGGCACGCTCGACGACCGCCTCGGCCTCGGCCCGCAGGCCGGCCGCGCGGGCACGGCGGAGCAGCTGCGCGACGCCCCCCGCCCGCGCGCCGACGAGCCGCCGGAGGCAGACGCGGACTGCGTCCCAGTCGACGCCGAGCCGCACGAGCGTGCCGTCGAGGTCGCAGACGATCAGGTCGTGGCGGCCGCCGGCGAGCGCGCCGGCACGGCGCGGAGCTCGTCTTCGGTGCGCAGCACCGCCGGGCAGTCGATGTGCCGGATCCAGTGGAGACCCTCCTCGAGCACGTCGTAGGGCGGCAGCGCCGGCACCGGCTCGCCGAAGGCGAGCGCGACGTACAGCGCCGGGAAGTTGACGCCGGCCGCGGTGAAGAAGTGGCTCGTCGTGAAGAACCGCCCGCAGTTGATCTCGGTCGGGCGCGGCGTCCCGTCCGCGTCCTCCTTGAGGTCGACGCAGAAGACGCCGGTCGCCTCGGCGTCGAGCGCGAGCACCGCCCGGGTCGCGATCTCGTTGACGTCCGGCCGGTGGCGCGTCACCGCCAGCACGGGCGTGCCGGTGACGCCCGACGGAGCGAGGTACGGGTAGATGTACTCGATGCGCTCCCGCACCTGCGAGCAGACGAGCCGGCCGCGGTCCCAGAGCGACGTGAACGCGAGGTTCGCGCCCGGGAGCAGCTCCTGCGCGACGAACCGCCACCGCCTACCGCGCAGCCGCCAGTAGGCGATCCAGTGCTCCGCGGCCTCGACCGACTCGACGGGGGTCGAGCCGATCCCGCCCGCGCCGTGGGTCGCGCGCAGCCAGAACGGGAGGCCGAAGGCCGCCGCGGCGCGCTCGAGGTCGGCGCGTCCCTCGACGAGCACCGACGCGGACTCGTGGACGCCGGCCCTCGCCCACAGCGCGGCCGAGGCGTGCTTGTCCTGGCAGACGCGGATCGTCTCCGGCGCCGGCAGGAAGACCCTCGCGCCGATCCTGTCGCGGTGCTCCGACACGAACCGCACCTCGACGTCGGGCTGCGGGTGGACGAGCTCGATCCCTTCGGCCTCGATCAGCGCGTTCAGGAAGTCGAGGTAGCCGGGGTCGGTGCAGGGAGGAGCCTCGTAGGCGGCGTCGAGGTCCGGCCATTCCAAGTGGAAGCGGCTCACGTCTGCGCCGACCACGTGGTACGGCTCGCCGGACTCGCGCAGCGAGCGGACGAAGTTGACGCCCGCGGGCCCTCCGGCCCCGGTGACGAGGATGCGCTTCACGCCGCGACCGCCGCCTCGACGCGGGCGTCCCGGGCGATCTCGTGGCGGATCCGGTCGACCACCTGCAGGCAGCCGATCGCCGTCTCGAGCGTCACCCGCGGCGGCGTCCCCGTGCGGACGCACCCGAGGAACGCCGCGATCTCGGCGACCAGCGGCTCCTCGATCGGCACGAACACCCGCTCGACGACGCTCTCCTGGCGGTACGCCCGGCCGTCGCCGACGTCGACGCTCAGGTTCGTCCACCTGCTCGCGGCGATCGTCCGCTGGAGGTAGTCGACGGTCACGTAGGCGCGGCGGGTGGTCGCGCTGAGCGTGCGCACCTTCTCCTGCGTGACCCGGCTCGCCGAGAGCGAGACGACGGTGGCGTCCCCGAAGACGAGGGTCGCCGCGGCGTAGTCGGTCCCTGCGCCGTGCACGCTTCGTCCCGCGGCGCGCACGGCCGTCGGCTGGGCGCCGACCAGCGAGAGCGCCACGTGGACGTCGTGCAGCATCAGGTCCTGGACGACGTCCACGTCCTGGATCCGGCCGTCGAACGGGGAGAGGCGCTGGGCGCTGATCCCGATCAGCTCCTCGTCGGCGAGCAGCTTCCGCGCCTCGGCCACCGCCGGGTTGAACTCCTCGATGTGGCCGACCTGCACGACCGGACGACCCGGCGCCGTGCGGGCGAGCTCGAGCAGCCGCAGCGCCTCCCCCGCCGTCGCCGCGGCCGGCTTCTCGACGAGCACGTGCACCCCGCGTGCGAGGGCGTCCCGCACGTGCTCGAAGTGGCAGGAGGTGGGCGAGGCGATCGAAACCACGTCGACGGCGTCGAGGAGCTCCTCGAGCGTGGCGTAGGCCCGGCCGCCCCAGCGCCGGGCGACGGCGCGCGCGCGCTCCGGGTCGAGGTCGTAGACACCCGCGAGCTCGCAGCCGCCCGTCAGCGCCGCGTACACGCGGGCGTGGTTTCCGCCCATGCTGCCCGCGCCGACGACGCCCGCCCTCAGCACGGGCGCTCCTCGACCGCGACCACGAGGAGCTCGGCGCAGAGCTCGGGGTAGCGCTTGCCGAGCTCGTAGAACGCGTCCATCAGCTCCCGGTCCCAGGTCGCCTCGATCTGCGCGTTCGAGAGGGGCTTCAGGAAGACGCCGGTCACGACCTCCGGCTCGAGCCCCGCGGCCCGGACGTCCGCGACGAGCGCTTCGCGGGTGTAGACGCGACGGTGGCCGATCCGCAGGTCGGCCTCGTTCAGGTCGGTCGGCTCGCGCAGCAGGCCGAGGACGCAGCCGGCCTGGCGGTGGAGCGAGCGCGCGTTCGGGACGCTGACGAGCGCCCGGCCTCCCGGCGCGAGCAGGCGGCGCGCGCGCCGGAGCACGAGCACCGGATCGGCGACGTGCTCGAGCACGTGGCCGAGCACGACCACGTCGTAGGGCTCCGCCGAGTCGAATTCCTCGAAGAGCGCCTGCACGGCCTCGACCTCCGGGAAGCGCGCGCGAACCGTCTCGACGTAGCTCGCGCTGCCGTCCACCGCGGTCAGGTGCTCGGCGGCCCGCCGGAGCCGCGCGGTCATGCGGCCGTCCGCGCAGCCGAGCTCGAGGCAGCGGCGCGCGCCGGCGAGCCACGGAGCCATCGCCTCGAAGCGGTAGTCGATCAGAAGGGCGTTGAAGCCGGTCTCGGAGGAGAAGCCGCCGGCGAGCTCCGAGAGCCGCGCGCGCTCGCGGGCGTGGTCGGGCGGCGCGGGGAAGACGGCGGATCCGGTCATGGACGAGGTCCTCTCGACCCCACGTCATCGGCGCCCCGGAGCCCGAGTTGAGGTCGCCGGCCTCGCACGAGCCTCGGGGGTCCGCAACACCCCGGGGTCAGGCGCTCGATCGTTGCGTTGCGCAACCGCCCGGGCGCAACGGCCCGGGGTCTGACCCCGAAACGTTGCGCAACCGCCCGGGCGCAACGGCCCGGGGTCTGACCCCGAAACGTTGCGCGCGCCGCGCCCCGGGGCGTCAGCGGGCTCTCGCGCGCAGCGCGAGGCGGGCGCGGCGCGCGAGCGCCGGCAGGGTGAAGGCGAGCGCGATCAGGGTCAGCGAGGCGCCGAGGAGGAGCGAGGCGAGCGCGTTCACCTCGGGCGTGATCCCGAACTTCACCTGGGTGTAGATGTAGATCGGCAGCGTGTTGTGCCCGCCGATGAGGAAGAGCGTGATGATGAACTCGTCGAGCGAGAGCGTGAAGGCGAGCAGCGCGCCCGCGAAGACGGCGGGCATGATCAGCGGCAGCACGACGTGCCGCAGCGACCGGATCGTGTTCGCGCCGAGGTCGCCGGCGGCGCGCTCGAGCGACGGGTCGAACCCCTGCAGGCGCGCGGCGACGAGCAGGAGCACGAACGGCGTCGTGTAGACCGACTGGCCGATCACCGCCGTCTGCGGCGAGAGCTGGAAGTGGAAGACGCTTGTCAGCAGCACGAGCAGGCTGATCCCGATCAGGAGCCCCGGGATCATGATCGGCAGCGTCATCGCGATGCGGATGCCGCTCCGGAACGGCAGCCGGGAGCGCACGAGCGGGAACGCGGCCGCGGTCCCGACGACGGTGGAGATCGCCGTCACCTCGGCCGCGACCTGGAGCGTCGTCGTCAGCGCGTCCCTGATCTGGTAGTCGCCGAAGACCTGCCCGTACCAGTCCGTCGTCCACCCGGTGAACGGGAACGTGCCGTAGCGGTTCGCGTTGAAGCTGAAGAGGACGAGCAGGACGATCGGCGCGAACAGGAAGACGTAGACGAGCGCCGCCCACCCGCCGAGGAGCGTGCGCACGAGCCGCGCGTGGGGCGAGACGACCTCGAACTCACGCACGGTACGGGTCCTTCACCTCGAGCGAGCGCCGGAAGACGACGAGCAGGACGACGATCAGCGCCGCGATCAGGAGCGCGGCGGCCGCTCCGCGCGTGTACTGCGCGCCGGAGAAGAAGTTCACGATCAGGTTCCCGATCATCACGCCGCGGGCGCCGCCGACGAGCTGCGGGGCGAGGTACTCGCCGAGGATCGGGATGAAGACGAAGATCACGGCCGTCGTGATGCCCGGCCGGATCTGCGGGAGCAGGATCCGGACGATCGCGGTGCGCGCCCGAGCGCCGAGGTCCATCGCCGCCTTGAACTGGTCCCAGTCGAAGCGCTCGAGCGACGCGTACAGCGTCAGCACCGCGAACGGGAAGTAGAGGTAGACGAGCACGAGCACGACCGCCGGCCGGTCGTAGAGGAAGAACGACACCGGACGGTGCGTGACGTGGGTCCACTGCAGGAATCGGTTGATCGCGCCGCCGTCGCCGAGGATGTTGAGCCACGAGTAGACCCGGAGCAGGTAGCTCGTCCAGAACGGCAGGATCACGAGCACGAGCAGCACCCGCTGGAGCCGCCTCGGCACGTAGCGGACGATCCAGTACGTGAACGGGAACGCGACCGCGATCGTGATCGCCGTCGCGAGCACCGAGACCCACACGGTCGCCCACATCGTCGAGACGTACGTCGAGACGCTGAAGAAGTAGCGGTAGTTGTCGACCGTCCAGTGGTGGACGACGTTGTAGTCGACCGTCTCCCAGAAGCTGTACGCGACGATCAGGCCGAGCGGAGCCGCGAAGAAGAGCCCGAACAGCACGAGCGCGGGCAGGAAGCCCACGTACTGCACGAGCCCCGAGAGCCGCCGCGGGCGAAGCCGCCCCCGCGCGAGGGCGGGGGCGGCGCTCGCCGCGTCGTGCATCGAGGCCACTACGCCCCGAACACCTCGTTGAAGGCGTCGACGTAGGCCTGCTCGTCGCCTGCCGGGCCCTTGATCGTCATCTTGAGCGCGTTCTGCGGCTTGTTGTAGTAGAGCCGCCGGGCGCGATCGCCGTGACCCGAGTTGACGAGGAGCTTGTACGCCTTCTCGTTGAAGAGCGGACGCCCGTTCGTCAGGAAGTTCTGCGCGATCCACGGCGCCTGCTGCATCGCGTTCTCGAACTTGAAGAACGCGTCCTGGTTGTGCGACGCCTTCACGATCTGCTCCGAGTCGATGAAGCCGATCGTGCCCTCCTTCGGGTACGCCGCCTTCACGACCGGGCCGCCCGCGTCCTTGACGCGGTCGTCGGTGCCGAGGTTCGTGATGCCGATCCACGCCGACCCGTCGGCGAGAGCGCGGACGACCTCGTTGTTCTGCGACGCGAGCTTCAGCACGTTCGGCTTGAACTCCTTCAGGAACGACTTCGCGTCGGCGATCTCGCTCTTCGACATCCCGTACGGGTTCTTCGCCCCGGTCGCGCGGGCGGCGATCGCCATCACGTCCGTCGGGATGTTCTCGAGCGAGATCTTGCCCTTGTACTTCGGGTCGAGCAAGGCATGCCACGAGTCGGGCTTCGTCGTGACGTACTTCGGGTTGTAGTAGATCTGCACGGTCGACCACGAGAACGGATAGCCCATGTAGTTCGAGCCGTCCTTCCAGAACGGGAAGCTCCGCGCGATCGGGTAGAGCTGCTTCGAGACCGGAAGCTCCGACAGCGGGAACGACACCGTCAGGCCGTCCTTGTGGTACTTCGGCACCCAGAGCGCGTCGCCCGAGACGATGTCGAACTGGCTGCCGGTCTGCTTGATCTTCAGGTACGCGTCGGCGTTGTCCGAGAACAGCGTCGGGCGGCCCCGGATGCCCGTCGACTTGCTCACCGCAGCGAGCTGGTCGTTCGCGTAGTGGTCCGACCACGTGAGCATGTTCAGCGTCGTCGACCGGGCCGTGAGCGTGCGCGCGAACGCGGGACGCGCGACGACGAGGCCGACGGCGCCGGCGGCGCCGACCCTGAGCAGGTCGGCACGGTTGAGCCTTGCTTCGCTGATCGACACCTACTCCCCTCCCTCATCCGTTGATTCTTCAGGCAACAAGATCGCGTCTTCGGAGTCCCACCAGAGGGCCACCTCCCTGTCGGGGGCGAGGTCACGGGCGGCGGCGCGGTCGCGTCCGAACTTGGAGGCGGTGACCGGCGCCTCCACCGCGTCGCAGCGGACGGCGACGCGGGTCTGACTGCCGAGGAACGACGTCTGCACGATCCGCCCGCGCAGGGACGCCTCGGGCGCCTCCAGCGGATCGCCGACCTGGACGAACTCCGGCCTCACCATCAGGGTCGCGCGCGCGCCGCCCGCCCAGCCGTTCGCGGCGCACGGCACCCTGCGGCCGTCGCCGAGGCGGGCGACGCCCCGGCCCGCCTCGGACGCGTCGACCTCGAGGAAGTTCGACTCGCCGATGAAGTCGGCGACGAAGCGCGAGCGCGGCCGGTAGTAGATCTCGCTCGGCGTGCCGATCTGCCGGATCGCGCCCCGGTTCATGACGGCGATCCGCGTCGCCATCGACATCGCCTCCTCCTGGTCGTGCGTGACGTAGACGAACGTCGTGCCGACGTCGCGGTGGATCTGCGCGAGCTCGACCTGGAGGCGCTGGCGGAGCTTCAGGTCGAGCGCGCCGAGCGGCTCGTCGAGGAGCAGCACCGCGGGCCGGTTGACGAGCGCGCGCGCGACCGCGACCCGCTGCTGCTGGCCGCCCGAGAGCTGGCCGGGGAGGCGCTCGCCGAACTCCTCGAGCCCGACGAGCCGCAGGGCCTCCTCGATCCGCCCGCGCGCCTCGGCGCCCGGGACGCGCGCCATCTTCAGGCCGAAGCCGACGTTGGCGCGCACGGTCATGTGCGGGAAGAGGGCGTACGACTGGAAGACGGTGTTGACGCTCCGGCGGTGCGGCGGAAGCCCGTTCACGCGCTGGTCCCGGATGTAGATCTCGCCGCTCGTCGCGTTGACGAAGCCGCCGATCAGGTTGAGCGTCGTCGTCTTCCCGCAACCCGAGGGGCCGAGGAGGCAGAAGAACTCGCCCTCGCCGATCTCGAGGTCGGTCGGCTCGAGCGCGACGTGCGAGCCGAAGCGCTTCGACACGCCGGCGAGGCGGATCGCGGGCGCGCCCGCGTTCACGTCCCGCACCCGCAGGAGCGCCGGACGACGAGGTCGACCGGCACGGTCACGTCCCGCGCCGGAACCTCGCCGTCGCCGATCGCGGCCACGAGCAGCTCCGCCGCGCGGCGGCCGACGTCGGCCGGGTCGTAGGCGACCGCGGTCAGCGGCGGGTCGAGCAGCTCGGCGAAGTAGGCGTCGTCGAAGGTCGCGAGCGCGAGCTCGTCCGGGATTCCGACGCCCAGCTCGCGGCACGCGAGCAGCGCGCCGAGCGCGAGCTCGACGCTCGAGGAGACGAGCGCCGTCGGGCGCGGACCGGCCGCGAGGATCGCGCGGGTCGCGGCTCGGCCCTCCTCGAGCGACCAGCGCTCGCCCGCGACGAGGCCGGGCTCCGGCTCGAGCCCGCGGCTCCGCATCGCGGCGACGAACGCGTCGCGCCGGTCGCGGCCGCTCGTCTCGCGCGGCGACCCGGCGAGCAGCCCGATCCGCGTGTGCCCGTGCCGGGCGAGGTGCTCGACGAGGAGCTCGATCCCGGCGGCGTTGTCGAGCAGTACCGCGCCGTCGCCGGCGCCGTCGAGCTCGCTGTCGAAGAAGACGCACGGGATGCCGCGGCGGGTGACGAGCGCGTCGAAGCGCTCGCCGTCGATCCCGACCGTCGAGACGAGGACGCCGTCGACGCGGTGGGCGAGCAGGGTCCGCAGCGCCGCGACCTCCCCGTCGACCGCCTGCGTCGAGTCCATCAGCAGCACCCGGTAGCCCGCCTGCTCGAGCGCGCCCTGCGCGCCCTTGAGCGCGGCCGCGTAGAACGGGCTCGAGACGTCGGGGACGACGAACCCGACGGTGTGCGTCCGGCGCGTGCGCAGGGAGCGCGCGAGGTGGGACGGCTCGAAGGCGAGGATGTCGGCCGCCTCGAGCACCGCGGCGCGCGTCGCGGGCGAGAGCTCCCCGCGCCCGTTGAGCGCCCGCGAGGCCGTCGAGGCCGAGACGCCGGCGTACTCCGCGACGTCCGCCAGGGTCACGGTCCGTCTGCTCCCCAAACGGTTGCGCAAGCGATTGCGACGCTGTCATAGTCGCCTGCACGTGTCAAGAGCCGTGAGGGTCGGAGTGGCGGGGCTGGGCGGGATGGGCACGGTCCACGCGGCGAACGCGCGGGCGCTCGAGGGCGTCGAGCTCGTCGCGGTCGCCTCGACCCGGCCGGAGCGGGCCGCCGAGGCGGCTGCCGAGCTGGGGGTGCGCGCCTGCGGGTACGCCGAGCTCTTCGCCGCCGGCGACGTCGACGCCGTCGTCCTCGCCGCCCGCTCGGTCGACCACGCCGAGCACGCCCAGGCCGTGCTCGCGGCCGGGAAGCACCTGCTGCTCGAGAAGCCCGGCGCGACGACCCTCGCGGGGCACGAGGCCGTGCGGGCGGCGGCGGCCGCACGGCCCGAGCTCGTCGTGCAGGTCGCCTACCACCGCCGCTTCGACGCGCGCTGGGCCGAGGCCCGGCGGCTCGTCGCCGCGGGCGCGATCGGCCGGCCCCTGCTCGTGCTCGGCGTCGCGCGCGACGTGCGCACGCCCGAGCCCGAGGACCCCGTCGCGAGCGGCGGCTTCCTCGTCGACATGGCCTCCCACGACTACGACGCCGCGTGCTGGCTCCTCGGCCAGGAGCCGGTCGAGGCCCACGCCGTGCGCCAGGCGGGCGTCTACCCCGAGCTCGAGGCGCTCGGCGACCTCGACAACGCGGCGGTCACGGTCCGCTTCGACGGCGGGGGGATCGCCGCCCTCCACGTCTCGCGCACCTGCGCCTGGGGGCACGACGTCCGGGCCGAGGTGGTCGGCGACGAGGGGTCGGTGCTGATCGGCACCGCGGCCTCGCGCGACGGCGTCACCGTCCTCGACGCGCGCGACCGCGCCCGCTTCCCGCAGGACTACCGCGAGCTCTTCCGGGACGCCTACGCCGCCGAGCTCGCGGCCTTCGCGGCCGCCTGCCGCGGGGAGGGCCCCGCCGGGCCCGGCCTCGAGGACGACCGGCGCGCGGTCGCCGTCGGCGTCGCCGCGCGGGCGAGCGCGCTCGCCGGGCGCCCGCTCGAGGTCGGCCCCGACTGGCCCTGGCCGTGACGGCCGCTACCCCCGCAGCGCGGCGAGGTTCCGCTCCTCGACGGCCCGCACGGCGCCGAGGTCCTCGAGCCGCACCGCCACGCGGTCCTGCTCGACGACCGCCCAGCCGCCGAAGCCGTCGAGCTCGCGCAGGACCCCGACGACGTCGACGACCCCCTCGCCGAAGGGGCAGAAGAGCCCCCCGGCCCATGCCTCCTCGACGCCGGCCTCGCCGGCGCGGACGCGCGCGAGGACGGCGCCGTCGACGTCCTTCAGGTGGAGGTGGGCGATGCGCGAGCGGTGGTCGCGGGCGAAGGCGACGGGATCGGCGCCGCCGACGACGGCGTGCCCCGTGTCGAACGCGAGCCCGACGACGTCCGGGTCGGTCGCCTCGAGCAGCGCCTCGACCTCCTCCGCCCCCTCGACGTAGGTGCCGGTGTGCGGGTGGAAGGCGGCCGCGACCCCCCGCTCGAGCGCCCGCTCGGCCGCGGCCTGCACCCGCCCGGCGGCGCGCGCGAGCTCGGCGCCGCGCAGGGAGGTCTCGGCGCGCGCCGCGGGCCGGCCGGCGACGCCGAGCCGCAGCGCGTTCTCGTCGCCCGCGAGCACGACCGGGCCGCGCGAGCCCGCCGCCGCGAGGGTCGCGACCGTCCGGTCGAGGAAGGCGAGGTCCTCGCGGAAGCCCGCCTCGTCCGCGATCCGGAGCGGCGCGAACGCCCCCGCGAGCTCGAGCCCGTACGGCTCGAGCGCGCGCGCGACCTCGTCCGGGCCGGAGCCGAGGTAGCCCGGCGGCCCGAGCTCGATCCCGCGGTAGCCGAGCTCGCGCACGACCGCGAGCATCCGCTCCGGCGGGACGAGGTCGTCGCGCCCCGCCGTGCGCTCCCACACCCCCCAGGTGCAGGGCGCGCTCGCCAGGCGCAGTTCGCTCGTCGCGCCTCCGTCCACCGGGCGACTCTACGATGGGGCGCGGACCGATGCCGAGGCTCGCCGCCGCCGCCGCGCTCCTCGCCGCGCTCGCGGCGGGCTGCGGCGGCGCCACCGCCTCCGGGCCCGCCTCGCCCGCCGCGCGCCGCGCGGTGGCGGAGCGGTTCGCGGCGGCCGTCCTCCACGGCGACGCCGCGGCGGCGCGCGCCCTGCTCCCCTCCTCCGGCGACGGCGCGCTCGCGGCGCTCGTGCGGAGGGCGGCCGCGCCGTGGAAGGGGCAGCGCGCCTCGCTCCGCCTGCCGGCCCGCCGGAGTGGCGACCGCTGGCTCGTCCGCTACGCGGGGACGCGCACGCAGGCGGGCGGCGCGTTCGAGCGGGAGACCGGCGAGCTCGTCGTCGTCGTCGACGACGCGGCCGCGCCCGCCGTCCGCTACTTCGCCTTCACCCGCGTCCGCTCGCGCTTCGGCACCCACCACGACTCGCAGCTCCTGCCCTCGCGGCGCTGACCGGAGCCGGCCTGCTCACGATCAGGGTCGCGGTGACGGCGGCGGGCCGGACCCCCGGCCGCACGTACGCCTACCGGGTCGGCTGACGAGGCGAGCGCTCCAGCTGCTACAAGGGGTGTGGATGCGGAGTCGTGGGCAGGCGATGCGGCTCGGCGCCCTCGCCGTGACCGTCGCCGCGCTCGGCGCCGCGGTCGCAGCCTCCGGCGGCGGGGCCGCCGGGACCTCGACGCTCGTCCTGACGCCGGTCGCGGACTCCTTCGTCCGGGCCGACCGCCCGGCGCGAACCTTCGGGAAGGCGGCGAGCCTCGTCGTCGCCCGCCGCCCGCTCTCGGTTGCTTTTCTGCGTTTCAGGGTCGTCGTTCCCTCCGGCGAGGCCGTCGTGCGGGCGACGCTCGAGCTTTTTGTCTCGGGGGCGGGGTCGGGGTTC